>NZ_JBGSLK010000148.1:0-16242 GCF_041740695.1 Haliscomenobacter sp. | reverse complement strand
TTTTGGTGAAGAGCGCAATTGGTTCCTCAAAACTGTCGCAGTCCCCATCATTCATGGAATACGCTCCTACTTCACCAATTCAATCTAACACAATGAACAATTCGTCGCAGTCCCCATCATTCATGGAATACGCTCCTACGGGGATTAAGTTCCCGAATGGAGTAGAGACTACGTGTCGCAGTCCCCATCATTCATGGAATACGCTCCTACGTGTATATCACCCTTGGCAACAAAACCATTATATTGGTCGCAGTCCCCATCATTCATGGAATACGCTCCTACAGAGGTTTAGAAGAAGCTGGTGAATATACTGGGAGTCGCAGTCCCCATCATTCATGGAATACGCTCCTACTAGAAATTCTCGATCAGTACAAAGAGCGAGTGGTGTCGCAGTCCCCATCATTCATGGAATACGCTCCTACAAACCCATGAGAACATCGTTCCGGGGGGGCAAATGGTCGCAGTCCCCATCATTCATGGAATACGCTCCTACTAGCCAATGATCAGGATTTAGAGACTACACTAATAGTCGCAGTCCCCATCATTCATGGAATACGCTCCTACACGCCGACCAGCGGGAGAAGCTAGTGGCTTTACTCCGGCGCTGTCCCCATCATTCATGGAATACGCTCCTACCCGCGCTCTCTTTAATCAATCTAGTATGTGTTTATGTCGCAGTCCCCATCATTCATGGAATACGCTCCTACATCAACAAGTTTCGTATCGTTTCGGCTTACAAGTCGCAGTCCCCATCATTCATGGAATACGCTCCTACCATGGGCACGGCGTCTTTGCCCCCAATTTTTACGTCGCAGTCCCCATCATTCATGGAATACGCTCCTACCCTTAGCTTTTCTAAAAAACTAAAAATGAACGTATTGCGACCAAAAAAAGGCCTGAGAATTGTCAGAATACATGTATCTAACTTTTCTTTAAAACATAATAAACTGATAAAAATTGACGCTTTGAAGGTGCCCATCGTGTGCAAAAAATAGCGTCAATTTTATAAAACACAGAAAATCAGCAAGATCGTTAAAGTAGTAAAAAAACCAAAGGGGCGAAAAACGCAATTTCCCAGGTTTTTTGGATTTGGCCTAAACCTTTATGCGTAAAAAAATAGCATAGAGGTTTTTAGCAAAACACATTAAGATTTTAACAAGTTACTAATTTTCAGCATACACCCATTGTTCATGCAAAATTTTGCATATTTGTAAAAAATGCCCAACCTTGTCAAAGAACTTCGTGCTTAGCAATGCCCAATTGTAATTAACGCAAAAGTGCGGGCACTGCGTTCAATTCTTTATCACTATTGTGTTTGGCCTGAGCTTGTGCGGCGGGGAATGCCCAACCAAAACCATGGCTCACCGCCTTGCCAAAGGCGATCCCCGGAGGCAGTGCCACATTGGTGTCAAAAACCAGGTCAAAGGCCAGGAGCTCCTGGCCATGGTAGGGAATGGGTTTTGTCCGGCGAATTTCCTGGAGTTGCACCTGCACCTGTTCCGTGCCCTTCCAGCCCAATCCCCACATGCAGGAGAGCAGGTGGCCACGGAGCACCCGCTCCAGGAGTTGAGCCCGTTGCACCAAACTGGAGCTGCGCTGCCACTCCTGGTAATTTTCGGCATTCAAGGCCAGGTACTGGTGTACATGATAGCGCTGAGTGCCCCCCAATTCAAGGGTATGGCTTTGGCGTTCGGGTTGGTTGTCGATGATCAGTCCGGTGGGCCTGCCGCGCCAGTTGACCTCCCATTTTTTGCTGAACAACACTTGTTGCACCGCCTCAATGCCTTCGTTGAGGGCAAAAATGGAAGCCAAGCCATTGCGTACCCGGTATTGCACCAGGGGGTAGCGGTAGATGAAGCTGTGGGCTTCTTCGCGGTTTTGGTGGTTGTGCAACAGGTCGGCTTCCCATCCGGCCATTTCGATGAAGGCTCCGCGCCAGGCGGGGATTTGGCGGGGGTAGATGGGGAGGCGGAAGGAGAGGAGGAGTGTGTTGATTTGATGTGTAGCCATAGCTTAAGATTTTGCCCCCAGAACAGCACTAATATTCTGGAGATAATTGACCATTTCTTGCAATCTGGAATGAAAGGAAAAAATGGAATTGGAGAAATATACTTTTTCGGGGTACTCGTTCAAAAAAGGTAACTGTAGTCCAAAATACAAAAGGTAGGGATGCTCTGGTGCAAGGTAGTGTCTCAACAGATTGTGCTGGCCCTGATCTGTATCAAAGGGATGGTTATCAAAAATGATGAGTTCATAATCTTGCGTTTGAGATGGAGACAAGGGAAGTTGTTTGCTGTCAATGTGGATGGATTTCCAGCGCGTATCAGGTAGGAGCTTTTTCATAAACGCTGATCTCTCTGGCATTTTACAAACAACCAGAATTTTTTGAAATCGCGATTCCGCCAAGATATACGCACTAGCATCTTCCTCCCTGATCCGATCAATCAAATCCAATAAGCGTTTATTAAAGCCGTTCTTTCTGACCTCAAAATTGTGGTCTTTTAAGCCCGTAATTTCCTCCATAGCAATGCGCTCTTGATCCTGGCTCAACAAAATCACAGCATTAAACTCATCAGGATTGGCTACAAATACTTGTTGGAGTTTTTGTAACACCATACCAGGGTTCTTGATCAACTCCTGCTTTAATGCCAATTTTAATGGTGCTGCTGACATTTAGGATGCTTTATGTTCGGTGAAATAACCGTAGCCTACGGCGGTTTTTGCGCCGATGCCGTGGGAGGTGAGGGCGGCGGTTAGCCATTCACTAAGCGTTTTTTCCCAGAATCTTTCAGTTTGTAGATTCCAATTTTTTGAACCGAGTAAAAATTCAAAAGTTGTGTCGACAACGGTCAAGAAGAAAACAGGATTAGGTGAATCCGTGTCAACAGGGGCTCCCGTGCCGCCATACCATTTTGGGTAGTGTGAATTCATGATATCCGGTTCAATTTTAGGAGGAGTAGTTGGCAATGCGTCGAAAAAGGTAACACTGCCTCGATGAGCAGTTCCTAAAGCAGATTCATTTGGGCATCCAAAAATACGACAAAAGACCTCGTTACCTAGCGCTTGTTTTTCATCATTTCCAAATTTCTGACAAATGACCCATGAACGAAGCACTCCTTTCACCGAGGAGGCAGGGATGTAGGGAATACCATACACATGGTGCAGGGTCAGCCCTGTTTCGTAAACTGAATGCCCGCCGAGACCGGTGATAAACCTCCAGTCGGGTCTAAATTTTTGAGTAACTAACTGTCCAGCTTCGGAAAAGAGGAATTCTGCGGCAATTTTTTGGCGGTGAGCTAGTTGATCCTCGTTCTTTTTAAACAGATCTCCAAAATTTGCCTTTATTTTAAAGGCGTCAAGTTTTGTCTCTTTTTGACCTTTAGGTCCTTCTTCAATTTTTTTAGGGTTGAAAAAATATAGCTTATTGCCATCCTTATTGCCATCCTTTTGCCAGTCCCACCGGGCAAACTGATTTAATTTAAGTGAAAAATTATCGACTTTCTCTTTTGAAATTTTGACTCGTTGTGTGTCATTTGGCACGCGTGATTTTGATGATTCAAAGCTGTCTTGCAAATTTGGCTTTGATATTTTCTCGATAATCTCAGGTTCATCTTCCTCGGCGGACTCACGCAGGGCTCGTTTCCAATCTGTCTGAGCGGGATTGAGTGTTTGTGGGGTTTTAGAGGTCTCTGGTTTGTGGGCTTGAAAAATGTTGCGCCCATCAACCTTGACGATTTTATCTCCTTTGAATAAATATTCGCAAGCTTGCCCATTTAGCCGCTGCAATTCAGGCGTAATGGCCACTTCTGGCAGTTCTATGACTCCACCGTCTGCACGGCGCACTGCTGCCATGAACTGTCCGTCTTTTTCTATGATGATGAATGTACCTTTCTTTAGCATGAATCAATCATTGTCGGCTTCACCCTCAATTAGCCCTTCGGCAAATCGGCGAAGCCAGTTAAGAAATGCAAGCACTTCGACTGCGACAGCTCGATATTCGGTAGAATCGAGTTGCACAACGGCATGAACCAGCTCTGTTTGAGCATAATTGCCCAACAAAATTTTTTTGTGCTCCTGCCGCAACCACGATTGGATGTCGTTATACAAAAGCTCCCATGCATTGCCATCCTTACCTTTTGAAAATGCAAAGGCCAATGACACACCCAATCCATTGCTTTTTATCATCATTGGCAATTTTTTAGCATAGGATTTATATTCTTTCGCTTTTTTACCACCTACATCAGCTATAGTTTTTGCTTTGTCATATGCAAACTTCGCCCGAGCCTCTTCTAGCCCTTTGATGTTAGTTTGATTATCCTTCATCGCTATCAGAATTTGATGGTGAAAGCAATTTAGTTCTTAAAATACCCTTACCTAAAGTGGCATTGCCGCCCAACTGAATAATGGTATTCAAATTATCGGCAAATAATTTTATTACAGCATCTGCTTTTTCAGGACGTCGATGTTTTTTTTCGCCTCGTTCATCACGCTCATTGACCTGTATTGATGTCAAAAACTCCGGACTTGCCAGCACAAGAGAATACAATACACTCTCGGCAGGTAGGTATTCTTCCGTGAAAAGCGCACCTTGTTGTACAGTCCCAGTTTCGTTGTTGATTTTGATGCGTGTAATTACTTCGGTGGACAAGTTCACAAAATCTCGAAAATCACTATCTGACAGAATGAGAATGTCTTTTTGGGCTTTATCGTGCCAGTATGAGCCTGGGTCGAACAGGTTGTCGGCGAGCCATTTCTCCAAGTCTTTTTTTCCAATTTTCAAGGCAGGGCTTGGGGCTTTTTCAAAAGTGTATTCTTCCAAAACGAAATACTCTCCAAAAGCCAGGGAATTTAAATCGCTAAAGGGAGCAGCTTTTTTGTCCGTGGCACTTATGGTGCCTTCAATAGCCTGCAACTTTGCTAATTTTAAATCTTCTGAAAACTGCCGCAACGCCTTCGGGCAAGTAATCCAAGCAAAAACACCTTTCAAGCTCTTGACCGGAAAAAGTAATAGTCGTGCATCAGTGAAACCCAAAGCACCAGCATTGAGGTCGCCATCTTCTGGGCCGAAGAGTTTGAAGATATTGGGGTGGTCGCGTTTTGGGTTAGAAGAAATATACTTTTCCTCAAAAGCCTCGCGCAGTGCACCTTTCAGCGAGGATGCCTCAATTTTGGGAAAAGACGTATGGCGTTCGCGCTGGATGGGCAAATCCACAATGCCCAGCGCGTCACCGCTTCCGGCATGGAGCGGCGTTTCGCAGGTTAGAAAAAGTGGTCGTGCGATTTGAAACATGATGTCTAATAATTTCGCGTTTGTAAATAAGGTATCCATGAGCCCTGTTTGTTAGCCTCATAGAATTCCCTTAATTCTTTCGGATATGTGCTGTGATTGAAATTTTCTATTCTAAAATCCCAAATTTTGAGCATCGAAACCTTACCATTTTCCAGATGAAAAGAATACAAAATCCTGATTTCTGGGTTTGCCGATGGGTATTTTGAGATAAGACACTCAGTGCCTTTCATTGAATCTGTGTGGTCAAGTTCTCCGCCGCTTTTTCTGACTTGTTCTACAACTTCGTGCCTACCAGATTTCACTAGTCCATTTGCCTGAATAAATTGATTCAGTTTGTTTTGAAGCCCCGAAATTGCTTCATTGAGGTTACGTCTTCTTGTGTAATTCGATACAAATGGTCCATTTTGAAGGACATGGATAAATGTCCATTGCTTATATCTTCTATAAAATGCTTCGCCAATTCCACTAATAAGCGCATAATCACTGCCAGGTTTTTCATCGTCAAACCAAACACAAGCATGAAAATCATCTTCAATTTTGTTCTGAGCCTTGAACACTGTCCAATTGTCTATTCCATTTCTCAAACTCTCCCAAACTTGATTGTATTTTTCGAATTCCGACCAATTGACATCAATTGGAGTTTGCGGCATTTTTATCAATGGATATCCGTCACTTCCTTCTTCGTTGAAAATATAATACAGAGGCACTTGGTTTATTTGGGCGACGACAGTAAGAAATGGAATAATTGCTTTATACCCTCCAGTCATATTGATAGATATAGAACCCCAATCTCCTTGACTAATTTTTTCCATTTCATTGAGTAATTCAACCAAGCCAATCGTTTCAAATTGTTTTTTATTCTTCACTTGCAATCCTTTCACCCATTTCAGTTTTGCTCGTTTACCCAAATGCATCTGCAAAACCCGCCCGCACATATAGGACGTGATGGTTTCGGTACAAAGAAGGTGTATTTCTGCTTTGCCCTCGGGGTCTATTTTTGCAAGACTGGCAAGTTCGGCACAGACAGAATTGTTTTGAATGGAATCCTTCAATTCTTTTTCGTTACTGATTATCAGCTTTTTGACATTGCTTTCTGCTTTTCCGTCAAACAGGCTTTCATCAAAAGTTTCAATTTCCAAACTTTCGCAATTCACATCTGAATTGATGATAAGCGAAGTACCAACAGTTGTAATGATTTTCATGGCTATTCAATATATTTTGCCACATAGGCGATGCCGAAGCCTTGAGCTTGATAGTCGGTTTGGTTTAAATTATCTGAAATTGATTTCCCATGAATGGCTTGGGCTGCCCAGTTGGCAGCAGCAGCATCTTTCGCTTTTACATAATAAACTGAGCCCGCTGGAACGCATTGCAGCATGGGCTTGGGTCTTTTTTCATCCATATCCCAGCCACCAATGTGTATGGGGCGGTCGAGGGCAGCAGTAAGGAGTTCTAGCCCGTAAGTATCAAGCAAAGTTTCAGGTCGCCAACCCTGCTTGAAGATGGCTGGCGTGGCCAGGTAAATTTTAAAAATCTCACTTTTAAGGTTAGGACATTCGAGGTTCAGTCCTTCTCCTTTCCTGTAAAAAGCCACTCGGCGTTCCGCTCCCATGGTAAACAAAGCATCTTCGGGCAGTTGCAACCCTTCAAAAGAAATTAAAAATTGCAAGTGCTGTAAATTCTTGTTTGCTGGCCGAGTGGCCTGGAGGCGAAAGAGTTTGCCGTCTTCAGCAGTGTTTCTGTTTTTATCGCGGCCAATGCCGATCTTGGTTTCTGGGCATGTAAAATCGGTTAATTTTCGAGGTACTACGTTTACAACTTTTCCTGACAAGTATCTTTCCAAAGACAAAAGATCGGTAAGAAAAACATCATCATCGATTTTGTCTTCAAAATTTGCCGTGAGCAATTTGGGCGTTTGGGTATTTGAAAATTGGGGCGCATCAGAAAGCAGAAGTGGATGGAGTTTTAAGCGGTCTCTATCTTTTACCACTACCAGATCTTTAGGCAAAGGAAAAAATACATCTGTTCCAGCCTGCATAGCCATGAATCGGAACTTCAAATTAAGCGAGTCAGTGATCAGGATTTCAAGACCTGAATCATCCTCCAAGCCTTTTGCAAGATACACAGAGCGCAACACGCCAAAGAGTACACTCGGCGGAGGCGGGAAAATGCCCTGAGCGAACGAATCTTCGCCCATCGAAAACGGTCGGCCGTCTCTAAAGAACAAAGTATCTGTGGCTTGTATGGCAATTGTTTGCATATTATTTTATGTGGTTTGAGGTTCGGGCTTTGAAGATTTCTTTGGTTCATCCATCTCTCGTTTCAGAAAATCGGCAATGTGCAGCATATGAAAAAAGTTTTCGGTAGATTGAAAACCATACAGTTCTAAAAGTTCATTGGTGGCATCCTCAACATTATGGCTTTTGGTTTCTTTACTCCACGATTTATTAGCTGCACGATTCAAAAGGCGCTTTAGTTCATTTCTAAACATTTCTTCAAAAAGCAAAAGCCCTCCTTTGAAATCAAGCAATCGCGCGAATTCCCTGTGCATCGCCGAGATGAAGCTATTCGAAAATCCTCCTTCAATGAGTGCCTTTATCAACTTTTCCAATCGTTCGACATTTTTAGCACCAGTTTCAAACGGCAACACTGTCAAGTGGCTTTCTCCCGATCCTTTGATGACAGAAATAGCAAATGCATCTTTTGTTTTTAGTTCTTTTGCTTTTTTCTGTGCATTTTTAGCTTCCTGCAGTACCAAAGAAAGCGGTTCTTTATAATGCGCCATACAGATGCCCGCTGAGAAGGAAATTCTTTTGTTCTCCTGCATATAGGGTAGAAGTGGTAGATGGACTTTTGCTTCAAACAATTGCCGCAACTTCCTAAGTACTGGCAGAATGTGATTTAAGTTGACAAAACCGAGAAAGTCGTCGCCACCAGCGTACACAGTTTGACCACTTTGATTGTCTAGTCTCTTCTTAGCTGCCTGAGCGAAATTAGCTAGACAATCAGCAAATTTTTCCTGAAACTCGCGGAGTTTTGACGTATCGATCAAATATTTTCCAGAAAGCCATTTGCCCATGTCATCACCATCGAACGTAAGGATGGCGTAATATTTTTGGAATCTAAACCCATTCTCCCTGGCAAAATCTTCAAGATATATTTTTCTAATTGTGCTCAATTCATCTAATGGTCGATTGCATGTGATACCCTGCTTTTGGAGGAATTGTTCTGATAATCCTTCCTCATAAAATAGTTGTGCATTAAAGTTGTCGAAAGCATTTTTGTATTCATGTAGTCGAATAGAAGAGACCACATTATTAATTTTATCTTGCAAAAAATTTAATGCATCAAGCAAGGCTATTTCCGCAGTAGACTCAAATTCAGGTGTATTTTCGGGGCGATACCTTCTTTTCACAAAACCAACTGCACTCAGTCCTTCCCCGGGCTGCAAAACATCGGGCTTAAAATCATCTTTTATACAAACACCTCCTTCCGTCGAGTAAAGTGGCGAGTTAATTGCTTGTAGCTTTTGTCCAACCTTTGACCGATAGAACTGCACATTGCGCTGACCGTCAAGAGAACACTTGCGACCGCGTTCGCCTACCGCGTTGTTTTGCCAATTATATTGTGAAAAAGAGCGGATATTCTTCATCGCGGTGACTTGCTTATCAAGGTGTTTTACAGTATCCTCAAATTTGTTACCAAGTGGCTCAATTGCCCAGAAAATTTCGAGGTGTTGTTCAATTTGCTCATCAAACCCTACCGGTTTCTTAAACCCTGTTAGTGCTACTTGAGCAATTTGATTCCATTTAGCGCGGACTGCCCTTTCAACTTTTTGCCCATACGCTTCTAAATTGGTTTCCTTTTCGGGCACTTCTATTAAAAAACGATTGGGCATAGCTGCGCCAATTTTGGGGAAAATGAGTTGTTTTTCACCACCTGCCGTGTCAATTGCTGTTTTTATCAACTCGGAAAGCAAGCGGCTACCCGCGTACAAGTCGTGCGTTTTGCGTGCCTGCGCAATGAAGGATTGAACGGGACCAAGGGTAAAGAGGAGGAGGAATTTCATTTCAAAATTTCTTTTTTGAGGTTATCTCTTATTTCGGGTTTCACTCTTGCACCTCTGTTCTCATCATTCCGAGTTATCTTGGGATTAACACTTTTCAAAGTCGTGATGACAGGTAGGTGGCTATTAAGCATGGAAACGTATATTGGAGAAGCAAACCTAGGGCTACCTGCTCCAACAGCGTATTTGTAATTCGTTTTTTCGGGTTCATCTTCTCCCATAATATCATGGGTGGCTTTCCCAATTGCCCGGAGGTCTGTTTTTGAATTCCCAATCTGTATTTCCAGAAGGTAAGGGTATTCTTCTCTGTAATTTTTTGTAATTAAATCAATTGGTTTAATTGAGTTACCTTGAATGGAAAATTTATTTGGGATTACTTTATTGATGTGTGTTAAAATACCTTGTAAATCAGTTATATTGGAAAGGGGTGTGCCATCAATCGCTGTAACAACTACCGACCCAAACCCTCTTCGACTCCGTTTACCCCAGCCGCCCAATGTACAGGCGAGAATAAAAAGGTTCTTCATCTTTTCCACCGAAATAATATTTTCGGCAAAATCAACTCTAATTTTAAAATCAAGATTTTCGGCAAATGCATTTCCGTTAGAGCCGCCTTTATGTGGCAAAAGTGACGTGTTAATTATTTGAGTTTCATCAATAGGTTCTTCCAACCTAATCAGCACTTTACTCCTGCCCTTTGTAGAGCCAAATATTTTTGCTTCCTGATCACGCAATTGGTCAATTGCCAAATGTCCATGCAACGCCCGCCACCAAAATCGCAAGGCCCCCTTAATCCCCGGAGCACGCAACTCCGGCGTAGAGCCATCTGCACCAGCCATAAACAATGGAGTTATCGTTGAGCAGGTGAAAGTAATCACTTCCATATTGTAATGTAGTTTAATTCAAGTTTCAAAATAAGTATTCAAATCCTAATAAGATAGCCTTCTTCCAGTAACATCCAATATTTGTGTATCTTCTGGCAACAATATATACATTCATTACAGTTTTTTATCCTTTCTTCTCATTTTTTTTCCCACCCCCTGAAAGAATCCCCCCCATTTCTCCGTCTCCTAACCAGAAACACAACAAACCGAATGGCGCGGCTGAAGCAAACAACAACTTTTTCCTTCACCAAACCATTCATCCCATGACGACAGTACAGTTCCTTACCGCAGTACACATCATCTTTAGTGTTGGCATTGGCCTGTTGGTTGGGCGTTACGCCAGACCGATTGTACGCAAAATGGTCGTAGCGGCCATGCCCATGCAGCAGCGCATGAAAGAGAATTTTTTACGCCGACTGGGTTTGATTGCGGGTTCCATTACGATTGGATTGGCCATGTTGAGTGCAGGTTTTGTACACCTGAGTAGCGCCAAGTGGTTTCGGCCCGGGCGCAATCAGAGTCACAGCGCCACTGAGCCGCTGGCACCTCGTCTCACCCTGGATCGACCAGAACAACCCTACGTCGAAGTTGAAGAGACTCCACCTACCGATCTAAACAGCGATAATAATAACACAGCGCTTCCAGCCCGCCGCCAGGCCCTGGCATTAAATCCCCTCGTGGGTGGTGGTACCCAGGGTTTTGACCCCCAGGGCAGTTATTTACAATTGGAAGCATTTGACGGGCTACCGAATGCCCAGCGCAGTGCGGAGCACTGGCAGCACTTCGGCTACGCTCAGCGACCGCAGCAGGGTCACCCCATCTGGATTGCCCGCGCCAATCATGGGCCAGCCATCTACAAAGTTTTGTTAGGCCCGTTCCAGCACCTGGATGCCGTGCGTCAGTACCGCAATCAGCAAGGTTTGCCGGGTTTTGCCCGCAGTGGGGAGGGTTTGAGTGAAGTGCAGTACTAAACCATTTTCTAAACCACTAAAAGATCGTTCTTCGCTTTCGCCGTTCGTTGTTTCGCCTCTTTGGGGGTCAGAGGAAGCTCTGACCCTTTTTTTGGTTTGGTGGGAGGCGCCCCTCGGCTTACTTCGACTCCGCTCAGTAACCACCGCTCGGGGACCGCGTGCGATGCTCCTAATATACAACACTGTACATAATGCACAAAATTTTAGGACTATGCAAAATTCTGGAACCCAGACACATCGCTCGCGGTCCCCGAGCGGTGGTTACTGAGCGGAGTCGAAGTAAGCCGAGGGGCGCTTCCCACTAGTTCCCTATTTTCCTGTAATGACTCCCATTCTTACATTCAGCCAATCCATGCAATTTGTCCACCTGCCCCGCTATCAAAGCTTCCTTTTTAGCCCGACTCCAAGCCTGCACCTGCTTTTCCCGATAAAATGCCTTATCAATTCGTGCATATTCTTCAAAATAAACCAGTTCCACTGGCAAATGCTTTTTGGTGTAGTTGGAACCTTCACCAGCTTGGTGTTGGGCTAGTCTGCGCTCTAAATCTAGCGTGCTCCCTGTGTAGTAGCAGTCGTTTGAACATTTCAGTATGTACATGTATCCTGTCATGAGGATATGGGTTTAAGGTTTTGGATTTGTGGGAAGCGGCGCTTCGACTACGCTCAGCGACCGCGAGCGTTGCTTTTGGTGTACAGAATTGTGCAAAAAGCAGAAAATTTTGAGTTGCGTAAGATTTAGTAAGCTGGACGCAACGCACGCGGTCGCTGAGCGTAGCCGAAGCGCCGCTTCCCACAATTCCATTTCATGAAATGAGCACTGCCTTCAACGTTTTACTCGCCCCACGAAGTGGCGAGTAGGCATTTGGGTCAAAACGAAGTAGTTTTTCAGGTACTTGCCTAAACAATTATGTGATTTTTAAGCAAAAAATGCTTCAATAGGTTATAGTTTCTATGTTCAAAAACGCTCACTCCTTTGTATATTGTTCCTTCCTCAATTTATTCCCTTTCAAATAAATATCCCCATTTTTCGTGTCAATGACAATCTGAAACCGCTTCAAGATATCACCACCCATAATGCTCATTTTTTGCCGGCCAATGGCACCTTCAAAAAAGCCGACGGGCACATTGGACAAGGTATTGTTTCCGATGCTTAAACCCGGCAGAATGGCTTTTTTGGTTTTGATGACATTGCCATAGGAGTCTTTCAAGTCTTTTTCGCCGATGATGGTTAGTTTTTCACCCAGTTGGTTTTCGTTGGCAAATTGGTCATCCAATAATAGGCCCCCGGAGTATCCCGAATGAATCAAAAAGGTATGGGTGATGGCCGTATCGCCGAATTCACAACTCGCGGCTAAAAACATCAGGTCATCCTCGATGGTCAATTTAAATTGCTGGTATTTTTTGAGCTTTTTGGGCAGGGCGGGGGAGACAAGCATGATTTTTTGCTCAAAATCCAGTTGAATGCATTGGCCTTTGAAGAGGTCGAGGCCGAATTTCCCGTCCGTATTGGGACCTGAAAATTTATTTTCCCAAATCTCAATGCCACTCAACAGCATTCCTCCAATGCGCAGCGAGTTGTTGGCACTGTACCTTGCGGTATTTGCTGCGCCACCCCAGCTTTTTATACCATCAGTTGTTCCATTGAAACGCAGGCTCTTGAGTTTTTTTGTGGCGTCTTCCGTCAGGGTAACATCGCTGGCGGCAGTGTGAAACATCAAATGGAGCGTATCTATCTCGTTCAGGATGGTCTGCACGGCGATATTGTTGTGGGCAGTCAATTGGAAGGGAATGCGGAGGTTTTGGGCTTGGCTGGTGGCGATACCTGCCAGGGCAAACAAGGCGATAAAGAGGTGTAATTTAAGGTGGAGCATGGGTAGGATGGGAATTTGATTAAACAAAAAAAACAGCTAAGTATGGTGTTGTATGGTTTGGGCACCTGAATGTAAACATATGCTGTCATTTTTTTTTTAAAATTCCACCACCACCTTTGTTTTTGAAAATCAAACCCTTTTGTATCCCCCTCAAAAAAAAATGCCATAGGGCGGGAATTTTTTTTCAATTTCATTTGTATTAATGGCAGCGGCATATATCTTTGCAGTCGCTTCGAGAAAAACGCGGTTATTTAACGAAATAACTTGTTTTTTTCGCTCCAAGGTGGAGTGGGTGAGTGGCTTAAACCACCAGTTTGCTAAACTGACGTACTGGAAACGGTACCCCGGGTTCGAATCCCGGCTCCACCGCCAAGGATTCACGAAGTGAATTTTTGTACACACCCACACTACTTCACACCCACACCCATTTTTTTGGGCGTAGCGCAGTTCGATAGCGCATCCCGATAGAATCGGGAGGGTTCCAGGGTCAAATCCTGGTGCTTCTACAAATATCGGAACAAAATTCGGGGCGTAGCGCAGTTCGATAGCGCATCCCGATGGAATCGGGAGGTTTCCAGGTTCAAATCCTGGTGCTTCTAAAAATATCGGAACAAAATTCGGGGCGTAGCGCAGCCCGGTAGCGCACCTGCTTTGGGAGCAGGGGGTCCCAGGTTCAAATCCTGGTGCCCCGACAAAAAAAAGCCATCCTTTGGGGTGGCTTTTTTGGTTTTAATCAATCTCGTTCCTATGTTTCACACCTACATTATTCAATCCACCTCTTCGGGCGTTTTATACATCGGACAAACCAACAATCTACCAGACCGACTCCTTCGGCACAATACCAATCGCAATAAATGGACCAAAAATAAAGGGCCTTGGATTTTGATTTTCTCCCGTGTTTTTGAAACCAGATCCGACGCAATGGCACTTGAAGCTAAACTCAAAGCCTTCAAAAATCGAGAATACCTTTTCACATGGATTGCGCAGCAGGAAAATAAAGCTCCTTAAATCTAAGTAAAGCTTGATAAAGTGAATATTTCCGGAGCAGAGCGTGGGCTGGCAGCGCATCCCGATGAAATCGGGAGGGTCCCAGGTTCAAATCCTGGTGCCCCGACAATAAAGAGGCCATCCTTCGGGGTGGCCTTTTTCTGTTTGATCAAATTTCATTAGATTGGCCTTGGGTTTAAATTTTTATCAGGGAGGAAACTTTTTACCTTGCCCATGCTGTTCTAGGAACTCAACAGAAAACCATGAATACCCAACAAATCCAAAAAGAGCTCAAGTTTCGTACCTCCCGCAGCTCCGGCAGCGGCGGGCAGAACGTGAATAAGGTGGAAACCCGGGTGGAGGCCCTCTTTGAGGTAGCAACATCAGAAGGCTTGGACGAAGAAGAAAAGGCCACGCTGCGCCAAAAGCTAGCCAACCGCATTAGCAAAGAAGGACTGTTGAGCACCAGTTCCCAGGAAAGCCGTACCCAACAAAGCAATCGGGACAAGGCCATCAAAAAAATCCTGGATCTAATTGAGACCGCTCTTGTACCCGAACCCGAGCGAGAAGAAGTACCCGAACGCCTGGTGGCCAACCCGAAAAAACGCAAAAAGGCCAAATCCGTGCAAAGCGATAAAAAAGCGGGCCGCAAAAAAATAATTCCCCCAGCAAAAGAGGAAGATTAAGGTAAAACTCGCTAGACTTGCGGGCAGTCTATTCTTCTGCCTCAATTAACCAACATGAAACCAATCCTAAACGTTTGTATCTTCATCCTGGCTACTTTGGTAGCGACAGCCCAAGACAAACAAGCCTACCGCGTTTTTGACAGCAAAGGCAAAGAAACCGATTACGCACAATTGCTCAAACAAAGCAAAAAAGCTGACGTAGTCTTTTTTGGTGAACAACACAACAACCCCATTTCTCACTGGCTACAAATCGAACTGGCCGAAGACCTGGAAAAAGAAACCAGCGGCAAACTGATCATGGGCGCTGAAATGTTCGAGCGCGACAACCAGGCCATCCTCAATGAATACCTGAGTGGCCAGATCAGCAGCAAAAATTTTGAAGAGGAAGCCCGCATCTGGGACAATTACGCCACCGATTACAAACCATTGGTGGAATTGGCCAAAAGCAAAAAATTGCCCTTCATTGCCACCAACGTACCCCGGCGCTACGCCAATATGGTGTACAAACAAGGGCTGGAATCCCTCAATCCACTGACCAGTGAAGCCAAATCCTGGATTGCCCCCCTCCCCATCGAAGTTGACATGAACTTGCCCTCCTATCAGGCGATGATCAAAATGATGGGTGGCCACGGCAGTGCCGCTGCCTCCGACAATCTGGTCAAATCCCAAGCCGTAAAAGATGCCACCATGGGGTATTTTATTGCCCAAAACTTAAAGAAGGGTCATGTGTTCTTACACTTTAACGGCTCTTATCACTCCGATCTGAAAGAAGGTACGGTTTGGTATCTGCGCAAATACGCAGCAGGCAAAGACGTGGTGAACATTGCCACGGTAGAGCAGGATAACATCGATAAACTGGACCAGGAAAACCTGGGCAAGGCCGATTTTATCATCTGTGTGCCAGCCAAAATGACCAAAACTTACTAAATGCAACGTTCTCTGTTGATTGTCCTTTTTTTTGTAATGACTCTGGTATGGGCTTGTCAGAACAATCCTTACCAACAAGGCGAAATCATGTACGGATCCTATTGTGCCAATTGCCACATGGAGGATGGTACCGGCCTGCGTGGGCGTATCCCCCCGCTGGTCAAATCGGACTATTTGAAAAAACACCCGGATGAAATTGCTTGCATCATTCGTTATGGCAAAACGGGTGAAATAGTGGTGAATGGCAAAAAATACAGTGAAGCCATGCCCGGCGAACGGAAGCTCACCGATTTTGAAATTGCCAACATCATCAATTACATTCATCAGGCCTGGGGAAATGATTATGGGTTCGTGAAGGTACAAACGGTGCAAAAGGCACTGGAAAAATGTAAATAATCGTCAGGTGTATTACATCCTTTCGATCAATAAAATCCTGCTTTCTCCGTTGTTTTTGGGTAAAAGGTCGTAATTTCCGACCCGACAAACTGTGGAGTCGTTTCATCAGGGCTCGGCTCCGGCCAGCCCCGTTCCCTGAGCGAAGTCGAAGGGCCGGGGCTGGC
>NZ_JBGSLK010000147.1:0-24958 GCF_041740695.1 Haliscomenobacter sp. | reverse complement strand
AAGGTTGAGGCTACCGCAGCGGTCTAGACGCGACCTTGTACAAGTCGCTGCGGTAGCCTCAACCTTCCTCAACCTCCTCAACCTTTAAACCCCTTTCTATGCGTATTTTTTTCGACAATGCCGCCACCACTCCCATCGACGATCGGGTGATTGAAGTCATGGTGAATGCCTTGCGCCACACCAATGGCAACCCCTCTTCCATTCACCAGGAAGGGCGCAGCGCAAGAGCAGCCATAGAACAAGCCCGGCGGCAGATTGCCCGTACTTTGAATGCCTCCATTGGGGAGATTTTTTTCACTTCCGGCGGTACAGAATCGAGCAACATGGCGCTCAAACGTTCGGTGCAAGACTTGGGGGTGCGGCGTATCATCAGTGCGCGTACAGAACACCATTGTGTGTTGCATTCCCTGGAAACTATAGCAAAAGAGGGTGCGGTAGAAATTGTATTTGTTGACCAAACCAGCAATGGGCACATCCAACTTGGTCATTTAGAGCAGCTGTTGCAGGATGCTAGCCAAAAGACCCTGGTTTCCCTTATGCACACCAACAATGAGGTCGGTACTTTATTGGATCTGGAGCAGGTTTCGGCGCTTTGTGCTCAGTATGGCGCCTTGTTTCATACCGATACGGTACAGAGTATGGGTTTTTATCCCATCGATGTGGCCAAAACCAAAATCGCCTTTTTGACCGGTTCAGCCCATAAATTCCACGGGCCCAAGGGCATTGGATTTATTTACATCAACAGCGGCAACATCATTCATCCCTACATTGACGGCGGTTCGCAAGAGCGCAACATGCGTGGCGGAACGGAAAACATTTCCGGGATTTTGGGAATGGCCAAAGCCTTGGAACTGGCCACTGCGGAGATGGATACACGCCGCGCTCACATTCAGGGCCTGCGTGATTATTTTGCGGAGCAATTACAAGTTCATTTTACCGATCTTGAATTTAATGGCGATCCCTTTGGGCGAGGGCACTACAAAATCCTCAGTGTAGGTTTCCCTCCCGGGCCAAGGACTGACCTTTTACTGCTCAATTTGGACATTGCCGGGGTCGCAGCTTCTGGTGGCAGTGCTTGCAGTTCAGGGGTAGACGTGGGGTCTCACGTGATGGATGCATTGAAACATGGATCGCCTCGTCAGACGCTGCGTTTTTCCTTTTCGTACATGAACACCAGGGAAGAGGTGGATCAGGTTGTCCAGCGTTTGAAGGAAATTTTGGGCTAAGGTTCATGGTTTGCACCCCAGCTTCGGTGGAGTATTTCTTTGGAATTCAGCCACAAATGACACAAATTTTCACAAACTGGGACAGCCAAAGCGACATTTTTATTACCACAAAGAAGAAAAAAGAGGACACTGAGGACACAAAGTTAGATGTTGACGGTGCTTTGTGTCCTCAGTGTCCTCTTTTTTCTCCTTTGTGATAATTATATTTCGTGTGTTTTGGTAATCAATGCATTAAAGACGAATGTGAAAAATGATCATCCCTCTTTCACTCCAAAAACTTTACCCCATACCTACGTTTCACTTCCTCAATTCTTCCTGCCAAAGCCTTTTCTCTCTGATTCATGTCGTTCAACACCAGTTCAGGCATGGGGCACTCCAGCAGCGTTTTATTGCCTTCGCTGGAAACTAGGATGTTTTTCCCATCCCCAGAAAAAGCAGCTATGGGTGGGGTATCCTTGTCTCCAGTATTGAGTTCCATCCACAAATTGCCATTGATGTCCCACAAACGCAATGCTCCGTCCGCGGAAGTGCTCAGGAGGGATTGGCCATCTGGTGAAAAAGCCAAACTCGTAATTTCGGCCTGATGACCAGACAGCAATAAAACCTCACCTCGCCCAAAATGCTCCAGATAGATGTTGTGATCTGCATCTGCAGTGGCCAGGAATTGATCATTGGGGTCCAAAACGGCAAACAACTCATGGCTAGTTTTCCGATTGCTCGCTTTCCGAAACAAGTCTCCCTCGGGCGTAAGCAAAGCCATACTTGAATCGGCGGCGATGGAGTACATAAATTGCTTTTGCTGAGATACGCGCAATTGACGAATAGGACTGCTGTGCAAATCCAATGGTGGCAAGGGATTGCCTTGAAGATCCCAGCGGTATAGTTTACCGTCATGCCCTCCGGCTAAAATCCGGTTGCCTTTTTCCGAAAAAAGAACAGCATAACTATAGGCTGGAGCATTGCGCAACTGAATGAATGTACCCGAGTCAAGGTTCCAAAGTTTGAGGCTTCCATCCGCAGAACGAGTCAAAATGGACTGTCCATCCGGGCTAAAAAGAGCGTTGTAGGTATTGACTTTATCCGGAAAACTGCGTTGAAGTTGACCATCCTTACTCCAAAGTTTAGCCTGCTTGTCTCTGGAGGTAGTCAGCCAGGATTGGCCGTCAGTGGAAGCACTGGTGCTCAAGATTGATGCGGTGTGGGCCTCAATAGGAGTAGCTACATTGGTCGATGCATTCCAAAGCCAGGCTCGCCCCGAAGTACTGCCCAGCAGGTAGTTGTCGCCATAGCGGGCAATGGCATTAGCTAATATCAAGGTGTCTTTACCCGTTTGGACTGGACTACTTTTGCCTTTGCTCAGGAATACCAATTGCTGCTGATCCTGCACTGCTAGGTAATCTTGGCCATCCGCAAGTGGATATACGGCGTTGAAAGCTAGTGCCGACTGAGCAAGGGGATGATTTAAGGTATCCCATACCGCTTGTGAAAAGGCGCGCATTTGAGCGGGCGAGATGGGCCATTTGTCATTTAGTTTGGTAGACAAAAAAGCCAAAAACAAGGCATCACCCGGTTTGTTGTCCGTACGCAGGTTATCGGCCAGAATGGCTAAGCGGAGCATTTCGGCCTGTTTGCCTTGAGCACGAGCGATAGCCGCGTTTTTTTCGGCTTCCGCTTTTGCCAGGGCTTCTGCTTTATTGGCTTTATCGGCCAAGTCTTGTGCTTTTTTTACCTCTTCGCCAGCCTCGGCAGCCTCGGCCACTGCTTTTTTTGCAGCATCACTTTTTACGACCAGATCCGTTTCAATGGCTTTTTGAGCTTGCTTGATGAGGTCGTATAGGTCATTTTCCAAAGGTTTGTCCGGGCAATTTAAAGCGGCGATGTAACTGTCGACGGCCTTGTTGTAGTTTCTTTTTTTAAACTCCAATAGCCCATCCTGGCGCACCTCCTCAAAACATTTTTTAGCTTGAGCGGATAGACTTTCGAGTGCGCCTAAGAACAAGCAGCAGGCCAGCAAAATCCAGGTCTTTTTTATCATCAGGTGCATGGTTGATCATTTTAGGTTAAAAGCCAATTGAACTTGCATTGCATTGCTGCCATCGCCTAAGGGTCTGGTATCCAAGCGCAAGGAAAAAGATTGCTTGCCACAATATTTGTCGTATTGCTTTTGTCTGGCCCTGGTGTTAAAGGCTCGATAGAGGTAAACCGCCGCATCCAGACTCAATACCGCCCAGCCTGCATAGGTATACAAACGGGCATCTTTCTCATAGGTTTTTGCCTGTTCAAAGAAGGGCTGAGCCAATTCATAGGATTCACCATTCGCATGGTAATTTTTGTAGGTATTGTAGGCGTCAATTTTTTTACTTTTCTGAAATTGACCAATGCCCGTCAGAATCAAACCTCCGGCGGCAATTCCCAAATGGGGCAACTGTTGGCTCAGGGTAAAAGCTGGCCGAACATCCGCACAATCTACGTTACCCCACAGCTCGGTACTGAGTACCAATTGGTATTTTTGGCCAAAAATGAGTACATCTTCCAGGGCATCTAACCAGGTCATACTCCGTAAACCAACTGTACCTTCGGGCAATGAGCCTAAATCTCCTTTGGCCTTAAATGGCAAGGGCGTGATCACTCGCCCGGCTTGATTGAGCAATAGTACACTAGAGATGTAGTTGAAGCCCTTTTCTGTGGCACCCAATTCGTAGGCAAGCTGCAAATCGGCATCTTCCAAACGAAGGTCAGTGATGGCCATAAAGTAGCTCGTGGTAATGTCTGCGTGTTTGGTTTGCTCGGGGTTGAACTGCAGGGCCAATTTACCGGATCGTTCAACCACCTCAAATTGGATGGTGTCCCGTTGGGTATAGATCAAGTTCTTTTTCTGCGCCAAAAGTAAAAGTGGAAAGAGACTTGAGATGAGTATGCTGAGTATTTTTTTCTGCATGGTTTAATTGTTTTCGGGAGTGTACATCCAGAAATCGGAGAAGATCAAAAAATCCAGGTTGTTGTTTCGGACAAAGATACTCCTTCCACCTCCCAAGTAGGCTCGGTTGTTGACGACGAATAAGCCAGCGTGGGAGCGACCCCCGCTGCGGAGTGGAGTACGGGGTTGCCACTGTTTGCCTCGTGCTGCGGTCGGGTCAAAACTCCAAAGGTCGCTAAGGTAAGCGCTGTTTTCTGATTTAAAGCCAGTACCTATGTAACCTTTGCCATTGATGCTGAAGGAGATGGCACCTCTGCGAGGGTCGTATGGCAATGAGTCTACTGGTGCCCATTGATTGGATTGTGGATTGTAACTCCAAAAATCTCTTAAATCCTCTTTAGCGGAGAAGCCTGTTCCTACGTAGCCACGGTTGTTGACCACAAAAGCGGCGGCCTCACTGCGGCCTGAACCGGGAAGGGAGGCAATTTGCTTCCAACGTTGTCCTCTTTCCAGCGATGGTGAATATTCGTAAAAATCACTATATAGCACTTCGTTCGCAGTGGCATCCAAGCGGCGGCCACTACCAATGTAGGCCTTTCCATTGATGACAAAAGCAACCGCTCCTTCTCGGCCTGTGGCAGGAAAAGTATCGGTCAAAATCCAGTTTCCCTCTCCCCCATTTTCACTTGGATCAAAAGCCCAGATACTGGTGGTATTGTAGCGATTGCCAACACCCCGATCACCCAGGGTTACATACAATCGATTGTTGAGGGTAAAAGAAGTGGATCTTTTGGCGGGAATACCGCTGTAATCAGCGATTTCGGTCCATTTCCCCACAGTATCTTGTTCTACATCAAAGCGGTAGGCCATCCGGGTAGGTCCATTACTGGCGTTCAGGCACAATTCATCCAGACAGGCTACCCCCATAAAACCACTATTGCCAATGGCTCCGCTGACCAAATGGGCTTGTTGGGCAGGCAAACGAAACTTGACTGGCAACCAGCCGTCCTTTACCCTGAAGGTCAGCGTTTTTTTGCTGTAGACAAAACGACCATCCCGGGTCTGGGCGTAGGCTTTGCCGTAATAGGTGGTATTGAAGCTCAGGCCTTCAAATTCGCTTGAAAAAACACCGTCGTCATTGGTGCTTTTGAGGTTGGATTTTTTAAAAAAAGGTTTATTCAAATAGAGGTTGGCCGTGTCTCTGGCAATGATGTGTCCGTGGTCAATTATCGAATCCCGCAAGGCTTCCAAACCAAAAAGCAGCGCGGATAAAGTGGCCTCGTTGTTGTTGATGCTTACCGTATCCGTTTGTACGACAAAATTAAAACTGAAGCGTTCCAATCCTCCATAGATGGTTCGACCACCGGCTACTGCATAAGCTTTAATGGAGTAAAGGCTTTGTTCCACATTGAGGTTGTTGAGCGTATGGGTAAAGTCGCCTTGTTGTATTTTGCCTAAACTGATGGTTTTAACACCCGGTCTGCCCAGCACAAAATCAGCGGGAGTCCCTGTCCAGTTTTCTACCCAAATAAAACCATGGTCTCCAAGGGAATCTTCCTCAAGCAAAGTCCGATTGATGGTTCCACCCACGGTAAGGCTTCCTACTCCTGCCGGGACAGGTATTTTGGTTTGAACTTCGACGAAATCGAGTTGGTCTAGTTTTGGGCCAATACAGCCTGTACACCACAAAATGAGGCAAAGCAGCGGAATCATCAGCCATTCTAAACGTTTCAGGGCTGGTTTAGTGGGGTTGTTTGTTTTCATAAGCGCATGATTTTTTTATAAAAGGCCCCATTTTCGGTTTTGAATTGTACCCAATACATTCCGGCTGGATGATTGGATAAATTGACCTCCAATTTTTCGCGGAAGAAATTTCGTTGGTTTTGGTGCCAAATGTTTTTTCCTAAACCATCCAGGATAATTATTTCCAATGGAGTTGCTTGTTCCAAATCAAACTGGATGTGAATCAGGGCGTTGCTTGGGTTGGGGAAGATTTGGATGTTGCGATTGAGCGTAAGGTCAAAGGTAGAGGTCGTGACAATCGCTTGAGGGCCGAAGGTTGCTGAGCAGCCTATTGCGTCGGTAACGACCAATTTATGTATCCCTGATTTTACCCCCAACAAATCCTCTTGCACTGAAACAAGGGTATCATTGCGGAACCATTGGTATTGGTAAGGTGAAGTTCCACCCATTACGCTCACCTTAATGAAGCTATTGATTCCAGCCTTGAATTGGCTTGAATCCTGGTTTATGCTTGGATTTGCATTTACGGTAATGATAACCTGATCAATGGCCTCACAATCATTTTGGGTTACAGTAAGGGTATACAACTGTGTCGCCACCGGGTTTACCGAAATGTTCGACGTCGTGGCGTTAGTGCTCCACTTATAAGTACCTCCTCCAGTTGCATTCAATACAGTGCTTTGGCCTGCGCAGATACTCTGGTCAGGGCCTGCGTTGGCATTGGGCAGGGGGCGTACCGTTACCCTGACCTCATCAATTGACTCACACTCGTTCTGTGTTACGGTCACGGTAAAAACTTGTGTTGCCGCCGGGCTGATGGTTATGGATGCGGTGGTGGCATTGTTGCTCCATTTATAAACGTTCCCGCCAGCAGCGCTTAGCACCGCGCTTTGTTTGGCACAGATGCTAAGATCGGGGCCTGCATTTGCAATGGGTAGTGGCCGTACTGTCACCGTAAGTTGATCCGTGGCTTCGCAGCCATTTTGGGTCACCGTAACGGTGAAAGTTTCCGTATTGCCAGGTACTACCGTGATGGATGATGAGCTGGAATTGTTGTTCCATTTGTAGCCATTTCCTCCTGAGGCAGTCAGCACCGCACTTTGGCCCGCACAGATGCTTTGGTCAGGCCCCGCATTGGCACTTGGTAAGGGTTTTATGGTAACCAATACCTCATCACTCGCGGTGCAACCATCTTGGGTAACACTTACCGTAAAAATTTGAGTAGCACTCGGGTTGACCGTAATGCTTGAGGTGCTGGAGTTGGTATTCCATTTGTAACTACCGCCTCCGGTGGCAAT
The DNA here is from genome assembly GCF_041740695.1 of Haliscomenobacter sp. Lineage (GTDB taxonomy): Bacteria > Bacteroidota > Bacteroidia > Chitinophagales > Saprospiraceae > Haliscomenobacter. Next base: position 17,774 of record NZ_JBGSLK010000147.1, on the reverse strand, counting down.
CAAGGTAGCACTTTGACCGATACAAATACTTTGATCGAGGCCAGCATTGGCGTTAGGGAGTTCCTTCACTGTCACCAGAATTTCGTCGCTAGCTTCGCAAGCATTTTGACTGACTGTCACGGTGTACTTTTGAGTTTGGGTGGGGCTGACCGTGATGCTGGCCACAGCAGCATTGGTATTCCAGCGGTAACTGCTGCCGCCAGAGGCATTTAACACTGCATTTTGCCCTGCACAAATGCTGATGTCTGGGCCAGCATTGGCGGCAGGTAGCGCTTTTACCTCCACCTGTACTTCATCCGTAGCTTCACAAGCGTCTTGGGTCACGGTTACCTTAAACACCTGAGTCGCCAGAGGTGTAAGAGCAATAGAAGACGTTGTGGCAGTAGTACTCCATTTGTAAGTGCTTCCTCCTGAGGCAGTCAATACCGCACTTTGCCCCGCACAGATGCTTTGATCTGGGCCTGCATTGGCACTCGGCAAAGGTTTTACGGTGACCAATACTTCATCGCTGGCTTCACAGCCGTTTTGAGTTACCGTTACTGTAAATAGTTGTGTACCAACAGGACTTATGGTAATCGAGGCGCTTGCTACATTGTTGCTCCACTTGTATGCACCCCCACCAGTTGCATTCAGCATCGTGCTTTGACCTGCACAAATACTTTGATCTGCGCCAGCATTGGCTGTTGGTACTGGTTTTACGATGACCAATACTTCATCCATGGACTCGCAGCCATCTTGAGTGACGGTGACGCTGAACGTTTGTGTATTTGCGGCGATAAGCGAAATAGACGAAGTAGTGGCAGTGGTGCTCCATTTGTAAAGGCTACCGCCAGATGCAGTTAGCACTGCATTTTGACCTGCACAAATGCTAAGGTCTGGCCCGGCATTGGCACTTGGCAAAGGTTTTACAGCAACGAGCACTTCGTCGCTGGCTTCACAGCCCTCCAGCGTTGCGGTAACCCTATAAGCTTGTACACTGAGCGGGGCAACAGTGATCGTAGACGTAGTGGCATTGGTACTCCATTTGTAGCTACCTCCGCCCGAAGCAGTCAACACTGCACTTTGACCTATGCAGATGTTTTGATCAAGCCCAGCGTTAACAATCGGCAAGGGTCGAACGGTAACTGTAACCTCGTCCGTTGCGGTACAAGCATTTTGAGTCACAGTTACGGTGTAGGTTTGGGTCTGATTGGGAATCAATGTGATTGAAGCAGCGTTAGCGCTGGTGCTCCATTGATAAGTGCCACCTCCTAACGCAGTCAACATCACACTTTGACCTGCACAGACACTTTGATCTGGGCCTGCATTGGCAGTGGCTGAATTAACCGTCACCCTTACCTGGGCCGTATTGGAGCAGCTACCTTGGGTGACCGTGACCGTGTAATCGGTAGACTGTGTGGGGCTTACAGTTATTTCTTGAGTGGAAGCAGTGGTGTTCCAGAGGTAGGTGCCTCCTCCGCTGGCACTTAAGGTTGCTGGTTGTCCCAGGCAGATGGTCTGCGGCAAACCAGCACTGGCTTGGGGCAAGGGGGTAACTGTAACCTTTACAGAGGCAGTTACAGAACAGCCACTATTGCTAACGGTGACCTGATAAACTTGGTCGCTGGTGGGACTAACCGTGATGGCTCGATCTGTTTTTCCACTAGACCACAGATAAGTTCCTCCTCCAGTAGCTTGCAAAATGGTACTATCGCCGCGACAGATGCTACGGTCGGTACCAGCACTAGCAGAGGCACGATTGACCAACACGACAACCTGATCCGTAGCCGTACAACCCTGCAAAGTAACCGTCAGGGTGTAAGAAGTAGTTATAGTTGGACTTACTTCTAACTGTGTTGTAGTTGAGCCGTTACTCCAGGTGTATGTACCTCCTCCACTGGCGCTTAAAACTGCCTTGGCCCCGGCACAGATGGGTTGGTCAGGGCCTGCATTGGCCACGGGCAGGGGCCGAACTGTCACCGTGAGCTGATCCGAGGCTTCGCAGCCGTTTTGGGAGGTGACCGTTACGGTGAAGGTTTCAGTGCTGGCTGGTGTAACGGTGATCGTTGGGATTTGGATGCTGTTGCTCCATTTGTAAGTACTTCCGCCGGAGGCGGTAAGCATTGCACTTTGACCAGCGCAAATGCTGGTGTCTGCGCCAGCATTGGCACGGGGCAGGGGCCGAACTGTCACCGTGAGTTGATCCGAGGCTTCGCAGCCGTTTTGGGAAGTGACCGTTACTGTGAAGGTTTCAGTGCTGACTGGCGTTACGGTGATCGTTGGGGTTTGGGTGCTGTTGCTCCATTTGTAGCTACTTCCGCCGGAAGCGATAAGCCTTGCACTTTGCCCGGCGCAAATGCTGGTGTCTGCGCCAGCATTGGCAAGGGGTAATGGATTAACGGTAACTTTTACAGTGGCAGTGGCAGGACAATTATTATTGCTGACTGTTACTTGATAAATTTGGTCACTAGCTGGGCTAACCTTGATCAATGGGCTCGTTTTTCCATTAGACCACAAATAAGTTCCTCCTCCACTAGCTTGTAAAGTAGTACTGTCGCCGCGACAGATGCGGGTGTCTGCGCCAGCATTGGCAAGGGGCAAAGAACGAACTGTCACCGTGAGTTGATCCGAGGCTTCGCATCCGTTTTGGGCGGTGACCGTTACTGTGAAGGTCTCAGTGCTGACTGGCGTTACGGTGATGGAGGAGAGGTTTGCGTTGTTGCTCCATTTGTAAGTACTTCCGCCGGAGGCGGTAAGCCTTGCACTTTGCCCGGCGCAAATGCTGGTATCTGCGCCAGCATTGGCAAGGGGCAGGGGATTAACGGTAACCTTTACAGTGGCTGTTGCAGGGCAATTGTTATTGCTGACCGTTACTTGATAAACTTGATCGCTAGTTGGGCTAACCTTGATCGATGGACTCGTTTTTCCATTAGACCACAAATAAGTTCCTCCTCCACTAGCTTGCAAAATGGTACTATCGCCGCGACAGATGCTACGATCAGCACCTGCACTAGCCGTAGCACGATTGACCACCACGACTACCTGAGCCGAAGCCGTACAACCACTCTGCGAAGTAACCGTAAGGGTGTAAGTAGTAGTCGTGGTTGGGTTTACTTCTAACTGTGCAAGAGTTGAGCCATTACTCCAGGTGTAAGTGCCTTCCCCACTGGCGTTTAAAACAGCCGGGGAGCCAGGACAAATTGTTTGGTCGGGGCCTGCGCTGGCATTTGGTTTGGGTAATACATTAACTGTCACTTGATCGCTTGCAGTACATCCGTTGCTTGTAGCATAAGCGGTAAAAGTTTGGGTTGCGTTTAACATGGTGCTAAAGCTCGGGTTGGAAACTGGACCTGGGGCTTGCCAAGTGATGGTTCCATTTCCGTTAGCAGTCAAGGTGACATTTTGCCCGGAGCAAATGGATTGATCCGCTCCGGCATTGACACTGGGACCAGTGCAACCAGGCTGAGTGAAGATGATACTTTTGTAAAAACCTTGGTCATTGATAACCAAAACGGTATCGGTTCTAGCTTGGGTACTTTGGTTGCGGAAAACTTTGAAGGAGACATCCTTAATGCCACTTGAATTAGTTAGGTTAAATTCAATCCACGCAGGTTTATTAGGATTGACTCTCTGAATGCGCCATGCGCCTGTACTGTTGACTTCTAACAGAAAATTCCTTTCATTTGCTGAGAGCGTTGGGATACTACCTACTCCCAGATTGCTGACATTTAAAGTACTCACAAAACCAGTAATTAAAGATTTCCCTCCTTTTTTAAAACGGCTACCAGCCGTTATATCTGTACCATCCTCTAATTGAAAGATTGGTTTTACGGAGTAAATTTTATCCTGTCGGATGATTACAAATTCAATTAAGTCGCCTTCTACATACCCACAATTAAGGTTATCAGAGGTAGCATCTTCATACAATGTGAAGTTGATTTGCTGGCCACTCCAATTAAATGCATTTGTTTCACGATTATTGGTGTTTCTGGTATTCACCAGATAAATTCGATCATTGATGCCCAAGACATCGGTGTTTAACAAGAGCGGGCTGGAGCGGATACTTACTTGATGAGCATTGTTTGGATTGATGGGGCAAGCTGAATTGCTAGCTCTGAAAACCGGATCGACTGCGGAGAAAGTGTAAGTTAATTGAAAGTTGCTACTATTCGTTGTAAGTTGATCCACGATAAGATGATATACCCCAGCTTCAAGAGCCTTAGAAATAGTGGCAGTGCCTCCATTGTCGGGAGTCGAATTTAGTGCGAGTAAGTTGTCAGCACAATCACTACCCGCTAAAAACATACTGTAACCTTGATTGGTAGATCTTAGGGAAAAATTAACCAAACTGGGTCGTTCCAGTGTGATTCGAAAAGCTTTTTCGCCACCCAAATAGTCTCTGTTGATTTCGGGAAATACACGTTTTGTGAGAGAAGAAGAAGAGGTTTGAACATTGGTTAATGTAGTTGATTGGCTGAGGGTGGTGGTAGCCTCTTTGCAGATACAAGTAGCATTTATATCTTGATTGACTAACACGCATATTTTTGGTTGAATTACAGTAGAGATATCAATTAAAAATTCAACGGTTTCTGTGGCAATTACAATAATGTTGTATGTTTTTCCTGGTTGGACATTAAAATAATAGCTTAGCCCATCTGTATTCTCGTCTAGTTGGCATGGAAAATTTAGATTCTCGTTGCATTCAACCAAGGCAATTTGAACATTGCTTGCAAAACCAACTTGAAATTGTAATTCAATAGATAAATCTGTTGTAGTTGCTGTAAAAGGATATATCTGGCCTCTTAAGCTTTTCTGGGTTAGAATTCTGTCTTTTAAACACGGGAGATTAATAACCTGATTAGGCAAAATGCTGGCATCATCAATTCTGCTTGCAGGTACTCTATTCTGGTTGTCATATTTTAATGAATTTTTGACATTTAGTCCTGCGAAACTGCAAATGTTTCGACAATTTTCACTAGAATATTCCCTTTCTGTATAAAGGTTATAGGTTTTAATGATACTTTCTCCACCGGATATAGACTGGCCATTTTTTATACATGTTGGGCTTACATTGGAAATTAAAGCTGGAGCTGCCTGCCACATGCAGATATTGTCGACGTAATATGAGGCATTTGGTGCACCTTTAAAGTTAATAGCAGCAAGAGGATACTCCCCAAAAATATAAGAAAAATTGGGCCCCCTGCCTGTGTTGTAGCGCCATGAATCGACATACTCGTCATTTATCCAAAGTTCTACTTGATCCGAGGTTATGTCAATAATTTGCATTACTCTATTCCAGCCCCCCGTGATGTAAGGAAATTTTGTTACAGGCAAACCAAATCTTGATAAAGTTCCGATCCCGTTTTCAAAATCAACTTCATATGCCCATAGTTCAGCAGATTCATCATGTTGAATACTGTAATAAGCTGTTTTACCCTTTGCAATATACATCTGCCATGAAACCCGATATCTCCCCGAAGTCCGATTGCCTAATTTCAGCAAAAGATCAGGTCCTGTACTCCCATTGTGCTGCACAAGCAATGCCTTACTATTTGAATTAGGTGCAGTTTGTATCCTTCCAAAAGTACTTGTACCTGGCCAGAAACCCCAACGTGCATTGTTAAATGGAAAACTAGAACCATTGGTATAGGATTCGAAGTTTTCACAAAGCACCAATTGGTTGGCATTAAAGCTTCCAGGGCTTTCTGTACAGGTGCACTGAGCCTGTAAATAATCGCTACCAAACAGTACAAAAAGGATAAGTACAGTAAGTGTTTTTTTGACAATTTTCATTGCTGGGTATTTTAGAGTAGAATAATTTTTTTAAAGCTAGAATATCCGGCTACGTTGATTTGAACCATATAAATTCCTTTTGCCAAGGATTGCAGATTCAAGTTGTGTTCAAATTCGCTAAGCTTATCAGGTTCGGATTTCCAGATTCTTCGGCCAGTGGCATCCAAAATGTAAATCTGGATGATTTCGGGCGCTTTTAACTTCCCTTTGATCGTGATGTCGCCGCTGCTTGGATTGGGGAACACCTCTAGTTCGGTCAAGCTAGGAATGATTTCTGATTTGGTGACCAGTTTTGGTCCATACGTGGCCGTACACCCATTGGCATCGGTGACGATTAGTTTGTAAACAGCCGTTTTAAGCCCCACTAAATCTTCTTGGGTAAATACAAGTGTATCGTTCCTAAACCATTTGTATTGATAAGCTGGAGTTCCACCGGTAATTTTTACTTGAATGTTACCAGTGGGTCCGGCAGCAGGGCGGATAGACTCTTCCACTATCACCGGATTGGAGTTAACTGTTACCATTACTTCATCGGTAGCGCTACAAACACCTTGGGTTACAGTGAGTGTGTAGGTTTGGGTAGCAATTGGGCTTACGGTAATACTGGCTGTGGTGGCATTATTCTGGCTCCATCGATAAGTGCCGCCACCGCTCGCCGTCAAGGTGGCACTTTTACCGGAACAGATGCTCTGATCAGGTCCAGCACTAGCTGTAGCACGATTGACTACAACGACTACTTGATCCGAAGCCGTACAACCACTCTGCGTAGTGACCGTCAGGGTGTAAGTAGTAGTCGCGGTTGGGTTTACTTCTAATTGTGCTGTAGTTGCGCCGACACTCCAGGTGTAAGTGCCTCCCCCGCTGGCGCTTAAAACAGTCTTGGCGCCGGAACAGATGGTTTGGTCCAGTCCGGCATTCGCCACAGGCTTGGGATTCACCTTTACTGAAATTTGATCACTGGATTGGCAAGCATCCTTACTTACCGTAACCGAATAAGTACTGGCACTGGTTGGTTTAACAAAAATTGAGGACGTGCTAGCGTTTGATTGGCTCCATAGGTAAGTTCCCCCACCTGACGCAGTCAATTGTACACTATCGCCAAGGCAGATGTTTTTTTGTGGCCCTAAGTCAAAGAGAGGTTTGGCATTCACGGTAACCTTTACTGTATCCGTAGCGATACAAGTTCCATTTACAGCACGAATCGTATACGAAGTGGTTCCGGGAGTACTTGTATTGACGGTTAATGTTGAAGTTGTTGCGTTGTTGCCCCATCGAAAAGCTCCCTGAATAGTCGGTTTTAGGACTAAAGGTTCACCTACACAAACCTGAAGATCAGAGCCTAAATCTGCGGCAGCAGCTGTGCATCCTTTTTGTATCGCATAAAAAGTACGCAGAACCTTTTCGGTATTGGTTATGTATATTTCAGCAACCCGGTTGCGATTGCTGTTGTTAACTGATTGGGTTGTAAAGGTCAAGTCTGCTGATCCTGTGCCACTAGAATCTGCAATGCTCAACCAAGTGGGAATTTTGGAAATTTTCCAACTGGTTCCTTCTGCTTGTAACAAAACGCTGAATTGAGCTTCCGCTCCAAAACCAATTCGATGGCTGCTTGGCGAAATAAAAAAGCTGTTCTCTCTTATCGCTACAAAACTAGTGATTGTAGATTTTGCCCCCGCTGAATAAACACTTGGAGAATTGGCTTCGAAGACAGGCCTAACCAATTTTACTCGACCTTCGTTGGCAATGCGAATTTGAAAGGAATCGCCTGCTGCGTAACCACATTTACCCAGATCACCACTTTTGTCTGCAAAAAAATCGTAGACGAGCTCTTGGCCATTCCAAAACAAACCTTTTTCTAAGTAATAATTATTTTGGCCTTTGTCATAAACAAAACTAATTCGATCTTTTAAGGTTAAGCTTAAATTATTTAACATTAAAGCGCCCACCGAACGGATTCTAATTTGATGCGGTGTAGTGCCATTTTTTGGGCAGCTATTGGGGTCCGAAACAAAATCCTGATTTGAAGAATCCTCACATTTCAAGGTTAAAGTATATTGGTTATTGGTTGTATTGCCCGTCATTAAGTCTTTGTCTACGATAATGTAATATTCACCAGGGTTTAAAAAGATTGGTGCAAAAGAAGCTGTTCCTCCTTGTGCACTCGTTTCTGACACATCCAAACAATGTTCACCACAAGCATAATCATACAAAAACATGCCCATCGGAGAAGTTTTTCCATCCAACGTTACGGAAACAAAGGAAGGAACATCAACGATGAATTTGTGCACTGCATCAGATCCTTCATACATTCTTTGACTGGTTCCTGAACAATTATCATAAGGTTGGCTAGAGCTGTTAAACTGACCTTCCTTGTTTTGAAAATCACCGAAATAAGTGGTATTACAACTAAGAATAATGGGGTTTATGGTTCTACAAACCCCACAACCTTCTGCCAGAGTTTTTGACTTGGTTTCTGCTTGATCTGGCTGCAGTGGGGTTACATTCGGTGCACAGAAGGAGATATAAAAATTCGAATAATTCACCAGACTGTCACTCATCAATACAACGTAGTAAAAACCTTTTCCAGGAACTTGGTACTTAATCAAGTGTTCACCAGTAGCAGCTACCTGCATCAGCTTGTCTTCAGGAAAACAGGCTTGAGTACAAAAAGTGCCTTCACAGCTACATGAAAGAACAAAGGCTTTTGATTTTACACCGGGGGGAGTTTTCCAAGTTACATCAACACGGGCGCCAAAACCGATCTTAAATGCAAATACATCGCTATACAGCTGATGAACACCTTTTAGCCCAAAGTAAGCGCTAACACAGGGGGATGTCGCCACGGAATTTGGGATTGCCAAGCGTTTTAACGAGTCCTTCAACGCCGGAGCATCAATCTCCAAAAACTTACGCGCATAGTCACAAACGCGCTCGCATGGACCAATTTCATATTCTTTATTGGTATACAAATCGCATTGTGCTTCTTGCGCAGTTGAGTAACTTGCCCCGTTCTTTACACAGACTGGATTTTTGGAACTATTGCTGCTGCAAGTGCCTGTGTTTTTTTTCAGATAACAAATATTGTCAACATAATAACTATAAATGGTACTGTCTTGGTTCCAAAATTTAAGTCGACCCAAATTAGTGCTAGGCGTTTCGCCCCGGTTAAATTTCCAACTGGTAATAAAATCCCCATTCACCCAAAATTCGATCCGATTTTGGTTAAGGTCAATGATTTGCATGAATTGATTCCAAACCTCTTTTTTACAATTAAAACTGATATCGAGGGTATTTACATTTTGATCTCCAATACGTACATAAGCTACTCCGTTGGTATTGATGAACACTTCATATGCTAGATTTTCATTTGCCTTGGTATTAATCGGGTCGATGGAATTGTGCAACAAGGCAAAATAGGCCTTTTTATCTTTATTCAGGTACATCTGCCAGGAAAGCCGATAGCGACCAGTAGTCTTATTACCCAAATGGTATAAAACGTTCGGAGTTACTCTGCTAAAACCCTCACGGGTCATATTGATCACCTTTGATCCGTTGAAGCTGACGACGGTTGGAACGTTAGAAGCCCCACCCCATGGCCTCCAGTTGTTTTTTTCTAAGGGTAATATCTTCCCCACTGTGTATGATTCAAAATCATCACATGCCTCAACTACCCCCTCAGATGGCCCATCAGAGCAAGAAGAACATTGAGCATGAAGATTGTGGGAACTTTGATAAAGGAGAAAAAGAATAAATAGAGAAGACCAAACAGACTTGCTGTAAGCGTAGAAGAGTTTCATAACTAGGGGATTTTAAATTTACATACTAAAGATATTAAAACCCTCGAGATAAACAAAAATAATTTCGACTTATTTTAATTTCCTCAGTTTTAGCTTAGCCAGCACATCCCCCGGCTTCAGCCGCAATGCCTTTTCATAACTTTCCCTGGCGCGGTTAAAATAACCAGCATTGGCCATAGAATTTCCACTGTCAATCAATTGCTGATAGGCTGACTCCACTTTATTTTTGGTTTCTTTGATTAAACCAGCTACCCTTTCATCGTAAGCAATCCCTTGTGCTTGTTGATACAATTCAATCTCTTTCAGGTAATCCAAAGCTTCATTCGCTGCATTTGCTTGTTCAATCAATTTTTGCAATTCCCCCCATTGCTGGGTTAATTTCCCCACTGTATCTTGCAAGGGTTGAGCGAGGCCTACATTCAGTGCATCAATTGCGCGAAGCTTTTTCAGTGCAGCTTCATACTTTCCTTCTACTTTCAAGGTATGTGCCACTTGAATTTGACTATTTACATAAGCAATTGCCAGCTCATTTTTTGTCCTTCTGGTCTGTTCCGCTTTAACAATGGCAAAAATCAAGGCAGCGATAGACAAAGCCGCCAAAACGACAGCTACAACTGCTGCGCGGGTGGCCCGGTGTCTTTTTTCACGTTCGGCCAAGAGTTCAGCCTGTTCTTTTTGGATAAGTTCAGCCTTACTTTGTTCCACAAAAGCCAGCAAATCTGAACTGAGGCGAGTTTTTAACATCGGCCATAACTCCTCAAGAACGTTGACTTGTTTTCTGCTCAAACTTTCCTTAGTCTCCAAATACTCTTTGTGCGCAATCAACAGTCGCGACAACACTTCATTGACCCTGCGCTGGGTTTCGCTTCTATTTTGATCAATTAAAAAAGCCAATGCATCATGTGCCAACTCAAGCGAGCTCTCGGTCTGTCGAATGATTCTTTGGGCAATCAACTGAGGAATAATGTAGCTCAGCGTTTTTGCAGGAATGTTGTTCAACCACTGGGCTACATGGGCTTCCAATACCAATCGGTCTTCACTACCTGTAAAGAGCACCGGGCGTTTGGTGCCCTCGGGCGTGACAAATGCGTCCAACACGCTGCTTACCGCATCATCGGGTACATCCGGGAATCTTTGCTTTGTGCTAGCTTGCAATTGCCATTTTTGCTCATCTAAAAAGCGCCCTAAAACATCTTCGATGTCACCTAATGCCTTAATTTCCGATAAATTGAATGCCAACTTGGGCCAAGTGCCATCGCTTGGCATATCTTGACCTGCCTGCGATTTCGAAAAAACATTTCGATACAATTGATCCAGATACACTTGTAGATAAGGAAGTTGGATCCCTGATTTTCCACCGGAAATATTATCGTAAATGGCCTTGATGCTTTGTTCTACCGGCTTCTGAATCTGAATGTTGTAATTGACACAAGATTTCTCCACTACCTCACCTACTTTGGAATAACTCATTGGCTCCACTCTAAGCCTAAAGTCAAATAAGTTGGGCAAAGATTTTTCCAGGTTATACAACTGACCAATAAACTCTTCCCGGACGATCAGAATAATTTTGCACGCAGACTCCATTTGAGTCAATTGAAGTAGCGTTTGGGCTAAATTGTGTTGCTCATTTTCAGTTCCTAAAATGAATAATTCTTCAAACTGATCAAAGATGAGATAAACCGGCCGCAGGTAATAACGGAATAAGAAAGATACGCGTTCTGATGCTGTAGCAAGCGGTGGTGAATCTGCGGGCAAAGCCTGTTGAAGTGCAAAGTCAAGCGACTCATTCACGTCATTTCGCCTGCGAATAAATAAAGGATACCAGTCCGGCCCATCAAATTTATTGGCCAATCCACACTGCACCAAACTGGTTTTTCCAGTGCCAGATAGGCCATAGATTAGAATCAAGGTAGATTTGAACACCATGCGGTACAAAGCCTCCGTTTCATCTTCTCTCCCGAAAAAATTGGCGTGATCCTGATAGGTATATGCATCCAGAAATTTGAAAGGACTTCTCATAGCACCTGTCGCATGGGGTGATCAAATAACATCTGAGCAAATGCCTCAAACTGTACTTTAACGATGCGGTAATTGAGCTGGTTGGAAATCATCAAGCGCGGATCCTGGGGTTTGTATACATGCCGATACGAGTAGACGTCATTGTCACGATTGTACTGGTCAAAGTAGTACAGTTTAGCAATCGTAGCTTTTTCATCAAAAGCGTTTTCATCCAATACGAAGGGACTGAGGTTTAAAAACTCCGTGGAATCTTCCAGCTCTTTGATCAATAATATGGAAGCCGTATCCATAAAGTCTTCCATAATTTTGACTTCTTCCTCCAGGCCCACAAAGCGTTGAACGAGCTTTACCAGATGGTGTTTGAATTTGGCTTGTTTAGAGTGTCGATATTTGACCACACCGATGTTTTTCACGGATGCAAAGGTGTAGCGGGCTATGAATCCCAGCTCTTGCAATACTTGAGCTAGTTTTTCTTCAGCTAGGGTACTGAGCAAAATGGCATCCTTGTCCCCTATTTTTTTAGCGTAAACTTTTTCCTTGATGGAGTCCAAAAACTGACAGGCTTCAAAAAATACTTCGCCCTCTTTAAATACACCCGAAATGTGTTCTAATTCGTCAATGAAATATTTGATTTGATTGTCATTCAAAAATTTCTGGATGGCTTTGATGAGTGGGATAAAATTAAAATGCTCGCGCTCAAGCGCATTTAGGCGCAGAAAAGCTTTTACTTGTTTTTTGACTTCATCGTCTATTTTGAGCGCATCACTATGGGAGAGTGCTTCCCACAACTGCGCGAGCAAAATAAATCCAGTCAATTCCATGATGGTGTCGTATACCGTAGCCATCTGGCTCAAACGAGGAAGCCCGGCCTGATCGTAATAGATTTGGCCACCAGCGTCGCCCGGAACCAATAATTTACGGACTTGCTCGCTGATTGGGTGTGGCAAACATTTTAAGATCGCTTCTCGTTTGTCCAAGATACTTTTCGATTCTCCTTCTGCTTCTCGCTCCCAAATCCGCTTGACTTCTACATTAAATGGAGCCAACGCCGCAATGAGTGTGTTCAACAATAAATCATTGACGATGGTGTACGACCCAAAGGTTTGTGACGATCCAAACGGCAAGGTCCAGACGCTGGTATCATTCACATCCTGGGCATGAAAAATACCCCACACTGGGTTCTCTGGAGCATCAAACGATGAAGTATCCCGATAAAAAGGAATTGAATCGTTGATGGTCAGTATTTTTGCTCTGGCTGCGTCAAAGGCTTGATGAATGGTATCAGATTGGGTAAGGGAGCGGTAGAACTGAATGGCAAAGTCTTTTGCTTTTTCATCCTCAATGCTCGAACTTGTAGCAATGACCAAAGGGACTTTTTTTTCTAAAAGCCGTCCAACCTGGCCAGCTGTCGAACAGCCATTAAGTATAACCAATTGCAACCTGGGACAACTGCCCAATAGTTCAGCGATTCCATAAGCACTTGCCGTTTCATCATCCAAAGAAAGATGATCTTTACCCGCATGGCCGCTGTAGTGAAAAAGTACAATGTCGTTTCGATAAAGGATCAAGAACTCGGCCAGTTTTTCAATCGAAACGGATTGGTCTCGGTGGATGACAAAATGAGATTGAGCCTGTCTGGGTGCCAGCAAGCTGTAAATCGCTTCGTCTTCTGCCTCCAATGCAGGAAGTGGTTTATCTCGATCATTCGCAAAAGCAAAAAATAGAATGTCCATAATGACAATTTGGATTGACCAAATTAAAAGTATTTTAGCATTTGTTTAATAAAATATTTTTTTCGTACTGTAGCTAAATATTATATTCATGTCTTCCATTGCTCCACTGGCGGGTTTAAAAGTCCTTGAACTCGCCACCGTCCTCGCTGGCCCTGCTGTGGGCATGTTCCTAGCTGAACTCGGGGCCAAGGTGATCAAAATAGAAAACCAGACCACCGCTGGCGATGTCACCCGCAGCTGGAAGCTGACCACGGAAGATCCCAACTGGGCTTACTCCGCATATTATTGCAGTGTGAATTGGGGCAAAGAAATTCTATTGATGGATTTGAGCTTGGCTGAAAACCTGGCGTGGTTGCAGGAAGAGATCAAAACCACTGATATTGTCCTGGCCAATTTTAAACCCGAGTCCGCCCGACGGATGGGTCTGGATTATACGAGTCTAGCCAAACTTAATCCCCAATTGATCTACGGCGACATTACAGGTTATGGACCTAACGACGAGCGGCCCGCCTTTGACATGGTCTTACAAGCCGAAGCTGGTTTTTTGTACATGACTGGTGAAAAAGATGGTGCTCCAGTAAAAATGCCCGTGGCTCTGATCGATTTGTTGGCCGCGCATCAGCTCAAAGAAGGTATCCTTTTGGCTTTATTGCAAAGGGAAAAAACCGGGCTGGGCACCAAAGTGAGTGTGTCCCTTTACGCCACTGCCCTGGCATCATTGGCCAACCAGGCCACCAATTGGTTGATTGCCGGAAAAATTCCTCAACGGATGGGCACTTTGCACCCCAATATTGCGCCTTATGGCGAGTTGTTGGAATGTAGCGATGGCGGCCAAGTAGTCTTAGCCGTTGGCAATGATCGGCAATTTCAACTTCTGTGCAAAACTTTGGATTTGGAAGCGCTAGCACAGGCACCTCAATACCTGGACAACAAACAAAGGGTGCTTAATCGGCAGGAACTGTTTTTGCACTTGCAGGCCAAAGCGGGTAAATTTAATCGTGAAGAATTGCTGCAACTATTGCATCAAATGGGTGTGCCCGCTGGGGCTGTGCGGACCATGCCGGAAGTTTTTGGAGAGTCTGCAGCACAGGAATTGTTGCTGAATTGGGCTTTGCCGGACGGGACGGAGGTGCGGAGTGTGCGCTCAGTGGTATTTGAGTTGGGTGGGGAATAGAATTCTGCCCAATAGCCTATTGGAGTATCCCCCCATCCGCCATAAACATTGCACCAGTAGAGTACGCTGAAGCATCCGAGGCCAAAAAAAGCGCCAGATTGGCAATTTCCTGTGGTTCCCCGATTCGCCCGAGTGGCGTTTGTTTGAGGTAATATTTTAGCATGGCTTCATTGGCCCAAAGCGCTTCGCTGAATTTGGTTTTAATCAAACCTGGGCAAATGGCATTGGCCCGAATGCCGTATTTCCCCCATTCTTTGGCCATAGATTTGGTCAACATGTTCAAAGCAGCTTTGCTTACGCTGTAACAGCCCAGTCCCTCGGTTGCGATAAAAGCTTCCACACTACTGATGTTGATGATGGCACTATTGGATTGGGCTTTGAGGTATGGGAGGGCAAATTTGGCGAGTTCTAGCGGAGCTTTGACGTTGATCTGCATGATTTTATCCATGGCATCCACGCTGTCTTCCAGTGGGCCGAAGACCGGGTTGGTGGCAGCATTGTTGACCAAAATATCGATCCGTCCGTAATGTTCAATGGTGAGCTTAACCAGGTTTTCAAGGGCTTGGGTATCCCCTACGTGCGCAGCAACAGCTAGTGCTTCGCCGCCCGCAGCCTGAATTTCAGCTACGACTTCATCCACCGCGGCTTGTTTGCGGCTACTGACCACAACTTTGGCACCATTTGTAGCGAAAGTTTGAGCGATAGATGCTCCGATGCCTTTGCTGGCACCCGTAATGATGGCCACACGACCATTGAGTTGAAAGGGACTTTGCGACATGACTGAACGGTTTGCAATTCAATTTGTGTCACAAAATAGCGAATATTCGCTAAGGAAAGAAAAAAGAAGGCAATAGTGAAAGAAAAACCTTAGGGAATGAGGTTTTTGCCCATCTCCACCAATTTTTCCAATAAAAATACTTCAGGCAGGATTTTGTTCTCTTCCAGTTCATCAATTTGCTCCATGATTTGATTTTCACCAAATTGAAGCGCATCGCTGTCTTCTGTAGATCCAGCAACAGTATTGAGGTACAAAAAGGAGTACAAACCGCCGAAGGCAATAAAGCTAAAAAGTGCAGTTCTGAGTAAGAGTTTCCTTTTCATAATGTACAACTTTAATTGAGTTGTGGTTTCGGGAACGAAATTAGTTCTTTTTCTACTTGCAGTCTGGATTAATCGACTGAAGTGTTGAATTTTCGTCTTGAACCGTATTTAATGAAAGACGATTCAACAGCCCAATTGGTTGCAGAAGAATGCAAATAATTACGGAAAAGTTGCAAATAGATGAAATGTTTGTTTTACAGTTAATTTCGGGCACTATTTTTCTGTCAAATTTTTAGCAGTCCAACTGAATAAACGTACAGGATGATCGTCCCCGGACATGTTCATGTAGCGCTCGAAGGCAAAGTGCAGTTTTTCCAATACCCGAATGGATTTTTCATTGTCCAGGTTGGTGATGGCGAACAATTTTGAAATGTGCAAGTGTTGATGAACATACTCCAGGTATGCGCTCGTGGCTTCGGTGATGTAACCTTTACCTTCATATGCGGGCAATAGCGCATAACCCAAATCCGGTAAGGAAAGTGCGTCTCTTTTGAGCAAACCACACATTCCAATGGAGGCCTTGGTTGTTTTGAGTTGGATCAACAAAAGACCAAAGCCATTCTGCGCATAACTTTTCATTGGGCCATCCTGAAGGTATTTGACGGCATCTTCAGTAGTGTGGATATTGCGGTAGCCAATGTATTGCAACCAACCGGGACTATTGACCAATTCGATGATGAACTCGGTATCGTTTAGGGTCAATTTGCGAAAAATTAGGCGTTCGGTTTGAAGTATGTCAGCCATAGTCAACGTTTTTTAATCGGGTACTTACCTGCTCTCGAAAGGATTTCCCTATCGGTAGTTTGCGATCGGCAATGCTCAGTTCTTGTTGATCGTAGTTTTGCAAAAATTTAAGGTTTACAATGTACGAGCGGTGGATGCGCAGAAAGAGCTGATCGGGCAGTTCTTTTTCCAATTGCGACAGCGTTACTTTGGGCAAAAGGGTGCCTTCGGTGCTGATGATTTTTACGTAGTCATCCAGGGCTTGCAGGTACAAAATGCGCTGGAAAGGCAAACGATGCACTTTTCGATCTGCACGAATGCTCAAAAAGCCATTGTCCTGCCCGGTTTTTTCCAAAATCCGTTCCTGTTCCAAACGCTCTAAAGCGCGCTCCATGGCTTTTTGAAAACGCTCTGGCGAAATAGGTTTGAGCAAGTAATCCAGGGCCGCCAATTCAAAGCCCTCTACCGCGTATTGGGGATAAGCCGTGGTGAATACAACCATTGGTGGCTGCTGCAATTGGCGGAGCACATTCAAGCCACTAATGTCGGGGAGGTGGATGTCCAGAAACAATAAATCCGGTGGCTCTGCTTTAAGGGCAGCCATTGCCGTTTGTGGAGAATGGTGCACTCCCATACAAGTCCATTCGGGATAGTCTTGCAGGTAACGCAACAAAATCCGGGCGGCGGGCGGTTCATCTTCCAGAATCAGGCAGCGGTAAGTAGGTTTCATCCAGCTTGTTTCAAAAAATCCAGTAGTTTCTGTACCGCTCTACCCCGGTGGCTGATGCCATTTTTTTCATTTTTGTCCATTTCGGCAAAACTGAGGGTGTAACCATCGGGTACAAAAATGGGATCGTAGCCAAAACCACCTTCGCCATACTGTTCCTTGCGAATTTGACCATACACCAAACCTTCAAACAAGTGCTCCTGGCCATCCAAGACCAAAGCAATGACGGTTTTGAAGCGGGCGCTGCGGTCGGTATAGGACTCTAGGTTTTTTTGAAGCAAATCAATGTTTGCTTGAGGGTCGCGTTCTTCGCCTGAATAGCGGGCGCTGTGTACACCGGGGGCACCACCAAGAGCAGTGACTTCCAGGCCAGTGTCTTCAGAAAAACAGTTGAGGCCGAAGTGTTCCACTACGTAGCGGGCTTTGAGCAGTGCATTGCCTTCGATGCTATCGGCAGTTTCGGGAATGTCTTCGGTACAGCCGATGTCGTGCAAGCCTTTGACTTCATACAAGCCATCGAGCATTTCGCGTACTTCACGAATTTTATTGGGGTTAGCGGAGGCAAAAATTAAGGTTTTCATGGCGGATTATTTGCGCTTTCAAGGTAAAAATTAAGTTCCAAGTTCTTAAAAAAAAATAAACTGCACCAAGTTCCCATTTGGTACAGTTTATTTCGGAGGTGGTTCTTTCGTGTCTCAGGTTTCTTAGGTGGTGAAAAAGAAAAATTA
>NZ_JBGSLK010000146.1:0-50178 GCF_041740695.1 Haliscomenobacter sp. | reverse complement strand
CAAAGAACTTATAACTTCCCATTGGGAATCAGTGATGTTGGTTGGGTACATATTTGCAAATTTTCTCCAACCAAATTACCGCTGATTCCTTTTTTCTCATTCCTCACATCTGTAAAATCTTAAATTTTTACAGGCTCTTAGAATACTTGGCAATAATGAAATTGCCTGAAATTCCTTTCAAAAACTCCAGGTCAGAATCAATTTTTTCTTTATTCTCCTGGTAATTTTTGTTTAAATCTGACAGATGGGATGGTGAATAAGGAATTACAATTTCATTGTGGTATTTCTTCAACAAGTTTCCAATGGATATGAATGGTTCCCTTGAGGAGTCCTTAATTCCTTTGAGAGTGTTCCAGTCTAAATAAACTATTTTTCTTATATTTCCCATTTTTCATTATTGATGATAATTTTACTAAAAAAAATAAATTCAGATAAAAGTATGATTTTTAATTAATTACACCTATGTCACTGCTGCTAAACGCTTGCTAGTAATGGGTGCCTTATCAATTTTTATTATTAAGGAGTGTGTTCGGGTTGATAATTGGCAACACAAAATTTTGCAATGCAGTCCCTTGTAGTCTTGTCAACAGAATGCCCCTTGAAGTTGAATAGGTAACAGAAGATAAGGCATTGCTTAATGTCGGATGCAACTTTATCAAGTTGTTTTTATTCGATTCTGCTAATTCCGCCCAATTTTCTACATGGTAAATAAATACAAAGTGAAAGTTTCCACTGGATTCCCGGTGGTTCTGTCCTTTGCTTTCTGTTTTGATTTCAATAGTAAAGTCTGCTTTTACTAATTTTTCATCTTGACTGAATCCAAATTGTAAACCATTGTCCAGATGATAGCCTTCAATTTTGCTAGGGTCAAAATCTTCAGAGGTGTCCACTTGCCCCTTCACCATTTTGAAGTCTATGATGGAGATTTTTTCTGGGTCAAATAGGTTATGCTTATCCGACATTGCTCAATGAATTAGGTTCGTTGGCTTGTTGCCATTGAATTATTTTTGACTCTTTTGAGAGATCTAATTTTTTTAATACGACAAAAGAGTGAACACTTCTGCTGTATCCGCTAATAAAATGCTGTTGTACTTTTCTTTGAGGTACTTCCAACAATGGCTCACCGAGTTCAGCAGACAATTTTGCCAATGAACGAAGCGTAAAATTGTGCTCAGCACTCAACCACTTAGAAATTTCGGATGGATTTTTATTCAACATTTCAGCCAATTCTTTTTTTGAAATTTCTTTTTCACGCAATAGCTGGTTGATGCGAACCACCAGGTCAGCATACAAGTCGACAAAGATTTCTACATCTTTGGGCGTGCTTTTTAGCAATCTGTCTACGGTTTTGCTTCTCATTGTTTTAGAGTATTATTTCTTGCGTTCCGCCAAAATCTTGTAAATACCTTCCGTCATTTGAAATTTCAATCATTTCTGATTGAAGTGCTTCTTCAATTTTTTTGACGAATGTTTGTGCTTCATAAAACTTCATACTCAAATTGTCGCTTTCCTGTGCAGAACTGGCATTCTTAATCCCACCGTTGAAAAGAATGACAATTTGCTCCGTTATTCGATAGCAGAATAACCTTAATGGAAAATTTCTGCCTAATTCTTTTATTTCTTCTACCCATTGTTTAGGTTTTGGTGGCAATGCCTGTGCCTTATTTTCAGGTCTGTCGAAAAAATCATCGGTTGCCCCATATTTGTTGCCAATGCTTTGTGTAATCAATCGAAACAATTGGACTGCTTCGTCTTCCAACGAATGACTCGGGATTGCGTATTCGTCGAAAAACTTGTCTGTTTCTGATGCTGCATCGTCATTTTCCGTAACCCACCTAACGGTATAGAAGGTGCAAATGCTTCCTTCATCATACCATACTTCGAGCGTAAATGTATTCACTTATAACTGAATTTTGTGGGTTTATGTTTCACTTTTAAGTTAAAAATTTACAAAAAAGATGTTAATGAATTATTATTCAGCGTCTTACAGCGCTTTGAGTTGACTTACACTTGTATTTTTCTAATTTTTAAGCAAAAATCGATCTAGTACAAAATTACTTTTTGTGTCCTGTAATTACAACATTTAATGCTAATTAATTTTATTAATGACACAAAATATTCATCTGCATCCAAGCCAGCGGCAAAACCACCTTTTACCTCAACAACTTCTTTCGTACCCACATCCACATCTCCCTGGACCAGCTCAACACGCGCAATAAGGAAGCCCAATTTATCGACACCTGTTTGAGTACCCAGCAGGCTTTCGTGATAGACAATACGAACCCGACTCGCGCCGAGCGGAAAGGCTACATCGACAAGGCCAAAGCCCGGCAATTTCGGGTGATTGCTTATTTCGCAACAAACCGAAGCAGTGCAACGCCGGGCTTTGTACGTTGATTTGGACTTGCCGATGCGGGAAAATTACAGTCAATTTGTGGGGAGTTTTTTGGGTGTGGGCTAGCATTGAAGCCAATTGGGCTAAAGCCCCAAAACTAGTGCATTAACTCATGAGTTGAACTACACTAAAGCGCAGCTAATTTGCAGTAAGAAGAGGCGTTAAAAAACGCGCATAGCCTAAGCTCTGTAAGTTTTTTACAACGAAGTCTTACTGTAAAAGAGCAAGCTAGAGTGTGGTGAAACTTATGAGTTAATGCACTAGGGTTCACTGCTTATCCACCAGCTAAAGCAGGAGGCAATTCATGCCCCTCCGGCCCCCCCGCCGGTACAAACC
The DNA here is from genome assembly GCF_041740695.1 of Haliscomenobacter sp. Taxonomy (GTDB): domain Bacteria; phylum Bacteroidota; class Bacteroidia; order Chitinophagales; family Saprospiraceae; genus Haliscomenobacter. Next base: position 47,447 of record NZ_JBGSLK010000146.1, on the reverse strand, counting down.
GATTCTGAGTCAGCTGCCCCGACCAATCAAAATCAGGATTCTCCTCATGGGATTTCCGGTACTGCAAGGGTGCGCAGTGGCGGTACTTCATGAACAAGCGGTTGAAATTGGTCACATTGTTGAAGCCCGAGTGGAAACAAATTTCGGTGATCGTTTCTTCCGAGTCTAGGAGCAACTTGCAGGCAAAACGCACCCGAATGTCGATCAAAAACTGCTTGAAGCTGTGGTGCGCATGTTTCCGAAAAAAATGGCTGAAAGCCGAATCACTCATGTTCATGAGGCCAGCCAGGTCGGATACTTTCATCAGGTGGTTGGAAAAATTCTCCAGAATATAGGTGTAGGCCAGCTGGATGCGGCGACTGTCGGATTTTGAAGTTGGTGGCGCCAAGCCCACGCTGTTCAAGTATTCAAATTCAGTCGAACGGGAAAGTACGTCCAGCAGTTTAAAAAACTCCAGTACGCTGTCCATGCCCTTATCGGTGGTCAGTTCTTGCATGCGTAGGAAGGCATCCTCGTAGGTTTTTCCATAAAAACGCATGCCGCGTGCGCAGCGTTGCAGCAGTTTCCTGATTTTGTGGTAATGCTCTTTTTGCAACAATTGCGCAGTGAAGAGGTCGGAGCCAAACTGGATGGTGATCACCCGGTAATTTTTGCCTTTTGGCTGAGCCTCAATTGCTCCATCCCACTTGTGGTAGAGGTAGGGACCCATAAACACCAGATCGTTTTCCAGATAACTTTGGGTAGAGTCACCCACAGTCCGGGTGCCCGAGATGCCACTGACCAAATTGAGCTCCAATTCAGCATGGTTGTGCAGGGGGTAAGCAAATTTATTATTGACCGCATCCAACACCACAAATACATCTGACTCTTTTAGAGGAGTTATTTCGAGAAAAACTTCCATCGTAAAATTTTATTTTGGAATAGGGAGAAAAACTTTTTAAAGATTTCTTAAAGGTACCATTGATTTGCTGGAAAGTGCCATAATCCCAGGTATTCTCCTAGTATTTTTGCAAGAGTTGGCAAAGTGACGAAGGGATTTTCTGAGTCGACTTCGCAGCGCACTCGACGATATGAAGCAAATTTTACCCTTATTGGTCCTGCTATTCTGTGGACTCAACAGCATGTGTGGGCAAAGCACTGAATTATTCCAGCTCAAAGGAACCGTACTTGACGCCGCTACTCAGGAAGCCTTGATCGGTGTAAACATTCAAGTGAAGGGAACCCAAATGGGCGCAGTTACAGATTTCACAGGTGCCTTCAGCCTCGAACTGAACAAAGGCAGTGTGCTCGTCTTTAGTTTTTTGGGCTACACCTCCCTGGAACGTACCATCCAGGATGCCACTCCGCTAGTGATCCAATTGGAAACCGAAGCGCAACTCTTGCAAGACATGGTGGTGGTGGGCTACAAACGGGAGTTTCGCTCCGACGTAGCCTCGGCCATCAGTTCCGTAAAAGCCAAAGACATTGCCAAACTGCCCGTTCTGGGCCTCGATCAAGCCCTGCAAGGCCAAGTTGCCGGAGTACAAGTTACCCAGGCTACGGGTGCCCCGGGCGATGACATCTCGATCCGCATCCGCGGGGTCAATACCCTGGGCAACAACAATCCGCTGTTCATCATCGACGGCGTGCCTACTACGGGCAGCATCAACATGTTTTCCACCAACGACATCGAATCCATCGAAGTGCTCAAAGATGGCGCAGCAGCAGCCATTTACGGTGCCCGCGCCGCCAACGGGGTCGTTTTGATCACCACAAAAAAAGGCAAATCGGGCAAACCCTCGTTTTCTTTTGACCTATACCAGGGCTTGCAACAAGCTACCAATTTACCCGAACTGCTGAATTCTGCAGAATACCTGACCATCCGCAACGAAGCCATTCAAAACGCCAACGCCTTGCGGGATCCGCGCAGGCAACTCACGGGTTACGATCCCAAAATCCTCGATACCCTGCCCGACAACAATTGGTTGGATAAGGTCTTCAGTACCGCGCCGATGAGTCGCTATTACCTGAGTGCCACGGGCGGTGGCCCCAACGGGTCGTATTATTTGATGGGTGAATACCTGGATCAACAGGGCATTTATACCGGCCAAGGTTTTAAAAAATATTCGGTCAGGATGAACAGTGAAATTGGCAATTCCTGGCTAAAACTGGGCAATAACCTTTCCTTTTCCATTTCGGACCGCAAACTGATTGGCAGTTCTGGCGATGGGGGAGGCCCCGGCAATGAGTTGAGTGGCATTCGCTACGCCCTGATTGCTGCACCTGTCTTCCCCGTTTCGCGTGCGGATGGAACGTATTACAAAACCAGTTCAGAATTGAGTGATCCCACTTTATACGGCGATGGCAACGCCAATCCCCTGGCTTTCAATGAAGCCACCGATTGGAACATCAAACGTTACCGGGTTTTTGGCAATGTTTTCGCTGAACTACAGCCGTTCAAAAACCTGCATTTTCGCACCAACCTGGGCGGCGACTTTTTGTTTACCAACGAAAAACTGTTCAAAGAAAGACTCTCCCCAGCGATTTATTCCCCCACTTCGCTCAATGAATCGAGGGTTTTTGAACAAAACCTGGTCTGGAACAACTCCGTGGATTACAACCTCAAAAGTGGCAAACACAAAGCATCCATTTTGCTCGGCATGGAAGCCATCGTGAATCGCACCAATTACTTGGGCGCTTCGGCCAATAATTTTTCGCGTACCGATCCACTTTTTCGCAACATCAACAACTCCGTGCCACAGATTTTGACCAATCTTGGCGCTTCTGGCATCAGCACTGAATGGAGTTTGTACTCCTTTTTTGGCCAGGCCAATTACAGTTATGCAGGCCGTTATGTGTTGAATGCTTCGCTGCGGCGAGATGGCTCTTCACGTTTTGGTCAGGGCAACCGCTACGGGTATTTTCCTGCGCTGTCGGCTGCCTGGAATGTATCCAATGAGGCATTTTTAGCTTCCAGTAAAATCATTTCTGGTTTGAAAATCCGAGCCTCCTACGGTGAACTGGGCAATCAGGAAATTGGCCTGTACCCGTATAGCTCGCTCGTGCAAACCGGCCAACGGGTGTATTCTTTTGGCGGCGAAGTCGCAACGGGAGCACGGCTAGTGGAAACGGGCAACAGCAAAATCAAATGGGAAACTACCGCGCAATTCAACCTGGGCCTCGACCTGAGTTTGTGGAAAGACCGCCTCAACTTTACAGTCGATTTGTATAAAAAAATCACCAGCGACATCATCGTGCGGGTGCCGGTTCCCCAGGCGGGCGGCGGCTCCAACCCACCTTATGTCAATGCGGGTAAGGTGGAAAACAAAGGTGTCGACCTGAACCTGAACTACCGGGCGCGCTTCAAAGACGGTAGTTACAGCATTACGGGCAACCTTTCCCTAGTGCGCAACGAAGTGCTTTCCGTGGCAGACTCCGAACCCATTTTGGGTGGATTTGGCCTGTCCGATGGCCCCATCACCAAAACCGAGCCTGGCTACCCGATTGGTTCTTTTTTCCTGTACCAAATGCAAGGCATCTTCCAAACCCAGGAAGAAATCGCAGCCAGCCCATTTCAAACCCTGGATACCCGCCCTGGCGATGTCAAATTCGCCGACTTGAATCAGGATGGCACCATCGACGACAAAGACCGCAGCCACCTGGGCAGCCCTTTCCCCAATTTCATTTACGGACTCAACCTCAATGTGCAATACAAGAGTTTTGACCTATCGGTATTGGCCCAGGGCGTACAAGGCAACGACGTGTATTTCCTCTACGGGAATTTTGCCTATGAAACCCAATCCCGGGGATTCAACTCCTACCGCGAGATTTTAGACCGCTGGACACCCAGCAACACCGACACCAAGATCCCCAAAGTGAGCGTGGACGATCGCAATGGCAATCGCCGCATTTCTACCCGCTTTTTGGAAGACGGCTCGTACCTGCGGATCAAAAACATCACCTTGGGCTACGACCTAAAAAAGAGCCTGAACTGGCCGGGCATCGGGGCAGCTCGTTTGTACCTGAGCGCTCAGAATGCCCTGACCATCACCCGTTACAGTGGCCTTGACCCAGAGATTCAGGCCAATGCCAACGATACCCGTGGCTACAATGTATCCTCAGACCTTGCCGTGGGCATCGACTGGGGAACCGTGCCCGCCCCACGTACTTTCATCCTGGGTTTTCACCTGGATTTTTAACAGACTTTATGAACAGAACGTCCTTGATTCCTATTCCTAATCAGTATTGTATGAGATTTTGGAAACAATTGTTTGGCCTGTGTTTGTTTTTCGTTTGTTCTGCTTGTGCAGACATCCTGGACAAAGAACCCATCGGTATTTTGGATACGGGTTCTTTTTTTAAAACGGCCCAGGATGCCGAACAAGCGGTGAATGCTGCTTACAACGCCCTGTTGTTCAACAACGAAAACAACAATTTTTACTGGGGCTTGGGTGTCATCGCCTCCGACGAAGCCGTAGTAGGTGGCGACGGTTCACGGCCAGGTTTGACCGAATTTGATTTTTTGATCCACACCCCTCGCACCCAGGAGCTCAACGACTTGTGGAAACTCAATTACAATGGCATCACCCAATGCAATACGGTGCTGGACAAGGTGCCCGCCATCGAAATGGATGCTGCTTTAAAAAGCCGAATTTTAGCCGAGGCGCAGTTTTTACGGGGGTATTATTACTTCATCCTAACCCAGGTTTTTGGTGATGTTCCGCTGATCACGAGGCTACTTCCGCCCGCTGAAATCAAAATTCCCCGCACTCCTTTGCGCGAAGTGCAAGCCCAAATTCTACTAGATTGTGAAAGTGCAGCTGCGGTATTGCCGCAGAGTTATCCGGCCACTTCACTGGGGCGGGCGACCAAAGGTGCAGCGTTGGCTTTGGCGGCCAAAACCAAAATTTATCAAAAAGATTGGGTCGGTGCCTTGGACTACATTCAAAGAATCAAGGCGCTGGGGATCTACCAATTGGTGCCCGATTTCCGCGATAATTTCCGCAAAAACACCCAAAACAACAGCGAATCGGTGTGGGAAATCCAGCACAGCAACCTACAACTCGGGGTCGGCAACTCGCTTAACCAATGGTGGGCTTCCAAAAAATACGGGGGTGGTTACGGCTTTGCCGAAGTGACCAAAGAATTGGTGGACGCTTTTGAAGCGGGCGACCCCCGGCTCAAATTCACGGTAGCCCGCAACCGCGACGATTACTTCGGAGTCGTCTATTTTGCCTCTTTTTCCTCCACCCAATACAGCCCGCTCAAATACTTACAATCGGACAAAGAAGCGACCCAAAAGGCGGACGGAGACATCAACTATACCGCGATTCGCTACGCGGAAGTTTTGCTTTGGGAAGCCGAAGCCCAAGCCGAACTCAACAAAATACCCGAAGCAAAAATCCCGCTGGAAGCAGTCCGGGCGCGGGCCAGGGCGCAGGCGACTGCACCCGCCACGACCTTGCCTCCAATAATTGCCACCGACCAGGCTACGGTGTTGGAAGCCATCCGGCACGAGCGCCAGGTAGAACTGGCCTTCGAGATGCACCGCTTCTTTGACCTGGTGCGCTGGGGATTGGCGACCAAATACTTGTCCAACTTCAAGGTGGGCAAACACGAGTTGTTTCCCTTGCCCCAAACGGAGCTGGATTTGAATTCAAAATTGGTGCAGAATCCGGGTTACTAATCATTTGTGAAATTTTTACATCCGCCGTTACTGCGAGCGCCATAGGCGCACAATTTCTAAGGTGTATCTTAAGTGTCTTAGGTTTCTTAGGTGGTGAAAAAAAAAAACTGCGAAGCAGGGCAAAATTTCACCACCTAAGAAACCTAAGACACTTAAGATACACCCTAGCTATCCAGGCATGAAGCTCGGCAGGATAGGCGATTCCCAAAAAACAATCATTTGTATATGAACATTAGCATCATCAGGTTTCGTACATCACTTTTACTCTCCTTCTGGAGCATTGGCATTTTCGCCTTCGCCCAAGCAGGCCAAATCGCCATTCCCCGCATTGAACAAATGCCCAACCAACCCAGCCCCTTCAACATCCGCAATTGGGCGCAGGTGGCCCTGAAGTACGACTCCTTTGTGTACGATGCAACCAAAACCGGAGCCTACCTGCCACTGGTTTTTTTCAAAAACGCGGGCATCAACTATCCTGCATCGCCCGTTTTTGGCCTGACAACTTATGTAGGCTCTAATCCCCCTCCCGGCAATGAAGCCATCAATGTGTTGCCATCGCTAGTGGGTGCGAGTTTGGTAGGCATCGACAAACAAAAGCAATTTGGCCGCAACTGGCTGTTGCTGGCCCAGGACTTTTACAACAAAGCCAACGGCGAAAAACTCTACCTCAACAATGCCAGTTCCCGCAGCGGCCAGGATTGGTGGTACGACATGATGCCCAATCTGTATTTTTACCAATTGACCGACCTGTACCCACAAGGATTTGGGGAATCCAAGCTCCAGTTTACCACCATTGCTGATCGCTTACTGGAAGCCTCCAAAGCCATGGGCGGCGGCACGGCTCCCTGGACCAGCGCCTATATGAATTACCGCGCCTGGAATTTTGCACAAATGAAACCGCTGGTCGCCGGAGTCAAAGAGCCCGAAGCCGCCGGGGCTTTTGCCTGGATTTTGTACCATGCCTATAAAAAAACGGGCGACAAAAAATACCTCCAGGGTGCCGAATGGTGCCTGGAATTCCTCCAGGGTTGGCCCGACAACCCTTCCTACGAACTGCAATTGCCCTACGGAACCTACGTGGCGGCCAAAATGAATGCCGAACTCAATACTCAATACGATGTAGAAAAAATGCTGAATTGGTCCTTCAACCGAGGTGCCTTGCGTGGCTGGGGCACCATTGTGGGCAAGTGGGGTGGATTTGAGGTGTCGGGACTGGTGGGTGAAGCCAACGACGCGGGCAACGATTACGCTTTTCAACTCAATGGTGTGCAACAGGCGGCTGCCTTGGTACCGATGTTGCGCTACGACAAACGTTTTGCCCGGGCCATCGGCAAGTGGATGCTCAACCTGAGCAATGCCAATCGTTTGTTTTACCCCGGCTTTTTGACCGATGCGCAACAAGATGCCTCAGCTTGGTCCAATCAATACGACCCGGATCGGGTAATCGGTTATGAAGCCCTGCGGGAAAAATTGAATGGAAGGTCCCCGGTTTCGACGGGTGATGCGCTGGCCGGAAAATGGGCCGCCACCAATCTCTCGCTGTACAGTACCTCCTCAATTGGCTACTTGGGCGCCATTGTCAAAAAGACCAATGTGGAAAAAATCCTCTGCCTGGATTTGCTGAAGACCGACTTTTTTAAGGAGGCGGCTTACCCCAGCTATCTGTTGTTCAATCCTTATGCCACGGCTCAGGAGGTAGAACTGGATTTGGGTACTGCGCCAGTTGACCTTTACAATACGCTACAAGAGGCTTTTTTAAAAACGAATGTACAAGGCAAAATCAGCCTCTCTATTCCTTTCAATGAAGCGGTATTGCTGGTGCTGACGCCTGCGGGTGGCAAGGCCAGTTATCACGAAAATCAATTTTTGGTGGATGGGGTAGTGGTAGACTACCGCCAAAGCAAAATTAAACTGAACAAACGCCCCCGCATCCAGGGCATCGGCATCAAAGAAGACACGCTGATCATCAACGATAAAGTCAGCGTTTTTGGGCAGGCGCTTGACCCAGAAGGCAATGCGTTGGAATACATATGGTCAACAAGTCAGGGGGAAATTTCGGGGACGGGCAAAGAAGTATTGCTCAAAACCCCGGCGGTACCTGGCCAAATCAAAGTCCAACTGATCGTAAAAGACTCGGAAGGGCTGGCCGATACGGCTACTTTGTTGCTTACAGTAGTTGCGGCCATCAACCGAGCACCAGTCATCCAGGGTATTGAAAAATCAGCGGCTTATACTGCACCCAATGGCAATTTGACCCTGATTGCTCAGGCTACCGACCCCAATCTCGATCCCTTGACCTACAACTGGTCGGCCACAGGCGGAACCCTCCAAGGCACTGGTGCGCAAATCAACTGGCAGGCACCCAATGTTGAAGGCATCTATACCATCACGGTAGAGGTCAAAGACCCGGGTGGCTTAAAAACCAGCGCAAGCAGCAAAATCTGGGTGCGCAATTTTGCCCCATCCACTGGCGAACTCGTCGCTTTTTACCCCTTCCAGGGCGACGCCCGCGACATGGGGCCCAATCACCTGGATGGTACCGTAAACCGCGCCCGGATCAGTTCCGACCGCAATGGCATTTCCTCCGAAGCTTTTTCTTTTGATGGCAACATCCAGCACATCCTGGTACCCAATAACCCACTGCTCAATTTTGATCGTGCGATCACCCTAATCACCTGGTTCAAAGCCAATGCCATTCCTGATCGGGAAAGTTTTTTGTTGTCGCATGGCAGTTGGCAACAACGTTGGAAACTATCCCTAACCCCTACCCGTCAGCTCCGCTGGACAGTCAATAGCCTGAATGGCATCAAAGACCTGGACAGCGCAATCGAATTGCTGCCGGGTCAATACCACCAGGTCACCGCCACTTACGATGGCAGCTACCTGGCACTTTACCTGGATGGCGAACTGGAAGCAGCAGCCCCCTTTACTGGAAGAATCAGGACTACCACACTGCCCATGCTCTTTGGGCAAATGTGGCCGGACGACGCCCAATACAATTTTGCCGGAGTACTCGATGAAGTGCGCATCTACAACTATGCGCTTCCTCCGGATAAAGTGAAAGCGCAATACACGACTAATACGACTACACATACACAGCAGGCTCCAATTCGTGCAGAGCCCTTGCAGGTAAGCCCCAATCCTTTTTCTCATTCCATTCAGTTGACGGATATAGCTTGGAAAAAACAATCCGGAACCCTCCAACTCTATCAGCTCGATGGAAAAATGATCAAGGCCTGGACGCTGGAATCCGTAGGCGGTCGCCCACTGGATTTGTCCTACTTACCTGCCGGTGCTTATTGGTTAAAGCTGTTTTCGAATGGGCTCATCAAAGCCAAATTAGTAGTAAAACAACCGTAAAAACCAAAATCCAATGAAATTCAAACTACAACATTTGAAATTGCTTTTTTTATGCCTCCTTTGCACTGGAGCGCTGTACGGGCAAACGCCCATCGCGAGTTACCCCTTTGACGGCTCGGCCAATGATGTTTCGGCCAACCAAAACCACGCGGTGGTTAATGGGGCCAGTTTATCAGCCGACCGTTTTGGCTGGTCGAACAAGGCCTTTTATTTTGATGGAGTACAAAGCACCCTGCAAGCGCCCAACCTCACTGCCCTCAATACCCTTAAAACCACCGTGGCTTTTTGGGTACGAGTAAAAGCGCTACCTGCACAAGGAGAAGTTTTTTTGCTCTCTTTCGGCGGCTGGCAAGAGCGTTGGAAAATCTCGCTGCCCGGTCACGGCAAACCCGTTTGGACGACCAATCACACCAACGGCATTTCGGACATGGATTCCGGGGATGGAAACACCCTGGCCGTTGGGGTTTGGAAACACGTCGCTTTTGTACACGATGGTGCCAAAGACCTCATCTACATGAACGGGGTTAAAGTGGCCGAAAAAGCAGTAGTTGGTGACCTCAACAATACCAGCAAACCCCTCGGCATTGGGTTCAATGCGGTCGATGGCGGCAATTTTTTCAACGGCGATCTCGATGAGTTGAACATTTTTGGCACTGCACTTACCGAAGTACAAATCAGCGCCTTGTATACCGCTCAAAATACCGCCCCGCTACTGGCCAAAGGTTTGTTGAGCCATTATTCATTTTCAGGCAACAGCAAAGACATTGGCATTCTGGCCAATCATGCCGAAGGCAAAAATCTCAGTTTGAGAACCGACCGTTTTGGTTTTGGCAACTCGGCTTACCGTTTCAATGGAACTTCGTCAGAACTGATCGCTCCACCCACTACCGCACTCAATTCGCCCAAAGCCTCCATCAGTTTTTGGGTAAAAGTGAACAAATTGCCGGCTACGGGTGAAGTTTTTCTACTTTCTCATGGCGGTTGGCAAGAACGTTGGAAAATCTCCCTGCCCGGTCACGGCAAACCCGTGTTTACCACCAACTATGCCACGGGTATTTCCGACATGGATTCCGGCGACGGCAACGCCCTGGTGCCCGGAAAATGGACCCATGTGGTGATGGTACACGACAGCATCAAAGACCTCATTTATTTTGACGGAGTCAAAGTGAATGAAAAAGCCGTGGTTGGTGCCCTCAATGCCACCCAATACCCCTTGGGCATTGGTTACAACCCGATTGATGGCGGCAATTTTTTTGATGGCGACCTGGATGAGGTACAGTTGTACAACACCGATTTGAGCGCGGCACAAATAAACATCCTGTATATCTTGCAGTCTACTGCGCCAAATAACCCTCCTTCACCATTGGTCGCCGAATTCAAAATGGCGGGCGATTTGAAGGATGCTACGGCCTACAAAAACGATGGAATCAATCACGGATCGGTACCCGCAACCAGCCGCTTTGGTTTGGCCAACAATGCCATAGCCTTTAATGGTGCCGAAGGTGTGGAGGTAGCCAATTCGGCGGCTTACAATACGCCAAAAACAACCATTAGTTTTTGGGTAAACGTAAAAGAACTGCCGGGTACGGGTGAATATTACATTATGTCGCACGGTGGCTGGCAAGAACGTTGGAAAATCTCCTTACCTGCGCATGGCAAACCGGTTTTTACTACCAATTACGCCACGGGTATTTCGGACATGGATTCGGGCACCCCGCTCACAGTCAATACCTGGACCCACGTGGTGATGGTACACGATAGCACCAAAAACATCATCTATTTTGACGGAGTCAAAGTGAATGAAAAAGCCGTGGTGGGTGCCCTCAATGCCACCAAATACGACCTGGCTTTGGGCTACAACAACATCGACAATGGCAACTACTTCAAAGGTAGTTTGGACGATGTGCAATTGTACAACCAAGCGCTAAGTGCGACCGAAGTGACGGATTTGTACAACCTCCAAAAACTACCTACACCCATTGCAGGCAGTTTGGTAGCAGAATACAACTTCAACGGCAATGGCGAAGATGCCACCCCATACCTCAACCACGCCAACCTGGGCAAAGCAACGCTGGACAAAGACCGCTTCAACAAGTCCAACAAAGCCGTCGTTCTGGATGGCAAAACCACCGAGGTGAGTGCTGCCAATTCCGCGCAGCTCAATTCGGATTATACCACGATCAGTTTTTGGACCAAAGTCAATAGCCTACCCACCAATGGAGAAGCATTTTTATTGTCCTTTGGTGGCTGGCAAGAACGTTGGAAAATCTCTCTGCCCGGTCACGGTAAACCCGTCTGGACGACCAATTACGAAGGCGGCATTTCCGATATGGATTCTGGTGATGGTAACGCCCTGGTTGTAGGCACCTGGACCCACGTAGCGATGGTGCACAATGGTGTTCAGGATAAAATTTTCATCAATGGGAAATCAGTTGCGACCAAAAACGTACCCGGGAAGTTGAACAAAACGGCCCAGCCACTCGGCATTGGGTTTAACATTATCGATGGAGGCTCCATTTTGGATGGCTCGCTGGACGATATCCTGATTTTCAACAAAGCATTGGGCGATGCCCAAATCGACTCCTTGTACAAGACCCAAATCCTTGCGCCTTCATCCAGCGATACCCTGGCACCTGATGCGCCTTTGAACCTGGTGGCAGTGGCTGTAAACACCACTGTTTCCCTGGATTGGCGGGATGCTACGGATAACCTGGGCGTTACCGCTTACAACATTTTCCAGGATGGCAAAAAAATTGCTACTTCGATTTTATCTGAAAGTGTGGTAGAAAACCTGAAGCCACTCACCAATTTTATTTTCGGCGTCACTGCACTGGATGCTGCTGGCAATGAATCAGTGATGACCAGCATTTCGGTAAAAACGGGTGAAGAAGCCAGTCCCGACCTCACTCCTCCTACCAAACCGGGCTCACTTAAAGTCGATGTAGGCACCTTTACGGCCATCCTTTCCTGGATCGCTTCTACCGATGATCGGCAAGTGGCTGGGTATGTTGTCCTGGTTGATGGAGTAATTGTGGATTCTTTGGCGGGTACGGCTACCTCGCTGGTGGTTTCCGGCCTGGAATCCGTTACACCGTATACGTTCGAGGTCTACGCCTTCGACGGCGCAGGCAACAACTCCGAATTCGCCGATGTAACCGCTACCACCAAGCCCGAACTGGTGACCAGCGAACCCGGTCTAGTGGCCTGGTACCCCTTCGAAGGTAATGCCAACGATGCTACGCCGTACAACAACCACGGGGTGATTGGTGGAAATCCGACGTTTGAAACCGTCATCAATCGTTTGCGCCCGGGTGGAAGAGCCATTAAATTTGATGGCCAACAGGATTCCGTATTGGTTCCAAATGGGGTTCAACTGATTTCAGATTACACCACGGTAAGTTTCTGGATTCGGGTAGACAGCACCAAGACCCAAGATGCTGAAGCCTACGTGCTCGATTTTGGTCACTGGGATCAACGTTGGAAAATATCCTTACCCCAACACAAACGCATCGTGTGGACGACCAATAGCAAAAATACCCAGTTCCCCAACTTCATCTCGGACATGGATGCCAAGGACGGCAACGAGCTGATACTGCGCGAGTGGTGGCATGTCACCATGGTACACGATGGCACCGATGACGTGATTTACATCGATGGCAAAGAAGTGAACCGCAAGCCAGTCACGGGAGTTTTGAACCCCACCACACGCCCACTGGGCATCGGGAACAACTCAGTGGAAGGTGGCCAGTACTTCATTGGCGCATTGGACGAACTGAAAATTTACAATAAGGCACTGACTACCGCAGAGATTGCCAAATTGTACCAGAATGGCGTAACCAGCTTAAAAGACCTGCAAGAGAATGTGGGGCGCTACATTCAACTGGCTTACCCCAATCCATCGCTCAATGAAGTGACCATCAAACACGCCCTTCCTGGCAATCAGGATTTGTTAGTGCGGATCATCGACCTGAGTGGTCGCCAGATTGGTGCTTTTAATTTTGACAAAGGCAGCCTCGGCGAGGGCTCACTCAATTTGAACATTGCCAATTATCCTGCCGGGACTTACCTGGCTAATTTCATTTTTGGCGGCAAAAATATGGGATCGATCAAGTTTATTAAAAAGTGATCGATAAGTTTTGAATTGATTTTCGGAGGGTTCCAAAGCTGGAACCCTCCGAATAATTTAGATATTCCTATTTCAAAATTAAAACAAAAGCCCCGGCGATAAATAACAAAGGGCTGATTAAAATTTATAACTGTATCCAAGCCGCATGACCTGGGTTTCGTAATAATCGGTGCTGACATACCTGAAACCATCGCCCTGAATATTCTTTTTAATCACCATCGTGTTTAAAAGGTCAGTGGCGTTAAAAAACAGCTCACCTTTTCCTTTTTGAATGGCTTTTTTAATGCCTGCATCTAGAGAAAAACGGGCAGCAATTTCTCCCTGTGGAATGATATCAGGCGCCAAATAAATGGCAGTCAACTGTACGTCAACGCTTTTGGGAAAATGAATGGTGTTGTTTAGCTTGAGATTTCCGGAAACAATCTCTTGTTTGTCGGCAGAAAAAAGATGGGGGACCGGATACAGGTTTTCAACCGTAAAAGCATCAATCTGATTGTGGTAGGCATTCAGGTTTAAATTGAAGGAATACGCTTTGGACACTTCCTGGCTGAGCACAACTTCGGCACCAGTATTGTAGCTTTTATTCACATTCTGGAAGATGGCATAAATCAAATTACTGCCGGGAACGATGCTGGAAATACGAGTAATTGTTCCGTCTGCAAAACGGTGGTAGGCTGCCGAATAAAAGTAACCGTTTTTCCAGTTCGTTTTGTAACCCAATTCAAGCGAGTTGGTAAATTGGGGCCGCAGAGCGGGATTTCCCACTTTAATGATTTCGGCATCATCGTATTTCGGGAAAATTCTGATGTCCACTTCGTTCGGGCGGTCCACGCGGCGATTGTAAAAAAACGACAGTTTATTGGTGTTGTTTAGCTTATACGCTAAACGGACATTCGGAAAGGGTTGTATGTAATTGTACCCGTCGCTTTTATAAGTGTTGTGGTTGGGGTTAACGTTGTATTGCAATTCAACATATTCAACACGTAGGCCAACTTCTGCTTCAAAAGTTTTGTTTTCGAAGATGTAGTTGCCATACAAAGCGGGAATCACTTCCTTGTACGTGGCTTCCCCACCTGCATTGGTGTCTAAAGGGGAATTAATTCCCGGGATAAATTGCATATTGGTGGGAATGTCCCGCTTGCGAAATTTAAATCCCGTTTCAACCCGGCCGTATTTCAATGGCTTGATGTAATCAATATTGAAGTCTGCAACATGTTCGTCGGAAATTAACTTAAAAGCATCTTTCCCCGTATAGTCTGAAAAAATATTGTCGAAGAAATACTTTTCATTTTCCCGATGGTAGGTATAATTGAAACCAACATTTAACAGGTGCCCTGCTTGTTTAAATTTGTGCTGATAAGCAGTGGTCGCCATTACAGTTGTTTTCAATTCATCTTCCAAAAACTGCCACAACCTTTTTCTTTCGGTTAATTCAGCATTAAAAAAGGGTTGATCGCCGCGGTCAATTATTTTTTCGCTGCCAAATACCCCTGAAACTGTAAGGGTATTTTTCTCATTCAGGTACCAGTCAACTCCAGTTTTTAAATTGAAAAAATTGGTATTCCTGTTTCTTTTGACCTGCTGATTGATGATGGTTCCATCGTCGTAGCTGCGGGTGACAAACTCATTTTTATTCAGCGTTTGCGTGTATAAATTATCCGACTGCAAGAAGGCGTTGACTTTCTTTTTTCGGTAATTAAGTGCCAGGGAAGGATTTATTTTAGGCGTAAACTGGTACTGCGGCCGGATGCTTGGCAAATTTTCTTTACGCACCCACAAGGCACCTGCACCCAGTGCCAACCCAATCTTCCCGTTGAACCCCTCTGTTTTGTTCTTTTTAAGAATGATGTTGATGATTCCTGCGTTTCCATTGGCATCGTATTTGGAAGACGGATTGTTGATGATTTCTATTTTTTCAATAGCAGAAGCTGGAAGATTGTCCAAGCCCGACTGATTGCCAAAGCCTGTCAATGCAGTTTGGGTGCCGTCAATTAAAACCGTGACTTTATCATTTCCCCTTAATTGCACTTTGCCTTCCTGAACGGTAATGCCGGGCAGGTTTTGCAGGGTTTGCAAAACCGAACCTCCAGTTTGGCTAATGTTGTCTTCCAGCGAAAAAGTTTTTTTATCCATTTTTCCCGCGATTTCATCTTGGGTGGCGGTTACGACCACTTCGCCCAAAGTTTTGATACCTTCTTCCAGCTCGATGCTTGTCGCATCCAAAAACGCGGATAGAGTGCCCACAAACAGTGGGTGCTTTTTGGTAAGGTAACCGATAAAGGAAATTTCCAAAAAGTAATTGCCGGGCTTAACGCTAATCAATGTAAACCTTCCTTCTTCATCGGTAACCGTTCCGGTTACAAACGTGCTATCGTTGGCTGATTTTAAGACCACATTCACGTAGAGCAAAGCTGCTTTAGTGGTCTTGTCTTTTATCATCCCCGAAATGGTAACAGCACTAACCTGTGCAAACGAAACGGAAAAGGATAAAACAAAAAAGGTGGTGATCAAAAGTGCTATCCTGCTCATTGAGTTAATCAAGTTTAATGGATTTGATGAAAACCTTTCGTGCTGGGAAGTTAGGCAATGTAGCCGGTTTCATAAATTGTTTTCAAATAACTGTTACAACCTGCTGCAGCCAGTTTCTTTTTCAGGTTATTAACGTGCGCATAAATAGTGCTCGCCCGACAGGTATTCAGCAATGTCTTGAGCAGGTTCTGGCTTGTCTTCAACAATCAGAATTTTCCTAAGTTAATTAAATTATCCGCCATTTTTTATTTATTTAGCTGTCCATCAATTGATCCATCCTTCATTTTTTAAAAACAACAATTGTATGAAAATCCTGGGACGCCTATTAAAATGGTTATTGCTAAGCCTGTTAGGGATAGTGGTATTGGTGTTGCTATTTTTGGTTTTGGATCGGGATGCCCAGCATATTGTGCTCAGCGAAGCAGATCAACAATCCATCAAAGTGCTGAAAAAATATGTACACCCTGCCGATTCCAGTCAATATTTTGCCTTGTTAAAAACCTGGGGTGAAAACAAACAACTGGCCCCCGGTTTTGAAATCCAATGCCTCCTGGCTTTGTCGCATTATCCAGAACTCAAAAAAGTGCCCATCGATTTTTTGGTGCAGCCGGCCTTTATCCAATTGTCGGCCCGACCCGACCCCATCAGCGTTTTGTTGCCCTGGGTAAAGCGCAAGTACCTGGTGGTGATCAGCAATGATACGGGGCGGGAGAACGACCCGATTCTTTTGTCAAAAGCACCGTTTAATGAACAAGTTGGGATCATTGGCCACGAGCTGGCCCACGTGGTATTTTACCTGGACAAAAACTCTTTGTATCTAGCCAGGCTGGCTTACCAATACCAATACGACGAAGCTTTTGCCACGGTTTTTGAGCAGGAAACCGATAAAAGGGCGGTTGCGCATGGCCTGGGTTATCAACTCTACGATTATGCTTTTTTTGTCAGAAAAGCCTTTGGTAACACCCTCGAAGAAATTCAAGCGGAAAAAGGGGACATGTATTTAAGTCCTGGGGAACTTGCTCAGGAGATGAAGAAGTATGGGTTTTATAGGGATACTTTAAATGCGCCTAAAAGTTACTTTGAGGATTGATTGAATTCCCTTTTTTGCGCCCAAACCTCCCGCCTCATTTGGTACACCAAACAATCATCTTCATCAAAAGTACGAGCCTCCAAAAACTCAAAACCCAGTCCCTCATAAAAACGAATCGCCTGGGTATTGGACGCCAGTGGATCAATCAACACCGCCGTAACCTCGGGATGGCCAAAACAACGATCGAGCGCTTGGGTCATCATCTCCGTCCCATAACCTTTGCCCAAGTCCGTTGCTTCCCCGATCCAGATATCAATAGCCCGCAAATTGGCGGGCACCTCACCCCAATAGTGACTTTCCTCCAATAAGGGATCGATGATTTGAATAAAACCAATCGGGCGGCCATCCAATTCAGCGATCAATTGTTCACGCCAATCGGGATCGTGGGTAAGTTCTTCAGGCCAGTTCCAGGCATCATCGGGGTCGGAATTCCATACATGCGGTTGGGCATCCCAGTGTTGGAGCAGCGCCAAATCCTGGAGACCAGCGGGTCGGAGTTGGATATGGGGTTTGCCTGGATTCATTCGATTTAGTGCACTTTAAAGTTGCTTTGTTCAATTTTGGACAACAAGACTGCCTTTCCTTCGATAAATACCCGATCATAATCCCGGGTAGCCATAGTTGTGTCTTTGATTTCGTAATTGTCGTAATCCTGAAAAACGATCCCACCTACGGTTTCTCTGCGAGTCGCCTTGCGAAAACGGGGGCCACCCGTAGCGTACGACAAATAATCCATGGTGTGCGTCTGCTGGTTGATCCAATAGCAGTACACATCTTGGAAGTCTTTGCCGCCACCGTCCTGATCAAAACTCACTTCAATTTTGTCGTATTTTTGGTCGCCAATCTGGATTTCTCCAACGTGTTTGAGGTTCACTGCAGGCTCATTCAGTTTGTAGGGCAACAAAACAAAATAAGCCAGGGCGTTGACACTTTCGCGGTACTTCTCCTCCGGTGTTTGGGCCTGCCCATTGATGCTGCGACTGAGGCCAGTATTGCTCAACACATCTACAATGGTTTTGCCACTGGTATCCCGGGTGCTGCGTTCGTAGCGAAATTTACCGCCCTGGTGCTTCAGTCGAACCTGGAAAGCCCGAAAATCAAAGGAAATGTCGAAGTTGCGGTAATTGCGGCCACCGTGGGTTTCGATGCATTGCTGAATGATGGCCGCAGCTTTGGGGTCGGTATTTTTTTGGGCGTCGCAAGACTGAACGAGCAACAATAGCCCCAACAAGGGCAACAAAGAGATGCGCATAATTTGGTTTTTGGTAAAAGTACAGTTTTGAGCGGGAAGGAGTTCAATGTTGGAGAAAAGGAAGTTCACAATTCGTCGTGGTGCAGACGAGCAGCATTGCCGCTGGGAACGTTCCCATTAAAATTCTTCACCCAAAAGTTTTTTCTACTCTAAAAGGAAAAGGAAAAAACTTTATTTTGCCAAACGTAGCAGTGGGGCAAAAATAAGTGTTCATTTTTCTTGAGCCAGAGGATTAGATAAGACACTTGAAATGAAACGTTCACTCATCTAATCCTCTGGCAAAATGAACACTTATTTTTTATTGCCCATAGGGTAACAATCAATACTATCGTCTTTACTGCATCAAAACCCAAACACAAATGATCAAAACGAACGAAAAACTTACTGCAACTGATCTGTCAAACAAACTCCAACGCTTTTGGGCGCTTTCTGAACAAAAAATCAAGCTGATCGATTCAAATTACGATGAATCAAAAGGCTCGCCCGTCTTTACCGTAGCCGGGCAATACACCACCCGTGGCTGGACAGAATGGACCCAGGGCTTTCAATTTGGCTCGGCCATTTTGCAATTTGAAGCCACAGGCGACCAGGAAATTTTGGAAAGGGCCAAACAACAAACCCTCACTAAAATGGCGCCCCACGTCAGCCACATCGGTGTACACGACCACGGATTCAACAATGTCAGTACCTACGGTAACCTCCTGCGCTTAATGAAGGAAGGCAAAATCCCCTTTAACGAATGGGAGAAGAACTTCTATGAACTGGCCCTGAAAATATCGGGGGCCGTGCAAGCAAGTCGTTGGACCAGCATCAAAACGGGAGGCTTCATTCACTCTTTCAACGGGGCGCATTCCTTGTTTGTGGATACCATCCGCTCCTGCCGGGCCTTGATTGTCAGTCATGAATTGGGTCATGTGTTCCAGGGCGAAGGCGATGCAAAAATAAGCATGTTGGAACGGGCGCTACAACACATTGAGGCCACCGCTCAATATTCAGTATTTTACGGGGAAGGCCGGGATTCTTACGACATCTGGGGTCGCACCGCGCACGAAAGTGTGTTCAACGTAAAAGATGGCCAATTCCGTTGCCCCAACTCACAACAAGGGTACACGGGCTTCAGCACCTGGACTCGGGGCCTCGCCTGGGCCATGTGTGGTTTTGCTGAACAACTGGAATGGCTGGATACCGCCGATGAAGCATCCCTGACTCCTTTTGGCGGCAAAGCAGCGCTCGAAAAAATGATGCTGAAAGCGGCCCAGGCCACCTGTGATTTTTACATCGAACATACACCCGTAGATGGGGTGCCTTATTGGGACACTGGTGCGCCCAATTTGTACAAACTAGGCGATTACCTAGATCGCCCCGCCGATCCGTACAATGACTTTGAGCCCGTGGACAGTTCTGCGGCGGCCATTGGTGCCCAAGGTTTGTTGCGTTTGGGTAAATACCTAACGGAAAAAGGGAACACAGTGGCTGGTGAAAAGTACGTACAGGCTGGATTGAAGGTAGTCGATACGCTCCTGGACGAACCATACTTGAGTACCGATGAAAAACACCAGGGCTTGCTGCTGCATACCATTTACCACCAGCCGAATGGTTGGGATCACGTGCCTGCAGGCAGCAAAATTGCCAATGGTGAATCCTGCATGTGGGGCGACTACCACATTCGGGAAGTTTGTTTGTACTTGCAGCGCATGATCAACAACGACACTTATTACACTTTTTTCAATTGTGTCAAATGAGTCTCAGTCCAATCACTGACCTGTCCAAACTCTGCATCCATACCATCACCACCAAACCCTGGGCGATCGAAGAGTCGGCCAAAAACTTTGCGGCGGCGGGTGTAAAGGGCATCACGGTTTGGCGCGATGCCCTGGCGGGCAGGAATATCAAAAATACGGGTGCGATGCTCCGGGATCACGATTTGTCGATCGTGTCCCTGTGCCGAGGTGGTTTTTTTCCCAGTGTCGATCCAGCCAAAAGGCAAGCGGCTCTTGACGACAACCGCAAAGCCATCGAAGAAGCTTACGCCTTGGGTACAAAGTTGATTGTGCTGGTTTGTGGGGCCGACCCTGGTCAACCCTTGGAAGATTCCCGCCAACAAATTCAGGACGGCATCGAATCGCTACTTCCCGAAGCATCTGCAGCCGGGGTACAATTGGCCATCGAGCCGCTCCACCCGATGTATGCGGATACCCGCTCGGCCATCAATACCCTCGGGCAAGCCAACGACATGTGTGAAGCGATCAATTCCCCTTGGGTAGGCGTAGCCGTGGATGTGTATCACCTCTGGTGGGATCCCAATCTGGAGCAGGAAATCAAACGTTGTGGGGAAAACAATCACCTGCTGGCCTTTCACATCTGCGACTGGAAATCCCCAACCGTAGACCTGCTCAACGACCGTGGATTGATGGGCGAAGGCTGCATTCCCCTCAAAAAAATCCGCTCCTGGGTTGAAGCAACCGGATTCGATGGCTTCCGCGAAGTAGAGATTTTTTCCACGGAATACTGGCAACAAGATCAATCCCAATTTTTGCAAAAAATAATCACTGGATACAAACAACACTCATAGCGATCAGCTATGAGCAATCAGCTGTCAGCTAAATTTAGGCTGAAACCTGGCTGATTGCTGATTGCTGATCGCTGAAAGCTTACAAACATGAAACAACACACCATCGGGATCATCATGAACGGCGTTACGGGGCGGATGGGTACCAACCAACACCTGCTGCGCTCTATTGCTGAAATCATGAAACAGGGCGGCGTCAAACTCAGTAATGGCGAAACCATCATGCCCGACCCCATCCTCATCGGCCGGGATGAAAGCAAGTTAAAAAGGCTCTGTGCACTCACGGGCATTACCAATATGAGTACCAATTTGGAGGATGCTTTAAAAAGTTCACATTACAGCATCTATTTTGATGCCCAAACGACTGGTCGTAGGGCCGACGCCGTCAAAGCAGCCATCAAAGCGGGGAAACACATTTATTGCGAAAAACCGGTGGCGGTCAGCACCGAGTCCGCTTTGGAACTCTACGACCTGGCCACCAAAGCGGGCCTCAAAAACGGAGTGGTACAAGACAAATTGTGGCTTCCCGGCATTGTAAAAATCAAGAGACTGATTCAACAGGGCTTTTTTGGAGAAATCCTCTCCGTGCGGGGTGAATTTGGCTATTGGGTTTTTGAGGGAGACAACATCGCCGCGCAACGCCCTTCCTGGAACTACCGCAAAGAAGATGACGGTGGCATCATTGTGGATATGTTGTGCCATTGGCGCTATGTATTGGATGATGTGTTTGGCAATGTAAAAGCGGTTTCATGCCTCGGTGCCACCCATATCCCGACGCGTGTAGATGAAAATGGCAAGACCTATGAATGTACAGCCGATGATTCAGCCTACGCCACTTTTGAACTGGACAACGGAGTCATCGCCCATTTCAATTCATCTTGGACCGTCCGGGTAAGGCGAGATGATTTGCTCACCCTGCAAGTGGATGGCACCAAAGGCTCGGCGGTGGCTGGTTTGCGGGAATGTTACATCCAGCATTATGGCAATACGCCCAAACCGGTTTGGAACCCCGATATCGTCCAACCCATCGATTTCTTCGGCGGCTGGTCCAAAGTGCCCGAGCAGGAAGTACACGACAATGCTTTTAAAGTCCAATGGGAGTTGTTTTTAAAACATGTGGTGCTCGATGAGCCGTTTCCCTGGAATTTGAAGGCTGGGGCCAAAGGTGTGCAATTGGCGGAGAAGGGCTTGGAAAGTTGGGCGAAGCGGGCCTGGGTCGACATCCCCGCATTATAGCTCCTTTAGGAGCGCAATTTGGGTAGAAAACGACATTCCATTCCCGAGCTTTCCGAGTCCCGTAGGGACGTGATGTGGGTCCCTGGTAGATTATACCCACATTTCGTCCCTGACGGGACTTCTAAAAATCGAGGGAATCGCAATAAACTACCCATATTTCGCCCCTGACGGGGCTTGGGCAAACCTTCAAATTATCAAATACGTATAAAATTCATCAAATGGCTGGAGTAGCCCTAGTAACCGGAGGAAGCAGAGGTATTGGATTTGGCATTGTGCAGCAGCTGGCAAAACAAGGTTTTAACATCGCAATCAATGGCGTAAGGCCCAAAGAAGGTGTCACCGATGTATTGGCCAGCATCAAAGCCCTGGGCGTCGAAGTCATTTATTGCCAAGGCAATGTCGCCTTAAGTGACGACCGAGCCAAAATCCTGCAGGAGGTAAAAGACCACTATGGGCAATTAAACCTCTTGGTCAACAACGCCGGGATTGCCCCCCGCGAACGCCGGGATGTACTGAGCACCAGCGAAACAAGTTTTGACGAAGTACTCGATACCAACCTCAAAAGTTGTTATTTCCTCACCCAGGCTGCTGCCAACTGGATGATCGAACAAAAAGCCACCCAGCCCGATTTTTCAGCTTCTATCATCAACATCTCGTCCATTTCGGCTACGGTTGCTTCGGTCAATCGGGGGGAATATTGTGTGTCCAAAGCCGGAATCAGCATGGTCACTCAGCTTTTTGCCGTGCGCTTGGGCGAGTACAACATTCCCGTGTACGAAGTTCGCCCGGGTGTCATCGCTACAGATATGACCGCAGGAGTTAAAGAAAAATACGATAACCTCATCGGCGGGGGACTTTGTGTTCAACCGCGCTGGGGTACGCCAGAGGATGTGGGCAAAGCGGTCGGCGCTTTGGCTGCGGGGGGATTCCCTTACTCTACCGGACAGGTATTTATGGTGGATGGCGGGCTGACCTTGTCGCGTTTATGATTTTAAGTTGAGAAGGTTGAGAAAGTTGAGAAGGTTTAGGCTGCCGCAGCGACTTAGATGAAACCATCGTCAAAACCGCTGCGGCAGCCTCAACCTTCTCAACCTCCCTAAACCTTCTCAACCAATACATTTTAGTACATCTTCAACCACATCAGATGCAAGCAGACAAATTAAGCGCAGGACAGTACAAAGTCACCGCCACCGGGTTTTTAAGTTTGTTCTCCATCGTAGGCATCATGTTCTACGGGCTGCCTTTTTTCTTTGATTTTTGGGTAAAAGAATTTGGCTGGTCCCGAGCCATGGTCACCTCTGGCAACCTGGCGGGAAAGGTCATTGTTGGCCCATTGTTTGGTTTTGCCGCAGGCTGGTTCATCGACCGTTTTGGCCCTCGGCGGCTGATGTTGTCCGGCATCCTGATGGTGGGTTTGGCAGTAATGGGCCTGGGCATCATGCAATCTACCTTACAGTTTTATATCTTCTATTTTTTGATCGCCCTGGGCTATATGTGTGGTGGTCCACTGCCCAATCAAGTGCTCATTTCCAGGTGGTTTAGCACCGCGCGGGGCAAAGCCATGGGCATTGCATACCTGGGTATTGGGGTAGGTGGCATGTTGGTGCCCCATATTGCACGCTGGTTGAATCAGGAGGTAGGTTGGCGTACCGCTCTGACCGTCCTAGGCGGGATCATCATTGTGGCGGCCTTTCCGATGGCCTGGTTTGTCAAGGAGAATCCCGACGAACAGCACGAGGCACAGAAAGCCCCAGAACCCAAAGTCTCTTTAGCCAGCGTCGTAAAAAGCAAATCCTTTTATTTATTGGCCATTGGCAGCATGTGTTCTATTGGTGCAGTGGCGGGAGTCAGCCAGAACCTCAAACTGTTTTTGAGCCTCGATATGCAATACAGCCAGGGGCAAGCCGCTGGCATCATGTCGCTGGTTTTGGGCTCCAGCATCATTGGGCGTTTGTTGATGGGCTGGTTGGCGGATCGATTTGCCAAAAAGCACGTCATGCTGCTCATTTACGCCATCGTCAGCTTGTCCATTTTGTTGTTGTACAGCAGCACCACGCCTACCGCCATTTATGTATTTGCCGTCCTGTTTGGCATTGGGCTTGGAGGGGATTACATGATCATTCCGTTGATGGCCGCAGAGTTGTTTGGGGTCAAAGTGATGGGCCGGGTAATGGGGCTGGTGTTGACCGTTGATGGCCTGGCTGAAGCTTTTGGGCCGATTATGGCTGGTGCGCTACGCGATAGAACGGGCAGTTATGCGATGGGTTTTACGGCTTTGATTGTGTTGTCGGTGATAGGGTGTATTGCGGTGGCGTTGTTGCCGCGCAAACAAGCAGAACTGTTACCCGGTTAGGCGCTAAACGTTGAGTTTTTGTTTATTCGTTTATTGGACAGTATAGATGAATCACTCCAAGTTTCTAAAAAGAACTCGAGCGACATTTTTTTATCACAAAGGAAAAAAAACAAGAACACAGAGGACACAAAGTTAGACGTTGACGGTCTTTGTGCCCTTTGGGTTCTCGTTTTTTCCTTTGTGGTACAAAAATGTCGCTTGAGGTCACTCTCGATGATTCATACCCGCTGTCTACTAAAAACCTTTCCAAATGGAAAACCAATTTCGCTTTAGACAGCTGTCGTACTCAGCTATTTTTTTCGGCTTGTTGTTGTGCCTCGGTGCCTGCACCCCGGGTAAAGTTGCTTCCAAAAAAACGACCAATTCCTCCAAAGACCTGGCCGCTTTAGCCTACTCCCAGGACACCAAAGTCCTCGCCAAAGGCCAACAACTGTTCCAAGGCTACTGCTCCCCTTGCCACAATTTTTTACAAAAAGGCATCGGCCCCAGTCTGGAGCAAGTAACGGCTGTAGTCACTCCCAGCTGGCTCAAAGCTTTCATCCGCAACGCGCCAGCGATGATCGAAAAAGGGGACCCACGCGCCAAACAACTTTTCGCGGAGTACAATCAATTGATGCCACCTTTTAGCGAAATCAAAGAGGCCGACCTCGACGCCATCGTTGCTTATATCCATAGCCAACATAAAGAGCCTGAAAAGCAAAACAGTGACCTGGGCACACCCATGCAAAACCCCATCGCTGAAAAAATCGCCAAAAGTGGGCTAGCCTTACAAATCGAACATGTAGCTACGGCACCTCCCACGGGCACCAAAGCGCCTATCGCACGCATCAATCAAATGCGGGTGTTGCCAGGGGCCAAAGACCGTTTGTTCATCCACGATTTGCGGGGCTTTTTGTACGAGTTGATCGATACCAGCTGGCATATTGCCCTGGAGATGAAAAAGGAACGCCCCAAGTTTATTTTCGACCCAGGTATGGGTACTGGGTTTGGTAGCTTTGCTTTTCATCCTGAATTTTACCAAAACGGCCTGTTTTACACCACCCATACCGAGCCCCCGGGAACTGCTCCTGCCGACTTTGCTTATCCCGATTCCATTAAAGTCACCTTGCAGTGGGTGATCACCGAATGGACCATTAAAGACCCCAAGGCGAAAACCTTCACACCAGCTAGCAGTCGTACCTTATTTCGGGTGAATGTGGTGACGGGCATCCACGGCGTGCAGGAATGTGCTTTCAACCCAGGGGCCAAAAAAGGAGATCCCGACTACGGTCTGCTCTACATCGGCATAGGTGATGGTGGTGCCAGCGAGAGCGGCTTCCCATTCATCTGCCATGACAAAAGTCGCATCTGGAGTTCAGTCCTCCGGATTGATCCAAAGGGCAAAAACAGCAAAAATGGCCAATACGGCATTCCTGCCAGTAATCCCTACGCCAGAATGAGTGATGCCGAGGCTTGCCGGGAAGTTTTTTGCCGGGGCTTCCGCAACCCCAACCGCTACACCTGGACCCCTGATGGCCGACTACTGATCGCCGATATCGGCCACATCAACATTGAAGAACTCAACCTGGCTGTTCCTGGTGGCGATTATGGGTGGCCGTACCGCGAAGGCACTTATGTGATCAACCCCAAGGCCAAGATGGACAAAGTATACGCCCTCCCCGCCGACGACAGCAAATACAACTACCTCTACCCCGTGCTCCAATTTGACCACGATGAAGGCAAAGCCATCGAAGGCGGCTTTGTGTACACAGGTGCTACGATCCCGGAACTGCGGGGCAAATACATTTTTGGAGAAATTGCCCTCGGACGGGTATTTTATGCGGAAGTGGATCAACTGAAGCAAGGCAAACAAGCGACGATCTACGAATTGGAGCTAAAAATGGATGATAAAATGGTAAAGATGCTGGATTTGAACAAGGGCATCAAACCGGATTTCCGTTTGGGGGTTGGGCTGAACAATGAATTGTTCATTTATACCAAATCGGATGGAAAGGTGTACAAGGTGGTGGGGTGTGTGAAGAATCAATAAACAAGGAAATTGCTAATCGCATGAAAAACCTTTTGGCCTCTTTCGTTTTTTTGTTGCTCCCATTTTTAATGGGCGCACAAGCAGGGAATCAGTCTTCTATTGGCAACAGTAAGTCTGTCAAACTCCCCAAGCCCAACAAAGTCTGGGTTTTCTTGCTGGCAGGTCAATCCAATATGGCCGGGCGAGGGGTAGTAGAAGCTCAGGATACCCTGACCGATCCACGCATTTTTAGCATCAATAGTAAGGGGGAAGTGATCCTCGCCAAAGAGCCCTTGCACTTTTACGAACCTAGTCGGGTTGGACTGGATTGTGGTTTGTCCTTCGGAAAAACCTTGCTCAAAGGTATCCCCAAAAAGGTTTCCATTCTACTTCTGCCTACCGCCGTGGGCGGCAGCGCGATGCGGCAATGGCTCGGAGATTCAACCTACCGGGAGGTCAAACTCTGGTCCAATTTTTTGGAAAAGGTGGCCATTGGCAAAAAATACGGTCAGATCAAAGGCATTTTGTGGCACCAGGGCGAAAGTGACGCCAATGACAAAAACATCCCCCTTTATCCTGAGAACCTGGTTCGATTGTTGCAAAACTTCCGAACTGCGGTCGGCAACCCTCAACTCCCCGTTTTGATGGGCGAATTGGGCGCTTATTCGCAAAACCCGGAGCAATGGAAGAAGATCAACCAACTCATCTGGGCACACGCAGCGAAAGACCTATTTACAGCAGTGGTTTCCACGCAGGATTTGCAGCATAAAGGCGATAAGGTACATTTTGATTCGGCGGGGCAAAGGGCGATGGGACAGCGTTTTGCGGAGGCATATTTGGGGAAGTTTGTGGCTCGGAAATGATCATCCCACTTCTGCCCTTGCGCAAGCTTGTGGAAATGCTTAATTTTAGCCAATAAACCAGCACCATGGCAAGTCTCGTAACCACGCCTATCACCAGTTTGAGCCAGCTCGATCCCGAGGGAGTGTATACCTATGCAGATTACCTGACTTGGCAAATTAAGGAACGGGTGGAGTTGATCCGAGGGCGTTTGTTTCCCATGAGTCCTGCCCCTAACACATTTCATCAACAGATCGCTGGTGCTTTAAACTTTCGCCTGTATGGCCATTTCTTAGGCAAAAGCTGTCAGGTTTTTTCTGCTCCTTTTGATGTACGGCTACCCGTTAGTTTAAAAAAGGGTCAAACGACGACGGTGGTTCAGCCAGATTTATGTGTCATCTGTGACCCCGGCAAACTGGATAATCAGGGTTGTGATGGTGCCCCCGATTTAATCATCGAAATTCTTTCCCCCGGCAATAGCCAAAAAGAAATGCGCGAAAAATACCAAGTGTACGAAGAGTCTGGGGTGCGGGAGTATTGGCTAGTATACCCGCTGGATCGCGAGGTACGGGTGTACGTGCTGAATGAGGCCGGAAAGTACATTGGTTTGGCTCCGGTGCTGGAGGATGAGGTGTTGCGCTCGGCGGTGTTTCCGGAATTGGAGGTGGATTTGGGAATGGTGTTTGGGGGATAAAAGGTGCTTGTAGATTTCGACTAAAGACACTAAGGAGAGTAATTTTGCCTGTTTCCCAATGGACTTCTTGACCTGTTGTAAGATAATCGGTATCTTTGAAGGCGAATGAATTACACGATGGTTGAAAGCGAAAAAATTTATCAATCCATTTTACTCCGATTAAGCCGTATTCCGGTCGACTATCTTCAAAAAGTAGATAGTTACCTTCAACACTTTTCAGAAAACATTGAACATAAAAAACAAAATCAAGTCGAGATCATGTCTCTTGCTGGGAGCTGGTCAGATATGTCTGATGACGACTTTGAAGACTTTTTAGCAGTTACCAAAGAAACAGGACGTGAAATGTTCAGTCGCGAAATTCAGTTATGAAACAAGCTATTCTAGACACCGATACACTTTTTTTTTTTTTCAGGAATAAACCAGAAGTTAGTAATAGCCAATCACGCAATCCCCAAAATCTTATGCGTCTGCAAACTCAACTTCCACTTGGGATGCGCCATACAAAACTCCAAGGTCAAGCGCGTATTCTGTTGTCCTAGCGGCCCATCCATGGGTTGCAGGTAAAAATGTTCAAAATCCAGCTGCTCATAGCGCTCCGGTTCAGCGCCCGGCTGCGGGTACACCAGTTTCAGTTCATGCCCCTTTTGAATGAGTAGTTCGGTATGCGCTTTGGGGCTCATACAAATCCAGTCCAGCCCCGCAGGAGCCGTCACGGTGCCATTGGTTTCCACCGCGACTTCCAGTCCCCGGGCATGAAAGGCTGCAATCAATTCCTCATCCAATTGTAGCAGCGGCTCCCCCCCCGTACACACCACATAGGGCTTCCCTTCCAAAACGTAGGTATCTCCCAATTGCTTTTCACTTTTCACTTTTCGCTTTTCACTTCCTGGCCACAAGCCAATCACCATATCCGCCAAATCCTCCGCATTGTATTTCCCCCCATTTTCACCATCCATGCCCCAAAAGTCGGTATCACAAAATTGGCAAATCGCCTTGGCGCGGTCTTCCTCACGGCCCGACCAAAGGTTGCAGCCCGAAAAACGGCAAAATACCGCCGGGCGACCCGCCTGGGCACCTTCCCCTTGCAGGGTATAGAAAATTTCTTTGACTTTGTAGGTATGCTTCTTTTTCATCGTTCCGCTCCAATTAACAGGGCGCAAAGTTAGGGGGATTCCACTTGAGTTGGTTTAAATTCTCGGATTAAGACCAGAAAAAAATCACCATTTCCGAGCTGCTTTTTACCTTGCATGCCCGATCCAGATAAAAAACTTCCACCAAATTTGCACAAGCAGCAACAATTGTTACTTTTACAATTATTATCGCAAGAACAAAATAGTTGACATGAATCGATACGTCCTCGGCGCTGATTTTGGCACCGATTCGGTCCGCGCAGTGCTGGTTGATACCGCCAATGGCGCCGAATTGGCCAGTGCCGTCACCTACTACCCACGCTGGAAAAAAGGTTTGTACTGTAAGCCTGCCCAAAACCAGTTCCGCCAGCATCCCCTGGATTATGTAGAAAGCTTGGAAGACGCCATCGTACGCACCATGGCACAATTGCCGGGTATAGATCCCCTATTTGTCGTCGCCATCACCGTAGACACCACTGGTTCCACACCAGTAGCGGTGGATCAAAAGGGCACACCCCTGGCGCTTTTGCCCGAATTTGCCGAAAACCCCAACGGCATGTTCATCCTTTGGAAAGACCATACCGCCCTGGCCGAAGCGGAAGAAATCAACCACAAAGCCCGCACCTGGGGTGGAATCGACTACACCATGTACGAAGGTGGCATTTATTCTTCCGAGTGGTTTTGGGCCAAAATCACCCATACCATCCGCCAGGACGAAGCTGTACAACAAGCCGCTTATTCCTGGATGGAACATTGCGACTGGATCACCCACTTGCTCATCGGTGGCGATGATGCCCTGAGCACCAAACGCAGCCGCTGCGCCGCCGGGCACAAAGCCATGTGGCACGAATCCTGGGATGGCCTGCCCTCCGAAGACTTTTTAACCCACTTGGAACCCAAACTCGCGGGCTTGCGCGAGCGCCTCTACCAACATACCTATACCGCCAATGAGGCTGCTGGCAAGCTTTCTGCCGAATGGGCAGCGCGCCTGGGCTTGCACGAAGGCGTGGTGGTGAGTGTCGGCACATTTGATGCCCACGCTGGAGCGGTAGGCGGTGAGGCCGAAGCTTATACCCTGATCAAGGTAATGGGGACTTCCACGTGCGACATGCTCGTAGCGCCCTTGGACGAGGTGCAAGACAAACTCGTGCACGGCATCTGCGGTCAGGTAGATGGTTCGATTGTACCGGGTATGATGGGTTTGGAAGCGGGCCAGTCCGCCTTTGGCGACTTATTGGCTTGGTTCAAACAAGTCATTACCTGGCCATTGCAACAATTGCTGCCGCAAAGCCAGGTACTGGATGAAGCTACAAAAGTGGCCCTGTTGGAAGAAATAGAAGACAAAATCATCGCCCAACTCAGCGCGGCTGCCGCCAAAATTCCGGTTGCACAAACGGGGATTGTAGCCCTGGACTGGGTCAACGGTCGCCGGACGCCCGATGCGGATCAAAGCCTGAAAGGGGCCATCATGGGGCTGAACATGGGCTCAGATGCTCCCGCGATATTTAAGGCCCTGGTCGAAGCGATTTGTTTTGGTTCCAAAAAAATTGTCGATCGTTTTGAAGCCGAAGGTATCCCTATCAAAGCTGTTGTTGGTATGGGTGGTGTCGCCAAAAAATCGGATTTGGTCATGCAAACCCTGGCCGATGTACTCAATCGTCCCATCAAAATTGCCCGCTCGGAACAAGCTCCTGCCTTGGGCGCGGCAATGTATGCGGCGGTAGCGGCAGGAGTGTACCCCGATGTAGCGAGTGCCATGCAGGTGATGGGCAATGGTTTTGATAAAATTTACCACCCCATTCCAGCCAATGCCGCACTGTACGAAAATTTGTACGCCGAATACGGCCGATTCGGGGATTTTGTGGAAAAAAAGTAATTTTTTTCACCACCTAAGAAACCTGAGACACCTAAGGTACACCTAAGAATATTTACCAAATGCACAATTGCTGTGGTGTATCTTAAGTGCCTTAGGTTTCTTAGGTGGTGAAAAAACGCAGCGAAGCTGCCCAAAAAAACACCCAAAATGAAAAGTGCTTACCAAAGCCTCAAAGAAGCTTGTTACGAAGCCAATATGCAACTGCCCCAACTGGGACTGGTGCTCTTCACCTTTGGCAATGCCAGTATAGCGGATCGTTCGGCGGGCGTCTTTGCCATCAAACCCAGCGGGGTGCCTTACGCGAGCCTACGCGCGGAGGACATCGTCATCCTCGACTTTGAAGCCCAGGTGGTTGAAGGCACCAAACGGGCCTCTTCGGACACCAAAACCCACGCGGTATTGTACAAACATTGGGAACACATCGGAGGCATTGTACATACCCATTCCACCTATGCCACGGCCTGGGCCCAAACCCAACTGGACATCCCCATTCTGGGCACCACCCACGCCGACCACCTCACTGTAGACATTCCTTGCGCCCCCCCCATGGAGGACGCCATGATCCAGGGCAACTACGAATACGAAACGGGTTTTCAGATCATGAACGATTTTGCGCGGCGCGGCTACAGCTACGAAGAAGTGGAAATGATCCTGGTGGGCAATCACGCTCCTTTCACCTGGGGCAAAACGGTGGAAAAAGCCGTGTACAACAGCGCAGTATTGGAGGAAGTGGCTCGCATGGCTTACCTGAGTGTGACCATCCGACCAGATGTACCCCGCCTTAAGGACGCTTTGATCCAAAAGCATTATGAACGCAAGCATGGCTCGACCAGCTATTATGGGCAGCCCTAGTGTAAGGGCAACCCTTAGTGGTTGCCCTCTCTTGGAAAGGGCAGCCACATAGGGCTGCCCCAACGATAATCGAATAATCAAAAAATATGATCCAACTTAAACAACTCGAAGCCTGGTTTGTCACCGGAAGCCAACACCTGTATGGCCCCGAAACCCTTAAACAAGTTGCTCAAAACGCCGAAACCATTGCCAAAGCACTGGATGCTGCTGCAGATATCCCGGTAAAGGTCGTTTTTAAACCCATCGTGGTTGGGCCTGAAGAAATCAGCAAACTCATCATCGAAGCCAACTCTGCGCCGCAGTGTATCGGGCTGATTTGCTGGATGCACACCTTCTCACCCGCCAAGATGTGGATCAATGGGCTCAAAATATTGCGCAAGCCCCTGGCTCACTTACATACTCAATTCAACCAGGACATCCCCTGGTCGAGCATCGATATGGACTTTATGAACCTCAACCAATCGGCACATGGTGACCGCGAATTCGGGTTTATTGGTGCACGCATGCGCTTGAACCGCAAGGTAGTAGTGGGCCATTGGCAAGACCCCGAAGTACAGGAGCGCCTGGGCGTCTGGAGCAGGGTAGCGGCAGCCTGGAACGATTGGCAAGGCGGCAAATTTGTCCGTTTTGGCGACAACATGCGCCAGGTAGCCGTGACTGAAGGCGACAAGGTGGAAGCCGAAATCAAATTTGGGTATTCGGTCAATACCCATGGGGTAGGGGATTTGGTGCAAGTCATCAATGCGGTGAGTGATGCTCAAATCCAGCAATTGATCGAAGAATACGAAGCGAGTTATACCCTTTCAGCCAGTTTGCAAAAAGGGGGCGCTCAACGCGGTTCCCTCATTGAAGCCGCCCGCATCGAATTGGGCATGCAGACCTTCCTGGAAGCAGGTAACTTCAAAGGATACACCGATACCTTTGAAGACCTGCATGGCATGGCACAATTGCCCGGCATTGCCTCGCAGCGGCTAATGGCGGCGGGTTATGGCTTTGGTGGCGAAGGAGATTGGAAAACCTCCGCGCTGGTACGGGCGATGAAAGTAATGGGGGCAGGACTTCCTGGCGGAAACTCCTTTATGGAAGATTACACCTACCACTTCCAACCCGACAACATGCAGGTGTTGGGCTCACATATGCTGGAAATTTGCCCATCTATTGCGGCCAAAAAGCCAAGTTGTGAAGTACATCCTCTGGGGATTGGTGGCAAAGCTGACCCCGTGCGTTTGGTTTTTAACTGCCCAGCTGGCCCTGCGCTCAATGCTTCAATTGTGGACATGGGCAACCGTTTTCGCTTAATCGTCAATGAAGTGGAAGCCATTGAACCCGCACAAGATTTGCCCAAGCTGCCTGTAGCCCGGGTATTGTGGAAGGTGAAACCCGATCTCAAAACCGGAGCTGCCGCCTGGATTTTGGCTGGTGGCGCCCACCATACCTGTTACAGCCAAAACCTGAGCGCCGAATACCTGGCCGATTTTGCTGAAATCGCTGGCATTGAATACGTATTGATCAATGAGCGCACCAATTTGTACGACTTCAAAAATGAATTGCGCTGGAATGAAGTGTATTATGGTCATCGCATCTAACTGTAAGTAACCGCATGTAACCATACGTATTGGTTTTTTATATTCGCGGCCCGCATAAATTTTTTAAACAAACAAAACATTTGTATCGATGCAAAATCTACAAACGGTGGATTTGGTGGTGTTCTTTGCCTATTTTGTTCTGGTAGTTGGTTACGGTTACTGGATCTATCAGCGCAAGAAGAAAGCAGAAACCACAACCACCGATTTCTTTTTGGCCGAAGGATCACTGACCTGGTGGGCGATTGGGGCCTCTTTGATTGCTTCTAACATTTCTGCGGAGCAGTTCATTGGTATGTCGGGGAATGGTTTTTTCGTGGGGATAGCGGTGGCAGCCTATGAGTGGATTGCTGCGATTGCCCTCATTATTGTGGCGGTGTTTTTTATGCCGATCTATTTGAAAAATCATATTTACACCATGCCGCAGTTTTTAAAAACGCGGTACAATGAGACGGTGAGTATGATCATGACCATTTTCTGGTTGTTCCTGTACATTTTTGTCAACCTCACTTCGATCCTGTTCCTGGGTGCCTTGGCCATCAATAACCTGATTGGCGGCGGGTATTTTCACCTCATCATGATTGGACTGGCGGTTTTTGCCTTGTTCATTACCATTGGAGGGATGAAGGTGATTGGGTATACCGATGTATTGCAGGTTTTTGTACTGATCATTGGTGGTTTGGCGACGACCTGGTTGGCACTGACTATGGTGAGTGAAAAGTTTGGCATGGGCCAAAATGTCTTTGCTGGTTTCAACCTCTTGATGGAAAAAGCCGACGACCATTTTCACATGATCATGGCCAAACCCGGACCGGAAGCCTCGCAGGAGTACATCAATAAATACTTGCTGCTCCCTGGGATTGCCATGTATTTTGCCGGGCAATGGATCGTCAACCTGAACTATTGGGGCTGCAACCAATACATCACCCAACGGGCTTTGGGCGCTGACCTCAACACGGCGCGTACGGGGATTTTGTTTGCGGGTTTCCTCAAATTGATGATGCCGATTATCGTGATGTTGCCAGGTATTGCCGCTTACGTACTGTACCAAAACGGCGAATTGCAAGCACAAATGGCACCCGATGGTAAATTTATGACCGACAATGCCTATTCGGCCATTTTGACCTTCTTGCCTTCGGGCCTGAAAGGTTTGTCAATGGCGGCACTGACGGCGGCCATTGTGGCCTCATTGGCTGGGAAAGCCAACAGTATTTCGACCATTTTCACCCTGGATATTTACAAGAAATACTTTGAAAAAGAAGCCGATGACCGCAAACTGGTCTGGGTGGGTCGGATGACCATTGTAGCTTCGATGGTATTGGCGATTGCCCTGACTTGGAATGACCTTTTGGGCATTGGGGGTGAAGGTGGTTTTACCTTTATCCAAAAATACACCGGATTCATCAGTCCCGGGGTGTTTGCCATGTTCCTCTTGGGCATGTTTTGGAAACGCACCACCGGGGCAGCGGCAGTAGCCGGGGTATTGGTTGGGTTCATCCTGTCCGTGTTCTTCAACGAATACGCTCCAGCGGTATTTGGCAACAATACCATCTTGTACACGGCTTATCCCAACGGCAAAGGTGGCTTCGAAATTCCATTTTTGATTTGTATGGGCCTTGCCTTTGGATTCACGATGCTGGTGATGATCATCATGAGTTTGTTTGGGCCTAAAGTGAATGAAAAAGCTTTTGCATTGGACGCCAGTATGTTCAAAGTACGCCCACAAATCATGGCAATGATTGTGGCTACTGTTTTGATCTTGACGGCGATTTACATCAAGTTCTGGTAACACACTACTGGACATTTTTGTTTTTCAGGCTCGGAGGACATGAATAGCCCCTGGCTTCAGCCAGGGGCTATCCATGTCCTCCGAGCAAAATGTCCAGTATTATGGCGGATTACTCAATCCACAATTGCATTTTTCTGCACTTTCTTATGTAGTGGAGCCAGAAGGGGCAATGCTGCCGAGCCATACCAGGGATGTAACTCCATCACCAAACTGCCCGCTTTGATCGCTGGATCGGTCTCCATCAATTTTTTGGCTTCCTCCACCGAGCGCACATCAAAAATGTAGATACCCCGAGTTTTAGGATGAATCAACAAACTTATACTATTATTTTGTTTTTTAAAATTTTTAACATAAAAAATTGTATGACCTTTAAATTTGATAACAAATCAAGCTTGATTGGTTAAGAAAAATGCAAAGTTTTCTCCTGCTTTAACTTTGCTGTAGAACTTTGCGTCCTTAGTTTGTAATTTTAAAGAATTAAATGATCGGGCGATATTAATTAGCATTGCCCGTCCAGCACTTACCTCCAGAACAACCAAATTTGCTGCGGTATGAAAACACTATTTAACCCTCATTTAGGTCAGAAACTTCTTCTGCTCACCAGTCTCTTGTTGTTCAGTGTATTTGGCTTTGCCCAAAAACTGGATAGCTTGCTTAAAAAAAGCCCGAGCCGCCCTCGTGCCCAAATCGAGATCAAACCAAGCGTGGAGGATTCCATCAAAACACCCGCTACCACGGATCAAGCCAAATTTGAGGAATTGCTCAAAAAAGCGCAGGGCAGTGCGGATGTCGTTAGTTTGTTGCGGCAAGCCAAAGAACTGTGTACCACGGCCAAGTTGGACAATTGTGACAGCCAGCTCAAAACGGCTTTTTCCCGCGAAACCAAACGTTTGCTCGAGCTCAACAACCAGGATCGACTCAAAGAGGCGAGAGAGTTATGCGACCTCTACAGTACTGACAATTGCAGCGAACGAATTCGGGAAAAAGATGCCCAGTTGCGCTTTGACGCGCTCATTGAAGCGGGGAAAAACGCGAGTGGTTTTGAACAAAAACGCAGCAAGTTTTTGGAAGCCAAGTCTTTTTGTGAAAAAAACAGCCTGGCCGTGCTCAACTGGAACTGCCAGACCACGGCAGAGGACTTGTTGAAAAAATTGCATGCCGACCGCTACACCGAACTGCTCAACAACACAAGCAGTCGCCGCACTTTTGAGG
The DNA here is from genome assembly GCF_041740695.1 of Haliscomenobacter sp. GTDB lineage: Bacteria > Bacteroidota > Bacteroidia > Chitinophagales > Saprospiraceae > Haliscomenobacter. Next base: position 11,283 of record NZ_JBGSLK010000146.1, on the reverse strand, counting down.
AGAAATGGAAAGCCTTGGGGGAGGTAGAAGCACTGGTCAATGAAAATCCCACTTACCTGAGCGGGAAAAAAACCGAAGTCAGCGACCGCAAATACCGCTTGCAAGAAGAAGAATTGGCGCGCTTGCGTACAAAGATGGAGCAATCCACTGCTTTTGAGGACAAAGAAAACGCCTACCTGGACGCCATAGATTTTGTCAAAAAATACCAACTCAGCGATAAGTCACTCAATGACCTGGATTACAAAATGCGGGAAGCCGCCCGCACAGAAGTTCAAAATATCCTGTACCGCCGTCGGCAGTTGGATTACCGCCGCCGCATTGAGCAATTGCGCTACGCCATTCGCCTCAACCGCAATTACATAGCCGAACAGCTCAACCGGGAAATCAACAGCGTCATTTTCAAAGAACGCGATGATGCGATCGCGGAGGCTGGCCGCCAGCCGACTTTGCGCCTCAAGGAAGAGCACTTGCGCACTTTTGCGGGGGAATATTGCAAATTGTTGAGTACCGACCGGGATCAGAATGCCTGTTTTGCGGAGCTGGAAAGTTTGATTCAACAAGCGTATCAGGCCGAGCTCGCCGTTTTGCAGCAACGCGCCCGTCAGGCCGCGCAGGGCAACGATTGGTCCCTGATTCACAACTACTACAACCAGGCGATCGTATTTGCCGATGCCAATCCACGCTATTTCAATAGTTATGCGACCTCCACCTTGCGGGGAGAAAAACAGGAAGCCCTGCGCAAGTATTCGGACAACAGCCAACGTCGCTTTGTGGATTACCTGCGCAGCGACAACCTGAGCCAGGCCGAAACCTCACTTAGCGACCTGCAAAACATGCAGCGGACCTCAGGTTTTCAGTTTTTGAACACCAATGACCTGCTTGTTGACCTCCACCAGGAGTACCTGCGCAAGATTGGCAACCTGCGCGACCAGCAGCGTTTTCAGGAAGGTTTCCGCGCCCTGGACAAGGTGGAAAGCCTCGAACAACAAATGACCAGCGCACTCCCCCAAAACAACAGCCGGGAGGAACGCCGCCGCCTGAGCCAGGATCACTACAGCTTTTTGGCCAAAGAAGCGGAGCGCTGGATGTACAATCCCGGCACTGCGGAAACGGCCATTCGCCGCTTCAATTCCCTGGATTCGGTGCGTACCTTGTATCGCCCTTATTTGACGGAAACCCAAACCGCCCAGGTGGCACGCATGCGGCGGAGTTTTAGTTTGCGCACCTTGGGATACTTGGATCAGTACCTGCGCAACGACCAGATCGATGCGGGTGTAGTGCTTTTTGAAGACCTGAGTACCTTCATCACCACGGCCCAGTCCGGTGATAGTTTGACCAATGCGTTTGTAACCCGGGGCCCTATTCTTTTTGGCCGCAAAATTGATGCCCAAAAACGTTTATTGGAAGGCATGATTACAGCTGGCGCGTTGGACGATGCTGCCGCAGTACTGGCCCGTTTGCGCAAAGAAAACGTCACTTTGGCGCGCACCCTCAAAGTGAGCGACAAGCAGCCAGATCCCTTCGTGGAGACCGAATTCAAATTGCAACTGACCCGTGGGCAAACCTTGATCGCCCAAGGCAATGCCCAAAAAGCCTTGGATTTGTTGCACCCATTGGTCGAAGCCAATCAAACCAGCAGCCTGAGCATGCGCGACGACGCTATCCGCTTGCGCGATCAGGTCTTTGCCGATTTGTTGGATAAAAAATTGAGTGAAGTAGAACGCACTTATGACCAACAGGCCAAATATGAAGCCCTGAAAAGTTTCCGGCAATACATGACTTCTTACCCCTTACCAGTGCCCATTGCCCTACAAAATCGCTATAAAAACATTGCCAAAGCGTCTTGTTTCGAAGAAAGAGAAATGTACGAAACAGGTGTGAAAAACGCCGAACAATTGATCAGTCAACGCAAGTTTGCGGCTGCTTACGACATTTACCAAAAGATATACACGGTTTGCCAGGCCGCCACTTATTGCGACCTCGACATTTATACCATCAACGAAGCATTGCGCAAATACGAAGCACCCAAAGATTTTGAACTAGCCCAATTGGAGTTCCAAAACCTGGAAAAAAATAAAAACTGGGAAGCTTTTGAAAGCCAATACCGCAAACTGGAACGGGCTTTCGAAACCAACAACCTGGGCAATTTTGGCTTCAAACTTCAGCCCATGGAACAATACCTCCGCGACCCCAAACATTTTGACTTCGCGGAATACTTCATTGGCCACAATTGTCTGTTTACCGACCAAATGCCGTTAATTGGTGAAATCCTCAATGCCCATTATGCCACCTCGGGCGCAGCAGCTGAAAATTTTAAGTCACTGGTGAATAAAATGGCCGATCGTTTCCACGAAGCCAATCCACAAACTAGCCTCAAAGAAGCCCAAAAGTTTTTCAGCATCAGCGGGAAAGCGGCCAAGGGGGTGAAGAAGGGGCTGAAGACGCGGTGGAAAACGTACTGAGCCGTCGGCTTTGAGCTATCAGCCATCAGCCGTCAGCCGTCGGCTTTGAGCGATTAGAGTTTCTATCTGATTGCTGATAGCTCAAAGCTGATAGCTGACTGCTGGAACCTTTTTTTGTGGCTTTTTAAAATATTTTTTAAAAATCTGCATTCATATAGTACTTCGATTAAAATTCAGCCTGATTTGGTATACCCTAGACAAGTCTAACAGCCACTCGGCTGCATTTGGCGAAGGTTGGTTTTGCTTGCAATGGTTTTTTTGCCCTGTATCAGCGACTTACGTGTATGGTTTTCCTTTATCTTTCACGGATACCTTAATTTTGCGTGGAAATAATTCAAATACGTAAAAAAAAGATATTTTTGGGGCTGAAAATTATTTAACAACCAAGCAAAGGGAATTTTGGTAATTTTGGCCATCTCAAAAACTCGTCCCATGACCAGAGTATGTTTACTTGTCATTTTTTTATTGACGACCGCTGTTTCATTCGCTCAACAGCTTTCCCTGTTTACCCAATATCGTGAAAATCAGACGATTATTAACCCTGCAGCGGTTGAATCGGATTTTCTTGCATATGGTAACAACATCAGTGTTGGGGCTTCTTACCGTAGCCAGTGGACTGGTTTCGGCGGTGCTGCCCCCAAAACACAAACGCTGCGTGCTTCCTACCTCAATTCTGGCGGCAGCGGAGTAGCCATGATGTTCGGCGGTCATTTGATCAACGACCAAACTGGCCCCACGGGGTTCACTGGTTTTTACGGTCGCATTGCCGGGGTATTGAGCGAAGATCCCGAATACGGAGGTTTGTCGATTGGCCTTACTGCGGGGATGGTTCAATACCGCGTTCGCTCTTCTGAAATCAGACTTCGGGATGACAACGATGCACTTTCAGGAGCTGATCAAGGACAAATGTTCCCTGACGTAGGTGTGGGCATGTTTTTTTACAAAGCAGTTGGAGGTCGATTTTCGGACGACTACTTCTACGCTGGCCTTTCCGTTCCACAGGCTTTTGGCTTGGATCTCACCTTTACCAATGATCAGGGCGAGTTTTTCACCAAAAGGGTCCAACACTTCTATGGACAAATCGGTTATTACAAGTTTTTCCGCAATGATGGTTTTCTTGAGCCATCCATGTGGGTGAAATACACCCCCAATACACCAGTCAACGTCGATGTCAACTTGCGCTATCAAATGCCAACGGCACTTTGGATCGGGGCGGGTGGTTCTTCGGCGGGTGCTGTACACCTGGAAACGGGGTTTGTACTTGGTGAAAATGCGGGGTTAAACAATACTTTCCGCTTTGGCTATGGTTTCGATTACAACTTCAGTACATTCGGCCCCTCTACTGGTGGTACCCATGAATTGAACTTAACTTTGTCGTTCCAAAATTGATAGCTCGGTTCATTTCCATGAATTGAATTAAGACTGGAAAATGGACATCATGTCCCAAATTCATTCTTCCATGAAAAAAATTCTTGCTCTGCTAGGTTTTGTCCTAGCTGTTCAAATGATGGCCTGGGCTCAAGGGCCCTCGATTAACTTTTCCTCTGGTGTAAAAAACACTGGGGAAGAGATTTGTATCCAGGTGACGGTCAAAGACTTCTCGGATATGACCGAGCTTAAGATTCCCATTCGCTGGGATAGCACAATTTTGGAATACAAAGAGGTGCGCGTCACGGGTAAATTACCTGCCCTGGACGTTTCCGATTTTAATCCTAGCCGTACTAAATCGGGTTTGTTGTTCCTGAACTGGTCCCCGGGGGACTGTGCTGAGGCTAACTCGATTACGATCAATGACTTTGAAACTATTTTTGAAGTATGTTTCACGGTTATTGGTAAATATGGTCAGGCAACCTCGATTGCCATGTCCGATGACCGAGATTTTATTGGAGACTTGGATCCAATCATTTTTAAGCGGTACTTCGGGACTGGTTGTTCAGCAATTGGGTACAATCCCAATTCAGCCGTAGGAGACGTAGCGGTTGGTGTTCGGCCAATTCGACTTTTCGCCAATGAGGCTGCGGGTAATACGGGTGATATTGTAGTCATCAACGTAAAAGTGAGTGGATTTGACAAATTGACCAGCTGTCAGTTCTCGATGAACTACGATTCTACCTTGTTGGAGTTCACGAATGTACTTCCGCTGGAAGCTTTGACTAACCTCTCCACGAGTAGTTTTGGACGGCCTAATGACACTCAAGGTAGCATTAAGAAGGGGAACTTAACCGTTTCCTGGTCGTATATCGATCCGCTGGGAAATGGCACATCATTACCGGATAGTACCACCATTTTTCAGGTTTCCTTTAAAATCATCGGCCCCTGCGGATCCGACCTGGCTGAGGTTTCTTTCTCCGATTCGCCAACCAAAAGGGAGGCCATCAATACCGTTAAAGAAGGTGAAGTGATTCCGATCATTGGTACCTCAACATACATTACGATTGACCAGTGTGACCCTCCTGGGCTTAAGCTGGCCGTTGATTGTGGTGCTCCAGTGCAGATCAATCAGGAGGTATGTGTCAAAGTATTGGCTACTGAAGGAATGAACGAGATCACTCGTTTGGCCTTTTTGACGGAATGGAACCCCAATACGCTTCAGTTCATTCGCATTGCCAATCCAAAAGGCAAAATACCTGGTTTTTCGGAATCATTCTTTAATAAGTCCAATGTCGCCAATGGGGTACTCGGAGTGGACTGGATAACACCATCGGTTAATCAAACAGCAACATTAGATCCAGGTGAGGTGCTTTTTGAAGTTTGCTTCAAGGCCATTGGTTTGGGTGGAACTTTGAGCCCAACGGATAGTATCCTGGAAGCCCCGGTTCAATTAAACCGGAACACGGCGATTATCAATCGTAGAGGTAGCGTACTCAATATGGGATTGGCACCCAGCAACTGCGAAGTACAAATCAAACAGCCTCCTGGGGTACGGGTGGTACTCACGGCAGGAAATGGCAAGCCAGGTGACGAGATTTGTACCGATGTAACGGTGGGCAATTTCCAAAATGTCATTGACTTTCAGTTCTCGTTGAGCTGGGAACCAGCCGACATTCAATTTACCCAGGTCAAAAACCTCAATACGACACGGCTTCCGGGTTTAAGCTTCAATGCCAATTTTGATACGGCAGCTGCTTCAGGTGGCGCATTGACCTTTAACTATGAAACACAAACGCCCGTTACCGCACTGGAAGGAACGGTGATTTTCCAGGTTTGTTACAAAATCATTGGCCCTTCTCCCGGAGAGTTGGGTACCCAGGATAACTGCGACAACAATATTGAAATTTTGGATTTCCCGTTGGAGAGTCAGGCAATTCTCAGTACTTCCAACGGTAAAAACGTAGGGATTACGGGGGCACCTGCCAATGTTTGTATCTTAAACCCGACTGGCTTCTTCCTTTTGATGGGTGAAAATACTGGTTACATTAAAGACACCGTATGTGTTGATTTTAAAGTTGAGAGCTTTAAAAAAGTAACCTCTACCCAATTCAAAGTCAACTGGCCAACGGCACTGAAATTTGTTTCTGCAACGCCTACGACTGGATTGACCGGGTTTAATTTGGATGTGAGTTCGGCAAATGTAGGGGTAATGACGGTGGATTACAGCGACCCTTCTGGTAAGGATTTGGCCGATTCTTCAACCATTTTCACCATGTGTTTTGAATTGATCAGTGGGATCAATGAATGCCACAAGATTGACATCAACAATAGCCCCAATCCATCGGTAACCACCTTGGATGGGGTAGGAAGTGTATTCCCTAAAGCAGGTGAAGTTTGTGTTAAAGACACCATCCTGATTGTTGATACCCTCATTACCCAGGTATCTTGTCCTGGGCTTAGCAACGGAACCATTCAGATAAAAGCTGTAGATGGTGCGGGTGCGGATAAGCCTTTCTTTTATACCTGGACAGTCTTGGATCAAACTGGACCACTTCAATTCACGCAAAAAGCCATCAATTTGCCCGCAGGAAGGGTGCAGCTACGGATATTCAGCGGGCAAGGCGCTGATGCAATTATTCGAGTAGATACCTTTGACATTCCTGAAAATGCCACTGTCCCACTAGCGAATGCGGGGCGAGATACCATCAAAGGTTGTCGTGGTGGCATTCGCTTAAATGGAAGTGGCGCAGCAGGTGCGAATATCCAGTATACATGGAAAGCCATTACAGGTCAAATCGAGGGTGAATTCGATCGAACCTTTACTATAGTGAGCGAACCGGGTATTTATGCCTTTACCGTATTTGATAAAAGTACGGGTTGTGGGGGGACAGATACGGTGGAAGTCCGCAATGCTCCTGTCCCCGTAGCTGATGCAGGGAATGACGCTTTTCTAGATTGTCGAGGGGATACCCTCCGCCTGGATGGTAGCAAATCCACGCAAGGTACTACCATCAAATACAAATGGAGCGGCCCAGTAGGTACAACCATCGACCCAACAGAAATAAGCTCACTAAATCCAAAAGCAACCAACCCAGGTTTTTATACCTTGCAAGTTCAGGATAGCATCACCCGATGTACGTCTGTGGATACTGTAGAAATTAAAAGTGCTCAAACCCGTCCCGTAGCAAATGCGGGCGAGGATCTTTTATTGGGCTGCAATGGTGAAACAGTAACCCTGGATGCGAGTAAATCACAGAACAGTGTTCCGGTTATTTATGAATGGTTGGATGAAAGCAATACAATCCTGAGCCGGGGTATCAAATTTGATGTGTCTATCCAAGGTACTTATTTGCTACGTATCGTGGATGAAGCGAATGGTTGTTTGGATGTAGATACCATTTTGGTGAAGCCAAGTTTGGATTACCCAAGCGTCATTGGTTCCAAAGACATCGACATTTCCTGTAAAATTGATAAGCCAGTGCTGACTACCAGCATCAGCAATACACCTCAGTTCAAGGCGAAATGGACCAGCGCGGATGGTGGTTTGTTTCAAACGGGTACAGATACCATTCTCAATGCCATCGTTACTGCACCAGGTACTTATGTCCTGGTGGTAACCAATACAGCGAGCAATTGTGTCACAAATGATACCGTGCTGGTTAAAGAGAATAAAACCACTCCAACTGTTGATGTTGGTGCTGGAGGATCCTTGACCTGTACGGTGCCAAGCTTGTCTCTGACGGCTACCGTGGGTGGAAGCCAAAACCTGAGCTTAACTTGGACAAAGGATGGCCAGGCATTCGCTAAAGACTCTACTTCACTGCGCATTACCGCAGGGGGCACCTACCGCTTGCAGGCATTGGATACCCTTAGTGGATGCTCGGTAGTAGATTCCGCGGTAATTGCTCAAGATGGAGCATTGCCACAAGTGACCATCGCCAACCTGCCGAAAATCTCCTGTAAAACACCAAATGCTACACTAACTGCCACGGTTAGTCCGGCCACTGCGAATTACAGCTTTGAGTGGACAACTACCGATGGAAACATTGTAAGTGGTGGTGCTACGGTCAGTTCCAGTGTGAACAGAGCTGGATCTTATTCCATCAAAGTTACCAATTCAACTACCGGATGTATCGGAGAAGGATTGGCACAAATCATCGCAGATACAACGCGCCCGGTGGCTCAAGCAGGGGTAGATCAAGCTTTGAGCTGTAAAACGGATACCCTTTCCTTGAATGGTACAGGTTCTTCGACAGGCACTCAATATACCTATACCTGGACAGCGAAAAGTGGCGGTGCAACGCCTGCTCCGGCCAATGCACTTCAAGCAAAGATTAGCCAGCCAGGGGTGTACGTCCTGACTGTGCGGGATACGGCAAATGGCTGTTTCCGCGCAGATAGTTTGAATGTCACTTCGGATAAAGCAGCACCACAAGCGTCGATTGCCCAGGCACCTGCCATTACCTGTAAAACCCCTGCCGTACAAGTGACTGCTACGGGTTCGCAAGGTGCGCTGTTTCAGGTCACTTGGAAGGGCCCGAATGGACAAGCAGTAACGCCTGGTGCCAACCCATTGCAGATCAGTGCATCGGTGGGTGGCACGTACGAACTGACGATTTTGAATACTCAAAACTCCTGTTCTACCGTAGCAACTACAACCATTGCTGATGATTCGCAAAAACCAGTTATCCAGGCTGTCACTCCGGTTCCAATCGCTTGTGCTGGTGTGAAAGTATCCCTCAATGGAGCTGGATCGGCTACTGGAGCAGGAATTACCTACAAATGGACCGTTGGGACCGGCAATGGCACCATTACACCCGACAATACCTTGACGCCGCAAGTCAACGCGCCGGGTACCTACAAACTGGTGGTCACCAATAGTGAAAATGGGTGTACCAGTGAGTCTATGGTAACGGTTTCATTGGACAACTCCTTGGCTCGTGCCTCCGCAGGTCGTGATACTTCTACCTGTAACGATGAAGCACCACTGATCGGTAACTTGCCAGCGGGTACTACCGGGCAATGGTCAGGTCCAAACGGGATTACCATTGAAATGCCAGCCTTGGCCAGCACGATGGCAATAGGGCTTAACCCAGGAAGCAGTCGCTTCATTTGGTCGCTTTCTACCGCAGATTGCCCTAATTATAGCCGCGACTCTTTGAACATTACACGTCAAGATATCCCAGATGCGGTTGCAGATCGCCTGGATAATTTTGTAGCCACTGCTGACAAGCCTACTGCAACGATCAATGTAGTGGCCAACGACCTCAAAATTCCTACTAATCCAGGATACATTGTTACCGTTGCAAAGGACCCAAGCCTGGGTGTTATCGACGGGATCAATGGGGGGAGCATCGTCTATCGTGGATTACCTGGGCGCTCGGGAACGGATCAATTCGTCTATCAGGTTTGTAACAAAATCTGTGTCGACCTTTGTGATACTGCGGCCGTAAGAATACAGGTTAAGTCAGACAACACCTACCAATTCTCGGTTCCGACGGGGATTACGCCGAACGGTGATGGTGCCAACGATGAATTGCGTTTCGAAGTGCTCGAAGTTCAACCAGAACAGTACAAAGACAACGAAATAGTGATCTTCAACCGTTGGGGAGACATCGTGTACCGGGCCAAACCTTACGTCAATAACTGGAGAGGTACCAACAGCACCGGGCAAGATTTGCCAACGGGTACCTACTACTATGTTTTACGATTGGATATTTCGAATGGGGTCATCATCAAAGGTGACATTACCATTGTGAAATAACATAGAGACCAGGTTTTACCCAAAACCATCATGAGGATGAAGCCCGCAGGAGCAAGGATTGCTCTTGCGGGCTTTCTTTTTAAATTAGGTTTCAATTACACATTTCCCACAAAAGAATGGCTAAATTTGTGGCAATTTTCAACTCTGACCAAATTATACCACACTATGGCTATTTCAAATGCCAATCCAAACGTTCGTCTTGAGCATGATTTGCTGGGCGAAAAACACCTGCCTGTGGATGCCTATTACGGCATTCAAACCCAGCGGGCGCTGGAAAATTTCAAGATCAGTGGCGTGACCATGCAGTTTTTCCCGGAGTTCATCGAAGCCTTGGCTGAAGTGAAAAAAGCGTCGACCTTGGCGAACTACGACCTTGGTTTTTTGTCCGATGAGGTCAAAAACGCTATTGTAGCCGCGTGTGATGAAATCATTGCGGGTAAATTTCACGACCAGTTTAAAGTGGACATGATTCAGGGTGGGGCAGGTACCTCTACCAACATGAACGCCAACGAGGTGATCGCCAATCGCGCCCTCGAAATCATGGGCCACAAAAAAGGCGATTACGACCATTGCCACCCCAACAACCACGTCAACATGTCGCAATCCACCAACGATGCCTATCCTACGGCGTTAAAAATTGCACTGATCAAAAGTAAATCCAGATTGTTGATGGAATTAGTGGCCCTCATCAACAGTTTCCGCCGCAAGGGCGAGCAGTACCAGCACGTTATCAAAATGGGGCGTACCCAATTGCAGGATGCCGTACCCATGACGATGGGCCAAACCTTTGAAGCTTATGCCGTTACCCTGGAGGAAGAAATTGACCGCATTGAAAGCAATACCAACCTGTTTTTAGAGGTGAATCTGGGTGGTACCGCGATTGGTACAGGCATCAATACTTCGCCCAACTACGCGCGATTGGTGATTGCCCATTTGCGGGATGTATCAGGCTTCAAAGTAGTCAAGGCCAAAAATTTGATTGAAGCCACCCAGGATACTGGTGCTTTTATCATGTTTTCCTCTGCAGTAAAACGCCTGGCGATCAAGTTGTCCAAAATCTGCAACGACTTGCGCTTACTTTCCTCTGGGCCACGGACGGGGTTCAATGAAATCAATTTGCCGCCCATGCAGCCGGGATCTTCCATCATGCCAGGCAAGGTCAACCCGGTGATTCCAGAAGTGGTCAACCAAATTGCTTTTCGCGTGATGGGAAACGACCTGACGGTGAATATGGCCGTCGAAGCCGGTCAATTGGAACTCAATGCTTTTGAACCCATCATCGGTCACTGCCTGTTTGAGTCCGTCAATATCCTCAGGAATGGCATGCAAACCCTGCGTACCAAATGTATAGATGGCATCACCGTCAACGAAAAGCGCTGCTGGGATATGGTCAAAAACAGCATCGGTATTGTAACTGCCTTAAACCCTGTATTGGGCTACGAAATTTGCACCGCCTTATCCAAAGAGGCACTGGCCAACGATCGTAGCATCTATGATCTGGTTTTGGAGCAAAACCTGCTTAGCCAGGATGAGTTAGATAAAGTTTTGTCGCCGGAGAATATGATCCGGCCGCAACTGAAGGCGAACAAGTAAGTGAAGAGTGAAGAGTGAAGAGTGAAGAGTGAAGAGTGAAGAGTGAAGAGTGAAGAGTGAAGAGTGAAGAGTGAAGAGTGAAGAGTGAAGAGT
>NZ_JBGSLK010000145.1:0-60883 GCF_041740695.1 Haliscomenobacter sp. | reverse complement strand
TACCGCAGCGATTTTGACATTGCCAGTATCAAAATCGCTGCGGTAGCCTCAACCTTCTCAACCTTCTCAACTTTCCTCGACCTTCACTCTAACACAGTTTCAAGTTTTCAGTTTTGAGGAGGCAAAAATAATTAAATGTTTGGGAGTTCCCGAGGAACTATGTCATTGAATCCGCTGCATAAAAACATTTACCATGAAATGGAGTGATTTGAAGTACCTCATTGCCTATTCTGCTCCTTTGGCGACCCTTTGGGGCTTGTATGAGCAGGGCCATTGGTCTTTTGCAGGCATCTATGTCGGCTTTGTGGTTATTCCATTACTGGAGTTGATTAGTCCTGCTTCGGCGCGTAATTTGTCGCCACAGGAAGAAGATCAAAAACTCAACATGTGGTTTTTTGACCTATTATTGTACCTCAATATTCCCTTGTTGTATTTCATTTTGCACGTGTATTTTCAGCAAATTTTTGCGGGGAACAGCGCAACTTATGAATTGCTAGGGATGACCTGTAGTGTAGGCTTGATCGTAGGAACCATTGGCATCAATGTAGCCCATGAATTGGGGCACCGCAGTAAAAAGAGCGAACAAACGATGGCCAAAATTTTATTGCTGAGTGGCCTGTACATGCATTTTTTTATCGAACACAATCGAGGGCACCACAAACACGTGAGTACAGATGCCGATCCCGCTTCGGCGCGTTTTGGCGAAAACCTGTATACTTTTTGGTTGCGCTCGGTAGTAGGTTCCTGGCGCAACGCCTGGAAACTGGAGGCCGAACGTTTGCAAAAAATGGGGCTATCCTGGTTTTCCTGGCAAAACGAAATGCTGCGTTTTCAGGTAATCCAACTGGGGTATTTGCTCTGTATTGGGCTGGTCTACGCCTGGTGGATGCTGGGGTATGCCCTGGCTGTAGCGGTTTTTGGTTTTTTATTGCTGGAATCCGTGAATTACATCGAGCACTACGGCTTGCGCCGAAAGACATTGCCCAATGGCCGTCCCGAACCAGTTCAGGCCTGGCATTCCTGGAATTCGGACCACGAGCTGGGGCGCATTTTTTTGTACGAATTGACCCGACATTCGGATCACCATTTCAAGGCAAGCCGCAAGTACCAGGTATTGCGGCATTTTGACGAAAGTCCACAATTGCCCTTTGGTTATCCTACTTCCATCATCATTGCTTTGTTTCCCCCTTTATGGTTTACATTGATGAACCCGAGGGTAAAACAAGCACAACTGCGGCTTTCAATGCCAACCATATAACGATGCAACAAACTGGCAAACTGTATTTGATCCCGGTGCCCTTGGGCGAAACTGCCCATCATACCATTCCTCAATATGTCAAAGAATGTCTTTGGCAATTGGACTATTTTATCGTGGAGCGCGCCAAAACCGCCCGGCATTTTATCAAGGCGGCTCAACATCCACGCCCACTGCCGGAATTGGAAATGGTAGAACTCAGCGAACATACCAAAGAGGCAGAGTACCGTTCCTTTTTAGCACCAGCGCTCAGTGGCCGGAATATCGGCTTGATGTCGGAAGCAGGCTGCCCGGGGGTGGCCGATCCAGGCGCAGTAGTGGTTGACCTCGCGCATCGGCAAGGCATTCAAGTTGTACCACTCGTGGGCCCTTCTTCCATTTTGTTGGCATTGATGGGCTCAGGAATGAATGGCCAAAAGTTTTGCTTTCAAGGCTATTTGAGTGCCAAAAAGCAGGACCTGGGGCAACAACTCAAACACCTGGAACAGTTGGCCCAAGGCGATCAATGCACCCAGATTTTTATTGAAGCGCCCTACCGCAATCAGCAGATTGTGGCCGCCGCGCTTCAGCACCTGGCACCCCAAACGCGTTTGTGTATAGCCGTGGATTTGACCCTGCCCAGCGAATACATTGTGACCCGGAAAGTAGCAGAATGGAAGCGAAATCCTCCGGCGGATTTGCACAAACGGCCAGCGATATTTTTGTTGGGTTGAGCGCTTGAATTTTAGCTTTCTCAAGACCTATTTGTAAAGCTTAAGTGTTTTGACTTTATTTGCTGCGTGAAAACCACTTCGAAAGCTTGTCGACCGATTTTTTTTTATGGATGAACTAAAGTAGGTTGACTACGCTGAATCTTTGAACACACTCGACCATGCTTTTTATAGACGAAAAAACCATCGACCTCGCCATTGACGCCATCAGTGATTCTGATGAGCGCTACGATGCCGCGCTGGCATCCATCGAAAGCCAACAGGCTGAAATGATGTCTTATCTGTTTGCCGAAGACGAGGCGACTTTTAATGAAGATGAGAAAGATTTTCTCTTGTACTTGCTCCTGATCATCTGGGAAGCGGTGCGAACCAAGGTTGAAAAAATCAATCCAATCCCTGCCTCGGCCATTTCCGATGTTGAAGAGGCCAGCTGGGAATCTTTGGAAGCCAGTGTAGGTAAAAAATTCCGGGACCGGCTCGATCCCTTTTTTGAGGCTACCAAACAAGAAGATTTGTTGGCCTTCATAGAGGACGCGCTCCTGGACGATGAGGATACCCCGGTTACCAAAGAAGGCCGAGAGCCGATGTTTGTGACCTTGAAAGCTGTGATTGACTGTTTGGATCAGTTCAATTAAAGGTTTAGGGAGGTTTATGAAGGTTGAGAAGGTTTAGGCTGCCGCAGCGATTTTGCACCTCGGCTCCGCTCGGTGACCGGGTCGCTGCGGCAGCCTAAACCTTCTCAACCTTCCTCAACGTTTACTGGCAGTTCACCTTCCCCAGATACGTTCCAATCTTCGCATTAGCCGGATCTTTCAGCACCAGTTTCCCGCCGGAGCCCTCGGTCAGTTCTCCAGTCATTTCGCCAACCGCGTCAGCTTCGATGATGAAGATTTTTTCTTCGGCTTGTTCACTTCCCTCAATCACGTAATCCCAGTCGGCGGTCACTTTGTTGCCGTCTAGAGTACCGGAGAGGTCGCCACGGGCACCATCTTTTTCCCAGGGTTCCCAGGCCATATAGCCCGTTACCTTTGTCCCTTCTACGGTTAAAGTCAGGTAAGTAGAGTCTTGACCTTCGGTGAAGAGGTAACAAGTAGTGCCATCCTCGACTGTGAATTCGCTTTCTGTACTGGTTTCTTCCTCGGTGCTTGGTTTTGCTTTAGGCTGGCAAGCCATAAATGCGATTGCCAAAATCAGGCAAGCGCATAATCTGAACAGGTTGGACATGGTATATAAGTTTTTAATGTTTTATTGGATCAAGGTAATAAGGCTTGGGAAAATACTTGGTCAAAGGCGCTATATTTTTCCAAAAAGCCCCTAATTTGAACACCTAATGTACTTTCAGTAAATGGATTTTTTCAACACCTTATTGCTCACACTGCGCTTGGCAGGCGTCACCACGGTCATTTTGCTGGTTTTGGGCATTCCCATTGCCTACCGCTTGGCGTATACCCGGAGTTTTTTGAAGCCCGTGTTTGAAGCAATGGTTAGTTTGCCGCTGGTATTGCCACCTACGGTGATTGGGTTTTATTTGCTGATTGCCTTTAGCCCGAATAGCGCCTTGGGGGAATGGTTGCAAAACAACCTGGACATCCGGCTGGTGTTTACCTTTGAAGGCCTGGTGTTGGGCTCGGTCATCTACAGTTTTCCATTTATGGTGCAACCGCTGCAATCGGGATTTGAACATTTACCTCCGCATTTGGCCGAAGCTTCCTATACGCTGGGCAAATCGACCTGGGTCACCTTATGGCGGGTGCTCTTGCCCAACATACGCCCGGCCCTCTTGAGCGGGATTGTGTTGTCATTTGCGCACACGGTAGGCGAGTTTGGGGTGGTATTGATGATTGGGGGCAATATTCCTTCGGTTACCCGGGTAGCCTCGATTGCCATTTATGACGAAGTGGAAGCGCTCAATTTTGCTGCGGCCAATCAGTATGCCCTCACTATGGTTGTGCTCACTTTTGTTTTTTTGGTGCTATTTTTCCGCTTTAACCGCCGCTCGCAACAATGGATCACTCGATAAGCAGCCTCAATTGTAGCCTACAGCTCAAGGATTCCCAGCGCTCCTTCTACCTGGAGGTCGACTTGCAGCTTTACCCCAAAGAGCTGCTGGCCTTGACTGGGCCATCGGGTAGTGGCAAAACGACGATTCTGCGCATCCTAGCGGGGTTGGAAAAAAGGGCCAAGGGGCGTTTGTGGGTGCAAGGTGAGTTGTGGCAGGATTCCGCACAAGGCATTTTTTTAGCCCCGCAACAACGTTCGATAGGGGTCGTATTTCAGGATTATGCACTTTTCCCCAACATGAGTGTGTTGCAAAATTTGCAGTTTGCCTTGCCTAAAACCGAAAATCAGACCCTCATTGAGGAGTTATTGGAAGTGATGGATTTGCAGGAACTGAAAACGGCTTATCCCCGGGAATTATCAGGTGGCCAACAACAGAGGGTGGCCCTGGCCCGTGCCCTCGTGCGTCGCCCCAAATTGTTGTTGCTCGACGAGCCCCTTTCAGCCCTGGATACGCAAATGCGGGAGCATTTGCAAGGGTTTATCCGCCTGCTCCATGAGCGGTATGCCCTGACCACACTCTTGATTAGCCACCATCCCGAAGAAATTCAACGCCTGGCTGATCGGGTCATTGTGATGGAAAAGGGAAAGATTATCTCTGAAAATTTGACTCAGGAAACTAAGCCTGCGGGTTTGCTGCTGAGTGCCATCTGGCTAGCGCCGCAAAATGGGCGGATTCGGGTGCAATTGGGGGACAATGAGTTGCAGATGCCGGAGCCTGCGAAAGCATTTGCGGACTACCTTCCAGGGCAAGAGGTATGGATTAGGATGGTATCGGCAGAGCGGTTTGAGGTGTGTGATGAGGAGAAATTGAGGTGATGGTAAAATCCAAATGTCATTGATTCTGAGTTGATAGAGTAGATAAGGGTATTGGGGATAAATTATGAGGTGTGGTTCCAGTGTAGGTTACTAAAGTTGCTGAGGGAAGACTTGGACGATCTGAGCAAAATTTTGTTACAGCAATAAAACTTTCCAATTATGCAAAATGTAATTGATCTAACCGTTTCATTATTGTTTTTTTTAACCTTGATTTCCATTTTCGTCATTGCTGTATATTCTTCAAAAATAAGGGTGCATAGGCAAAATAGAACCTTCAATTTTTTTTCGGATGTTATTCTACGGAACCACATCAATCGTGATATTGTACCTTTTTTAATTGAATCAACTAATGAGGACAATGTCGTGTTAAAAAAGATCATCAAAAAGAGAAATTTACTTGTTTATGTTTTTTGGTTTTCGTTTATATTTTTGATTTTATTTTCTTTCGTTGGAGGCTGAAAACCCCGCTGGTACATTATCCTTCCCCTGCATCAACTCATACACCCCAATGGCCAGCTTTGCGAAGCCAGGAAGCTTCCGCGAAACCGAGGATTTTACTGCATCCACACTGTCGCTATTCATGATGTTCGCCATATCGGTATAAGACCAATCCAGGTCATCTTTCATTGCTTTGAAACGTTTTTTCCATTCTTGCTCAGCTTTCTCTTCCATTGTTTTTCGGACAAAGGCCCAGGTACTCTCTGAAAAATGGGGTTTAAGGTTTTGCTCCATGTAAAACAACAGCGCTTCAGCTTCGGTACAAAATGGATGTTCCTTGCGGTAGTTGTATAGTACGGCATTTACCCCAAATTCAAAGGTATCGCACATGATCTGCGCTTTGCGCTCGTTGGGCAAATGGTAGTACCAATTGGCATAAGCCAATTCAGCTGCTTTGCTGGAATTGATGAGCTCAAAATAGTCCATAACGATTGATTAATAAGCGGTCACATCTTAGAATTGATCAATACAATTAATTGGGTATAGCTCTAAATGATACGGGTTGCTTTGGAGTTACTTGAGTTCATTTTTATATACGCTCTTCTAATACCTTTTGAACCGCTTCTACTTCTAAATCCAAAATAGCGGCAATTTTTTCCGCTTCCAGGCCCAATTGTGCCAGCTCAGGTACGGCGTGTTTGAGGAGTTCTTCTTCTCGTTTGACTTCGCCTATATGGATACCTTTCTCAATGCCCTTTTCAATGCCTTGTTCAATCCCCTGCTCAAGTCCTTCTACAATCCCCTGTTGTTTAACCTCTTCCAAAATTGCTTCCTGGATTCCCATTGGTTGATTTGCTTTGATGAGTTGATTTAAATCTTGTTCAAATTTAAGCAGGTTTTCCGAATTTGTAAAGGGCACGAAATACTTTATGAAGTTGATCACGCTGACGATCTTTTCACGACTGACTTTACGTTTCAATAAACTTTTGATCAAATTTAGTTTCGTTGAATAAAGTTGATCATCGGTTTTCTTTTTGCCCAATTGTTGCCAGGCGGCCTCCATCACTGCCGCGAAAGGATTGGGGTTCTGCATTAGCTCAGCTACGGGATGATCCCGAAGTATGTAGGTGTTGAACCGATAGATGACCTCCGTTCCAAAAAAAGTCTCAGCAAACTGCGTGTAGTGATAATTCCGATTCCAATCAGTATAAATGGCTAGCCCAGTCACTGGCCGTTGATACTTATCCCGAATGCGGTACATGTACTCAAACATCCGGACTGCAAACTGGCTATCCTGATAGCCCTGAACTTCTACATGGATTAGAAACCAGGCTTCTTGCCCATCTTTCAACCACACCCGAATGAGCTTGTCGGCGTGTCGGTTTTGCCCCGGATTATCAGGCATAAGTTTTTGTAGCTCGGTGTCCAAAAACTCAAAACCGAGCTCAAAATCAATCTCTTCTACGTAGTCTGGGAAGAAATGCCGGATGAAGTCATCCACTAGGTTTTCTATAATTCCCTTCCATAAAATGTCTTTTGAAATGAACATAATTGCTTGGTTGAAGCAGCAAGATAGGGGATGAGTTGGGCATGAATCAAGCCATTTTTGACGGGTTTTGACCAGGGCAAATTGAGTGTATTGGGAATATTAGCTTCTCTGAGATGTGGATTCGGATGGTATCGGCGGAGCGTTTTGAGGTGGGTGATGATGAAAAATTCAACAGATAATCAGCGCCTAGTAGCGAAAAAAATACCCCCCACTGTACCTTTGCGCCAATTTTTATCGTTCCTAAAGCAAAATTAAGACTGTGCATACGATGATTCTGAGTGGAAAGCCGTTTTTGCGGATTGTTTTTGGTGTTATTTTCAGCTTGTTTCTGGTTACAACTTGGGCCCAAAAAGGCTGGGAAGCTGGTGTTTGGCTGGGAACAGCCTATTATTTTGGCGACCTGAATACCAGTTACAACCTAGGTGATCCCCGGCCAGCAGGCGGGATCATTGCCCGATACAATTTCAACAATCGTGTTTGTTTCAAAATGGGTGGTGGCTACGGCGTCGTCAGCGGTGACGATGCCCGCTCGAGCAATCCTTTTGAAAAGGCGCGTAACCTCAGTTTTCGCTCGGAAGTTTTTGATGTCAGTGGGCAATTTGAAATTAACTTTTTGCCTTATGTACATGGCAGCCGATCGGAATTTTTTACCCCTTACCTTTTTGCAGGTTTTTCAGCCTTTTCCTTCAATCCAACGGCGGAATTGGACGGCACGCGCTATAACTTGCGTGAGTTGGGCACCGAAGGGCAGTTTAAAGGAGAAGAATATTACAGCGTGAGTGGCAGTTTTGTCTATGGCGGTGGCTTGAAAATTGACGTGAGCAAAAACTGGAGCCTGAACCTTGAGTTGGGTGCCCGTGCCGCCTTTACTGATTACATCGATGACGTAAGTACAGTTTATGCGGATAAAAAAGACATCCTGCGCAGCCGGGGCGAAGTAGCCGCTGCACTTTCCGATCGCTCCATCATGATTCCGGGTGTGGATAGCAGCCAGCTCGGCAAAGAAGGCTCTCAACGCGGGAACAGCAGCAACAAGGACAATTTGGTGTTTATTCAGATTGGGATTGTCCGGTATTTTGGGAATTTGGCTTGTCCGAAGCCGTAGCATTAAAGGAAATCAACCATTTTAGATTTGCTAAAAGTTGGTATAAATACAACCTCGTGACCAAGCAAAGCACTTACCCACGCCTAATCTGGAGTATAGCCATCAGCCTTTTGATGCTTGGCCTCCAATCCTGCCGTACCGGCTGTGGTTGCCCCATGGCTCAAACAGAAAGAGGATTCCAGGTTGCCCCAGAATCCTCCCCCACACGAATAAATTCATGGGCTAATCCCCCACGAATAAGTTCATCGGTTATCACATGGCATTTAGCCTGATCTCATCGTCGTTGTCGTCAAAGAAACGGTATTTCCCCAGATGGTAGGTGCCATCCGCAGCGATGTCGACGCGCCGGAAGTATTGTTTGAACCACTTCCATTGGAAACTGCTGAACCAGCCCTTGGTCAGGTAAGCCTGTAGGTACGGGTGTACCACGAGTTTGATCTTTGACTTGGGATGGGCAGATTGGATGTAAGCCAAATCGCGCTCAATGTCGGTCACCATCAGAATGGAAGCATTTGTTTTTCCGGTGCCATCACAAGTAGGACAAACCTCGGTCGTGTCGATCTTCACCTCAGGCCGTACCCGCTGGCGGGTAATTTGCATCAAACCAAATTTGCTCAGCGGCAAAATGGTGTGTTGCGCCCGGTCTTTTTTCATGGCGTTCTTCATCTCCTTGACCAAATCCTTCCGGTATTCCAGATTTTTCATGTCGATGAAGTCGACGATAATGATGCCCCCGATGTCGCGTAGGCGCAACTGGCGAGCAATCTCTTCCACCGCTTCCATGTTCACCTTCGACACCGCCTCTTCAGCGTTGGTGCTAGACATTTTGTGCCCACTGTTCACGTCAATGACGTGCATGGCTTCCGTAGATTCGATCACCAGGTAAGCTCCGCTGGACATGGTAGCCGTTTTGCCAAAAGATGCCTGAATCTGGCGGGTGACCCCGTGGGTTTCAAAAATCGACTTGGTGCCTTTGTAGTGGCTCACGATGTTGACTTGATCCGGGGCAATGGAGCCCAGGTAACTCTTGATGTTGAGGTACAACTCCTTGTCGTTGACCACGATGCGGCTGAAGGAATCGCTCAGCAGATCGCGCAGGATGCTGGAAGTTTTGTCCAGTTCGCTGAGCAATTTGGCGGGGCCATCCGTTTTGTACATGGATTTGTACATCTCCTCCCACTTCTCCAGCATGTAGGAGAGTTCTTCATGCAAGTCGGCCACTTTTTTTCCTTCTGCTGCCGTACGCACAATCACGCCAAAGTTTTTGGGCTTGATGCTTTCGATCAGCACCTTCAAACGTTTGCGTTCTTCGTTGTTGGCAATTTTTTTGGAAACGGCCACCACGTCGGTGAAAGGAGTAAGGACCAGGTAACGGCCAGGAATGGTGATTTCACAACTCAGGCGTGGGCCTTTGGTGGAAATGGGTTCTTTGAGTACTTGCACGAGTACATTCTGGCGCTTGTTGAGCACCTGATCGATTTTGCCATTTTTATTGATCTCTGGTTCAATGGCAAAATTATCCAGACTGAAGGAGTTGGATTGTCCGCCGGAAACTTGTTGGGTAAATTTCAACAAGGAGCGGAGTTTCGGTCCTAAGTCGGTGTAATGTAGGAAGGCATCTTTTTTGTGCCCAATGTCTACAAAAGCCGCATTAAGTCCCGGCATCAAGCGCCGGACTTTGCCCAGGAAAATATCACCAACGGTGAAATTGTTGTTGGTTTTCTGGTAGTGTATCTCCACCAGTTTGCCATCTTCCAAAAGGGCAATTTCGACTTCTGTGGGAGTTGAATTAATAATAAGATCTTTTTCCACAGACTGCCAATTTAAGGCGATCCGGACTGTATAGAGCGTACAAAGGCGGCGGAGAAGAGAAAAAGTAAAATAATCAGGCAGTACCTATGGTCATTAGCTCTTGTGGAAATCAAAAATAAGAGGAATTTTTTTCTGTATTGTTGGGGCTGAAAAATAGACGAAAAATGTACATCAACATTAAAAAGCTCACAACTGCTCTTATCTTGACCGGTTCCGTCCAAGCTGGACATAAAAATAGTAATGCCGTATTTGTAACTTTTGAGTAGGCCATATGCACACAATCCAGATTGTGGGCAACATGGCCTACAATCTGGATTTTCCGGCAGATGACAAACTTGGTGACTAATGCCGCAAGAAATGCCCATCTACAAATTCCGGAGCCACTTTATAAAAATAAGTTGATCAGTGAAGCGTGCTGCGTATTGCACACGAGTTAGGCTAATTTCAATAACCTTGACTCCGCATACCATACGTGCCAGCACAGTTCACTATCTGTTCTTCTTCTTATGACGATTCTTACGCAACCGCTTCTTGCGCTTGTGCGTGGCAATCTTATGTCTTTTACGTTTTTTACCGCAAGGCATAGTATGACCTTTTAAAGGTGAATAAATTTATTTCCTGATGTCCCCATTAACGGGTACATTTTTCTGCAAACGAATTTGCTTTGGCCTTGTCGCCTAACGCATTATACGCATCGGCAAGCATACAGGCTGCTTCTGTAAGGCTTGGATCGAGTTCAAAGGCTCGTCCCAAACGCTCTACGGCACGATCAAACTGGTTCGTACGCATAGCCAAACGTCCCAATTGCACCAAAATTGCCGGATTATCGGGGCTGCTGTCGTTTAATTCACGAAGCATCAGGATACCTTTCATCGGGTTGTCCTGCGGTGGATTGTCGGTGTACACCAAAGCCAGATTGATTTTATGCGACAGCTCTTCAGGATTGATAGAGATGGCATTTTCAAAAGCTTTGGTAGCACGCGAAGCCGCAAAGTCTCGTACTACCTGATCACTCAGCCCTGGCAATGCAAGGGCATAAGTAGTTCCAGCAATCGACCAACTTTCCTCAGTATTGAGCAATTCGGCAATTTGTTGGGCATAATGCCCAGAAATGACCGCGTTGCCCAAACTATACCACTCACCAGCCAGGCGTTTGAGTACCGCGATTTTAGCGGTATCGCTGCTTTGGCGGGCTAGTTCATCCTCCAGTGCTTCTACCAGTGCTACGTCATTCGCCTCGAGGCTATCCTTTGCAGCTGGAAGGAGCACATTGATGTCCGTGTTTTGTGCAACCAGTGACCGGGACTTTTCCAGGCCTTTCATTTTTGGTGCTTTGGTTTCACAACCGAAGCGGAGAACAAGCAACAGCAATAAAGCGGCTGCGATTACAGCATATTGCAATTTTGTCATCGGTGCTGGTTATGCCAGACCAGGAACCATTGGGTTTGACCCCACGGAACCCTGGGTGGGATGCTAATCTTCGTCTTCGTCTTCTTCGTAGTTGTCTTTCGGCAAAGAATCTACGTTGGCTTTTACTTGCTCAACGAACACTTTTGCTGGTTTGAAAGACGGAATAAAGTGCTCAGGAATCTCAATCGCTACATTTTTCTTGATGTGGCGACCGATTTTCTTGGCGCGTCTTTTAATCACAAAACTACCGAACCCGCGAATGTACACATTCTCCCCTTCGGCTAAAGAGCCTTTTACTTCTTTGAAGAAAGTCTCCAACGTTACAAGTACATCAACTTTTGGTACACCTGTCTTCTCAGATATTGCTGCAACTAGATCAGCTTTTCTCATCGGTATATACTTGGTTTATAGTAAGTTATAAATGTTTCCGGCTTATTCGGAAAGCGAGTGGCAAATTTCGTAATTTTCTTCCTTATTTAAAAACTAAAAGCGCTTTTATTTCTTTAGTTTTCTTTAATTTTCAATTCATTATCTTTGCCGCTCACCTAGCACCCTCGGACTTTGGACGAGGAATGCCTACTTTCAACTCTATGTTATTATCGATGACCGGCTATGGTAGGGTAAGCCGCAACTACCTCGACAAGACGATTATTGTAGAGATTCGGTCGCTGAACAGCAAATTCACCGACCTCCGGCTAAAGGCCCCCCAACATTACAAAGAAAAGGAACCAGATATCCGGAAAATTTTGACCGAACGCCTGGAACGTGGGAAAATCGATTTTACTTTGGAAATCAATTCTTCTACGGGTGAAGATGGGTTTGCGCTCAACATCCCACTATTTAAGCGCTACGTAGTGGAGTTGCGACAGCTTAGCGCAGAGTTGAAGGTAGAAACGGGGGATTTGTTGCAGGCAGTTTTGCGTTTGCCCAATGTAGTTTCCAGTGCCAATGAGGATATTGAAGAAAAAGAGTGGGAGAATGTCTACTCCGCCATCAAAGAAGCCATCGAACAATTTGAACAATTCCGGGCCTCTGAAGGTAATGTCCTAAAAGAGGAATTGCGCAGCCGCATCGTACTGATTCAGGAAAACCTGGAAAAAGTAGGTCCCCTGGAAGGTGAACGGGTGGTACGGATGCGCCAGCGTTTGCACCAAAACCTGGAAGAATCGCTGGGCAAGGAAAAAATTGATGAAAACCGCTTTGAGCAGGAAATCATTCATTACCTCGAAAAGCTGGACATCACCGAAGAAAAAGTGCGCCTGGCTCAACATTGCAAGTACTTCATCGAAGAGCTAAGCCAGCCCGGCACCCAGAAAGGCCGCAAACTCAGTTTCATCAGCCAGGAAATTGGTCGGGAGATCAATACCCTGGGGGCTAAGGCTTATTCATCCGAAATTCAGCGCCTGGTGGTCGTGATGAAAGATGAATTGGAAAAAATCAAAGAGCAGGTCGCTAATTGTTTGTAAAATGAGCAAGCTCATCATCTTGACTGCGCCCTCGGGGGCGGGTAAAACGACCATTGTCCGGCATTTGTTGAATACCATGCCCGAGTTGGCTTTTTCCATCTCGGCTACTACTCGCGAACGCCGTCCAAATGAAGTGGAAGGAGAAGACTACTACTATATAGGTGTAGCTGAGTTTAAAAAATTGATTGCCGAAGATGCTTTTGCCGAATGGCAACAAGTGTATCCTGATCTGTTTTACGGAACCCTACGCCGAGAAATGGATCGAATTTGGGCAGAAGGTAAACACATCGTTTTTGACATTGACGTAAAAGGGGCAGTCAACCTGAAAAATGCCTACCCTGATCAGTCCTTGGCTATCTTTGTGAAACCACCTTCTAAAGCGGCTTTATTTGAACGATTGCGCCAACGCAAGACAGAAAATGAAGAAAGCTTGCGCAAGCGTTTGGCAAAAGCCGAAGAAGAGCTTACATTTGAAAACAAATTTGACCATATTCTGGTTAACGATGTACTGGAAGATGCACTCGACGAGGCTCAAATGGTCGTTCGCCGATTTATCCATACCTAAATAAGCTCTTAGCTAGCATACGTCATGGACACACTCATCACCAATGGCATTAAAATATCGGTAGAAACTTTTTACCAACCGAGTTATTCGAATCCGGTTGAGGCTAAGTTTATTCATGCCTATCGGATTACCATTGAAAACCTGAGCGACATGACGGTGCAGCTCATGCGGCGCCATTGGGTGATTACTGATTCAGATGGGATTGTACGCGAAGTGGAAGGGGAAGGCGTGATTGGCCGCCAACCTGTACTGGAGCCCAATGAATCGCATCAATACGTATCCTGGTGCAACTTGCATACTGGCATGGGGCGCATGGTGGGTTCGTACGAGATGCAAAACATTCATTCAGGAGATCTATTCCAGGTGGATATTCCAGCCTTTCAGTTGATTGCTCCTTTTCAACTCAATTAAGTGCTAAAATTTGTGCTATAAAAAAGAAAGCCGGATCGAAGTCATCTTCAATCCGGCTTTCTTTTTTGCCATAGAGACGCACGGCTATGCGTCTCTACTCAATCAGGGATACTGATTATTGCTTGCTGATTTGGAGCAGAGGCGCCATATCTGGATCTGCTACTACGTCAGATCTGCGGTTGGCAGCTTTGCCTTCCTTAGAGCCGTTGTCAGCTTTAGGCATGGTATCGCCACGGCCAACGGTAGCCACTTGTGCAGGGCTAACACCATTTTTGATCAATTCGCGGCAAATGGCCAAAGAACGCTTGGAAGAAAGCTCCCAGTTGTCTTGGTACGCACCACCACCACGTACCTTGTCGGTATCAGTGTGGCCTTCAACCAAAATTTTCAACTTTGGATTGCTTTTCAGCGTAGTTGCCAATTGAGCTACTGCTTCACGTTGTGCTTTAGACAGCGCATAAGAACCAGTTCTATAGTCCATTGGTGCGCTGGTCATCAGGTACAAACGGCCATCTCTTTCTTCGGCAGTCAAGCCGCTGCTCTTGTAAGCAGAGAAAATTCCGTTGACCTCATTTTTGATTTTGGTGAGTTCAGCCTGACTCATGTCCAATTTTTGCTGAACTGCGCTGATTTGACCCTTAGTGGCATCAAGATCTTTGCGCAAGTTGGCGATTTCGCCGTTCAAGCGAGCTTTTTCAGCTTCCAATTGGGCTTTCAGGTCGACGTTTTCTTTCTCCAGGTTGGCTACTTTTGTCTGTGTTTCAGCCAAAGCCTTGTCTGCTGCTTCTTTGCTGGCGAGCAGTTCATCGAACTTTTTCTTGGAAACACAAGATTGCATAGAACCTAGCGCAAGAACAACTACTAGTAAGTTGAGTACTAGACGCATGTTTTTCTGTTTAATTTGAAAATGAATAGTTTCGTAACCATGATGGCGCTCTCGCCAGTCAAGCTTCGAGCAGGTTTAACATGCTCTTAGAAATAGGAAACGCCCTAATCCCAGCTTTTATCTTGCAAAACAAGGTATATTTTGTGAATAAAACAAAACAACCCTTAAATTTATTAGCGATGTAGGCCTGCTAAATGTCAGTTTTGGGTCTGAAATGGACTCTAAGGAACGGAAATGATGCTGAACTGCAAATCAAAGCTTAAATTCACCACCTAAGTATGACGCAAAAAATCGGGAAGTTAATTTTTGTGCGTTACTAAACTGCATTTTATGAAGAAGCCTTTAGTCCTGCTTTGTACTATTTTTGGATTTGTTTCCATTTCCTTTGCTCAAGCTCGGCTGGATACCAATGTTTTTATCTTTAGCCGGATCATTCCGGTAAGCCCCACTCAGGTGCTTACGGTTCAACAAAACTGGAGCAGTACCGGGGCACCTATGCAATTGTACTTTCAAAGTATTTCCAATACCTCTACGGCCAAAGCTGAAAAACTGGTATCGTTAAAAACAGGTCCCTTCAAAGCCCAGGTCAAAGACGTATTTTTGTGGAATGGGGTGTTGAACCTGCTGACCTCAGTCTACCATCCGGGTCCAGGCCGCAGCAATTTTCTTTTGCAGCAATTCGACGCCAAAACCCTCAAAGAAAAACACAGTCAACTCATCGATGCGGTGGCAACCCCCCGGCCTAGCAGCAGTTCCAGTTACCTGGGTTATTGCATTTCCCCCGATAGTAGCCACATCGGATTTTACAGCTGGATTTATGCCTACTCCGAAGACTCGGTCCGGCTCAATGTGCAGGTCTACAATCGTTCGCTGGAAAAACAATGGTCGAAGCAATACACCTTACCTTACCTCAACAATCGGTTTTTGATCAACAACTGCGCTTTGCGCAACAATGGTGAGTTTTTTCTTTTTGCCGAAAACTACACGGGCCGGATTAGAGCCGCAACGGTCATCAAAGCCAACTTGATCGAACACATGGCCCTGCACATCCGCAAAGATATAGACACCGCCCGGGTGCTGCGCACTCAACTGGACAAAGGCGTTTATTTTACCAGCCTCAAGTTCGGGTTGGCCGCCAATGAAACCCTTTACGGCATCGGCATTACCACGCAAAATGGTCTTTATACCTTAAAAATGCCTTTGAGCACAGAAGTGTATACCCAAAACATTGATGCCTTTCCCAAGGCCTTGTACCAGAACGCCGAACGGGCAGCGCGCCAAGATTCGGTACTGGGGGACAATTTTTCTGCCGCCAGCTTTTCCGATTACAACATCTACAAACTGTATCTTCAACCCCAAGGGCAAATGTACCTGCTGGCCACGTACAATGGTGCAAATATGCTGATCCGCTTCGATGATCAGGCCAAGGCCAAGTACATCAGCATCATTCCCCGGATGCGGCACGGTTTTTTGGGTGCCATGTATGATTGCAATCTATTCATCAAAGGGGACACGTCATTTTTTCTACAAACGCAAATAGACAGTCCCACCGAAATACCTTATAAATTGATTCGAATCGGCCCCAATGGGGAGTTGATTCATGGCGTTGTGCAATCCAGGATCACCGGGAGAAGACCCCAATTTATGTTGAGCGCCTTTTATTGTGAACAGATTGATGCTCAGCGCATCATTTTGACCGCTACGGACAACCAAATGCCCTACAATGCCCCGCGTACGCTGACCTTCCGCATCGAGGAGATCGACCAGGTGTTCAAGGACAATTGATCAGCGCGCTGTATAAAACTTGAAATACTTGCACTCGGCCACTATGCGGGCATAAAACTGGGTGTCGGCATAATCCCGTTTAAGGATTTCAAAGTTTTCGTAAGTGCGGGTTCCGCCACGCCAGTAAAAATTATTCTGTTCACAGCGGGCCGCCATAAAGCTAGCCTTGGCGGCCAGCTCGCGACTGCCTGTAAACTGCCGAGCCATAGTGAAGTAGTTCAAAGCCTGACTACAGTCAAAATGCTCCCGATTGCCGAGGGCAAAACGTTCATCGGGCACCACACTGGGATCCTGGGCGTTTTTGCGCCGTTTCAAACTGCTCCCACTGCGAAAATTGTCCATCACCTGCCAGGCTGAACCAAAATAACTCATGTTGTAATAGGCCAGGCCCATTTGGTAAAAAAAGCCTCCGCCTTCGAGGCGATTGGCCAAGGCACGGTATTCCAAATCCAGCATCCGCTCAATGATTTCCCCCCGGTTCAAAAAAGTAACCGTATCCCGAATTGGACAATTCACACAATCGTGAAAACGCTCCACAAATGGTGCCCACACCCCATAATCCGTCCAGGCATTGCGGTCAATTTTTTTCATTTCCTCCAAAGCGGGTATCAATTGATACTGATCCAGCATAACCGTGGCTTTGAGCATATGGACATCGTTGATCGTCAGGAGGGTATCGCCTTGTTTGAGCAAATTGCGTTCCATGCGGTTGAGTCGCTGTTGTTGCAACATGAACAACAGGTCGTTGAGCTCGGTTTCCCGAGGGTTGACCCTCAAGTCACGGAAAGGGTAGTAAGCCAAAAATGCTTTGCCTGGCATGTTGTACCGCCTGTACAACCAGCCCAGTTTATCGCGGGTGTAGGGTAAAAATTTGGATGGAAAACGCAGAAAAAACTCATTACTCCGCATCATCGTGGCTATGTCGTCTTCCATGCCGTCGCTGACTTCCTGATAGGATCCAATTTGAGCACCCAGCTTAAATATCCTCAGTTGCTCCCGCATCGCCTCGTCCTTGATGCTGTCTTCAATGCGCTCAAAAGATTTTATGGCTGCGTAAAAATCACCAGAAACCATTTCCAGGTAGCCCTCAGCAATGGCCCAGAGTTCAGAGTTGGTCGTTTTTTTCTCTAGATTGATTTTTTGTACAAATTCTTGCACCTGAATCAAATAATCATCGATCCCTGGTTGGGGAATTTTATGGTAACGCCGATTCCGATCGCGGTTTTTATTGAATTCCAAACCCAGCAACTGTTTTTCCAATCGCCGCATTTCCCGTACTAGCAATACGTCTAGATACTCCATTTTGGGATCAAGTGCATAGATGAGTTTCATTTCCTCCAGGGCCCGGCTACGATCGAGGTAGGCCCGCATGGCGTAGAGCGTGGCGCGCTCTTGGTCACTTCTGCACAAGGTGTAGGTCGCTTTCCATTCTTCATCGCTGCGGATGCGGAAACTTTGTAGGGCCGATTCCCGTTTGCTGGGGCAATGCAAAAAGACCTTGGCATAGGCATACGCTGCCTCGGGATAGCGCCCCAGTGCCTGTAATGCTCCCGCCCGATGCCCTAGAATCCAGTACTCGATTAAACTGGGGTCGTTGTCAACTTTGGGCATCAACCAATCGTACAACTCTAGCGTACGGTTGTACTGCCGGGAATAATGGGCCAGGCGAATGATTTGAAAGGCATAGCGCAAGCGGATGTAGTGGGAAGCGCATTGCATCATTTCGTCGCGCCCCCGTACAATCAAACTATTGATGATGGCCAGATTGCTGGGGCGATCCTCCCAGGGGTCGGTGCTGGTTACGTGGGGCTCCACATCGCGGGTGTATTGTAGGTAGCGCAGGGTTTCGGTGCAGCCGTAGCGGTACAAATAGGCAGCAAAAGTATTCTGGCGCAAATAAGGACTCAAACCGTAACTCTTAACGGTGATGCCATTGATCACTTCTTCGAGGTCACTTTTCGGCCAGTCGTAGACCACCGCATAAATATCCGCTTTTTCAGCCTGGGCGCAGTAGCGGCTATGCCACTCGTCGAGGTTGTCCTGCATCATGTTGGTCTTTTGCACCCCGTAGCGCTCGTACAATACATCGAAGCCCAACACATAGGGGGCACCCGCCGCCGCACCCTTGATGATGCTGGAACGCAAAAAGGAAAAACCTTTGAATTCCTGCAAATTGGGGCCGCAGTCGCCGCCCAAGGTGACTGGCCAAAAACACAGGCACGCCCATGCCAGGAGGGTGGCTCCGGTAGCAATCATGCGCAGGGCTCGACTAAAAAATGGTACAAATAGGCTCCAACTTGTCATGCTTGGGTACTTTGTTCAGGCGATGGTGCACGTGGTAAAATACTCAGTTTGCAACAAATCGCTTGGGTACAAATAATGCCTGTCAAGATAAGGACTTTTTTTGGCGCTTGAACTGGCGGGTAAAGCGTTGCAGCTGACTTGGAAAATTTTCTCCATTAAAAAAGGCATTTGATGATTTAGAGGAAAAATTTATTCCACTGACCTGGAGTTTTTGGAAAATTTTTACCATTTAAATACCCCCACAGTATCGCAAATATCGGCTCACCCGTATCCCACCTTAGACCCATTCTAAATAACCCCCAAAAATTCCGCAATCCTTGCATTTCCCCAAAAAAATCACTTGATTTGGTAATCCAACAAAATAAAATTCTCGTATCTCCTTTTTGTTAAAGAGATACAATCCTTTTAACAAGGCTTTCTTTTGCCTGGAATGACCATTTTCGCAAGACACTAATTACCATAACCTATGTCAGTAAAAATTTCAGTAAGCATTAACGGGAAAAACTACACCAGTGAGGTTGAACCTCGCCAGTTGCTGGTGTACCACCTCCGGGAGGCTTTGGGACTTACGGGATCGCACGTAGGCTGCGACACCAGTAGTTGCGGGGCCTGTACGGTACTGGTGGACGGCCTGGCCGTAAAATCCTGCACCACTCTGGCCGCACAAGTCGACGGGTGCAAGGTGACCACGGTGGAGGGCCTGGCCAAAAACGGCAGCCTGCACCCCATTCAGGAAGGCTTTAAAGAAGAACATGGCTTGCAGTGTGGGTTTTGTACCCCGGGCATGATCATGGCCGCCGCCGATTTGTTGCAAAACAATCCCAACCCCTCCGAAACCGAAATCCGGCACGCGCTCGAAGGCAATTTCTGCCGCTGTACCGGGTACCACAACATTGTCCGCTCGATCCAGTGGGCGGCTAATAAATTAAAAGAAACCAACGCAGCAGTACTATGACATACATCGGTCAATCCGTAAAGCGCGTTGAAGACAAGCGCTTTACCACGGGCAAAGGCAAATACACCGACGACATCAAACTCGTTGGCATGACCCACGCCCATATCGTGCGCAGCCCTTATGCCCACGCCAACATCCTGAGCATCGATATTGACGCGGCCCTGGCTCACCCTGGGGTAGTTGCGATATTTACGGGCAAAGACATCGCTGCCGCTGGCATCAACGGGGTTCCCGCTGGCTGGCAGGTCAACTTCAAAGACGGCACCACCATGAAGGAGCCGCCCCACCCCCTTTTGGTGGCCGATCGGGTCAAACACGTAGGTGACGGCATTGCCGTGATCATCGCCGAAGACGCGGCCACCGCCCGCGATGCAGCCGACCTCATCGAAATCGACTACGAGGTATTGCCCTGCGTGACCAATCCTGCCGAGGCTGTCAAAGCTGGAGCGCCGCTGGTCCACAACGATGCCCCCAATAACATTTGTTTTGACTGGGAGTTGGGCAACCCCAAGGCCGAAGTGGATGCTGCCATTGCCGCATCACACCACGTCACTCGCCTGGATTTGGTCAACCAACGGATGGCCCCCAATGCTATAGAACCGCGCTCAGCAATAGGACACTACGACGATTCCAAGGACAAATTCACCTTGTACACTACGTCACAAAACCCCCACTTGACTCGTTTACTCATGTGTGCCTTCGTACTCGGCATTCCCGAGCACAAGGTACAGGTCATCGCGCCCGACGTAGGTGGGGGCTTTGGCAGCAAAATTTTCCACTACATCGAAGAAGCACTGGTGATTTGGGCTTCCAAACAGATTGGTCGCCCCATCAAGTGGACTTCCACCCGCAGCGAAGCTTTCCTCACCGACGCACATGGCCGCGATCACGTGACCACGGCGGAGATGGGTTTTGACAAGGAGGGCAACGTCACCGCCCTGCGCGTGAGTACCTTTGCCAACCTGGGGGCTTACATTTCAACTTTTGCGCCAGCGGTACCTACTTATTTGCATGGTACCCTCTTGCAAGGGTTGTACACCACGCCCAAAATCCACGTGGATGTTACGGCCGTGTTCACCCACACCAATGCGGTGGATGCTTACCGCGGCGCTGGTCGCCCGGAGGCAACTTACCTCTTGGAGCGCCTGATGGATACCGCTGCGCTGGAAATGGGCATGGATCCCGCTGCCTTGCGCTTCAAAAACTTCATTCCCGCCTTCGACGGTATAACCCAACCCGGGTACCAAACCCAGGTGGCGCTGCAATACGACAGTGGCAACTACGAGCCCGTGCTGGAGCGTGCCCTGGAAATGGTGGACTACGAGAATTTCCGCAAACAACAGGCCGAAGGCCGCAAAAATGGCAAACTCCTCGGCATTGGTTTTTCCACCTACATCGAAGCT
Source organism: Haliscomenobacter sp. (assembly GCF_041740695.1). GTDB lineage: Bacteria > Bacteroidota > Bacteroidia > Chitinophagales > Saprospiraceae > Haliscomenobacter. Next base: position 39,952 of record NZ_JBGSLK010000145.1, on the reverse strand, counting down.
TGTGGAATTGCGCCATCGGCTGTGGTAGGTGCGCTAGGCGCACGCGCTGGCTTGTACGAATCGGCCCAGGTTAGGGTGCAACCCACGGGCAAAGTGAGCGTGTTTACGGGTTCCCACTCGCATGGGCAGGGGCACGAAACCACCTTTGCACAAGTGGTGGCCGATCGTTTGGGGATTGCCATGGAAGACATCGACATTGTCCACGGCGATTCTGACTCCGTCGCTTTCGGGATGGGAACTTATGGTTCGCGTTCCCTGGCGGTAGGTGGTAGTGCCATCGTGAAGAGCATCGATAAGGTGTTGGAAAAAGGGGCCAAAATTGCTGCCCACAAACTCGAAGCAGCCGAGGAGGACCTCGAATACGCAGGTGGCAGGTGGACGGTGAAGGGCACCGATAAAAGCATTGGCTTTGGGGATGTTGCGCTCACCGCCTACGTGCCCCACGATTACCCGGCAGGGCTGGAACCGGGGTTGGATTTCTCCAGCTTTTACGATCCGACCAACTTTACCTATCCCTTCGGTTGCCACATTGCCATCGTCGAAGTGGACGCCGATACGGGCAAGGTGACGCTCAAACGTTTTATCGCCGTAGACGATGTAGGTAATGTGATCAACCCGATGATTGTGGATGGTCAAATCCATGGCGGTTTGGCGCAAGGTATCGGTCAGGCCATGCTGGAAGGGGTAGCTTACGACTCGGAAGGCCAATTGATGACGGGCTCCTTTATGGACTACGCCATGCCACGTGCGGACGATTTACCCTCTTTTGAAATTGATCGCAAAGTGACCCCTTGCCCCCACAACCCACTGGGTGTGAAAGGCGCCGGGGAAGCAGGTTGTATTGGTTCTACCCCAGCGGTAGTGAATGCAGTGATGGACGCTTTGACGCCCTTCGGCATCATCAAGAACCTGGAAATGCCCATGACCTCTCAACGGGTTTGGCGAGCAATGCATCAAAAATAAATTTAAAAAGATGATTCCTGCAAATTTCGAATATTACCGCGCTGGATCAGTTGATGAAGCATTGAGCTTGTTGGCCCAGCCGGACGTTTATGCCAAAATTTTGTCGGGGGGCCACAGTCTGATTCCCGCGCTCAAATTGCGCCTGAACCAGCCTGGAGCACTCATCGACATTGGGCGCATCCCTGAACTGCGCTACATCCGCCAGGAAGGCAATTCCATCGCCATTGGCTCAACCAGCACGCATAAGGACATTGCCAACTCGGCGCTCCTGGCTCAGCACATTGCAATGTTGCCCGAAGCTGCGGGCCTGATTGGCGATCCACAGGTGCGCAATGTGGGCACCATCGGAGGAAGCATTGCCCATGCCGATCCCGCTGCGGATTGGCCCGGCGTATTGCTCGCTGCTGATGCCGAGATTGTGTTGCGCAGCCAAGCTGGAAGCCGCACTTTGGCCGCTCAGGATTTTTTCCTGGGCTTTTACACCACTGCGCTGCAAGAGGGTGAAATCGTGACCGAAATCCGGGTGCCGATTCCCGCCGCAGGCACCAAATCGACCTACCAGAAGTTCATGCAACCGGCTTCTCGCTTCGCCATTGTGGGTTGTGCCGCAGTGGTACAGGTGAGCGATGGTACTTGCAGCAATGTTCGGGTAGCGTTCAATGGCGTAGCCGATGCTTGTTTTCGCGATGTGAATGTGGAAAATGCGCTGATAGGAAAGGCGGCTACGGCTGAAAACATCGCAGCAGCGGCAGCCCAGGCGGCGCAAGGGGTATCCATCCTGAGTGATCACTACGCTGAGGGGGATTACCGCAAACACCTGGCGGAGGTGTACGCCAAACGGGCTTTGACGGCGGTAGCTGGATGATTGATTGAGCGCATGTTTAAATTTTTTGTTTTGCTGCAAATGGACCAATTTAGGCTGCATTTCGCCTCGAAAATGCTCATTTAGCGCTGCTAAACTCCGCTTTTCGCGTCTCATTCAGCCGAAATTGGCCTCATTTTCGCTTAAAACAAAAAAATTAAACATGCGCTGAAGAATCTTTATTGCCAATACGGGCGGCGGCGGGGAATACTCGTCGCCGTTTTTTTTGTTTTGTGATTTATCTTTGTAAAAAAAGCAAACGCCTCAGTCAAAATGCTGGATTACTAGGTTGAGGTTTGAGAGAGATTGGAAAAAGATAAACTTGACGAAAAATTATAAGAAAATGCTTACCCAGAAATTGTTAACTACCTATAGCTTCAAAGCTGTTTTACTCCTTTGTTTATCCTGCTATTGCTTTAATACATGGGCACAAAATAAGCCTATCCTAAATCTCGCACTGAATCAAACCTATCGCATCAATTGCCGCAATGTTTATAACCGTGATTATCGAGCTTCCAACTACAATGGCAACATCAAACACGTTGAAAAGACCTTTTGGGAAATAAAAGTCATTCAAAAAACCAGTCAAAGCCATTTATTGGAAGTACGTTGTGTAAGGAGATACATCCACATTCCCAGTCTCAATGACGCCATAGATTCGGAATATTTGACCCAACAAGATCGACAAAGTAATTGGTATAGCTACGGAGCCCAGATTTCGAATAGCAAGATGTATTGGCGAGTGAACACTGCGGGGCGAATCACCCACAGTTACCTTAAAAACCCATTGGTCGAAAAAACAAATGAAACGCTCAAGCAGCGCAAAGACTCAGTGTGGATATTTCCTTATTTCGAACCTGTCCAAAAGACTAAACACTCTTACGTCGTCAATTGGGAACAACCCATCAATGACAATGCTCACGTGGTGCCCATTGCTTATCTCCACTTTGGGCGTGAGGCTTTTTATTATGAATACGGAAAACACCTACCCAAGGGTTGGGAAGAAACCAAAGCTTACGTTATTCGGCATGAACCTTTGGATTTTTCTTATCGCGATTATCCTTCGTTAAAAACAAAAATTGAGTTTCAAGCGGACACGGGGAGCTTTACGGCTGCCAATACAATCAAGTTCATTTTCGATCGCAAAACGGGATGGCCATTGAATGGAAAAAGCCACTTGTTTGGCAATATGCTGGATTATACAAACCCAGACCAAGAAGCCAAATCCCAACAGGAAGAAGGATGGCGCAACTACATCAATAACGCTAGTTGGGGTTACAATGCTAAAACACCTCGTTTTAAAGACTTTGCAAAAATTCAAGCGGATGAGTTTTTAATCGCTTTGCAAAATCTAAAAAAGGATCAGTTCGCGTTGGGCACTGAGCTATACCAGCAATTTTATTGGGGCCTACACTATCGATATGCCCATGTTTTGCTCCGCACCTGGCGCACCTACAATAATGTGGGTGATGTGCCTTCAGTAGGTACCCCGCCCTTTATGGCTATGATTGACACTTTATCTACGGTCAATGATGTTGCGATGCAGCAACCCATCTTTGTGGAGTACCTATTGAGCCTGCTTGAATACCGCATCGGCAGCCTTGCTGGAGGGGCCAATACTGAAAAAGTTGCAAAAAGTGAAAAAAGTCTCAACGAGCGGTTTACACTGGCTGGCTTGATGTACAAAGGAATGCCCAGATTTTTGGCCCAATCCGCGCTGCTTCAGGAGGCTTTTGAGCGTGGCTTTGATTTGGCGGGAATCAAACCCGTTTATGAAGCTTTCACCGTGCAATATGGACAAACAAAAGCAGCGGAAAGTGTAAAAAAACTATACCAGAATAGCTTGAATACTGAGCCTGGAAAACCTTTTTTGACCTTTAGTGGGACGGACGAAAAGGGCCAAATCGTAACGAGCTCTGTTTTCAAGGGAAAAAAGGTATTGCTGAACCTTTTTGATGAAACCTTTAATTCCTGGATCAGTCCGAATGACATTGATCTGTGGAAACTCAAAAAGGCCTACCCGCAGCTTCAGATCATTCACCTTGGCCTTGTTCCTGATTTTAAAAAACAGCAGGAATTGTACAAGGCCTTAAAACACCACAACAATGGTAAATTTGTTTTTGTCAACAATACTCAACTGATAGACCAAATCAGGGCACAACTCAACTGGAACATACGAACCGGAAAATGCAATCGCATCTACCTCATTGATGAAGATTGGAAAATTTATGACTATTTATTGCGAATTGATGAAAACATGCAATCTGTATTCAATGAGGAATTTGTGAAAAAAGTACCACTGTTTCTCAAACAAGCGCCTCCTGATCGCTACAAACACATCAAAAAATGGGCCTGGAATAGCCTTCGGGTGCTGGTAACCGTTTTCCTGAGTTGGTGGATTACCGGCCATTATATCCGGCGCAGGGAACGCACCCGACGTCAGCGACTGGAAATCCAGCTGCAGGCCATTCGAGCCCAGCTCAACCCGCACTTTGTATTCAATACCATGAATGCCATTCAACACTTGATGTTGTCCCATAAAACGGAAAAAGCCCAGGAATACCTGGCCGAGTTGGGCGGTTTGATGCGCAGTGTACTGAATTTGACCAAAGATGAATTGGTCAGTATCCATGAAGAATTGAACATCATCCAGCAGTATTGTAAGTTGGAGGCTTTGCGGAAGGATTTTGAGCTGAGCATAAAAATTGACCCACAAATTGACCCATACAATACCCTGATTCCGCCCATGGTGTTGCAACCTTTGGTAGAAAATAGCATTGTGCACGGCTTTTTACCCTTAACGGAAAAGGGCCAATTGGAAATTGAAGTACAAAAAAATGATCAATTTATCGAAATTTGGGTGAGGGACAACGGCATTGGGTTAGAGTTGGCCCAAGACCGTGGATCAAAGGGTTTGCAAAAAAGCCTGGAACTCAATCGCCAACGTCTGCAATTGATGTACAAAGGTAAAGCACGGTTCAGCCTCAAAGCTCGGCCATCAGGCCAAGGCGTTGAGGCCTTGATTCAATTGCCCATCGAAAGTTAAATAAGTTATGTACAGTGCCATAATTATTGAAGATGAGTACCACAACCGGGAATTATTGCGCAATCTATTGCAGCAGTACGCCCCGGATGTGAAATTATTGGCCGAGGCCGATAGCATCCAAGCAGCTCAAAAATTGCTCCAAAAAAATCAACCGGATTTGATTTTTCTGGATATCGAATTACCCGATGGGAAAGGCTTTGATTTGTTAAAAGCGACTCCCAATCTAGACTTTGAGGTCATTTTTACTACGGCGTACGATCACTACGCCTTACATGCTATTCGCTTCTGTGCTTTGGATTATTTACTAAAGCCACTTAAAATCAGCGAATTACAAGAGGCGCTTCAAAAAGCACGGCGCATGCTGGAACAGAAAAATGAGAACCTGCGGCTAAAAGAACTCATCCAAAACCTCAACAAGCCGCTGCAACCCAAACGTCTTGCCTTGGCAACGGGTGAAAAATTGGAATTTGTATCTTCGGATCAAATCATTCGTTGCCAAGGTGAAAACAACTATACCCGGTTTTTTTTGCTGGATGGCCGCCAGATTTTAGTGTGTCAGACCCTGCGTGAATATGAAGATTTGCTCAAGCCACAAGGCTTTGTTCGGGTCCATCAATCCAATTTGGTCAATATCAATCAGGTGAAATCTTTCATCCGTTCCGATGGTGGCTATCTGGAGCTTGTAGATGGAAGTAAAGTGCAGGTAGCAAGGACACGCAAAGAGGAACTGCTGCGCGCTTTGATGAAGAATTAGGTAAGCGCCAACGCCCACAACACCGCCATCGCCCGCTCCGCATCCTTCCAATCCACAAAAATATGGTCATGGTAATACCCTGCCACTACATTACAACTGATGCCTGCGTTAGCCAAGGCATTGGAAAAGGCTGCGGTGAGCCCCACTGCATCGAGTGTAGAGTGTACCGTGAGGGTGATCCAGGCGGCTACGAAAGAGTATTCGAGTTGCCATTGATCAGCCAGTGCTCTGGTAAGGATAATGGTAAAACCTTCGGCTTCTTTAAAAAAGGACAGGATTTGATCGGCTGGAATGGCATTTAAAGTGGCAACGGTACAAAATACATATTCACCCTCGTTCAAGCTGGGGTGCATGGTTTTTAGCAATTGAACGAGGTCCTTTTCGCCGGGCATTGGTTAGGGTTCGGTATTCCTAGCCGTGCAGCTTGGAATACCGAATTTTAATTTTTATATATCAGCTAAACAAAGACTGCAGCTTCATTGCCACACCCATGTCGCCTTTGATTTTTACCTTGCCACCCATAACCGCCATCATGGGGTTCAGGTCGCCGCTGCGCAACTTATTCAGCGTTTCCAAGCTGGTGATGATGGTACAATCAGCCTCTTTGTCCTCGTTGCTGATGTTGGCGGTTGGGCCGCTGAGGTCTACATAAACGGTGCCTTCATCAAATGAAAACTTGAGGGTTTTGCCGATGGAGGGCGCCTTGCCGGCCAGCGCCTTGAATTGATCAGTGATTTCGTCGAGCGTCATGATGGTTTTTTTATTGAGAATTGGCGAATTTTCGCTGCAATATACAGGGAAAATCTAATTGTTGTCTTCTACGGTGGTCAAAATTTCGAGCGCGTTGGTATAGGTTTCCTGCATGGCAGTGGCATTGGCCTGTCCGGCGAAGAGCGCCATTTCGCAGTTTTGCAGGAGCTTTTGCAGGCGTTCCACCAGTTCAGGTTGTACGTTCAGTTGCGCCAATGCGGCGGTGATTTTTTCTTTGGACCAGTCTGCTTTGGGAATTTTCAACTTGTCGCCCAAATACCCCAAAATGGCCTTTGATACCGCATCGTAAAAATCCCGGCTTTGATTGGCCACGAGGTGTCGTTCGGCTTGATTGAGATGCCCCAGGGCAATTTTGCGGGCGTTTTTCTGCAGACGAACTTCGTCGCGGCGCTCTTTGCCCAGCAATCGCAGGTATTGATACAAGGCCCCCCCACCCCAAACGAGAAAAGGTGCCAGTGCGATGATCCAAAATAATGGGTTGTTGAACAATGGTTCGTGGCCTTTGCTCAGACTCGTTATGGCCTTGAGTGGCTGCAAGTCGCTACCTTCCTCTAGCCCGGAGCTGTTGTTTTTGGCTCCATTGCCACTCCCTTGTCGTACTGTAACATTGTAGGAATAATCCTTGAGGGTTTCGTACTGTTTGGATTCGGCGTTGAAGAAAGAAAACTCGGGTTGAATCGAAAATTTCCCCGCCTTTTTGGACATGATCAGGTATTCGATGGTTTTGCGGGATACCCGCAGGCCTGCGGTTTCACTGGCTTCTTCGCTGATCGTTTTGGGGTCGTATACTTCAAAAGTCTCGCCGAGATTGAGCAGGGGTGCACGTACCCGTTTCATGTCACCATCGCCGGTGAGGGTCAGGCGCAGGGTCAGGGCATCGTCGGTAGTTACTTCGGTACGGTTGATGACGCTGCTCATGTTGAAAATGCCCACGCCACCGCTAAAGCTGGCCGGGGCACCAGAGGGAAGCGGTTTGACCAGCAGCGAAACGGCCTCGGTGCGCAAGGGCACCCGCCGGATTTCGGCACCAAAAGTTAAGCCGGTCAGTGGGTCAGGTCTGCCGCCTGCTACAACTGCCACCTGCAAGGTAGCGGGTTCGATGTTTAATTGGCCTTCCTTTTGTGGATACAAGGCAATGCTGCGCAAAATGCGGGTATTGTAGCGCACTCCGCCCACAATTTCTTCTTCCATATGGGAATTGGGGTGCTGAATGTCTTCTACATAAAAACCAACGTAGTCGGATTCTTCAACAAAATTGAAATTTTCGAGATCGACCCGGGTAAAGACCTTGTAATCGAGTCGCACTTGCTGGCCCAGGTAGGCTTCACGGGCGTTCAGAATGGCTTTGACGAACAATTCTTCACCCTTTTGGGCCTTACTGGTTTTGCCTACGTTTTCGTTTTTGACCACCTCCACCGTCACGCTGTTGCTGCGCATGATTTTGCCATTGACCTCCATACTGGCGGGGCCAAAAGTAAAGGTGCCTATTTTTTTAGCCTGCAAAGCATAAGCAAAGGACATTTCACTGGACATGCGCCCATTGATGATGGTGGTACTGGCGCTGCGGGAAGGGCCTGAAACGAGGGTAAAAGCAGTGCCAAAAGAAGGGGCTTTAAAATTGGTGCCTTCAGCATTGCTCAGCGCAAAAGTGACTTCAAAAAAACTGCCTTCAAGTACTTGCTTGGCGTCGGCAAAGGCTCGAAATTCTGGTTTGTCGCGTTGAGCCCAGCTTAAAGTACTACAAAGTAAGAGACAGGATAAAAGGCTAATTGTTCTCAGTAGGCTCATGGATCTTACAACTTGTAGGTTTTGCGCTTTTTCTTGGGGTCTTCAGTCGGCTGAGGAACGAGATTGCCCCAATAATCTCGAAGCGCGGGGAAGTCGCGGAGAGAGGGGAAATTGCGATCAAGGCCAAAAAAGTCGTCTTTTGCTTCCTTTTTGCGAGGGTTAACTTTGATGCCTTCTGGATTTGGCCAAACCTGAACTTCCAGCGCTTTGGTCTCCAGCGCCTTGCCATTGACTTCAATACTGGCTGGAGGAATATAAAATGAACCCGTTTCTTTGGGTTGGATGTAAAAACTGTACTCGGTGGTATGGCTAACTTTCCCATTGGCCATCGACATGCTGGAAAAAGTATTGGGGCCACTGACCACCACAAAATGGGGCTCAAAATTCGGCGCGGTAAACTTGCGCCCTTCCCCATTTTCGAGTTTAAAACTCACTTTGATTTCATTGCCCAATAGGATCGAGTCGCTGCTTACCGTTGTGGTGAAGGTAGCACCCTTCTGGGCCATCATTGCAGTGCTAAAGAGCAGTGCGAGCGTGTAGAAGATCAGATTGCGCATATGAGTATTTTTTAGCTGTGAGCTGTCAGCAATCAGCTGTCAGCCAAGAGCGTTCAGCAAGCTGATTGCTGAACGCTCTTGGCTGACAACTGTTTTACCAATCCTTCCCCGACCTCGGCCTCCCCTGAGCCTTTTTCATTTTCCCCTGCACCTTTCGTTCTTCCTCATCCATGATTTTCAGCAGGTTTTGGGCCTCTTTTTGGCTGAGGTTGGGCGGTGGAGCCTGTTCCTGGCGATCCTGGGGTTGGCCTTGACTTTGCTGGGGGTTTTGATTCTGTTTGGGGTCTTGATTGGGTTTTTGGCCTTGGTTGGACTGGGGTTGCTGTTGGTTTTGGTCCTTGTTTTTATCCTCGTTAGAAGAAGAACGTTGTTTTTGTTGTTCTTCTTGCTTTTTGCGTTGCTGAGCCAAGGCTAGATTGAACTTGGTTTCTTTGTCATTGGGGTTCAGGCGCAGGGCTTGTTTGAAGGCATTGATGCTTTTGTCCAGTTCATTGAGCTGAAAAAAGGTGTTGCCAAGGTTGTGGTAGGCTGCGGCTTTATCGGCAGGATTTGCCGCTTTTTTGGCCGCGTTGTCATACCGTGTGAGGGCCTCTTGGTAGCGTTTTTGCTGGTAGATGGAGTTCCCGAGGTTGTACTGGCCTTGGGGGCTGTTTTTGCGCTCCAGGGCTTTGCGGTAATTGCTTTCCGAATCGGCATAGCGCTGCTCCAGGTATTCCTGATCTCCTTTGCGCAACCATTGGTGCGCCGTTTGAGCCAGCAACCCATTCACCAATCCCAAAAATAAGCCGCACAACAACAAACCAGTGGTTTTCATGAATCTGCTTTTAACTTTCCTTTTAACTCCCCTTTAAACAAGCGCTTAGTCAAAGTAGTTTTTGCCCGTCGCCGGTAATGCACCAAAAACTCGCCCAACAAGAAGCCAATGCCCAGCAATAAAAAGAGCTGAAAATGGCTGCGGTATTCCGAAACGACCCGTTGTTCGTACTCGCGTTTTTCTACTTTTTGCAGTTTATCCATTAAGGCGTCGATCAAGGCATCACTTTGGGTATTCAGGCGAAAAAAACTGCCGCCACCCAGACTGGCTAATTTGCGCAGCACCCCGGCATTTAGCTTGGACAATACGGGTTTGCCACTGATGTCGCGCTTGTAATCGGCCATGCCATTTTCGTCCACAAACGGTACAAAACCTCCCGCTTCGCTGCCAATACCGATGGTGAAAATTTTCATGCCCATCCTGGCCGCTTGCCGCGCCTGGCTTTCTGCGCGGGCTTCATGGTCTTCCCCATCCGTAATGACCAGTACAACGCGGTTACCGTTGCTTTTGCTGGTGCTTTGTTGCGCAATTGCCAGTGCTTCGCCGATAGAAGTACCCTGGCTGCTGATCATGTCGGGATTCGAGCTTTGTAGGAGCAAACTTACGGCTTCATAATCAGTCGTGAGCGGCACCTGCATATACGCTTCTCCCGCGAAGAGGATGACCCCCAGGCGATTGCCACTGAGTTTTTCAATCAATTGCAGGCACAAACGTTGAGCCTGGATCAAGCGGCTGGGTGCAATGTCCTGGCACATCATGCTTTGGGAGATGTCGAGGGCAAAAATGATGTCGATGCTTTGGCGGCGTACGGCTTGGGTTTTGGTGCCCCATTGCGGGTTGGCCAAGGCGATGATTATGAAAAATAGGCCAATGAGAAAAAGAATGTTTTTGTTGCGCAGGCGTTCGGGCGACCGTTCGGGCATCAGTCGTTGGAGCAGTTCCGGGTTGCCAAAACGGATCAGGGCTCTTTTGCGTGCATAAGCCGCCCCCAACATCAGCAGGACCAAGACCAGCAGGATGGCTAAGGCGTACAAATAAAACGGATGCTCAAAGCGAAACATAATTTGAAAGTTGAGAAGGTTGAGGGAGGTTGAGGAAGGTTGAGGAAGGTTGAGGCTGCCGCGAGCGACTTAGACAAGAATGCTTCTAAGTCGCTCGCGGAGCCTCAACCTCCCTCAACCCTCTCAACCTTCTCAACCTCCTTATGGCAAACTCCTCAACCAAGTCTGGCGCAACACAAACTCGGCGAGCAGAAAAAGTAATCCGATCAATACCCAACGGTGAAATTCTTCGCTGTATTTTTTAATACGGGTAACCTGAATCTCGGTTTTTTCCAATTGGTCGATGGTTTTGTAAATTTCGCGCAAATCCTGGTTGTTTTTGGCGCGAAAATACTTTCCACCCGTCATTTTGGCGATTTCGCGCAGCAGCTCCTCGTCAATTTCTACCTGAGCATAATCCAGAAAAAAACTGCCATCGCTAAGCCTGCTCACCGGAGTGAGCGCTTCGCCTATGGTACCTATACCGATAGAATAAACTTTGATGCCCAATTCCTTGGCCAGTTCGCCAGCGGTGAGGGGTTTGAAGTACCCGACATTGTTCACCCCATCGGTGAGCAGGATGATGACTTTACTTTTGGCTTTGCTGCTTTTAAGTCGGTTCACTGCTCCGGCCAAGCCCATCCCAATGGCGGTGCCATCCTCCAGGTTGCCACATTCCAATTGTTGTAAAAAACCTTCGACAATTTTGTGGTCGGTGGTGAGTGGGCATTGAGTAAAAGCTTCCCCTGCAAAAACGACCAGACCGATGCGGTCGTGCGGGCGGCCTTTGACAAACTCTATTGCCATCTTTTTACTGACCTCCAGACGGTTGGGCTCAAAATCCTGGGCCAGCATGCTACTCGACAAGTCCATCGAAAGCATGATGTCGATGCCTTCGGCTTTGATTTTTTCTTCTTTCAATACCGATTGCGGTCGAGCCAAGGCAACGACTAAGGCAATAAAACCCAGGGCGCGAAAAAGTGGCAACCAGCGCCGCAGTCTGGACTTGAGCGTTTCTACACCCGCCACTCCTTGCAGGCTGGGCAGGGTCACTGCGGCATGCCGTTGCTTGTGTTGTTGCCAATACCACCTGGCCAGCAGGGGCAGCAACAGCAGCAGGAGAAAGAAATACGGGTGTAAAAATTTCATGTCAATTAAATTGGCTGAGGGGCGATAAAAAAATAAATTGTTCGTTTTGCCAAAGGATTAGATAAGTAAACGTTTCATTTCAAGTGTTTTATCTAACCCTTTGGCTCAAGAAAAATGAATATTTATTTTTGCCCCACTACTGAATGATCTCTTCCTTCGTTTGTTCCACAAAAGTTTTGACGCTGTACAAAGCCTCCACATGAAAACTCAGGGGTGGTTCTGCTTTGGCAAATTTGACCAAATCCGCCGTTTGTAACATCTGGCGCAATTGTACCCGCCAGTCGTCGGGCACCCCAATGCTGCGCAGCGATTCGAGAATGTCATCGGTGGTTGATTCCAGCGCATGGATGTCATAACGGCCTTCCAGGTATTCGCGCAGGATATAGGTCAGTTGGGTTTGGAACGCGTTTATCTCACCACTATCCAATAGATCAGATTGCTCCAGTGCCAACAACTTTTGCAAAGCCGTTTCGTGGGCAGGTGGTGGTGGTGGCGGTGGCGATACGACTGCGGGTTGCTGTTTTTGTTTGCGCTGCAACAAGTAATAAATGCTAACACCCAGCAAGGTCAGCAAAGACAGGACAATCAAGGCCGGGACAATAAAATCCGAGACCTGAATCTCCTCGCGGTTGATGTCTTTGATGGCGCGTAGAGTGTCCCGTTCGGCGTTCACTGGGATCGAACCTACCTTCAAGGGCAATGCGGTGCTGGCGCTGGCACTTTTGGTCAGTCCAGCTTCTTCAAAATCGATGGTGATCGGGGGGATTTCGTAGCTCCCGGCTTCAAAACTGGTGAGTACAAACTGCTGCTCCAGGATTTGCTGGGGTTCTTGGGCGACGGTGAGCAAGGAGCCTTGTTCGACCAATTCTACTTTGGGCACCTGTTTTAGTGCCTCTTTGATTTTAACCGCTTTAAAGGTCGTACCACTGGGTAAGCTGATGCGCACCGTCAGGCGAACCTGATCGCCAATGAGAATTTCCTGGGTTTTGAGCTGCGCGGTCACGCTGACTTGGGCCAAAAGGCCAGTCAGGGCAAAAAAGCAAAGCGTGCAGCTCGCCAAAACCAAACGAATCCTCGATGTCCTCATACGCCTGAACGTTTTTTGAAAAATTGATGCAAAGCATTGGTATAGGACTCGGTGGTGAGGATGTCCAGATTATCCGCGCCGCACTTTAAAAAGGCATTGCGGTAGTATTGGTAGTTGCGCTCGTACCAGTCGGCGTAGGTAGCTCGTACTTTTGCGGAAGAGGTATCCACCCAATTGAGCGCACCCGATTCGGAGTCGAGGGCGTGTACCAGGCCGATATTGGGCAAGTGTGCTTCGGCAGGATCGGCAATGCGTACACCCACGAGGTCATGCTTACGTGAGGCCACGCGCAGCGGTTCTTCGTAACCTTGCCCCAGGAAGTCACTCACCAAAAAGCAGATGCTGCGTTTTTTGATGATGCGTTGGAAAAACTCCAGGGCTTTATCGATACGGGTACCCTGGCCTTTGGGCTGAAAATCGAGCAACTCGCGGATGATGCGCAGGATGTGCTGTTTGCCCTTTTGGGCAGGGATGAACAATTCGATTTGATCAGTAAAAAGGATCAACCCAACTTTGTCATTGTTCGTGATGGCTGAAAAAGCCACCAGGGCGCTGATTTCGGTGATGATTTCGGATTTGAATTGCTCCACGGTGCCAAAAAGCGCTGAACGACTGATGTCGACCAGCAGGATTACCGTCAACTCTCGCTCTTCCTCAAAAATTTTGATGTGGGGTTCACCCGTACGGGCCGTTACGTTCCAGTCGATGTTGCGCACATCGTCGCCGTATTGATAGTTCCTAACTTCGCTGAACGACATGCCCCGCCCCTTGAAGGCGCTGTGGTATTCACCCGAAAAGAGGTGTTTACTCAGGCCCTTCATCTTGATCTCGATCTTGCGGACTTTTTTGAGCAATTCGCTGGTCTCCATGAAAAAGGTTGAGGAAGGTTGAGAAGGTTGAGAAGGTTGAGTAAGTCGCTGCGGTAGCCTAAACCTTCTCAACCTCCCTAAACTTTCTCAACCGTCTATGGTACTTCTACGGTATTCAAAATCCGATTGACAATGTCTTCTTGCGTGGTATTCTCTGCTTCTGCTTCGTAGGTCAGGCCCATGCGGTGGCGCAGTACATCCATACAGATGTTGCGCACATCTTCGGGAATGACGTAGCCCCGGCGCTGGAGGAAAGCGTAGGCTTTGGCAGCTAGCGCCAGGTTGATGCTCGCCCGGGGTGATGCGCCGTAGCTGATGAGGGCTTGCAGGTCGCGCAACCCATAATCAGCAGGGTTGCGGGTCGCAAACACAATATCGAGGATGTAGCGCTCAATTTTTTCGTCCATGTACACCTTGCGTACCGATTGGCGGGCGCGCAGGATGTCGTCGGGATGGACTACGGGTTTGATTTCCTGGCCAAAACTTTCGTCGTTGAGGTTGCGGCGCATGATCTCGCGCTCTTCTTCCTTGCTGGGGTAACCGATTTTGACTTTGAGCATGAAGCGGTCGACCTGTGCTTCGGGCAAGGGGTAAGTTCCTTCCTGCTCAATGGGGTTTTGGGTGGCCAAAACGAGGAAGGGTTCCTGCAACTTGAAGGTATCCGTGCCGATGGTGACCTGGCGCTCTTGCATGGCTTCGAGCAAGGCACTTTGCACCTTGGCGGGCGCGCGGTTGATCTCGTCGGCCAGGATGAAGTTGGCAAAAATGGGCCCTTTGCGTACGGTGAATTCGTTTTGCGCCGGGTTGTAAATCATGGTACCGATGATGTCGGCAGGCAAGAGGTCGGGCGTAAACTGGATGCGACTGAAATTGGCATCAATGGCCTGAGAAAGGGTTTTGATGGCCAGGGTTTTGGCCAGGCCGGGAAGGCCTTCCAATAATACATGACCCCTGGTGAGCAGACCCAACATGAGGCGTTCAATCATTTTTTCTTGCCCAACGATCACTTTGGCCGTTTCGGCATGTAATTTTTCTACAAAGGCGCTGTCGATGTAGATTTGTTGGTTTAGCGCTTCTATGTCCACGTGGTGCATCAGCCGGATGAATTAATTTGGAGTGCAAATTTGGAGAAAAAACTTGATAAACGGATGCAAGTCGGGAGCTAAAAGTTGGGATGGACGTGTACAAAGGCTAAAAAGCGCAACTTTTTGTGAAAATCAAAAGTGGGAAAGGGTGATGTTGAGCGTAAACAACAATAAAATTTGAAAAGACAACAACTGGATTATAAAAATTTGAAAAAATAGTGTTGCATAAAATAAATATTTGAAATACCTTTGTTAACATAAAGAGATGATAGAGAAAAGCTTGAGCCATTAATAGTTAGCACATGAAACACCAGCTGTTTTTAGGCGTCTTCATTTTACAAGGCATTTTTTCGCTGGCTGTGGCACAGCAGCATTTTCAACTCAATGGAATAGTGCTTACTGCCAAAGGTTCTATACCTGTTCCCTATGCCCATGTGGGGATTCCCGCCCGGGGCATGGGCGTAGTCAGCAACGAAGTAGGTGCTTTTACCCTGAATTATCCCGCTGCCTATGCCAAGGACAGCCTCAAGGTAAGTTGCCTGGGTTTTAAAACCTACACCGTAGCGCTGTCAAAAGTGCAGCAGGAGGATACCCTCCGCATTTACCTAAAACCTGAAGTGCTGGAACTGGCCGAGATGATCATCAAACCTCATTCCGACTCTGGTCGTGCCATTTTACGCGAAGCCCTCAAACGTTTGAAGAAAAACTATCCCACCAAAATGCACCAGCTCAATGCCTTTTACCGGGAAAAAGTACAAAGCCGGGACGATTACAGCTTCACCCGCCTGATGGAAGGTATAGTGGACATCCAAGACTGGGGTATTGACTCCGACCCTCAACGGATGCGCATTCGGGTCAATGAATACCGCAAAAGCAACAACCTGGCTAAGCAAACCTTGGGGCAACGCGCCTGGGGCATGATGTTTGGCAAAGACAATCCGTTATACGACATTTTAGCGCAGGATCCGGTGAGGATACACGCACACAATGAACGAACTATCCATAAGTATCCAGGGCCAGGGAAGAGCTTTGCCCACAATTCCCGCCGCTATTGGTTGGGAGAAATTTTGAAAAGCCCTAAGGCCTCTGTTCGTTTAGTAGATGTTACCTCTTATGATGGTGAACAGGTCTATTGCCTAAAATTCCGCTTTCCGGAAAACTATGGTAACATATACATCAATAGCCGGGATTATGGGATACATCATATAGAATACAATAATGCTGCAAGTTATGAAGAAATTATTTTAGAGGCTGGAATAGACACAAGCTCCGAAAAAGGTAAAAGCCATGCCGAATTTATAAAACACTCTACTCAAAATGCACTCTATGGAGGTAAATACATTGGCAAAATTAGAGTCGATTATCAAAAAATAGCTGGAAAATACTACTTGTCGTACATCGAATGGCTGACCATGGGCGATTTCCGAAAAAGTAAAATTCATGAAGGAAAAACGACGGGGAGTTATAATTTTTGCAGCTTGATGGTCAATGAAGTTCAACCGGACAAAAAGGAAATGGCAAAAGTAAAACCCCGTCAAACGCTCAATAGAAAAGAAGATACCGATGATGTGCGCAAACAATATAACGAGCGCTTTTGGAGAAACTATAATGTGCTCTTGGCTACACCTCTAGAAAACAAAGTAATCCGTGACCTGACTTTTGAAGAATCATTGGAGCAACAATTCAAAAAAAATCAGTGAGATGAAAGGTCTATTTGCAATAAAAAACCGGTATTGGTTATTCCTGATTCTGCCTCTCTTGCTTTTTTTGACGCGCTATTATGGTTTTTTTCAACTTAGAGCAAGAGTGTATGAACGAGATGGAATAGAATTTCAGGGCGATTTTCAAACGTTTTTTATCTACAACTACCTGCTGGCCGTTTTCGTCATGTTTTTATTCCTGTTGGTTTTTTTCTTCTTGTTCAAAGGGATTACCTATTTGTGGCAAGAAATTGACAGCAAAAAAATCATAAAAATTTTGGCCATCAGTTACTGCGTCTTTTTTATCCCTGACATCGTTAAATGCATCTACTTTACTTTTTTCAATCCTGATTTTCAAAGGGGTGAGTTAAAAGTCTTCAGAGAAGCTTTCTACTTGGGGGAACAACCTGACCCATTTGGCGAGAGTGGTACAGTGTTCGAAACCATACTTGGCTCGGTACACCTGATGGATTTTGCTTTTTTTATTGCCGTTTTTGTCTGCCTTTACCAGCATTTTGAAGATTTGGCGGTCAGCACCATCACGGCAATGGTGGTCATTCTGGCAGTTTTTTATTTTGGGTTTAAGTTGGCCATCCCTTTGTTGATGCTGTGAAAAAATAAAACATAAAATATGGGAGGGGGGCTTGACTTTGTTAAATGGACGTTATAGATTTGTTGGAACAAAATCAATAACATACGGAGGCAATCATCGTGAAGCATAATTCACTAACCCCTCACCCCCTATGAACGGTGAGCTAAACGCTTGTTTGCTATGTTAAAAACACCACTGTCTCGCTCTGAGGTAGCTATTGCCTATGGAATTACTACTCGTACACTTTACAATTGGATCAAGGATGTTGGAATTACCCGCAAAGGAGGTCGCTTGACTATTCCTGAGTGTGAGCTTCTTTTTGAAAAATATGGGAAGCCTACGGGGATTTGGGAGAAGAAGGAAAAAGCGAAGAGATAATTGGGTAAATTTTCAATTCTACGAGGATTAGATTTGATTTTCTCCCCGAAGAAACAATTTTAGTTCCGACTTTTTCCGGTTTTTTCCGAATTTGGTATTGCATTGGGAATTATTTTTGTAATAGTAAAGGAGATGTTATAGAACCTGTCTTTAGGGATTATCTAATAGCATTGTCCCCTGATCAATTGACTGGAATAATCTGGTGCAAGGAGTTACGCTGCTTGCCTAGCAATCTATTGTAGAATCATATGAAAGACACATCAGTAGTACTTGAATCAACTCACCTAAACGGCCATAAAAGAATATGGTACATGCTCCAGGAGTCCAGTGGATGGCTGATTTTTTTTAGCATTTGGCTACTGTACATTGCGGTGTCGTTCATTCAGCAAAGGTTGGTTTTTACGGAGGATGTCATCTACAATACTTTCGGCGAACAATTGGCTTACGATCGGATTGAGCAGCTTTTAGAGACCCGAAAAGAATGGGAATGGGTAGGTTACGCCATTATTCCAATTTTCATCTTCTTCCAGGTGTTTTTCACTGCAGCATGTTTGAATATTGGCTATTTATTGGGAGAGCATCGCAGCCAAAAAATTGGTTTTCGACGCTTTTTTAGCATTAGCATCAAATCCTCTATCGTATACCCACTTTATAGTGTAGCCATGTTGCTGGTGTGCCTACTTTTTTTAAATGTAGAGCACATGGAAGATTATTCAGATGCGGATTTTTTTTCCATCGCAGGTTTGTTGCACCTGAGCCGTAGTGAAGAATGGTGGGTGATGCCCCTCCGAGCCATCAATATCTTTGAATTATTCTTTTGCTTAGGGCTTGCAGCAGGAGTAAGCCGGGCCATGAATCGCCCTTTTCGAAGTGCTTTAGCCTTTGTCGCCCTTTCTTACGGTGTGGGCTTTTTACTTTGGATGTTGTTCGTCACGTTTTTACAATTAAGCTTGAGTGCATGAAGGCGAGACAAATAATCACCCTACTGTTATTGTTGTCCATTATTGGCCTGCTTTCCTGGCAAATTAGTGAAAAGGCCGGCCAAAAGGCACAGCGAGCCAAAGAGAGGGCCCAATTGCCGGATTTTACCCTCTCAACCTTGGGAGGGGAAAATCTGAATACCAATTTAATTGTAGGCAAAGATCAAAGCATCTTTATTTTTTTTGATCCTGATTGTTCTATTTGTGCCTACGAGGCTGAAAATGCGCATCGTTATGTGGAAAAATATGCAAAAACCACCAGCGTAGTTTGGGTAGGGGCAGGGCGCAGAAGCAAAGTCGAGAAATTTGCAAAAAAATACCGTCTGGATACCCTTGCCAAGCATTTTGTGCTGATTGATTCTAGCGGACAATTTGCGAAGAAATTTGGTGTGCGGGGTGTTCCCGAAATCCTGATCTACAACCACAAGGGGGATTTGGTGAAACAGTTTCATGGCGAAACGACCTGGGAAGGAATGCTTAAATATCTTGATTGAAACAGTCTCTTGTTCTCTACTCAAAAGGAATACGAATGACGATCCTGGTATTGATGGCGGATGCCGTTGGGCACATAAACGGGACTTACAACTTTTGCCGAAAGCTACAAGCTCATGGTGCGAGGATCGTGTATGGCGTCAGTCCGCATATGTCGGCCAGCATACAGGCACAAGGTTTTGATGCCGTCGTCAGCAACAATGAGTTCTTTTTCAAGAGAGGCGGTTTGGGCTTGGAACAAGGTTCCTGGCTTGAAAAACTGGGTGAAAATTTCGCCGACATTTTGACGAACGAAAAGGAAAAATTTGCTCAAGCTATCGCTCAACAACTGGATCAGTTGATCACAAGGCTCAATCCGGATGTGGTTTTGCTAGACAGTTTCCTGAGTTACAACTATTTCTTGTTGAACCTCAAGTCCAGGCGCGTTTTTTTGATTCAAACCATGCTTTCTACCGTGAAGAGAAAAGGTGTGCCACCATTGTACAGCCGCTTGGGTATAGATACAAGCGATTGGCTAAAAAGCCTGAACTGGCAATGGGAGAGGCTAAAAAATAAATGGCAACGCTTGATCACGCTGGAAAGAGGGGTGCTGAAAACTGTATTGGGGGTAGCCAGTGATCAAAAATCGGAAATTTTGGCCGCACTTGATACCAAGCGTAGCTTTCGCCCAGGGATTAAGGACCTCCATGAGATCATCATGGCACCACAGGCTTTTGATTTGCCAGAGTTTGGGCAAGTACAGGGTCAATATTATGCAGGCACTCAATTGAACCATGACCGTATTGAAGTAGAGCTATCGAAAAACGAATTGGAACTTCTGCAAAAAATGGATGTACGAAAGGGTGAAAAATGGGTGTATTGCTCATTGGGTACCCTGAATTTACTCCATAACCCCAAGTGCCTCCACTTTTTGGAGCAGGTATTGGAAGTTTTTCGCCAAAAACCGGAATGGAACCTGGTTTTGGCTACCGGGATGATCGAAACGCGGCAACTGAGCAAGGTTCCCGACAATGTGTTGGTTTACAAAAAGGTACCCCAATTGGAAGTACTCAAACGTTGCCAGGTTATCATCACACATGGCGGGCTCAACTCGGTGTTGGAAGCCATTGACCATAAGGTGCCACTGTTGGTATATCCGCTCAATGAACGTTGGGATCAAAATGGGAATGCGGCCAGGGTGGAGTATTATGGAGTGGGATTGAGGGGGAGCTTAAATCAGACATCATATGTTGAACTGACTGTCAAATTAACCCGGTTGCTTTGGGAGTCAATATTCCAAGACAACCTAGAGAAACTCAGATCAAGGTTGAACAATGATCTAGATATCGAGCCTATTATCAACCTTGTTTTGAGAGAAAACAAGGAAACAATACCTATAATGGATTGAGAATACTTTCTGATTTTCAATTCTGAGCAGACGTTTTCATCAAACTTAAAATAATATTTCATGAAAAAGATCAATGAAAAGGACATGATCCTGTTGCACGGAGGGATGACTTGCGGTTACCTCGATTGGATGGTTAATCAAATGATGGACGGGTACATTGGGTCGCGTATGCAAGCTTTTGCCATTCGGGATTTGCAAAAGCGGGGCTACAAACTTTGCGATTAAGCGTATGCTTTGAGCACTATTGGACATGAGGGTAATTTATCTATTACCCTCATGTTCGCATTCAGGTTTTTCAGAATAAATCATCAAACAGTGAAAATACAAATTATACTATTGCTGTTTTTTCTTAACTGGGCGATGTATGCACAAATAGCCAATCCAGTTTATGTTTTAGAATATACACGAAATACAAAGGCTGTTTCAGAAATTGAAAAAGAAACACAGAAGAAAAACTTTAGTACAATCATAGGAGATAAACCTAATGGTGCCGATCAGCTTAGGTCTATGTTTTCAGAAGTGGGCCATACTACGATTTATTATCGCCTGGACACTGTTCTGATTGTCACTACGCATGATGGGATTCAATCCAAGCAGATTGGATACCAATATGGGGGAATTATGCAAGGGATTGATCTCCGTACTGGACAAAGGATGGTCTTTACACCGAAGTTATTGCAAAAATCTGTAGATCGTGCACTCGGAGAGGGGAGTTTTGTAGCCAATGATTTACAAAACACAAACGGCAGTGCTAGGAAAATCAAAAACAAAGAAATGGTGGGAGGTTTGATTTGCGAAAAATGGCAAGAGTCATTGCCACAATTTCAAAGCACTGCTCAATACTGGATACTACCTGGTAAAGCTGCACTCTTTCCTTTTCCAGCGGGTAGCAGCTTTCTGTACCGTCAGGAGTTGATCGTAAAGTCAGAAATACATTCAATTCCACTTTTTGAAAAAATAGAAACACAAGAACTGACTAAAATAGATTCCCTTACACAGTTCTCAATACAAGAAAAAGTAAATGATTTATTAAACCAATATGTGGTGGGGTGCTATCAAAACATCGAGCAGAATAATCATATGGTTACAACTCCATTGTCTATAAATGATGATATCGGCAATTGGTCTTTTCTTGAAATAGAAAGCAGTCGTATAGTCCCATTGAAAGGTTTACCGGGCCAATGGGACTATTTGCTAGTTGATATCTGGGCTTCTTGGTGCGGCCCATGCCTAAAATCTTTCCCTGAATTAAGTAAGCTTAAGCAAGGTTATGGAGGTTCGTTGCAGGTTTTGTCGTTAAACTATGCTGATACTGACATTGAAAAAGTGAAAGAAGTGCTAAAAAAATACATGCCAGAGTGGCCTCAAGGTTTTGTATCACATCAGTTGCATGATTTGTTAAATCCGATGCGTATGTATCCTTCAATGGTGCTTATTGATCGAAATGGAAAGGTCGTTATGATGGGCAAACCCGATTTGTCGCTCAACGAAATCCGCACATTTTTAGACGAACACATTACCCCAAGAAAATAAATCTGGGGAATGCATATACTTTTTTAACCCATTAATCAAACAACAATATGAAAAAAGCAAATGAGGCAAAATTGGCTGGATTCTCAGGAGGAATTTCTTGCCATGATCTTATGCATCAGCTCACATGGATGATTTATTATTCTGAGAATGAACTTTTGCAAAGGCAAGCATTTGCAATACATAGATTATTAGGCAAAGGCTACACTTTATGTACACCTGAAGACGATAGGCCTTCTGGTTTTTGACTAAAAACGATTCAGTTGCCACGTGCTTTAGCGCGTGAATGGGATCTTAATACATTTTAAACTTAAAATCATTAAAATGAAGAAAATTCTAGATTCAAGCCTCCATCAGTATCATGGAGGAGCGATGGACTGTTTTTGGTTGTATCACGAAATTCTTGTGTATTTGCACGAATCAGGGGATCCTGTCAAAATGCGCCAGGCCCAAGCAATTCATGCTCTACTTGGGCGAGGATATAAATTGTGCGATATGTAAGTATTTTCGGAACGTGTTAAAGAAGAGCTAAATAGGTTTGTTTGGCTCTTCTTTGGTAATATAAAAAATAAGCATGAAACATTTCTGCGGCTTTCTAGTGATTTTATCAATTATTCAAAGTGCCCTTGCTCAAAGCAAAGGATTTGAAGGGGTTATAGAAAATGTAGCCAGAACTCAATATGCACCTGAGGATAAAAAGATCATAAAAGAAAGCTTCAAGGCTCTTGGTAAAGAGGAATTTGCAGAAGAAGTGCTGGATGATTCTGCTCGAATAAAAATATATATTAAAGGAGATAGTTTGTGGGCCGAAACCTTTTCCAATAACAGAAAAGAGATTAGGCAAATCTATTATCAAGTTGGTACAAGAGCCTTTATAATAGTACCAAACACAGGAACTTGGATACCCCTTGGGAAAGTCCAGGAAATTGAAAGTTTTTTAGATTTGAACACCAATGAAAATTGGCGTGAAAAAGTAAATGTAAACGATTGGTTTAAAATAGTAGACTATAACAAATGGAAAAAACTAAATAAAAAAACCAAACTCATTCAGGGCTTCCTCTGTCATCTTTATCGCTTTGATGATGATCGCCCCAATAGTGTGCCTAGTTATTACTGGATAGCAGAAGAAATTTCTGTGGGTAAAGATCAGATATTACCCTACTTCTTTGAAAGGAGATTAACCCCCTTTGGAGTTGTATTAGGTGCAGAATGGGTATCTAAAGAGATATCTCACTTTTCAGAAGTGCGCAACTTGAAATTAGGCTCTGTAGCTCCAATCCTTCCTCGGCTGCAATCCGTCCAATTGGGAACATTAGATAGCATTCAATACGCAGATGAAGACATTAATCAGCACTTGAAAGGGAAAAACATTGAAAATGCTTCGATTATTCCTGACTTTTCATTTTATCCAGTTGGAAAGCCAGAACCAGTGAGCTTGTACGCCTGGAAAGGCACTGGGAAATTCATGCTGTTGGATTTATGGGCTACCTGGTGTGGGCCCTGCATTAAGGACTTCCCCATTATTCGACAGTTGGGTGAAAAAAACGCAGCTACTTTAGAGATAATTGGGCTTAATTCAGGAGATCATCGCGAAGATTTTGTACAAAATTTTATTCAGAAAAACAACATGACATGGCAGCAAGCTTACGCAGGGCGACTGTTAGGTGCCTTTCTTAATCCTAACAAAACAATTCCTTTTGTTGTTTTGCTGGATGATCAAATGAAAATTCGATGGATTGGAAATCCTGCTGAACATTGGGGTGAGATAGAATCAATCATTCGTAATCCTTAACCTTTCCACCATGACCATCCCCTACAAACAACTCCAACGTGCCACCGTTCGCCAACACGACCAGGCCGATTGTGGAGTAGCCTGTCTTCAAACCATTCTCAAGTACTGGGGCAAAACCATATCCATGGAGCAACTCCGCGATTGGAGTGGCACCAATGCCTCGGGTACAACCATGTTGGGGCTAAAACAAGCAGCCATCCAAACCGGGTTGGAAGTAGATGGCTACGAAGCTGATCTGGACAGCCTTAAAGCCTGTGCTGACATTTGTATCCTGCACATTGTAAGCAACAACTTCTACCATTACCTGGTGTACTGGGGTTACGATGAAGCGCTGCAGCGATATGTCATCAGTGACCCGGGAAAGGGGACGGTAGAAGAATATACCGCAGGAGAATTGGACGACGTATGGCAATCCAAAACACTACTTCTTTTTAAATTCCCTGCTGACGCACCACAGTCCGAAGAAAATAGCCCCCAAAGTCAATGGCGTTGGATGTGGTCATTTTTGCAGGAAGACCTGAATTTGTTGGGTATGGCGGTGGTCATTGGGGTGGTTTTGGCCATTCTGGGTATCAGCACTGCTGTATTTTCACAACAATTGATTGATCATATTCTGCCCAATAAGGACTACGTGCGTTTGTACGGTGGAATAGGCCTGCTCTTGGTACTCTTATTTGCCCGAAGTGCCTTGGGTTATGTCCGGCAATTGTTTTTGTTGCGACAAGCCCGGGATTTTAACTTGCGCATTGTGCAGTATTTTTTTGAGTCCCTGCTGCACTTACCCAAAGCTTTTTTTGACAATCGGCGCACGGGAGATCTGGTTGCCCGTATGCACGATACCTCACGTATCCAAAGAACAGTAAGCCAATTGTCGGCCTCCAGCACCATTGACCTTTTAATGATTTTGGTGGTACTTATCGGAGGCTTAAGCTACAATTGGGTGACGGGTGTGGTGATGCTGGGCTGGCTGCCTTTGTTCTTTTGGGTAGCCTGGCGTTATCATCAACCCATATTGAAAAGCCAAAAAGAGGCCATGATAAGCTATAGCAATGCAGAAAGCACTTTTGTGGAGGCAGTTCAAGGCGCGGGTACCATCAAGCTTTTTAATCGGGAAGCCCACTTCATCCATTCACTCAAAAATGTGTATGCCATTTTTCAGCAACGTTCGCTGGAACTAGGCAAAGTGGGGATGAATTTCGGATTTTGGACAGAGTTGCTTAGCTCTGTCTTTACGGGTTTATTGTTGCTCTACATTTCATGGCACGTATTGCGTGGAGGGATGACCGTGGGGTCACTGATGGCCGTACTCCAAATGTCCGGGATGCTCATTGCGGCCGCATCCAGGCTGGCCATGACCAATATCCAGTTGCAAGAAGCGCGAGTGGCTTTTGATCGGATGAAGGAGTTCACCGGGCTGCAAGCCGAATTTGATCCACATACCGAGCAAGATTTGGCCCAGGTCAAAGATTTTCAGGAATTGCAGGTGCAAAACCTCAGTTTTCGCTTTCCTGGACGCAACCCGCTGCTCGAATCAGTAAATCTTACTGTAAAAAAAGGGGAATTGGTAGTACTCATGGGTGAAACAGGCAGCGGCAAAAGTACCCTTTTACAGACCCTCCAAAAATTTTACAAGCAGGAACAAGGTAAAATTAAAGTGAACGGCATCGATTTGGACTTGATTGCTACCAGCGCTTGGAGAAACTGCTTGGGGGTAGTGGAGCAAGAAGTAAAAATTTTCAATGGTTCCTTGGCGGAAAATATTTTGTTTGGGAGTATGCCTGAAAGCCCCCAGCTCTTTTTTGACTTTTTAGAGCAGTACGGCTTTTCGCCTTATTTCGATAAATTTCCTCAGGCGGTCAACACCCTGATCGGTCAAAATGGAATCAGCCCTTCAGGCGGCCAAAAACAACTGATTGGACTGGCCAGAGCCTTGTGGAAACAACCACAATTGTTGTTGTTGGATGAGCCCAGTTCGGCCTTGGATCAAAGCGCGGAAGCATTTGTACACCAGACCTTAATGCAGTTGAAATCCCAGATGGGCATTTTATTGCTTACGCATCGGAGCGACCTCCTGGATGGGGCGGATAAAGTGTACAGAATTGAAGGGCAAATGATTGTGAGTGAAGTGGGGGAATCTGTAAGTATTTGATTTTTTCACAACTAAATTCATAACCAATGAAAGTTTTATCAAATGAAAATTTGGAGGCGCTACAAGGTGGTATTCTGTGTAGTAAAGTTACGGAGGTTTTGCAGACATTAGCCGCTACAAACACTACGCAACTTAACGCAGTTCTTGAAACTTTTGCTGTATTTGGGCATGGAGGTACTTACACGCTTCAATGTGATCCTGATCCACAGTAAAGCTTTGTATCATTAAGTTTTCCAGATTGTAGTTAAGGAAAATACATTTCATCAAACTACAATCTGGTTTTTAAATTCTAAAAAATGAATAAAATTTTACTGGCATGTGCATGCTGTTTTATAGTTCCTTTTTATTCTTTAAGTCAATCCACTGGATTTGAAGGAGTATTGGAGTATGCTATAGTCTTTAAGTACGAACCTGGTTTTCGGGAGAAGACAGTAATTGGCTT
The DNA here is from genome assembly GCF_041740695.1 of Haliscomenobacter sp. Taxonomy (GTDB): domain Bacteria; phylum Bacteroidota; class Bacteroidia; order Chitinophagales; family Saprospiraceae; genus Haliscomenobacter. The sequence continues at coordinate 13,725 of NZ_JBGSLK010000145.1, read as the reverse complement.
AAAAAAATTGGGATCAACGGATCGACAAATCCGATTCTTTCAAGCCGATTCTTTACGAATACGAACCTATATCAAACAAGACAGCATTTGGGAAGAATCATATTTGGATGATGATAAAGACATTTACAAGATCAATTTTCAAGCAGGTTTCCATGCTGAAATCATTGATCATCATAGTGGAAGCCGTACCATGCTTAGCAATCTCAAAGAAGTCGAAGATTTTTTGGAGAACAACACAGAGGATCCTAATTGGCGAGATAAAATTAAAGTAAGTGAATGGTTTAATTTGGATTATTCCAAGTTAAGAAAACTTGGAAGGCGCAAAGAAATGATCGGCGGTTACCTCTGCCAAGAGTATGAACTTCCCTTGAGCACGCCCAATAGCAAACCTTATTATTACTGGATTACTGAAGACCTGCCTAGCAACGAATCTCAGCAGATTCCGTATTTTTTTAACCCAATATTCACCCCAAAAGGGGTAGTCTTAAAATGTGATATGAAGGCTCCGAGCATTCAGAATCAAAAAACTATTCGCAAAATAACTCCAGGCCCAATCGATCCCATTCTTCCACGGCTACGCAGCATCAATTTTGGAACCTTAGACAGTGTACAGTACGCCGACCAAAAATTGAATCAGCACCTAGTAGGCAAAGACATTGAACAAGCTCCAATATTGCCCAATTTTTCCTTTTACTCGGTAGATAGCAATCAACTGGAAAGTTTATACAGCCGTCAGAATAACGGTAAATTTATTTTGATTGACTTTTGGGCTACCTGGTGTACTCCCTGCCTTCGAGAAATGCCTCAATTAGCGGCTTTTCAAGCTGAAAATGCAGCAATACTGGAGGTGATTAGCCTCAATCAAGGGGATCACCGAGCAGATCAGGTGAGGCAGGTTATTACCCAACACAACATGATCTGGACGCAGGGCTATGCAGGTAAGTTGCTGAAAGCTTTTTTGAATCCAGGAAAAAGTATTCCTCATGCCATTTTGCTCGACTCCAACCTGAAGGTACGTTGGCGAGGGAATCCAGCGGGGAGTTGGGATAAGTTGGCGGAGATCATCCGTGGGAATTGAAACTTTTACTTCAACTCCCGCACCGCCCAATCCACCGCCCGCGCCGTCAGCGCCATGTACGTCAACGACGGATTCTGCGTCGAAGTAGAAGTCATACAAGCCCCATCCGTCACAAACACGTTTTTGCAAGCATGCAGTTGATTATACGCATTCAACATCGAAGTCTTCGGGTCTTTGCCCATCCGTACCCCGCCCATTTCGTGGTTGGCGTGGCCGGGTACCCGCTGGGTATCGATTTTTTGAATGTTTTTAAAACCCGCAGCATCGAGCATTTCGGCAAAGGTGTCGTGGAAGTCCTTAAGCATTTTTAACTCATTGTCGCTAAAATCGACTGAAAAGCGCATTTGTGGGAGGCCGTATTTGTCTTTCAGCTCCGAATCGAGCCGGACGAAGTTGGTTTCGCGGGGAATCACCTCGCCCACCATACCAGCATTGATGTTCCAGGGACCCAGTTTTTTAAGCAGATTGTCCTTCAGTTCCACCCCCAAGCCATCCCGTAGGATATCGCGAGAGGAGCCCACTTGCGCAGCATACCCGCGCAGGAAGTCAGTTTCTTGTTTGTACACGTTGCGAAAACGCGGGACATAGGCACCATTGGGGCGATTGCCTTCGGTGGTGCTGTCCAAAAAGCCATCGTATTGGGCGGAGATGCGGCCCCGATAGTTGTGAAAACCAATGAATTTGCCCAGTACCCCGCTGTCATTGCCCAGGCCATTCGGAAAGCGGCTAGAAGTGGAATTCAGGAGCACCAGGTTGCTATTCATGGCACCTGCGTTCAGGAAAATGATTTTGGCGTAGTACTCCAGCGTTTCGCGGGTTTGGGTATCGATCACGCGGACACCAACCGCCTTTTGTTTTTTCTCATCATAAATAATGGAGTGCACCAGTGAATGCGGCCTCAGGGTCATCTTGCCCGTGTTGGCCGCCCAGGGCAGGGTAGAGGAATTGGTGCTGAAATAACCACCCAGGGGGCAGCCGCGTTCGCAGAGGGTGCGGTTGGCACATTTGCCCCGGCCTTGCTGGCGGTGAATCTCGTTGACCTGAGTCAGATTGGCGCAACGGCCGATGATGACGTGGCGGTTCTGAAACTTTTGGGCAACCTGTTGGCTAAAGTGTTTTTCCACACAGCTCATTTCGTGAGGCGGCAAAAACTCACCATCGGGCAAACTTGGCAAACCATCGCGGTTGCCGCTGATGCCCGCAAATTTTTCGACGTGGCTGTACCAGGGCGCAATGTCTTTGTAACGAATGGGCCAATCCACGGCGTAACCATCCCGCGCCGGGCCTTCAAAGTCGAATTCACTCCAACGCTGGGTTTGGCGTGCCCACAGCAAGGAGCGCCCTCCGACCTGATAGCCCCGAATCCAACCAAAGGGTTTGTCCTGGATGTATTCCTGCTCGCTGTCCTTGGCCAAAAAATGCGTGGTGGCTTCCGAAAAAATGTAGTGGATGTTGGTTCTGGATTTTTGGTACTCCGCAGCAATGGTACTGGGCACGGTGCCGAGGTGCTCTAGCTCCCAGGGCATTTTATTTGCGGTCGGGTAATCCACGATGTGTTGGACGTCGCGGCCCCGTTCGAGGACCAACGTTTTAAGCCCTTTTTCGGTCAATTCCTTAGCGGCCCAGCCGCCGCTGATTCCGGTGCCAATCACGATCGCATCGAAACTGCGTTTTTTGATGCTATCCAGGTTGAGATTTGCCATTGATGCAGGTACTATTTTAGAGCGGCAATTTACAAAGTAGACGCAGGATGGAGCATTGACCCTTGTAAAAATTTAATTTTGTTAGGGGAAAAACCGACCAAATGCCATTGCACGTCATCTGAGCCCTGCCGCTTTCTGTATGTGAAAAAGGGGGGAAATGGCCTAAGTGTTTGTCTCTCAGTCTTCCCTTATGTTTCTTAATTGTAAAAAAAGATAATTTTCGCTTCTTTAAGCGAAATAGAGATACTACCTTTGCACCGATTTAAGCGAAAGCATAATTCATTCTTAAAGACAAACGAAGGTGAAAGTGAGCAATAAGCCGATCATCAGAATAGCTTTGACGTTGTTTATCAGTATTTTGGGCATGAATCTTGCCTGGGCGAACGAAGAGAAGACCCTAGGTAAGTACGACCCTGTTGGTACCGTGATGAACCACATTTCTGATGCCAATGAATTCCACATCTGGAAAGGAGTACACATTCCCCTCCCTTGTTTCCTCTACGCTCCGGGTGAGCCCAGCAAAAAATGGACTTTTCTCTCCTCTGGCAAATTTGAACACGGCCACAAAGCCATCGATCGCTACGTGATCAACCACGGTCGGGTGAACCGCATCGCAGATGCTTCCTTCCCCATGGGTGAAGTGCACATCGAAGGAGTACACGGCAAAGAAGAAATGCAACTCGTAAAGGGCAAAGAAAAAGAAGTAGAAGTTTTTTACGCCCATTACGAAGGTAAGGAATATAAGCTGGAAAAACCCAGCACGCTGGATGGTGGCATGATGGGCGGTGGCATCACTTCCTTTTATGATTTTTCCATCACCAAAAATGTGTTCACAATGATGTTGGCAGCCCTGCTGCTGATCCTCGTTTTTTCCTCGGTACGCAATGGCTACCGCAAAAATGAAGGTAAAGCACCAAGTGGTATTCAATCATTCTTCGAACCATTCTTTGTATTCATCCGCGAAGAAGTTGCCAAACCAATGATCGGCCAAAAACACTACGAGCGTTTTATGCCTTTCATTCTGACCTTGTTCTTCTTCATCTTGTTCTGCAACCTCTTGGGTTTGATGCCTTTCTTCCCCGGTGGCGCCAACGTAACGGGTAACCTTGCAGTAACATTTGTACTGGCCGTTTTTGCCTTCATCGTTACCAACATCAATGGCAATCGCCATTACTGGCAGCACATCTTCTGGATGCCCGGCATTCCAGCTTGGGTCAAAACGATCTTGACGCCAGTAGAAGTACTCGGTTTGGTTATCAAACCTTTCTCCTTGATGATTCGTCTTTTCGCCAACATATCCGCTGGTCACATTATTATCCTGAGTTTGATCGGTTTGATCTTTGTATTTGGCGAAAACGGCACCAGCTTCGGTGGTGGTGTTGTAGGTGCAATTGTAGGTGGCGCGTTTACCGCGTTTATGAACCTGATCGAGTTGTTGGTGGCATTCCTGCAAGCCTTCGTGTTTGCGATGCTGACGGCGTCCTATATTGGTGCTGCGGTAGAAGATGGCCATCACGATCACCACGATGAGGCGCATCACGCCTAACCCACGAATTCATTCGTGGGACACCCACGAATAAATTCATGGGTTGAACGAACCCTGGAATTTTTTAGATAGGAACATTCATAACATTTAAATATCCTTACAATGGGAGCAATTGGAGCTGGAATTGCAGCGCTTGGCGCTGGTATCGGAGTAGGTTTGATCGGTAGCAAAGCAATGGACGCTATCGCACGTCAGCCAGAAGCAGTGAACGACATCCGTGCAAACATGATCTTGACCGCTGCTTTGGTGGAAGGTGCTGCTCTGTTTGCAATCGTAGTTGGTCTGTTGGCAGGTTAATTCCTACCCGTAGTAAAAAAGCTACAACAAAAAGGGAAGACCGGACAGCAGCGGTTGGCTTTTGGCCGGTCTTCATATTCCTGTTGTGGATGCGCATGTTCCCCGTGGAACCTGTGCAAACTTGTTTTGGAAAGTCATCATTTTTAATATACTCGTCGCTTTGAAAGCGACCTACAATGTATAAAACATGACGCAGTTTGTTTTTTTAGGCGGCTTTTCAGTCATGCAACCGGATCCAGGTTTAATTTTCTGGACTACGGTCATTTTCCTTTTGGTGTGGGTTGTTTTGGGTCGTACCGCGTTCCGTCCGATCCAGGAATCCTTGAAAAAGCGCGACGCTGACATCCAACACGCATTGGATGAAGCCAAACGTGCCCGGGAGGAAATTGGCAAAATGCAATCACAGAATGAACTTTTGTTGAAAGAAGCGCAGGAACAGCGTGCTGCGATCATCAAAGAAGCAAAAGAAATTCGTGAAGCAACCATCAAACGCGCCGAGGAAGAAGCTAAAGTAAAAGTGCAAGCCATGATTGCTGAAGCTAAAACCGACGTAGAGCACATGCGCCTCGAATTAAAAACCAGCATCAAAAATGAATTGGGCAACATGGCCCTGGACATTGCCGAGAAGCTGGTGCGCAAAGAACTCAAGAGCAACACTGAAAATATGGAGCTCGCGCAGAAACTGGTGGAGGAAATCAAATTTAATTAGTCGAGGTAGGTAGGTAGGGGTACACACCCACACTCACACTATCACACATCCACACCTCATATGTCTGTAAATCGCATTGCATCTCGCTATGCCAAATCACTGATCGATTTGGCTGTAGAGCAAAATAACCTGGAGAAAATTCACGGGGATGTAGAGCATTTGCGTCGGATGATCAAAAGTAGCAAGGATTTCAACAACTTCCTGCGCAGCCCGGTTATCCAGTATTCGCGCAAAAAAAAGGCTTTGGAGGCACTGCTCAAAGATAGATTTGAAGACTTGACCTTCAGATTTGTCGACTTGTTGGCGTCCAAAAAACGGGAAGCTTATTTGCCGGAAATTGCGGAGGAATTCATCATCCAATACCGGACTTTGAATAAGATTTCACAAGCCAAGATCATTACTGCTGGTGAAATCACGCCCGAGTTGGAAGCCAAAATTCAGGCAAAATTACAGGATGCTACTATCGGTTATGCCAACGTAGAGGTGGTAACCAAAGTTGATCCAAGCCTGATTGGCGGTTTTATCATCGAGTTCGAAGGCCACGTTTACGATGTAAGTGTGCGTTACGAGCTTGATCAAATGCGCAAGGAATTCAGAGGCAACTTGTTTGAATCTGCAATTGGAAGATAAATTTTTAGAGATGAAAGATGAGAGATAAGAGATGAAAGATAAGAGATGAAAGATGAAAACCAATTTGTGGAAACTTTCATCATTCATCTTTTATCTCTCATCTTTCATCTTTCCTCTTTCATCTCTCATTTTTAAATAACTCACCGGTGAGGTGCAAATTCGATAAACAATGGTTGATGTAAGACCAGAAGAAATTTCTCAGATACTCAAGCAGCAGATCTCTGGATTTGGATCTGCTTCCGAATTGGAGGAGTTTGGTACCGTACTACAGGTAGGCGACGGTATTGCTCGTGTTTATGGTCTGAATAGTGCTCAGGCCGGTGAATTGGTAGAGTTCGACTCAGGCGTGCAAGCCATCGTTTTGAACCTCGAAGAAGACAACGTAGGGGTTGTATTGATGGGTGAAGGTGATGGAATCAAGGAAGGTTCTCGTGTTAAACGGACCAGCCGCATTGCTTCGATTGAAGTAGGGGATGGTTACCTGGGACGGGTTGTAAACCCACTGGGTCAGCCCATCGATGGCCGCGGACCAATCACGGGCACTAAGTACGAAATGCCACTGGAACGCAAAGCTCCCGGGGTAATTTTCCGCCAGCCCGTAACTGAACCACTACAAACAGGTATCAAGGCCATCGACGCCATGATTCCAATCGGTCGTGGCCAACGCGAATTGATCATTGGTGACCGCCAAACGGGTAAAACCGCCATCGCGATCGACACCATCATCAACCAACGGGAATTTTACGATCGTGGCGAGCCTGTATTTTGTATCTATGTAGCTTCTGGCCAAAAGGCATCTACGGTAGCCAACGTGGCTAAAACGCTGGAAGACGCTGGTGCCATGGTGTATACCGTGATTGTATCCGCTTCCGCTGCTGATCCTGCGCCATTGCAGTTCTATGCGCCCTTTGCAGGAGCTTGCATCGGGGAGTTTTTCCGTGATACAGGTCGTCCTGCGCTGATCATTTACGATGATCTTTCCAAGCAAGCGGTAGCCTATCGCGAGGTGTCGCTGCTGCTGCGTCGCCCTCCAGGTCGTGAAGCCTACCCTGGCGACGTATTTTACCTGCACAGCCGTTTGTTGGAGCGTGCCGCCAAGATCATCGCCAACGATGAGATTGCACGCAACATGAACGACTTGCCAGATTCCCTGAAAAACGGAAAAGATGCTACAGGCCAACCCATCGTAAGAGGTGGTGGTTCTTTGACGGCCCTGCCGATCATCGAAACCCAGGCTGGTGACGTTTCTGCATACATCCCGACCAACGTAATTTCGATTACCGATGGTCAGATCTTCCTCGAATCCAACTTGTTCAACGCGGGTATCCGCCCAGCCATCAACGTAGGTATCTCCGTGAGCCGGGTAGGGGGTAACGCGCAGATCAAGTCGATGAAGAAAGTATCCGGTACTTTGAAACTCGACCAGGCGCAATACCGCGAATTGGAAGCCTTTGCGAAATTCGGTTCCGACCTCGATCCAGCTACCCTGGCGGTATTGGAAAAAGGGAAGCGCAACGTGGAAATTCTCAAACAACCACAATACTCTCCAGTACCGGTAGAGAAGCAGGTAGCCATCATTTACCTGGGTACCAACGGTTTGTTGAAGGACGTTCCTGTAAATAAAGTTCGTGAATTCGAAGATTTGTTCCTGACTACCCTCGAAGGGCGCTATCCAGCAGTACTGGACGCGTTCAGAGCAGGTAAACTGGAAAATGACGACTTGGCAAAAGTGAAAGAAGTTGCCGCTGAGCTGACCAATCAATTCAAGTAATCTGCCATGGGTGCAAACTTAAAAGAGGTTCGTGATCGGATCAAGTCGGTGATGAACACGCAACAGATCACCAAAGCCATGAAAATGGTTTCGGCGTCCAAGTTGCGTAGAGCCCAGACTGCGATCCAACAATTGCGGCCTTATTCTGATAAATTGAACGCGATGCTACGCAACATCCTCTCCAACCTGGAGGGCGATGCCAGCACAACCTACGGCCAGGAGCGCCCAGTGGAACGAGCCTGTATTGTGGTCGTGACCTCCAATCGTGGCCTCTGTGGTGCTTTCAATGCCAACGTGAATAAAGCGGCGGTTCATGCCATCGAAACCAAATACGCTGGAGTACGCGCCAAGGGCAATCTGGACATCCTCTGCATTGGCAAACGGGGCGCAGAATTCTTCAAAAAACGCTACTCGGATTGCCGGATCATCGACGATCACATGATGCTTTTTGAAGACCTGAGCTCAAGCAACGTAGGAAAAGTATCAAGCAAGCTGATGGAGGCCTTTGTGAGCAAGCAATACGATGCGGTCGAAGTAGCTTATGGCCGCTTCCGCAACGCTGCCATGCAATTCGCCGAAGTTGAACGCTGGTTGCCAGTCGCCAAACTGGAGGTTCAAGCTGGTGCCAGCACCAAAAAAGCCGACTACATCTTTGAACCAACCAAAGAAGGTTTGTTGGAATACCTGGTGCCCAGCATCTTGAAGACGCAGTTCCAGAAATTCCTGCTGGATACCCACGCTTCTGAGCACGGGGCCCGGATGACTTCGATGGACAAGGCGACTGAAAACGCCAACGACCTGCTCCGCGACCTACGCATCCACTACAACAAGGCCCGCCAGGAAACGATTACCAACGAGATTTTGGAAATCGTGGGTGGTGCTGCGGCGCTGTCGTCGGATTAAGAATTTCGAGAGAAACAAAACGAAAGATAGAAAGGGGTGTGGCGATTGGCGCTGCGCCCCTTTTGTTTTTTACCACCTAAGAAACTTAAGAAACCTAAGCAACACCTTAGTTATACATCTACGATGCTCACGAGTACTTGCAGAGAAGCTGTTTAAATTTTCTGGCACCCACAACAAAAATCATCCTCACTCTTTTTACTTTTCCCCTTAACTTTCCCCTCAAAATCTACCACCACATGAAAGTCCTCAACCTCATCCTCGCCGTCCTTTTCATCCTTTTCGCAGTCGTCCAATACAACGACCCTGATCCCTTAGCCTGGGCAGCTTTGTACCTCTACGTAGCCGCCGCCTGCGGCATGGCCGCCTTTGGCAAAAGCAACAAAATTATGCTTCTCATTGGTCTTGGCGTGAGCGCCATCTGGATGTTGACTCTCCTATCCGATTTTATCCACTGGGTACAAATGGGTATGCCCACCATTGTAGCCCACATGAAAGCCGAAGCTCCACACATTGAGCTGACTCGGGAGTTTTTGGGCCTGTTGGTGTGTATGACGGCTTTAGGTTGGCAATGGTACCGTTTGAGGAAAAGTTAAGAAGGCTTGGGTGCTCTGGCGCTTCGACTCATCCGGCGCTTCGACTCCGCTCAGCGACCTGATGAGTCGAAGCGCCAGGCACCCAAGCTTCTCAACTTTTGTTATCTTTGCGCCGTACAAAAAAAGCCAAGCCAATCGATGCAGGTTATCCTCGACTATTTTCCCAACCTCAACGCCCAACAACAGGCGCAGTTTGCGCAGTTGGACGACTTGTACCGAGAGTGGAATGCCAAGATCAACGTTGTATCGCGCAAGGACATTGATTCCATTTACGCGCACCACATCCTCCATTCCTTGGGCATCGCCAAAGTGGTGCAGTTCAAACCCGGTGCAGAGATACTTGATATTGGCACGGGCGGCGGTTTGCCGGGGATTCCCTTGGCGATTGTTTTTCCCGAAACCCAATTTACGCTAGTGGATGGAACCGGTAAAAAAATCCTGGTCGTCAAAGAAATTGCCCAGACCCTGGGTTTAAAAAACGTAGATGCCCAACATGCTCGCGCCGAAGAGCTCAAGCGGCAGTTTGACTTCACCGTATGCCGAGCCGTGACAACGCTGGACAAATTGTGCGCCTGGAGCTGGCCACTCATCAAGCGCAAGCACCAGCACGCTTTGCCCAATGGCCTCATCACGCTCAAGGGCGGCGACCTCCGCGAAGAAATTGCGGCCTTGCCGAAGGGAACTTTTGTGAACAAAATTCCACTCAGTACCTTTTTTAAGGATCCTTATTATGAGGAAAAATATGCTGTGTACGTTCAAGCGTAGGCACATGCTTAAATTCATCACCCGGTTGACTGACCTCTAATCACCACTTATGCCACGATATTTTCTCAATTTTTTGAAATTCTTGCTGTTTCTGGGTATTGGCGTTGTCATTTTGTACCTTTTGTACCGCCATCAAAACGCCGCTTTTCAGGCAGAATGTGCCCTGAAAGGCATTCCTGGCGAGGAATGTAGTCTGATTGATAAGGTCGTGCATGATTTTGGCACGGTAAAGATAAGTTGGTTGTTTTTGGTACTCTGTGCCTTCATAGTGAGCAACATTTCCCGAGCGATTCGCTGGAACATGTTGATCAAACCGCTGGGGTATACGCCACGCCTCATCAACTCCTTTTTTTGCATCATGATTGGCTATTTTGCCAATCTGGGTTTGCCCCGTTTGGGTGAGGTGTTGCGGGCAGGCACTATGGCGCAGTACGAAAATATCCCGGTGGAAAAAGTGATGGGTACGGTGGTGGTGGATCGGGTAATTGACGTGATCAGCATTTTGTTGGTTACCGCCTTAGCCATCGCTCTGGAATATGATACCATCCTGGCTTTTGCCAAACAGCACGTATCGGTGGCGGATAAAATTGCGCTTTTGCAAAAAATGATCTTGTGGGGTATTCCCGTAATGCTCCTCGGGTTTGGGGCACTGTGGTACTTCCGCAAACCACTGTTGGCGACCAGCGTCGGACAAAAAATCACGAATCTGGCGCAAGGTTTTTGGCAGGGCATCCAAACCGTTCGCCAATTGGAGCGCCCCTGGTTGTTTGTATTCCACAGTTTTTTGATCTGGTTCATGTACTATTCCATGACCTACCTCAACTTTCACGCTTTCCCTCCAACTGCACACCTCTCCGTGGTGGCCGCGCTGATCACTTTTGTGTTTGGCGGCTGGGGCATCGTGATTCCTTCACCGGGCGGAATGGGCACCTATCACTTTTTGGCCCAAACGGCCCTGGCGATGTACGGCATCAGCGGTGACGATGGTTTTTCCTGGGCGAACATCTCCTTTTTTACCATCCAATTGGGTGGCAACGTGGCGATCGGTCTAGCTTCCTGGATGCTGCTCCCGGTCATGAACCGCAATTACAACCCCAAAACCTTGAGCCATGAGCATGCTGGCGCAAATTGAGGCTAAAATCCTGGATTGGGATGCTGCAAGTCAGAGAGTGCAACAATGGCAGGCCCAAGGCGAAACGGTGGTGTTTACCAATGGCTGCTTCGACCTGTTGCATTACGGGCATTTGCATTACTTGGCGCAGGCACGAGATTTGGGGCAAAGGCTGGTGCTGGGCTTGAATTCAGCGGCCTCGGTATCGCGCTTAAAAGGCCCCCATCGCCCCATCAACGACGAACACACTCGCATTTGGCAAATGGCCTCTTTACAATTTATTGATGCGGTAGTGACGTTTGAGGAAGATACCCCCTGGGACTTGCTCCAAGTATTGCAACCAGATATATTGGTAAAGGGTGGGGATTATGCGCCGGAAAGTATCATTGGAGCGGATATTGTCCTGAAGCGGGGCGGAAAAGTGATGACGCTGCCTTTTGTAGAAGGGTATTCTACAACTTCGATTGAACAGAAGATCAAGAATAGCTGATTGATATCGAATTTGAACACAATGTGGGTTCAAAAGCTACTTTTTAATAGCACAAAGAACACAAGGAAAAGCACAAAGGATACTAAGACGAGATGTTGACAAAGGTTGAATTCAAGCGAAACTATTGGTGCAACTCATCGAATTCTACCTATTGCTGGAAGCAATGTCAACGTCTAACTTTGTGCCCTTTGTGCTGCCTTGGTGCCCTTTGTGAAAATAAAGTGTCGCTTTGGAAAATGCTTGGAGACAATCCACACCATTGAAAATGCAGCCATGAGAAAACCACTCCTCTTCACCCTGTTCCTCCTCCTCAACCTTGGTGCCCTCCACGCCCAAAGCAGCCCCATTCCCCGTGGCAACTATGCCTACTCCATCCTGGATCGCCTGGAAATCCTCGGCGGCATCGAAGCGCCTTATCATTCCTCGCTCAAATACTACGCCCGCAGCAAAGTCACCCAATTCGCCTTGCAATTGGATAGTTTGTCCTCCGCCAACTGGTCGACCCTGGATCATGAGGATTTGAACTACCTTTTTCTCGACAACAATGAATGGCTGGGCCAAGCGGCATTGCCCAATACCATCGGTGGCCCCAAGTACCAGCCAAGAGGCGATACGGTGGTGAACATGATCGAAGCGAGCCTGCGCAGTCCGCATTACCAGCGCAGCAAACGGCAACTGTTCAAATGGCTTTACCCTACGCCAGCCAACCTGCTGGAGGTCAATACGCCCGATTTTCACCTACGGGTCAACCCAGTCCTCAACCTACAACTGGGGAAAACCAACGATGATACTCAAAATTTTTTCCAATACTCCCGAGGTGTGGAATTGCGGGCAGGCATCGACGACCGGGTATTTGTATACATGAACTTGTTGGAAAACCAGGCCCAATACCCCCAATACGTACGCGATTTGTACAACAAAACCTATGCCTTACCTGGCGCGGCGCTGGTCAAAAACTACAACAGCAAGTTCCTAAAATTCAACAATGGCTATGATTTTTTGCTGAGTGACGGCTATGTTGGGTTCAATTTAACGCGGCACATTGGGACTCAAGTTGGTTTTGGCCGCAATTTTATCGGCAATGGGTACCGCTCCCTGCTGTTGTCCGATTTTGCCCCCAATTATTTCTACCTCAAACTCAATTGGCAAATCTGGAAGTTTCATTTCCAGAACATTTTTGCCGAGATGGTGTCCTCCTCACCCAATTTTAATGGCAATAATGTCATCGAAAAGAAAAAATACATGGCTGCTCACCACTTGAGCATCAACCTGGGGCCCAATCTCAACCTGGGGCTTTTTGAAACCGTTATGTTTTCCCGTACCGACCATTTTGAATTCCACTACCTCAATCCAGTCATCTTTTACCGGGCGGTGGAGCAGGGTTTGGGTAGCCCCGACAACGTGATCTTGGGTTTTGACGGCAAGTGGAACTTGTTTCGCAAAATCCAGCTCTACGGCCAGTTGACCATTGATGAATTTTTATTCAAACGCCTCATCTCCGACAATCAAGGGTATTGGGCCAACAAATTCGCCCTGCAAGCTGGCCTGAAATACGTCAATGCACTGGGCATAGATCACCTGGATTTGCAGTTGGAATACAATCTGGCCCGGCCTTACACCTACGCACACTTCGATACTGCTTCGGCTTACGTTCAAATTAACCAGCCTTTAGCACATCCGCTCGGCGCGAATTTTAAAGAATTCATCGCCATGCTGCGCTATCAACCCTTCAAAAGACTGGTGCTAGATGCTCGGTACATCCGTGCCAATTTTGGGGAAGACGGACCCACCGACAATTGGGGAGGCAACATCTTGCTCAACAACTATCAATTCCAGCGCGAATACGGCAATTTCATCGGTCAAGGCATCGCTGCCGAAACTTCTTTGCTGGGTTTAGACCTGAGTTACCAATTAGCGCATAATGTTTTCATTGATCTTCAGTATTTTTACCGTCGAAAGGACAGCGCCGAAAATGCGCGAGACCAGAAAGCCCAATTCATCAGCGCGGGAGTGCGGGTGAATATGGGGAAACTTAGAATGGACTTTTAATAGGTTGAGGAGGTTGAGAAGGTTGAGAAGGTTGAGGCTACCGCAGTGACTTGAACAAGGACTTGTCAAAATCGCTGCGG
>NZ_JBGSLK010000144.1:0-41471 GCF_041740695.1 Haliscomenobacter sp. | reverse complement strand
CCACCACGATTGCCGCCGCCACCACCGCCGTAGCCACCGCCACCACGATTGCCGCCACCACCACCGCCGTAGCCACCGCCACCACGATTGCCGCCGCCGCCGCCGCCAAAGCCACCTCTGCCGCCGCCACCACCTTCACGTGGTTCAGCTTTCTTAACTACTATCGTGTTTCCGTCAAAGTCAGTTTCATTCAATGCATCAATAGCGGCTTGCGCCTCGTCGTCGTTAGGCATTTCAACGAAGCCAAAGCCTCTGGATTTGCCAGTGTCGTGGTCCATGATAACTTTTGCGGAATCAACTTCCCCAAAAGCTTCGAATGTTTCTCTCAGGTCTTCACTAGATGTCCCGAAATTGAGTTTTGCAACAAAAATGTTCATTTGAAAAAAATAAAGGAATGAAATAATTATGGATGAAAAACAAAAACAACTGATTTTGATGATGTAAAGCCGCTAAGTGAAGCAATAAAAGTAAAGTCATAAATCACGCTCAATCAAATCAGCTAAACTTAAAGGCGAACAAATCCATCTCAAATTTAAGGTATTGTATACCAATAATTCAAGGGGCAGGGAAAAAAAAACTAAAAAACCCCTACTTTGCAGGGTTATGAATCGTATAAAAACATTTATTTCGCGTGTTTTTTGGCCCAATTTTGCTGAGTTTACTGAGCGATTACAACTCATTAAGTCGCTCTTAATCAACTATCAGCAAGTAAAACCCCTCGGCATTTCCCTGGGTTGTGGATTTATTTTTATCTTTTGGTATATTTTCTGTTTACCCTACCCTCTTTTTGATGTTCCAGTGAGCCAAGTGGTGGAAGATGTTCATTTTGAGCTGCTTTCGGCACGAATTGCAGCCGATGGTCAATGGCGATTTCCGGAGCCGGATAGTATCCCCGAAGTGTACATTCAGTCCTTGATTGAATTTGAAGATCAAAATTTTTACCATCATCAGGGGGTTGATCCTTTTGCACTTTTGCGCGCTGTTTTTCAAAACCTGAGTCATGGTCGCATTGTGAGTGGTGGAAGTACCATCAGTATGCAAGTGATCCGAATGGCCAAAGGGAATCCAGCACGAAGCATTCCCCAAAAAATGATGGAGGCCATTTTGGCCACTCGTTTGGAGTTTGGGTATTCCAAAGTCAGAATTTTGCGCTTCTACGCGGCCAATGCACCTTTTGGTGGCAACGTAGTGGGGATAGAGGCAGCAGCCTGGCGCTACTTTGGCAAGTCTCCGGCTTTGTTATCCTGGGCTGAAGGGGCGCTCCTGGCGGTTTTGCCCAATAGCCCGGCGCTGATTCACCCTGGCCGCAATCGTACCAAGCTGCTCAACAAACGCAACAAACTCCTGGATCGGCTTGCGGTTAAAGGAATCATCGATAAAACGACCTGTGATTTGGCCAAATCGGAGGAATTGCCCGAAGCGCCCCATCCCCTCCCCCGTTTGGCACCCCATTTGCTGGATCGGGTTGCGCGCGAAAAAGGGCATTTGCGCATCCGCAGTAGCATCCAACTTGGATTACAAGAGCAGGTCATGAACCTGGCACAGCGACATCAACAATTGTTGAAATTTAGCCAGATCCACAACCTTGCCATTTTAGTTGCTGATGTACGCAGTGGGGAAGTACTGGCCTATGTTGGGAATGCCCCGCTGGCAGGTGCAGAACACGGCGAACAAGTCGACATTATTACCGCTCCCCGCAGTAGTGGGAGTATCCTCAAGCCCTTTTTGTACGGTTTAGCTTTACAGGATGGCCTAATTTTGCCCCACAGCCTATTGCCCGATGTGCCCATGAACATCAATGGTTATCGCCCCGAAAACTTTCAGGAAGGTTATGATGGCCTCGTGCCCGCAGGTGAGGCTTTGTCTCGTTCCTTAAACATCCCTTTTGTGGATTTACTGCGCCAATACTATTATGATCGTTTTCATTTTCAGCTCAAAAAATTGGGGATGAGTACTTTGACTCAAGCTCCGGGGCACTATGGATTGTCCTTGATTTTGGGTGGTGCGGAGACTAAATTGTGGGACCTTTGCGGTATGTATTCCTCTCTTGCTCGGGTCTTGGGGCATTTCCCCCGCTACAGTGGACGCTACGACCCGAGCGATTATCGAGCGCTCTCCTATCTTCCCCTTCCCGCGCAGGTCGTTCCAAAGCTCCATGAATTGAATACCAATCCCGAGGTTTTGTCGGCGGGAAGCATTTGGGCGGCTTTTGAAGCCATGCAGGAGGTACAACGCCCGGGTGCCGAGGGGGAATGGCAACAATTCAGCACCAGCCGACGGGTAGCCTGGAAAACGGGGACTAGTTTTGGCTTTCGCGATGCCTGGGCAATCGGGGTTACGCCTGAATACGTGGTAGGCGTTTGGGCAGGCAACGCCGATGGAGAAGGACGGCCGGGTTTGGTCGGTTCATTGGCTGCTGCCCCGGTTCTTTTTGAAACCTTTGGTTTGTTGCCCCCTACTTCCTGGTTTGATGCGCCCTATGACGATTTGGCTAAGGTAGAGACTTGTCGGGAAACTGGGTTCCGGGCTGGTCAACATTGTCCCATCGATACTTCCAGAGTGCCCAAAAAAGCTTTAAATAGTCCGGTTTGTAGGTTCCATCAATTGGTTCACCTCGATCAAACCGAACAGTATCAAGTTAATGCGCAATGTTATTTGCCCAGCCAAATTGTCCATCGCCCCTGGTTGGCATTGCCGCCCCTCGAAGAGTTTTATTATCGCCAACGCCACCCTGAATACGCAGCACTACCCCCTTTTCACCCCGACTGCCAGGCGATAGCTGGCAATGAGGCCAGCCCGATGCAGTTGATTTATCCCCGCCAAGTCAGTCGGATATTTGTCCCAATTGATTTGGACGGGAGCAAGTCCAAGACTATTTTTCAGGTAGCCCACCGCCGGTCCGATGCTAAAATCCATTGGCACATCGATCAGGATTTTGTCGGCACTACCCAAACCTTCCACCAGTTTGCCTTGGAGCCTCCTGCGGGTAAACATGTACTTACCTTAGTGGATGAAAATGGCTATCGCCTGGAACAAAGATTTGAAATCATTTTGAAACAACAGAGAAAATAAGGTGGGTAAAAAAGAGACTCCCGCATCAAGAAGGTGCCGATGCGGGAGCCGGACAACATACTATGAGAAAACTACGTCTCAAAGATAGAATGAGAATAGTTATAAAGTGTGTTCCAATTAGGCTATGCCAAGGACGGGTGCTGAGTGGTTGTTTAAACTTAGGAAGCGGTAGGGAAGGTGCTGGAATAATTCCAGTAGATTCGAAATTGTGCAGAAAATTTAAAAAAATGGCAAAAAAAAACCTACACCCAGCATAGAGAGTGTAGGAGAATTAAACATACTATGAGAAAACTGAAACAAAGATATAACCGAAGCTCAGAGCAACAAGCTTCGTTTAGGCAACGGCAGGGAATCTCAGGGAACGGTAGTATCCCTTTAGGAAACGGTAAGTGACGTGGAGAATTTGTACAGGTAGGTTCACTTAAAAATTAAGATTCGTCAAAGATATACTTATTTTTTGAATATTGCAAATCTATTTTATGTCTGCATGCACTACCAGTGATCACCACAAGCATGGTACAATCATAAATCAGACATCATCTGACGTGCGACACCTGGTCTTCTTCCAAAATTGGTGCCCGCCGATACCGTTGGAAAAGTTGAATCGTAGCTAGTACGTCCTTTTCACAATAAAACGAAATCCGTTCTACGTCATTTTCATCCCAGTATACGCGTCCAACCTGGCTGCCATCAATGTCGTCCTTCGGGGAAGGAAAATTGAGCAAGGCCGCTAGTACTTTCAATGAGGTGTAATTTTTGCGGTCGCCAAATTTCCACATTTCCATGGTATCCAACAGATGGAGGGTCTCCCAGGGTTTTTTTCCTTCCAGGTCCAAAAGTTTGGGGAAAGGCATTTGGTGTACCACCATCCGCCTACAGAGGTAAGGGATATCGAACTCTTTGATGTTGTGACCGCAGATGAAATGTTTACCTGGGCTGGGGTAATGCTGAGCCATGAGTTCTGAAAAATCTTTCAACAACTGCGCTTCATCATGCCCGGCAAAAGATTTCAAACGCACTTTGAGTCGTTTGTCATCTTTGTCCCGATAAACCACCCCAACCGAAATGCACATGATTTTACCAAACTCGGCATAAATGGCTGCTCGGTCGCGGTAGGTCGCGTTCAGTTCCTCCTCAGTCGCATCCGCCTCGGTTTTGAACAGGGAGGTACTTTTTCCCTTCCACAGGTGTTGAAAATCTTCCGAAAGCTCAGCATATGTGTGGGTTACACTTACCGTTTCGATGTCTAAAAATAGGACATTGGCAATATCGATTTGTTCCAGCATATCCAATTTTGTATTTGAGTAGACAATATTAGCAAACTTCGGGTCGTTGTGCAATTGCTTTTTCTGGAATACAAAAAAGTATTGAAAACAGTTCCTTTTGTCTTATCAATTGTTTGCTCTCTGTATTCCCCAAAGCTTTTTTAAACAAAAAACCAAAAAACTATGTCAACCACATCTGGAAACAATTCTAAAAGCACACTCCTTATTGCCGCTGTTGCGGTAATTGTAGTTCTCTTGGGCATCAACGGTTACATGATTTACAACCGCAGCCAGCTCAAAACGCAGAACACTGAATTGACTGCGGACTTGGACGAGACTACCAAATTAAAAGAGGAACTCAATAAGCAGTATTATTCTGCTTTGTCGGAGTTGGAAGGTATGCGTGGCACCAATGAAGAACTGAATTCATTGATCGACCAACAAAAACAAGAACTGGATGCTTCTAAATCCAGAATCGAAACATTGCTGAAGGACAAAGGCAATTTGGGTAAAGCCCGCGCTGAAGTGGCAAACCTACAAGGCCGCATCAATCAACTTTTGGCAGAAGTAAACACACTGCGTGGCGAAAACGAAACCTTGAAAGGGGATGTATCTCGTTTGGGTGAAGAAAAAACCCAACTGGCGACTTCGCTAGAAGCTGAAAAGGCTACCACTACTCAGCTGAGTACTGAAAAAACTTCTTTGGAAACGGCAAAGGCGGATTTGGAAAAAACCAAAGAGGACTTGGCTAAAAAAGTAACGGCAGCTTCTGCCATCCGAGTTCAGGAAGTAGAAACTACTGGGTTGGTCACCAAAGATCAGAAGAAACCTAGCAAGAGCAATAGCGCCAAAAAAGTAAACCAAGTGGATGTTTGCTTCGAGATCATTCCAAATGACAATGCGGAAGTAGGTCAGGAAGTGTTCCACGTACGCGTTATCACTCCAAAAGGTGAAACGTTGGCGTCCGAAGGTTCTTTCACCAGTGGTTCTGGCGACGCTGTACCTTTCTCTAAAGCAAAATCGACCAGCTACAACAAAGGTGAATCTAAAGTTTGTGCTTCAATTGCACCTGGTGCACCTTTTGAAGAAGGTGATTACAAGGTGGAAGTATACAACAAAGGTTACCTTTCTGGCAAAGGTACTTTCAGACTGAAGTAAACCTACCGAGTTCCAGGGTTCCTGGGTTCTAAAGTTCCAAGGTTAGGCTAACAACCCTGGAACTTTGGAACATGGAACCTTGGAACTTTTTTGTTCCTCTTCTGTTCTAAAGCCTTATCTTTGAAATTACAATTTTGCAGTCATGTCTGATCATCAGAAAGAGGAATTCATTAATCCAATTGATAAGGATAAAATTGCCGAAAATCCACACTTGTTGCCCTATGCTCATACGCGGGGCGGAGTGAATATCAAGCCTATAGATAAAGGCAAAGTTAAAGGGAGGGCTGTTACCGCCATGTACGAACAAACGGAAATGGATCTCGACCAAATCCGTCAACAAATTGAGCTGCTTGCTTCTCAAGCCAAATCTATCCAAAACCGCGTTTCCATTTCTGAGCGCATCTACCTGGCCGAAATGAATTTTGGGCCAATCATTGGCAAAATCTACCACTTGTACCGTCGCGACAACGGCAAAGACGTCATGTCGATGATTTCACCCAGCGAATGGGGCAGGAAGGCACCCTACCAATTTGTGGCCACCATCAAACTACTGGCCGATCATACCTGGGATGTGCTTGCCACGGGTGAATTGGAGTTGTAAGTGTCATTTTTCCTGAATTTCCGAATCGTCCAAAATGAAGTTGAGCTCATCCAGGTTGGAATCGTTGAGTCGGAGTTTTCCGCGGACGGTGATGATTTGATCGGTTTTAAACTTTGGGGCCTTACCCTTAAAATTGATCATCGCAATCGACTCGGGGCCAGCTCCGCCGCAGAAGAAACATTGTGACATGGGCACTTTGGACATCACGATCCATTTGTCTGAATGTACCTCGGTTGGGATGTAATAACCCCGCAGACTGAAGTACATGCCCTCCAGCGATTTGATTTTTTCATCAAACTTTGGCGTAACCACGTAAACCCCTTCGTTTTTGAAAAACTTGGTTTCTGATTTTACCTGAGCAAAAGCTTGCCAGCCTAAACTTTGCGCCTGGACTGTGGGGGAAAAAACACCACCAAACAATAGAATTACAGCAAAAAAGACTTTCATATTGTGGGATTTTATGCAACAAAGTTGCAAAAATAGCAATTCATTTCCATTCATTCAAGGAATGTGTTAATTTTTAAAAAAGTTTTGAAAATTGTGCTAGTTATTTCAAAAACTTTTCTCAATTTAGCGTCACGAGAAAATCACATCGGTTTTTTCGCCTCCCATTGGTCCCACAATGCATATCAGTTTTTATCCCGTGAGCAATCCATTTAAACCCCTTAATGGAGTGCAATATTATTTAATCACGAACACACAACAAAAAACTGGTTGGTCATGCTAGTACTTATCGTAACCTTTGCCGCTTTTGTCGCTGGGGCCGGTATAATTACCGCTATGAATACTGCACCCAAGGGTGCTCGCCGCTAGAAATGCAGATCATTGGACTTTTCCCCTGATGATCTCCATTTCGCGTCCCCCCGCGTTTTTTTTTACTAGAACCGCCCTTCATTGTGGCGACACTGCTGGTCTAGCCTTTTTCAGCCCTCATTAAGAAACCCTTTTATTTTTACTAAGGTCCATTCAGGCCAAACGCTATTCAGCCATTTTACAAGGCGTCCTACTAACAAGAGTAAGTGCTGTATTCAGTCCGTTGTGGCAGAGTACAGCCTTGTTTTTTTATACCCTACCTTAAAGTGCTGGTTCAATATTAATCGACATTTTCAACTTGATTTTTTGAATTTCATCTTCCTTATTTTTGTTAAAAAAATGTGAAAATCCTCTCCTCGTGGAACCAACTCTTTTTCCAAATACACCTGCTTACGTACACTGAAAATATTTTTCAAAATTCCTTAAAACCTTATTCCATGTTCAGTCCAATCAGATTCCATTTTGGAAAAATGTTGTTCCTTTTGGTTTGTTTGTGTACCAGTGCCGTTTTGAGCGCTGCCAACCCTTGGGTGGCCCGCCACAACCTCAGCGCCGCACAGTACCAACAATTTTACAACACCTATACCCAACAGGGCTATCGGCCCAAACAAGTAAGTTGCTACAGTGCAGGCAACAGCATCTTTTACGCTGCCCTGTTTGAAAAAGTGGCCGGGCCAGCTTTAGTGACCCACCACGGCATGAGTGCTGCGGATTACCAGCAAAAATTCACTACGTACGCCCAGCAAGGTTATCGCTTGACTTGGGTAGATGGTTGCGGCCTCAATGGCGCCGCTTTTTACTCGGCGATTTGGGAGAAAAACGCTGCGATTCAAATTGCCCGCCACGGGATGAGTCCTGCCCAGTATCAGCAAGAATACACTACCCAAAGCCAAAACGGTTACCGCATCAAGCAGGTTGAAGGTTTTGGAGTAGGCAATGCCATCCAGTTCGTAGCCGTTTGGGAAAAAACGACTGGTCCAGCGCTGATTGCCCGTCACAACCTGACTGCTGCACAGTACCAGCAAGAGTTCAACACCAATACCCAAAATGGCTACCGCCCAACCCATGTCAGCGGCTACAACCAGGGTGCGACGGATTACTACGCTTGTATTTTTGAAAAAGTAGGTGGCCCAGCCTGGTCTGCCCGCCACCGGATGGATTCCAAAAACTACCAGGCAGAATTTGACAATCATTATTACCAGGGTTATCAGCCAGTATTGGTGAATGGTTACAGTGATGGTCCCTCCGCTCGTTTTGTAGCCATATGGGAAAAAACACCTGAAAGCATCAGCATCGCGGGCATCCAACACATCGACAAAACCATCGGTGCCTACATCAGCAAGTATGGTTTGCCAGGAGCTGGCGTTGGGATTGTCAAAGATGGCCGTTTGATTTTCGCCAAAGGTTATGGCTTTGCCGATAAGAGCACTGGCGAGCTTGTCAGCCCAACCGACCTCTTCAGGGTAGCCAGTGTGTCCAAACCACTGACAGGTGTAGCCATCATGAAACTGGTGGAGCAAAACAAACTCAAACTCAGCGATAAGGTATTTGGCAATGGCAGCATCCTGGGCTTCGCTTACGGCCAAACCTTGAGCAACTGGGAAACCCAAATCACCGTACAACACCTACTGGAGCACACCGCTGGTGGCACCAACTGGGACAACAACAACGACGACGGCGTGGGCGACCCCATGTTCTCCAACGATGGCATGACCCAGGCTCAACTGATCACGACCATTTTGGCCCAACGCGATCCCAGCCATGTCCCTGGCACCAAGTACGCCTATTCCAACTTTGGCTTCTGCATTCTGGGCCGCATCATCGAAAAAGTTACAGGACAGGGCTACCAAACGTATGTCAAAACCAGCATTCTGGCGCCTTGTGGTGTGGATGACATGCACATCGGTGGCGATACCAAAGCCCAAAAACGCCACAATGAAGTGGTGTACCACGACCTCGGTGGCGGCGACCCCTACGGCATGAAAGTAGCGCGTATGGACGCCCACGGGGGTTGGATTGCTTCTCCGGTAGATTTCTTGCGCTTGTTGGTCCGTGTAGATGGTTTTGCAACCAAACCAGATATCCTAGGCGCGGCTGCCTTCAATACTATGGTGACCAAAAGTGCCGTCAGCAGTTACGCTAAAGGCTGGCAAACCAATGGCAACAATTACTTCCACTCGGGTAGTTTGCCGGGTACAGGTACCGTGATGGTGAGAGCTGGCAATGGCTTGAGCTGGGTATTTTTCACCAATGGCAAAAGTGATGCCGCTGCTTTCTTCGGCGACATGGACAAGTTGATGTGGGATGTGGTGAATGGTATTCCGGCTTGGCCTGCGAATGATCTATTTTAAAAAGGTTCCAAAGTTCCTAGGTTCCTAGTTCCAGGGTTCGTGGGTTAATTCCTGCGAGCCCTGGAATAATTAAAATTCATCGCCAATCCTGATAAATTGCTACAAAACCCGTAAACTTGCCCTCGATAACGTTCTTTTCCACATTGCTTCATCAGCCGGGATAGGTTTTGCTACGCAGTATTTGCGGCGTGGTAAACAAAAAGGGAATCGTGTGCAAATCACGAACTGTCGCGCAACTGTAAGTAACAACCAAGTTTTCATCCGAGAATGTCCACTGCCATAAGGTGGGAAGGACGTTGAAAATGTTACAAGTCAGGAGACCTGCCTTTTCCGTTAAGAGTCCATTTAAATGAGCTCTGACGATGCTTTCGCGGTATAAAGCTTAAAGTCAATCCAATGCAATCTAATTTCTCTCCCTCCAAAATGCAATTGCGTTTTGGCGTTCTCGCCGCCATGATTTTATTGGCAGCATTCAGTCGGATGATTCCGCACATGCTCAATTTTTCACCTTTAGGGGCAATTGCTCTATTTGGTGCGGCTCATTTCCAAAAGAAATGGCAAGCGATTTTGATTCCCATCGCCGCCACCTGGTTGAGTGACTTGTTCCTCAACAATGTCATTTACGCGCGGTACTACCCTGAGTTTACCTGGTTTTATTCCGGTTTTTACTGGCAGTACGGTAGCTATGTGTTGATTGCTCTGCTGGGTTTGTTGATTTTCAAAAAAGTCAACTTGCCACGCGTAGCTGTTGGTGCGCTCGGCTCTGCCGGGATCTTCTTTTTGGTCACCAATTTCAGCTGTTGGATCGGCAGTACCACTTATGCCCAAAATTTTGGGGGTTTAATGACTTGTTACGCAGCCGGGCTTCCTTTTTTGAAGGGTACTTTGTTGGGTGACTTGTGCTACGCTGCCGCACTCTTTGGCTCTTTTGCCTGGATGCAACGCCAGATTCCAGCATTAAAACCCGCACTAAGCGTCGCCAATCAGTAATGACCGCTGAATCCACGCGGGCCAAGCACGAAGAAAAGTGCTGCCCAAGGTGCCGTACTGCATTCACCTGCAAAGTAGGAGATGTAGCCAATTGCCAGTGCGCAGAGGTGAAGGTTTCTGCCGAAACGCATGCCTTTTTGGCCACTACGCAGTACGATTGTTTGTGCAAAAACTGTTTGGCGCACTATGAGCATTTGATCAAAGTGGCTCGGGGGCACCGCTTTCCTGCTCAGCGTGAACTGTTGATCGAGGGTTTGCACTACTACAAGGAAAATGGATTTTGGGTGTTTACGGAGTTGTACCACTTGCTACGGGGGAACTGCTGCGGCAGTGGTTGTCGGCATTGTGTGTACGGGTTTAAAAAGGCTGAAGTAGAGTAGCTTTATTCCCAGTTTTAACTTATTTTTGGAAAAAATCAACCCAATGGTATTGATTCAGGATTTAAAGGCAACTATTCTGGAGCGTCTCAAAACAGAAAAAGTGGTGCATATACCCGCTTCAGAAGCGGACTATTTTGCCGTGGCTGAGGAGTTGCCATTTAAAGTAGAGTATCACAATAGCGAAATAGTTACAATGGGATTGGCATCTTTTTTCCACGAAATAATCGTTTCCAATATGATCTTCATTTTGAGAAACATTCTTCCTGAGTCATTTTTTGTTGTTGGTAGTAACTCGGGCATCCAGATCCCCAGGTTTGAGGGAGGCTATTACCTGCCAGATGTATTGGTTGTAAAAGGTGAACCTAGCTTTAAACCTAACTCCACCGCTATTATCACCAATCCACACATCGTCATTGAAATTCTATCCCCCTCTACCAGCAAATTTGATAGTGAATCTAAACTTCCTGAGTACAAACATTTGGAGAGCTTACAACAGATTATTATGATCAATCAGAAAAAAGCAGGGGTTTCCTCCTACCTCCGTTCAGACCAGCCCAATACCTGGATCAATCAGGATTTTTATAGCCTTGATGAAACCATAATGATTGAAAATAGGCCCGTATTGCTGAAAGATGTTTATCAAAAGATCAAGTTTGAGTGATCAATAACCGAGTTTTACAATGGTAGCAGGCTCCAAACACAGCGCAATCAAGAGGGGTTGTACGGAAAACTATTGGCCAATTCGAGCTGCAATAACTTTGTTTGGGTCTTTCTCAGCAATCGATTGAGTTGTTCCAACTCCTCAAAACTCAACACGATCATCGAGGTCGGGGTCAACTGATAAAAGGGAATCTGCTTCATTTTGGACGTTTCCACTTTTACCTTAAAGTATTGCAAACAGGAAGTTGCGGTTTTGCAAAAACGTTCAAACTCATCGGCCTTTAAACTCAAGGAAACCGTTCCAAAGGTAATCGAAATCGATTTGCACTGCTGGCATTGGCATACGATGCCTAAGGTACTGCTGGCAAGGGTTCTGAAATCACACATAACATTGATTTTAGAAAAATCAGGACGCCGTTTGTTACACAACGTCCTGTCAAAATGTATCCAAAAGCTTCATTGGTAGATGAATGCTACAAGAATAAAACACCCAAAATAATAGCGTTTGTAACTTTGCAAAAGGTGTCCTAGGCGGTAGTTTGTGCTGCAACTTTAGGTTGCAAAACCACCGCCCAAGTAAACAGGACACTAATAAAACCGGACGCAAAAAATCAGTTCTTTATACTCGTACAATTTGATCTACTATGCTCCGCCAAGCCAAGTCTTCAGGGATACCTGGCTTACGTTTGCCAAAAAACAAGGCAATTTGCTCCCCTTGGGCATTAAATACTTCAATGCCAGTCACGATGCCATCAGCAGTAGGCTTGCGGGTAATCCAAACCTGATCCACCGCGTCTTCGCGCAGGTGCAGGTTGAACTCGGGGTCGAGTACGTTGAACCAGGGCCCCGTTTGCACCAGGCGTTTGATGGCGCCGGTATGGATCTGGATACAACCGCGATTGCCGACAAATACCATAATGGGTACTCCCTGCTCAGCGGCGGTTTCACAGACTTGTTTGAGCTGGCTCATTTCAATCTGGATGGCGTGATCAGCCGGGGCCAGACGCAAACCTTGCAAGCGCGACACTTTGTGCTTTTTCAGCATCCCAAAAAATGCATGGGTGTCTTGCAGTGCCAACCAATCTTGCTGAAAAGCTTCAGCATCGATGAGGGCATCCTCCAACTCGGGTTCTACCGCCGGATAAGGGCTTACTTCAGGCAAAGATTCCTGGTCTTCGGCGCGGTATTTTTTCACCAAATCCCAATAGGCTACTGTGGTGCTTTTTTCAGTCAAATAAATTTTGTGCACCGCGACTCCCGCGCCATCGAAAAACTGGATGCTGAAGCGGTCGTTTTCCTGCACCGCAAAAGCATGTTTCCAGGTGTGCATAAACAGGCGCAGGTCGATGTCTTCGCCTAACACCAGGCCAATGTGGCCACTGAAGGAAACATCTTCGTACACGCCCTTGCGCTCGTGTACCACCTGGTCGTTGCGAGTCAGCGCCATCACATAGCCCAGGCTGGTCACTTCTTTGAGCAATTCCCGAAAATCGCCAGCGAGGCGGGTAGCCGAGTCACCTAGCCCCAGGGCTACCAACTCGGCTTCACTCACCCCCAGGATGGAGGCGGCCTCACGGATGCGGGTTTTGGGATTATCTTGTCTGAACTGCTGCCAACGTGCAGCAAGTGAAGCATCTACTACGGCATTCATACTTGTTGTTTTTTGAAGCTTATGGATAGTCAATTAACTGCTTTTTTACACGTCTGGAGACGTGGCGATAATGGTTCAAGTCTGGAGACTTGAACCAGCGTCAAGGTCTGAAAACACAGGAATAGCAGCAGCAAAATCTGGCACGATCAAAGGCCGCGCTGCTACATTCTGAATCAAGCGCACCGTCACATCAAAAGTCATTTTGATGTTGCTGGCTGTAAGCGTAGCCTCAGGTGTGCCTTGCGCCCAGATGCTACCTTGTCGCAGGAGGATAACCTGGTCAGCGAAATGCATGGCTAGGTTCAGGTCGTGCAGGATAGCGACTACAGCGTATCCTTTTTGGGTCAACTCATGTGCGGCCTGCAACAGGTGTTGCTGGTGGGCCAGATCAAGGTTGTTGGTAGGTTCGTCCAGCAGCAAAAGACCATTGGGGCGATCCCAGATTTGGGCAAAAGCTTGGGCCAGCAATATCCGTTGTTGCTCACCGCCCGAGAGTTGCAAAAAATTGCGGCCACGTAGTGCTTGAGCATCTACTTTGTCAAAAGCAGCGGTCACAATTTCCTGATCCTTCACTGTAGGTACCTGATCAAAATGGGGATAACGCCCCATCATCACCAATTCATCGGTATTAAACGGCAGCGAAACCTGATGCTGTTGCGACAATACAGCCCGCTCTCGCGCCAGCTCCGCTTTGGACATTTTGTTCAAAAACTGCTTGCGCCAATACACTTTGCCTGCACTGGGGTTCAGTTCACCACTCAAAATGCGCAACAGCGTAGATTTTCCCGCCCCATTCGGGCCGACAATCGCTACAAATTCTCCAGCCTGCACCTGCATATCGATGCCTTTCAGGAGTTGTTTGCCCTGCACCTGATAATCTACGCCACGTGTGGAGAGCAAATTGAGTTGCTGCATGCTGTTGGTCTGGATGGTCATTGGTAGGCTTTTTTGGATTTGATCAATAGGTACAAAAACAGAGGTGCCCCCAGCAACGCCGTAATCACTCCAACTGGTAATTCCGCAGGCGCAACAACGGTGCGCGCCAAGGTATCTGCAACCGTGAGCGCAAAAGCCCCACCCAAAGCAGAACCCAACAGCACATTGCGGTGATCCGAACCACCCAGCAGTCGAACCAGGTGGGGTACAACCAGTCCAATAAACCCAATGGTGCCAGCCAAAGCCACACCTGCGCCTACGGCCAGGGTTGCAAAGAGTACTACTTGCCTACGCAGTTTTTTGACATCGGTGCCCAGGTGTTGGGCCTGCCCTTCGCCCAAGGCCAACAAGTTGAGAGGCTTGGACAAGCGGGCCAATCCAAGTATACTCAGGAGTACAAAAGGGGTCAATAAGCCCACCGTTTCCCAAGTAGCACCACCCAAACTGCCCAGGTTCCAAAAAGTGATGCTGCGCAATTGCGCATCGGTCGCCAGAAAGGTCATCAAACCAATGATGGAAGCGGCCAGCGCATTAAAAGCCAAACCGACCAGGAGCATTTGGGACACCACAATTTGACCTTGTACCCGGGATAAACTAAAAACCAGACTAGCGGTAAGTGCCGCGCCAACAAAAGCAAAAATGGGCAATAGGTAAAAGCCGAACCAAGTGCCCAAAGCCTGCAAAAAAGCGCTTTGGATCACAATGCCAATCACGGCAAAAAGGGAAGCCCCGCTCGAAATGCCAATCAAGCCTGGGTCGGCAAGTGGGTTGCGAAACAAACCCTGGATGGAAGCCCCTGCAATGCCTAATGTTCCGCCCAGCAAAACGGCAAAACACACCCTGGGCAACCGAATCGCCCAGAGTACGGCCTCTTGTTGGGTTTCGTAGGCAACGCCCAAAGTCAAACCCAGCTTGGAACATAAAATTGCTCCCACTTGCGCGGGAGCAATGTACATTGCCCCCATTCCTGCCGACCAAATGGTGCCAGCGGCCAGCAAGAACAGCAACAACAGATGCAAAGAAGAAAATTTAAATCGAATCGGCACTAAAGAACCCAATGGCAGTTTTGTTGGTAAAATTTGGTTTAGGGCTAAGGTGATACTTTGATTAAACTTTGCCATTTCCGCGCAGTTTAGTGATCAACTCTTGCACCGCCAGACCCAAACGTGGGCCAAAACCGCTGAGCAATTGCCCGTCCATTTCGATGATTTTGCGGTTTTTTCCAGCCTTGGTTTGAGCTACGCCCGGTACTTTGAGAAAGCCTTCGATGCCACCAACACTTTCCAGCCCGGAGTTGAACAAAAGGATGACATCGGGATTGGCCGCTACCAAACTTTCCGCCGTAAGTGGTTTAAAATCGCTGAAATCGGTAATGGCGTTTTGGGCACCCGCCAGTTGCATGACTTTTTCTACTGAGGTACCCGTACCGCCTACATTGAGCGCACCTGCGCCGCGAGCGTACACAAAAAGCACTTTGAGGGGCTTACTCAAGGCCTTCGCTTTTTTCAAGTCCTGATCCAGTTTTTGGATAAGTGCCGTGGATTTGTCTTTGGCCTCGAGGGTTTCAGCTACGGAGCGAATCAAACTACGTGCACCTTCAGCGCTATAGTCGTGTTTGAACAAGATCACTTTTACCCCTGTCGATTTGATTTGGCTCAATACCTCAGGTTTGAGGCTGCCTTCGGTGCCCAATACCAGCGTAGGACGCAAGGAAAGAATACCTTCGGCGGAAACATTGCGGTTGTGCCCAACTTTTGCCAATTTTTCCAGGCTGGCCGGGTAATTGCTGGTGACATCCACTCCGACGAGGTCTTTTTCATGGCCCAGGGCGCAGATGATTTCACTAACGGCACCATTGATGGAAACGATACGATCGTTGGCAGTCAATTGGGGAGCTACAAGCAGGAATGAAAAAAGAAAAAAGAAGCTTTGTTTCAGGATACATGGATTGAACTTCATAGAGTCGCTATTTTTGATGTTGCAAAGTTATTTAGATTTAGTCTAATTAACAATCATCAAAAGCGAGGAAAATTTAGGTAGTCAATTGGTTGTCAGGCGATACCAAAAAGCAGGTGAGACATACCTAATGTTTGGTAGTCGAACCATCACAAAGGCATTTTATCGCTCAATGAAGATTAGAATGATAAATGTCATTGTGGAGCATTCTGGCTTGATCTACTTTTGATTCAGTTTAAATAAAAACAGCTAATGCATACAAGCAGACCCGATATCCGCACCGAGAAAGATGTTGTATTAATGGTAGACTCCTTTTATACAAAAGTTAACCAAGATTCTTTACTTTCCTATGTGTTCAACGATTTTGCGGAGGTAGACTGGCAAAGTCATTTGCCTAAAATGTATCAATTTTGGAATACCCTAATTTTTGGAAACCAAAGTTACAAAGGCAATCCTTTTGCAGCCCATGTGCCTTTACCTGTGGATCAAAGCCATTTTGAAAGATGGATCAGTTTGTTTGAGGAGAATATGGATGAATTGTTTGCGGGGGAAATAGCTGAACATACCAAGTTGAGGGCAAAGTCAATTGCGTATGTCTTTTCGAGCAAATTGGCGCAGATCAAAAGTCACACCTTGTAAATAGAAGAGTTTGCCCGGTTTTTTGTAGGGCTTTGATAGAAGACAGGGGCATCCCAATTTTGATACAACAATAAAAAACGCACTAAAATCATAGTTAATCGTAGACTAGCTTTTTCCCAAAATTTATCCTATTTTTGGAAAAAATGAATCCAATGGTATTGATTCAGGATTTAAAAACGAGCATTCTTGAATGCCTCAAAACGGAAACTGTGGTGCATATACCCGCCTCCGAAGCGGATTATTTTGCAGTAGCCGAACAATTGCCTTTTAAAGTAGAATACCATAACAGCGAAATCATTACCATGGGATTAGCATCTTATTGGCATGAAGTCTTAGTCATGACCATTGGAGGAATACTGCAAAATGTATATGCCTTTTCTGATGAATTTACGGTATTGGGCAGCAACTCGGGGGTACAAATCCCCAAGTTTGAAGGTGGCTACTATCTCCCTGATGTGATGGTGGTGAAAGGAGAACCTACCTTCAAGCCCAACTCCACCGCAATCATTACCAACCCCTATTTGATCGTAGAAATCCACTCCCCTACTACTGCCCAGTTTGATAGCGACATCAAACTTCCCGAATACAAACAACAAGATAGTTTGCAGCAAATCATTTACGTTAATCAAGATCATGCCCGGGTATCTTCCTATCGCCGCACCGATCAACCCAATACCTGGATCAATCAGGAGTTTTTCAGTCTGGAAGAGGTCATGCAGGTTGAAGGGCTGGAGGTATTGATTAAGGATATTTATCGGAAGATTAAGTTTGAGTAGCTCAAAAACTCAACCTCAACACCGTTACTGGCTGATTCTCCAACATCGTCACCACCCACAAATCCCCGTACCCATCATTGGGCTGGTAATTTTTAGTCCCGGTCAGTTGGTTCAACAAGTCGGGAACGGTATTTGAGTGCCCTACCACCAGTATTTTTTTGCCAGATTTGCGCAGTTGTTCGCCAAAATTGGCATCCCTAGGCTCATACGCTGTCGGGCTAAGCTTCATCGCATTGGCCAGCGGTTCAGCTGTCTGCATAGTCCTTTTGTAATCGGTAGAATAGACGGCTTCAATTCCGGTATTTTTCAGGATTTCCGCCAGGTGTGTAGCACGTTTTTTCCCTTCCTCGGCCAGATTGGGATTGTCGGTGCTTTCCATCGCTTTTTCGCAGTGGCGAACGATGAAAATGACGGAAGGGGTCGTTTGGGCTTGTCCGATGGACAGCGCCAGGAAAAACAGGATGGAGAGAAATGATGCTTTCATGGTACAAAAATAAAAAAATCGATCAATTGCCGGCCTTTTAAACAGGTAAACTTGTACAAACAAACCACCTGAGTATTCCGATGAGACCTAACCATCTTTAAGTAAAAGTTAGGTATAAGCACATTCAAATTGATAACCAATATTAGGTACGATCAATTAAAATCCACTGCAACAAACTCCAATCATGGAATAGAACAAGCGGCCAATGGCTCAAATAGTTTGCTAATTTGTATCTGAAAATCAAATACATAGAATACTATTTTCGAAAAAATAGTTCACAATACCCTCCCTCAGTTTAGGTACTCCACACAAAGCACCCAATACCCAATAATATGGTAACAGAAGTCACGCCTAGCATCAGCAAGCCGTAAACATTTTTGATGCATTAGAACTTATAGGATCGATGTTTATTTTTGTGCCATTATTTAGATTTAGTCTTAATTGAATTAATTCCACTTGTGCTCTAAGCACTGAGACTCGAACTGTCAAAAACGCGCATCATGAAAAATTTCTATATTTTTTTACTTGCCATTGGCCTGCTGGTAACTGCAAATACTGTTTGGGCACAAAGTAAGCCGATCAAAGGCAGGATTATTGAGGCCGAATCGAATGAGCAACTTCCCGGTGCCACCCTGATCATTAAAGGTCAAAGCACTGGAACTGCTACGGATGAAAACGGAGAATTCTCCATCAATGCCGAGCTTGGACAAACGCTACTCGTATCTTATGTAGGCTTCGTAACCCAAGAAATCACCATCACTCTACAGCTCCAACAAAGCTTCTTGGAGCTTGCGCTGGTCGCCGATGCCAGCCAACTCTCCGAAATTGTGGTCACAGGTGCCTTGGGCATCAAAAGAGCCGCTCGGGAGTTAGGCGGCGGCTCACAAGTGCTGAGCAATGAATACCTCAACCAAGGCAAAACCGTCAATCCACTTACTGGGCTGACGAGCAAAGTAGCTGGCTTGCGCATCAACATGTACGACAGTAAAGTTGATCCTCAAATTCAGGTCATTATGCGCGGCACCCGCTCGCTGAACCGCTCCAAAAACGCCCCGATTTATGTGGTGGATGGAGTGCCCGTACCCGACATCAGCCGCTTGAACCCCAATGACATCCAAAGCATCACCGTGCTGAAAGGGGCCAACGCCGCGGCCTTGTACGGCTCGGAAGGCGTGAATGGCGCCTTGATGATCACCACCCAAACTGGCTCGAAAGACCGCGGATCGGTGCGTTTTAGCAATACCACGGCTTTTTCCAACGTATTCATGTTGCCTCCAGCGCAAACGCAATTTGGCCAGGGGGTGAATGGCGTATACAATCCCACCCAGTACGAATCCTGGGGCCCTGCTTTTGACGGTTCTACCAAAGCCTTTGGCGCGGCCTTGCCCGATGGAAGTACTGCTCAATTGCCCTATGCTGCTCCAGATCGAGACAATCGCCTGGATTTGTTTCAGACTGGTTTGAACCTACAAAACGACTTGTCTTTTTCTGGCGGCGATTCCAGATCGACTTACTTTATCTCGCTCCAGGATGTCAACATCAAGGGCATTATTCCTTCTGATGTCAGCCGCAGAACGGGTGGACGATTCAACGGCACGCGCAATTTTGGCAAATTAAAAACTTCCTATACCCTGAACTACGTGCATTTTTCCAGCGAAACCACGCCCGATGGCCCCTGGATCACGGCGTATCAACTACCCGCCAATCTTGATTTTAATACCCTCAAGGACTGGCAAAACCCCAATAGCGCGGCGAACCCGCTTTACTTCTTCACCGATTTGCAGAAAAATCCCTACCATCAAATTGACAACTACCGCAACCGTTTGACCCAACAGACCTTAAATGGCAAGCTGGAATTTGAATTTCCACTGACCAATTGGCTGAGCCTGATTGAACGCGCGGGCGTTTATTCCAGCGCCAACGAAACCCGCAACACTGTAGGCAAATTTGAAGCCGCTGGCCGCAGAAACATCAACGGTTCGGTGACGGATGGCAACAACAACTTCCGCCGTTTTAACAATGACTTGATTTTGGCTGCGCAAAAAAATGTGGGCGATTTTTCAGTCAAACTCATTGTGGGTCAAAACGCAAGAATTGACAACACCAAAACCACTTCCATTGGTGCATCCAATTTGAGCCTCCCCGATTTGTACAACCCTGGCAGCCGCATTGGTGAGTTGTCGGGCAGTTCGAGCATCAAGCAATACCGCTCAACCGCTACCTACGGAGAATTTACCGGGGGCTACAAAAATTACCTCTTCCTAACCCTCACTGGCCGCAACGAGTGGGTTTCGGTATTGAGCAAAGAAAACCGTTCCTACTTTTACCCTGGCTTCAGTACTTCCTTTATTTTTACCGACGCATTTCCTGCCCTCAAAAGTCTGAAGGGAATCAATTTTGGCAAAATTTTCGCCTCTTTTAACAAAACAGGCAACGTAACCCTCGATCCTTATTCTCTGAACAATCCCTACAGCCAAATCAACGGCTTTCCTTTTGGCAACCTGGTTGGATTCACACCTAGTTCGCGTTATCCCAACCCCGATATTCAGCCAGAATTTGTAAGTTCTTTCGAGGTTGGCACTCAATTGTCTTTGTTTGACAATCGCCTGAACTTGGAGGGCAGTTATATTTTTTCGGACTCCAAAGGGCAAATTTTCAATGCCACCACTTCTCGCGCTACAGGTTACAGCAGCGCTTTGGTCAATGCCGGAAGACTTACCAACAGCATCATCGAATTGACGGTGAGTGGCGACATCATCCGTCAGCAAAACTTCAAGTGGAACCTCGGCTTTGCCTTTACCCACATCAATAACCAGGTGAAGGAGTTGTATGAAGGTTTGACTTCGTTCAACATTTTCCGGCAGTCGTATGCCAACATCGGCCAGGCTTATCCCAGCCTCTTGGTGAGTGATTACCAGCGTGATCCGCAAGGTAGAGTGATCATCAACGAAAAAACGGGCGAGCCACTAGTAGCTGCCGACCCGGTACACCTGGGCACCATGGTTCCACCTTATCAAATGGGACTGAGCACCAATCTTTCCTTCAAAGGTTTGAGCATTGCCGCGCAGTTCGATTGGCGCATGGGCGGCTGGTTGTATTCCGAGATTGTGCCGCGCATGTACACGGCGGGTACCGACCCTCGCACTGCGGAGTTCAACCGCGAGCCCTTCATTTTCCCCAATTCAGTGCTCAAAACGGTGGAAGGAACCTACATCGAAAACACTACGGTATACTCCAAAGGTGACAAGGCGTACTGGACCAAACAAGGCGAAGTACAAATCAATACCGCTGCCAAATCCAACTACTTCAAGTTGAGAGAACTGAACATCTCTTATACCATTCCGGCAAAATTCCTTGGCGGTGGGCGCTTCATCAAAGAAGCTTCTTTAGGCCTGATCGCTACCAACCTGTTCATCATTCGCCACAAAGACAACAACTACGGCGACCCCGAGTACCTGTACAACACAACAGATGGCTACATCAGTTTCCGTCAGGTGCCGCCTTACCGTACTTATGGTTTTAACCTGAGTGTGGGCTTCTAAAACTGTGGTTCTAATTTTTTAACAAATTTAAATTTTCACCAATGAAAAATATACGTTTGGTTTTTATGCTGTTGATCATCGGACTCAGCTTCAGCGCTTGTGAAGATTTCCTGGACGTAAACAGCAACCCCAACGCTCCAGTATCCGAAAACCTGAAATTGAGTGCCAAACTTTCGGCAGCTTTGGTCAGCTCAGTCAATCAGGAAAACATCCAACTCAACCAAATTGGCGCATTCTGGGCAGGCTACTGGGGCACCACCAGTGAAGGGGTCAATCTCTTCCCTGATTTAAAAAGTTACAATGGCCCGGCCATCCGCCACCAACGCGACGGGATTCCGGTGTGGGAAAACGGCTACACTACCCTACTCTACTACCAATTGATCAAAGAGCAAGCCATCGCTGAAGATGCCTCTTTTTATGCGGGCATCGCCAAAATCATGCAAGCTTGGCATTTCATGCGCTTGGTCGACATTTACAACAACCTGCCCTTTGACGAGGCACTGCAAGGTACCGTGTTCCCAACCCCGACTTATGAAGAGGGAAAAACCGTGTACCAAAAATCCATCGATTTGATCAGCGAAGGTATGGCCGACATCAAAGTGGCTAAAGCGGTGGGTTCCACCCCCACTACCGATGATGTGATGTTTAAAGGAAATGCCCCACTGTGGCTGAAATTTGGCAATACCCTCAAACTCAGAGCGCTGCTTCGCCAAAGCGAAACCCAAAACACAGCTTACCTCAACAGCGAAATGCAAAAGATCACAGCGGAAGGCAGTGGTTTTTTGGGTGTAAACCAACACGCTTCCATACAACCAGGATACCTACTCACTGCGGGAAAAATGAATCCACTGTGGGAAAACTACTACCGCAACGTGCAAGGGGTGAGCACTACCAATCACATCGACATTCGCCCTACGCAGTACCTGATTGATCAGTATGTAAGCCGCAACGACCCCCGTTTGGAGCAATTGTACGCAGCCGTTGGTGGGCAATACAAGGGCGTGTTGTTTGGCAATCCAAATGCAGAAACCATCTACAACCGCGCCAGTACTTCCGCATTTAAAGGCCCTCAGGAGAATGCCAACAAAGCGGGGGGGATTTTTAAAAGTGCCACCCAGGCTTCTATTTTGTTGGGCTCATTTGAGAGTTTGTTTTTGCAGGCGGAAGCTGCGCAGAGAGGCTGGTTGATTGCTCCTGCAAAAACCTTGTACGATCAAGCCATCTCCGAATCCTTCTTGTACTTAGGTGTTGCTCCTGCCGCAGTAGCGCCTTATCTCGCGCAGGAAAATGTAGCTTTTAATCAAAGCCTGGAGCAGATTATCACCCAAAAATGGCTGGCCTTGAACTCCATTTCCAGCATCGAAGCCTGGAATGACTATCGTCGTTTGGGCATCCCGGCGATTCCTAATTCCCTGGATGCACCGGCACCAGATGTGCGTCCATTGCGCTTCATGTACCCTGAATCCGAGCGGCAAACCAACAACACTGAGGCGTCGAGACAAGGGAGTGACGACATCCTGAGCGCAAAGGTTTGGTGGGATGTGAACTAAACATGGCTTGGACATGCTCTTAATCCTTCAGATCCATAAATCTTCAATGATGAAAAAAATACAAAAAGCATTACTCGTTGTGCTTTCGCTCCTCAGTTTCGGAGCAAGCGAGATGTTGGCACAAGGCAATATTTTCCACAACCGGGAATTCTGGGCCAAAAAACCTGGAGTAGAGGAAGTGAAACAAAAAATGGCCGAAGGCCACAACATTCTCGAAATGGGCCCCGGCGGTTGGGATGGCCCCCTACTCGCCATCATGGCCGATGGCCAATTTGAAACCATCCAATTCATTTTAGACCAACCCGGGATTGATGTCAATGTGGTCACCCACCATTCCAACAACTACCTGATGTGGACCACCGCCAGAGGCAATCTGCCCGTGATGGAACTCTTGATGAAAAAAGGCTCCAAAACCGACATCATCAACAGCCACGGCCAATCCCTGCTCATGCACGCCCCGATGAGTGGCAAAGCTGACCCAGCGATTTATGATTTTTGCCTAAAAAATGGCGGCGACATCAAAAACGACAAAGACGAAGAAGGGCGCAATGTGATGCTAGCAGCCATTGCTAACTTAAAAGACATCTCTTTCCTCAATTACTTTGTCAGCAAAGGTTTGAGCCTGAAGGACACCGATAAAAAAGGCAATGGCCTGTTTCATTACGCCGTAGGTGGTGGGAACGTTAAAACGCTTCAGGATCTTGTGACCATGGGCGTGAGTTATGCCCCCAACACCGCGGGTGAAAATGCCTTCACTTTTGTGGGCAAAGGCCGTGCTAAAGTAACAGTGGAGTTGTTGCAATACCTCAAAAGCCTGGGGCTGGATCCCAAAGGAAAGGCGGCCAACGGCCAAACCCTGGCGCATACCGCCGCCCGCTTGGGCTTGGACGAGCAAATTTTAAAGTTCATCACCGAGTCGGGCGTAAACCTGACCCAAGCGGATCAGGATGGCAATACCCCGCTGATGTTGGCGGCCACCAGAGGTGAATTGACCAACGTAACGTACTGGCTTGCCTCCAACAATGTAAAAGCAATCAATGCCAAGGGTGCCTCTGCACTGACCAACGCAGTAGCTTTTAACAAACCAGAAGTGGTCAAGTTGCTCATTGACAAGGGCGCTGATACGCGCATCCTGGACAAAGAAGGGCACGATTTGTACTACCATCTGGTTTTTAACCACCGCAAAGGCAGCATCCAGCGTACCAACGAAATCATTGAGCTCCTGAAAGCCTCCGGTGCCGATATTCGCCGCAGCGCCAACCAAGGTGTTTTACTACATACGGCGCTGGAAAAAGACGACACCGCGCTGTTGGGCAAACTCTTTGAACTGGGCCTGAACGTCAATGCCAAAGACAAGGATGGCTACACGATTTTGCATTATGCGAGTATGAAAGCCAAAAACCTGGACTTGCTGCAATTTTTGGTTCAAAAAGGCGCTGATCCAGGCATCACCACCGAGTTGGATGAAACCGTATTAGATTTGATTGCCGAAAATGAGGTGCTCGGCAAGCAAAAACTGAATCTTGATTTTCTGAAAAAATAAACACATGAACAAAAGCAACTGGCTAAAATTGAGCCTTGGCGGCGTTTTGATCTTCAGCATCTTACTCGGATTTGGGTTCAAAAACAAAACCCAACAGGTCTCTTTAAAATGCCTGATTCAGCTCACTAACTATACAGGAGAAGGTGCTTATGCGGTGGTGTCATTAATCGACTCCAAGGGCAAATACAAAAAGACCTTGCAAGTATTTGGCAAGGAAAGCCGCTGGTACGACGATATTGTTTCCTGGTACAAGTTCCACACTACCCAGAAAGAGCAATTGGATGGCATTTCGGGTGCCTCCATCACTGTCGGTACGCGCAAGGTGTTTTCACTCAGCTTGGACGATGCATACTTCAACAAGGGTTACCGCTTGCGCTTTGAAACCGCCGTGGAAAACCAGGATTACAAAGAAAAAGACGTAGAAATGGACTTTTCGGAAGCCAATGTGGGGAAAACCGTCGAAGGCACCGGATACATCCGTTATGTAAAATTGATCAAAGGCCAGTAGTTTGATGAACAAGAGTTGGCGGGTTATTCATTACATCTCCACCCTGTTTGCCGGGGGATTTATTTTACTAGCGGCTTTGACCGGATGCATTTTGGCTGTGGAACCCTGGTTCCTCAGTCAAAATGCCGTTTCTGGCAAGCCAACAGCTGATTTGACATTGACTGCTTTTCAGGAAAAACTAGGAGAACATTTCCTCGAAATATTCAGCCTGGAAACCAACGCTTATGGCAACATCAAAGTGGAGGGAATCGGCATGGAAAAAGAGGGCGCCTTGTACGTAAGTGCCCGGACGGGAGAGGTGCTTGAGGCACCCAAAGCCTTATCCTCTATTTTTAACCTTTCCCGCGATTTGCACCGCTCGTTGTTTCTCAAAACCCCAGGCCGTATTCTGGTCGGACTGGCCTCCCTGGCTTTGGTCTTCCTGGCCATTAGCGGCATCGCCTTACACATCAAAAGAGCTGGAGGCATTCGCGCTGTGCTCAATCCCATCAAAATTCTGGAACTCAAAAGAGATGGGCACGCCAAGTGGAGCCGCTGGTTTTTTATTCCCATCCTGATCGTTGCGGTTTCGGGTACCTATTTATCGGTCGTACGTTTTATCCCGACGCCTAAAAAACAGGCCGTCCAGCTTACAGCCGATGCTGCCCGCACGCCACTCGATGGCATCCTTTTGCGTGAAGTAAAAAAGGTGAGCTTTCCCGTTTTGGATGAAGACCCGCTGGTCATTGAGCTAGCGGATCGCCATTTGTATTTTGATAAAAACAGTAGAAAAATCACCAAAGTTGAGCAAGTCACTTTAAACGAACGCCTCCGACTACTCAATTTTATCCTCCATACTGGTGAAGGTTCCATGTGGTGGTCTGGTGTCTTGTTGTTGTCTTCGCTCGTCATGCTTTTCCTTGGGGTAACCGGTTTCCAAATGGTGGTCGAAAAATGGAAAACCAAGCAGCAAAAACACCCTCACGACCCGAATTCAGACACTTACATTCTAGTCGGCTCAGAAACGGGTCATACCTGGCGCTTTGCCACCGCGCTGGAAGAAGCCTATGCGCAAATGGGCGTAGTGGCCAATACCCTCAGCATCAATAAAATTCCTACCCTCAGCGGCAAAAAAACTTTGCTCTTTCTCAGCTCCACCTACGGCGACGGTGATGCGCCCGAAAATGCCCAAGGCATGTTGAAACAATTAGAGCAAAAACTCGCAGCTGCCGAATCCATTCAGTTCAGCGTATTGGGTTTTGGTTCCAGTGCTTATCCAGCCTTTTGCGCTTATGCCGCCACTTTGCGCGACCAACTCAAATCCATCCCAAACACCCAGGAAATAACCCCTTACCTGACCGTCGACAATCAATCGGTGGTGCAGTTTATGGATTGGGTCAAAGCACTCAACAAGTACAGTGGCACTGAATTGATGGTGGATACCAAAAAACTGAAACCAGTCCGCAAAAAAGGCCTGGAATCCTTCCATATCCTTGAAAAAAAGGAAGAGGGTGAAACCTTCCTGTTGCGCATTGCCCATTCAGTCAATCTTGGCATCGTTTCGGGTGATTTGTTGGGCGTATATCCGCCGGATGAAAATATAGAACGCTATTACTCCATTGCCGCGCTTGGGGGAAATGAACTGGTTTTGGTCATCAAAAGAACGGGTTTGTGCTCCAATTACCTAGGCAATTTATCTATAGGTGATCACTTTGAAGCATTTGTCAAACGCAATGTCACTTTCCACCGGCCTGCGGCCAATGTTCCGGTTTTGATGGTAGCCAATGGCACGGGTATCGCGCCGTTTTTGGGCATGCAAAGTGGCGAAAACCAATTGTTTTGGGGCGGTAGATACCCCGCTGATTTTGAATTGTATCGACCTTATTTTAACGAAAATGATTGTTTGTTGAAGTTTTCTCGGGGTGAAAAATCGGGTTATGTGCAAGATTTGCTGGTAGAGCAACCGCAGCAGGTGGTAGACTTACTTTCCGGAAACGGAGTCATGATGATTTGTGGCTCTTTGACCATGCTGAAGGGCGTATGGGAGATATTGGAAAAAATGACGGAAGCTCAGGGTTTGCCGCATCCTGATGAGTTGAAAAGGCAAAAGCGGATTTTGGTAGATTGTTATTAGCTTTGTATGGCTTTGATGCTCGATAAAAGGGAACCGGCCTGGGCCTAATGCTGGTAAAAGAATTGGTCGCCTTGAACAAAGGAAAAGTACAGGTCGTAAGCAAACTCAACGAAGGGTCGAGTTTTACCATATCACTACCCCTGGTTGCATCTTAGAGCTTATTTAAATCCCAAAGCATGAAGATACTCATCGTTGAAGATGAAGAACTGTATGCAGATCGACTGGAAATGTTGATCGAAAAACTGGAATACGAGTTGGTCGGCATTGTGGACAATAGCACCGATGCCCTTAAAATCATTGAAAAAAACCCTCCTGATTTCATTTTGATGGACATTCACATCCAGGGGCAATACGATGGGATCGAACTCGCCGCGCAAATCCAGCAGCGTTTTGACATCCCGATTATTTTTATTACCTCCATACAAGATGACCTGACCTTTAATCGAGCAGCACGTACCAACCCCATTCATTTCCTCACCAAGCCGTTTAGCGACCTACAACTCCAACGCAGCATCGAACTGACCATCCGTAACCTGGCGCAACCCGAAGCAGAAGATTGGGACAATGACTTGGTATTCAAAAATCATCTCTTCATCAAAGTGCGCCAGAAACTGGAGAAAATCGCCATTGTGGACATCCTTTTTATCGAAGCGGATGGGCGTTATTGCCAGATTTGTACAGAAGGGAAAAAATTCCTGGTCCGCTTGAGCTTACAGGATTTAAATGGCCTATTGCCTGCTACTTCCTTCATCCAGGTGCACCGCAGCTACCTTATCAACGCCAGCAAAATACTCAACATTGATTTGCAGGACAGCCTTATCCAGATCAACCAACATCAAGTTCCACTGAGCAAACGGCATCGGGAGTTGCTGTTGAAGAAGATCAATTGGATTTAGGGGGGTGTTTGAAAACTTAGCAAAAAATCCAAAAAACGAAACGAAGAATTATTTTTACTACAAAACTTGTAAATATCAATATTATTCCTACATTTGTGGTAAAAATAAACCAATGGGAGAATTTGAAGAGTTGATACTTCTAATCGTAGCCATAATGAATGGCAAGGCTTATGGTATCGGCATCATCGAAGAGTTGGAAAAGCGCACGGGCAGGTCGGCAGCAATAGGTGCGGTACAAACTGTACTCAAACGGATGGAAGACAAAGGCTGGGTAACCTCACAGTTTGGCGAAGCTACCAAAGAACGTGGCGGAAAACGCAAACGCTACTACACCATTACTGCCGAAGGTGAAAGAATAGTGACTGAAAACAGAGAAAAACGCAACAGTCTCTGGGAAGCCATCCCAAAACTTGGATTGAATTATGGATCAGTTTGAAAAACAACCACCAAGTTGGGCGATGACGTTGTTACGCATCATTGTTCACCCTGAGTTTCAGGAAGAAATTGAAGGCGATTTACAGGAAAAATATCATCGTGACTTGCAAAAATACGGACTGAAAATTGCCCGCAGGCGATTGTATGCTGAACTGTTTTCAATTGTAAAACCCAATCTTATTTTTAATGTAAACCGCAATACAATGAAACCAAAAAACTGGCTACCACTTTTACTCCTATCGCTGTTGGTTGCAGTAGCATCTGTTGCACCGTTCTTACCGGGTTCAAGCAACAATTTTGCTCATGGCATTTCTCAATTTGCTCAAACGATAGGATACATTGCTTTACCTTTTGTGCCCTTTGGGTTGGGTTGGCTCATCATCGAGATGCGAAACAAAAATGGTCAACAACTCAACCGTTAGACCAACGGTTATTATCCATCGTGGTTGGCACTGATTCCTGTTTTTCTGTTTTTGCCAATAAAAATAACAAGAAGCATTCTCGAAGGTGAAACATTCAGCATTTTGCCTTTGACAATCATTATCTCAATAGTGGCCTTTTTCATTTACCTTATCCAAAAACTAAAAAAGAAGACTGACTATAAGTTCAATCCCGCCCCTTTATACCTTGTTTTAATTCCTGTTATTGCTTTGCTCTCTTCCAAATTTGCGGTGGAAAATGTAGCAGCTTTCACCCGTGAAAAAGCCATCGTAAAGACTGAACCCCTTATTTCAGCAATTGAAAAATACAAAACCGAGAACGGCGAATACCCCGAAAATTTAGAATCCTTAATAGGAAAGTATATTCAAGAGATTCCAAAACTAAATATTATGGGCACGAGAGCCTATCAATATGAGAAACGAAACAGCTCTTTCCAACTCACTTTTGAGCGACTCTGGCACTGGAACGCTACCGAAGTGGTGATTTACAATACATTGGCGCAAAAAGGCATAAAAGGAAATTATGAAAATCACCCTACTGATCATACCAATTGGTGGTATTACATGGCCGATTGAGCAATGACAATGATTAAGAGCATGTCTAAAAAATTTTGTTTTGCTACAAATGGCCCGATTTAGGGTGAATTTCGTTCCGAAAATGCTCATGTAGCGCTGCTACACTCCGCTTTTCGTGCCTCATTCACCCTAAATCGGCCTCATTTTCGCTTAAAACAAAAATATTTAGACATGCTCTAAGGAAGCCGAACAAAACATCAACTTTGATCATGAACCAAAACAACAAAAACGAACATCAATCAATTGGGCAAGGTGCGACACCTTTCGCACAGACCTATTTTCACGGGACAAAAGCTGACTTGAATGTTGGCGACTTGATTAAAGTTGGATTTAACTCAAACTACGGGCAAAGAAAAAATGCAAAATATATTTTCTTATCTGCCACATTGGATGCTGCAATTTGGGGCGCAGAGCTTGCAGTGGGTGACGGGCAGGAGAGAATTTATTTGGTAGAACCAACCGGCGAGATTGAAGACGACCCCGACTTGACCGACAAAAAATTCCCTGGAAACCCAACAAAATCTTATCGTTCGACAGAACCTTTCAGGGTTATAGGAGAAGTTTCCGTGTGGAAAGCCCACCCACCCGAGCAAGTTAAAGCAATGAAAGACGCATTGGAAAAACTTAAACAAGAAGGTATTGATTCACTAAACGACTAAACTGTTTGGTGGACAAATTTTGACGCAGAAAGAACAATACGCTCCTGATAGACAAAGTTTTCGGTGGTTTTACACACATTTACATCTCTGTTACTTCTTTTTACAATTAAAAAGCGTCAGGATAGTTGACGTCCAATATCTTTGGAGGCGAAAAAAACAACTATGGCACTGAACAAAATATTGCTTTTTAGCTTTTTGACCATTTTTTCTGCCTGCAAGGGACAAGAAAAAACCAACACCCCTAGAGACCTCATTCTTTCCGAACCAGGCCCAACCGTAATCAAAAACTTTAAGGCAGCTGCTCTGGCCCCCGATTTTGACACGACCTTAGTCAGTCAATACATTCGCAGTATTTTTCAGGATTCGAAAGGGAATTTATGGTTTGGCACCTTAGGCGAAGGTGTAGTGAGGTATGACGTCAAAA
Source organism: Haliscomenobacter sp. (assembly GCF_041740695.1). Taxonomy (GTDB): domain Bacteria; phylum Bacteroidota; class Bacteroidia; order Chitinophagales; family Saprospiraceae; genus Haliscomenobacter. The sequence continues at coordinate 11,053 of NZ_JBGSLK010000144.1, read as the reverse complement.
CCTTGACCTACTTTTCTAATCCTGATGGTTTTATAGCAATTCTGTTTTTTCTATTAATGAAGATAAAAACGGTAATCTTTGGTTTGGGACTGACCAGGGCGTTTACAAATATGACCCATCGGCTGCGCTCAGGGCGGGTGGAAAAACCTTTAGAAATTACAACCAAAAAGATGGCCTGAGCCATATAAATATCAGCCGCAAAAGCATCGTTGTTGACCAATCGGGTACGATTTGGGTAGGCACACATGGCGGCGTTTTCCGCTATGACCCAATTGCTGATAGCAAAGGGGAGCCAAGTTTCTCCTTGTTTCAAGCCCTTCCTCCGATCAATGTTGCGGGCATCATGGAAGACCGGAGTGGAAACATTTGGTTTGCTTCTTCTAACAATGGTGTCTTTCGCTATGATGGAAAAACAATTACCAATATTGTAGAAAAGGAAGAATTAGGGGAAAACTATGCGGGAGGCATAGCACAGGACAAGGATGGAAATATGTGGTTTACGATGAAAAACGGCATTTGCAAATATGACCCTTCGGCAGAACTCAGGGCAGACGGTAAAACTTTAACGGAATACACCTCCAAAGACGGATTAGGTGGAACTGAAATTTGGGGTATCTACATAGAAGAACCGTCGGGTATCATTTGGGTTACCGCCCGAGGCAGTACCACGAGATTTGACCCTTCCGTTCCCTTACCCAATCCACAAGCGTTTACCGTGTTTACGCCTGCTGACGGTTTAAATTGCTGTGTGCAAAGTATGTATCAAGATAAGGCTGGAAACATGTGGTGGGGTGCAGGGCAAGGGCTCTATCGGTTTGATGGTCAACGTTTTTATCAGGTTAAGCAGCATGGCCCGTGGTAGGTAGAAAATTGAACTATGGAGGCATTCCGTTAGGTTGACTTTAAGGATTGAATTTCTTAACTTTGCTTTATGCAAAACAAGAATGTACGTTCCGTTTCAGAATTCAACAATGAATTAAAGTTAAAGGGCTTTAATGTTTTCCAAATAGAAGGCGATGGAAACGCCACACGTATTTATAGCAGAAAAGACTTTTTTAAAATTTGCCTCACAACAGGAAAGAGCATTATTCATTATGCCGACAAAAGTTTTGAGCAGGACGGAACAGTTTTGTTTTTCGGCAACCCAAATATTCCTTATTCTTGGGAGACAATCACCACAAGCTATGTAGGTTACACCTGCCTGTTTTCAAAAGAATTTTTAAAATCAGACCGTTCCGAAAGCTTGCAACATTCCCCATTATTTAAAATTGGCGGCACACCTATTATGAAAATAACCGAGCACCAACGGGAGTTTTTAAGTACGTTATTTCAAAAAATGATTGAAGAACAAAAGGCAAATTATGTGTATAAAGACGAACTAATCCGTAATTACATCAACCTGATTATCCATGAGGCACTAAAACTACAGCCTTCAGAACACAAGGATCAGCATATTAATGCAGCTACCCGACTAACTTCTGTATTCCTTGAACTGCTAGAAAGGCAATTTCCCATTGAAAGTGCTGATAATTCCTTGCAATTAAAAACAGCCCAGGACTACGCTGGCAATCTGAATGTCCATGTTAACTATCTCAACCGTGCTGTTAAGGAAGTGACAGGCAAACCTACTACTACGCATATCACAGAAAGAATTGTCAGTGAAGCAAAAGCACTACTACAGCATACCGACTGGAATATTGCTGATATTGCCTATGCCCTTGGTTTTGAGTACCCCACCTACTTTAACAACTTCTTCAAAAAGCTCACTGGCACTAACCCCAAATCGGTAAGACTGCAAGAAGTTTGAAATTCTTACTTATTGGTTTGATTATCATTATCAGCACGGGTTGTTATTGGCTGACCTTTGCCCTATGTGATCAAATCCAATGGTTATGAATGATTAAAACTATGAAAAGAATAACAATCCTAGCATTAATGCCCCTCCTGGTTTTGGGACAGGCTTGCACAGACACAAAAGAAAACAACAAGACCGAAGTGCAAGCCATTTTCCCAAAAGGTGAATTAGGTCCAGCCGAAAACTTTACTGGAAATGCGTGGAATACACGACTGGTTGCAAATGACAGCACGTACAATACGGTTATTGGAAACGTCTACTTCGAACCAGGAGCCAGAAGCAACTGGCATATACATCCTGCCGGTCAAATTCTGATTATAACAAGTGGGGTAGGCTTTCATCAAATTAAAGGAAAGCCGAAGCAAACAATCAGAAAAGGTGATGTGATAAAGTGTCCACCAAACGTAGAGCACTGGCATGGTGCAAGTCCTGATACAGGTTTATACCAGTTATACATTATACCTAATACAGAGAAAGGTATCGTTCAATGGTTAAAGCCGGTAACATCTGAAGAATACAATAAATAGATACGGCGATTGAAGGAAAAGCGCATCAGACAATTTTAGTTGAACACTAAAAAAGTCACCCCCCTCTCAATTTCCATTCCTGAACTCCACCTGCGTCATCTCATCTTCGCTTTAAACAACCTAGAGAAATACTTAGATTGGGTTGGGTTGGGAAGAATTTGTGAATGGGGGGTGACTTTGTTCTGCAAAAAGCAAAATTGCTGACCCGGGCGGAGCTGGTGCGAAAAACTAAAGATGGCATAGTGCTTTGTTTTTATTCGGGATCAAAAACCTTACACATTGAATTGTGTTCTTCCATTTTAAAAACAAAAGCAATGAAGACATCAAATAGCTTATTACTGTTCATTTTTTTTAGCCATGTAAGCTGCAAAAATGAGCTTAAAATACCCGAAATTCAATACTCGAAAGAAATAGTTTCGCGTCCAATTCCCTTTGCAGAAGGAGTTATATCCACAAAAGACAACAGCGAATTTGAATTGACTTTTTCCACTGATGGGCTTAAAGTATATTTTTCGAGAAGACCACGTGAAGGTAAACAAATGATTTATGAGAGTGATTTTGAAGATGGCAGGTGGTCAACCCCAAAACTTGCACACTTTTCTTCAAGCAGAGATGAAACACCTTTTATCACACCAAACGGTGATTTCTTTTTCTTTGGTTCTGAAAGACCAATCCCAAACCAACCCAATAAAGGCAACTTTGATATGAATATTTGGATGATGGAAAAAACCGACAAAGGTTGGAGCGAACCAAAACCATTGCCGGAACCAATCAACGAGGTTCAAGTAGCAGGTGAAGAATGGCCATCATCGAATAATAATTTGTTTTTCACAAATGACAACAACACATTTTATTTCACATCAATGAAACGTGGAACCAAGGCAATCAATCTTTATGAAACAAAATTCAACAACAAGGAATTTTCTGAGCCAAAATTGATAGATGGCTTTTTTGATGATGAAAAGTATTGGGTTTATTCAGCAGTAATTTCACCGGATGGAAAATATTTAGTTTTCAATTCTTTTGGAGCACCAGGTGGAGAAGGCGGCGAAGATATTTTTGTTTCAAAAAAAACAGAAAAAGGTTGGAGCAAAGCACAATCAATTGGAAAAATAGTCAACTCAAAGGATGAAGAGAGTAGTCCGCGATTTTCACGAGATGGCAAATATTTCTTTTTTAGCCGTGCAGAGAATTTAGGTAACTATGAATATGGTGAATGGAGCATTTTCTTTTTAGAAACAAAATACCTGAATTTAGATAAATTATTTAAGTAAAAAACCTTGCCCAAAAGCGGCTTTGCGCAAAACTGGGTAGGATGAGGACGCAACCCAACCGCGACTTTGCGGAGTTCCGAAAAAATCTTCGCTTCGTTCCATTTTTTTTCGGAGCTTTGTAAAGCTGTGGCGGTTGGTGGTTATTGTACCATGGGACTGAATACACAATCAAAAAATATAACGATTTAGAAATGAAGGAAACAATAGTAGTGGTAGGTGCTACCGGAAATTTAGGAGTAAAAATTACAAATGCATTGTTAGCAAAGGGAGCGGAGGTTAAGGCCATTGTACGTTTAGAAACAGATATGAAAAAGATAGATGAGTTAGAAAAAAAAGGTGTCAAAGTCTGCCAAGTGGATATTAGCAATAAATCTGAAATTTCAAAGCATTGTGTCGGTGCACATTGTGTTGTTTCCGCTTTGGCTGGTTTAGAAGAAACCATTTTGGATACTCAAAAAATTATTCTGAATGCTGCTATTGAAGCTAATGTGCGAAGATTTATACCAAGTGATTATTCAATTGATTTTACCAATTTAATAGAAGGCCAAAATAGAAACTTAGATTTAAGAAGGGAATTTCACCATTATCTTGACAAAACACCCATTAAAGCTACCACTATATTTAACGGACCCTTTATGGATCTACTAACTACGGATATGCCTTTGATTATGTTTAAACGAAAAAGTATACTTTGCTGGGGTAACCCAAATCAAATTATGGAATTTACCACTACCTATAATGTTGCCGAATTTACTGCCGAAGTAGCAATGGATGAAGACGCTCCAAGATATTTGAGAATAGCAGGAGACAGATTAACTTGTAACCAGTTCGTAAAATTGCTAACAGAGCTTACGGGTGAAAAGTATAAAATATTCAGGCCGGGAGGAATTAATCTTCTAAATGTGCTCATTAAAATGACTAGATTCTTTTCACCTTCAAAAAAAGACCTTTATCCAGCTTGGCAAGGAATGCAATACATGAGGGATATGATGGAGGGTAGAGTAGTATTCCAAAAATATGACAACGATAGATATTCAAAAATAAAATGGACCTCAATAAAGGAATTTTTGAATAAGGAAGAAGTAAACTTAAAATAGTTGGATTTAAAGACCACCAAAATGGGCTGATTAACTTAATAGTTTAGTGACAATTGAAACTATATCTAATTAATCCCCTCTCAATTCCCATTTCTAAACTCCAGCGGCGTCATCCCCGTCTTCGCTTTAAACAACCTCGAAAAATACTGCGGATATTCAAACCCCAACGCAAAAGCCAAGTCCCCCACCGATTGATTGGAACTCAGCAAAAGGTTCTTTGCCGTTTCGATCAAATGATAATGAATGTGATCCTGCGCGTTCATCCCCGTTTCTCGTTTCAGCAAGTCACTCAGGTAGTTAGGGGATAAATACACCTGATCGGCCAGGTATTTGACCGTTGGCAAGCCTTTTTCAGGTGTGTTGGGTGACTGGAAATACTGGGTCAACAGCTCTTCCACCTTGCTCAGGATGTCCTTGTTGGCGTTTTTCCGGGTGATGAATTGTCGGTCGTAGTAGCGCGTGCAGTAGTTCAGCAGCAATTCCAGGTTGGAAACCAGCAGCGTTTGGCTGTGTCGGTCAATGTTTTCGGCTAGCTCGGCGTTGATTTTTTGCACACAATCGAATAAGGTGCGTTCTTCCTTTTCCGACAAGTGCAGGGCCTCGTTCGTTTCGTAGGAGAAAAAGGAATAGTCTTTGATGCGCTGCCCTAAAGCCGTTCCCCGGATCAAATCCGGATGAAAAAAGAGCCCCCAGCCCATTGCGTCAGCCCTTTTTTCTACCGCCTCATCCAGGGTAATCACTTGTTGGGGCGCAATACACATCAAACTCCCCTCCTGGAAATCATAATGGTGGCGTCCGTATTTGAGGGTATTGACGCAGTAGTTCTTGTACATGATCGTATAAAAACCCGAACTCATTTTAAGGCCCGCGCCAAATTGCTCGTCAAATTGCGTAAAATCCACCACGCTCAGCAAAGGATGTTTCGCTTTGGGTTGCTGCAACAACTGGTGCAAATCGGAAATGGTTTCCAGGTGAATGACCTTGCTCATGCTGGCTAAATTTGACTCATGACGATGCGATCGAATAAGCGATCTCCCAAATAAACACGCATCCACACCATTGGTTTCGCCCACTTGCCCACCCGGTAGCGGGTTTTGGGGTTTGTGCTGTTTACAATTTTGACGATGGTGTCGGCGATTACCGCTGTTTTGGTACCGCCCTGCTCGTACATTTTATTCGTAGCCACCACCAATTTATCGACAATACCTTTGTAAGGGCCTTTTCCCGAAAACGTGCTGATGCTGTCCAACATCACGGAACCGAATTCGGTTTCAATGATCCCGGGTTCCAATACCACTACATTGATGTTGAAGGGCTGCAATTCCAGGCGTAGGCAGTCGCTCCATCCTTCCAGGGCGTGTTTGGTAGCGTGGTACCAGGCGCCCATTGGGGTGTACATTTTTCCACCCATCGAAGAGGTATTGATGATGGTGCCCGACTTGGCATTGCGCAGGTAGGGCGTTACTTTTTGGGTGATTGAGGCCAGGCCAAAAAGATTCACCTCAAACTGCTTGCGGGCTTCACTGACGGGGATATCCTCCACTGCTCCATAAAGGCCATAACCGGCATTGTTCCAGAGCACATCAATTTTTCCTTCGGCCTGAATGATGGTGTCCACGGTTTTTTGCACATCCGCCTCCTGACTGATGTCCATTTGGATCGGGAAACCGCCCGCGGCTTTGATGTCCTGCATTTGTTCGATGCGTCTGGCCGCGGTATAGACCTTATGGCCCTGTTCGATGAGTTTGAGGGCTGTTGTTTTGCCCATTCCTGAACTTGCCCCGGTAATCAATATTACTTTGCTCATGTTTGAATGTGTTTGAATCATGGTACAAAGGTGCGGGGAAAATAGGTGGTAGGGTAATACAAATTCAGGGTGTTTGTATACTTTTTCTCGTTAATGTTTATTTTTATGGTGAAAAAATCACTGCTCTGGGGATAGATACCAAAACGGAGTTTTCTGGCAAAAATCTAAAAACCGAACCGAAAAGCCATGATACGAGCTAATCAAAATCAAATTAATACATAATACATTTGGTTTTGCCCAACACACGAGCCGACTCTTCGCAAAACCAAAAGAGCAAAAGTCACCCTCAACACTGGGGTAGCAAAAAAAGCGATAAGGCAGCAAAAAACAATTTGACCTTAAGTTGCTTTTTTTGTAAATTATTTGCATATTTTTAATCATTTTTTTTGAAAAACAAAAAAATAGCCATATTATTGCACATAAATCACAAAAAAATGATGATAAATTTCACCATAAAAAATTTCCGGTCCTTTAAGGATGAAACCGTATTTAGTCTGGAAGCATCTGGCTCAAAAGGCAAATCTGATAATGTAGCTGAAATTGAAACGAAGAATGGCAAAAAATTTAGGCTTTTAAAAACTGCTGTAATTTATGGAGCCAATGCAAGTGGAAAAAGCAATGTCATTAGGGCCTACTGGTCTTTCCGTCAACTCATTGCTGCATCATTCCGTTATGATGTAAACGATGAAATATTATTTGCAGAGCCCTTTGAGCTATCTCCCGAAACGGAAAGCAAACCAACTGAATTTACTTTGAACTTTATTGCATGGGATAAGCAACAATACATCTATTTCATTTCTATTTCAAAAACCGAAGGTATAATTGAAGAAACTTTAAAGTACTATCCTGAGAAAACACAAAAATTAATTTATAGAAGAAGGGGTAGAAAAATATTGTCTAAAAACCCTGATTTTTTTAAAGGGAAAAACGATGTAGAAAGTATAAACCCAAAACGTTTATTTTTATCCGAATTAGGCAATAGTGGGGATGAGTTTTGGGAGGAACTTAGGAATTATTTTATTGTTGGAAGCTCTGTATTAAATCTCTCTGTAAATGGTATGATGCATCGTATGACCGAAAATTCAAAACGTATTTTTGAAAGTAATGAAGCAGGTGCAATCGCTATAAAAAATAAAGTAATGAAGTTAGTCCAGTTATCCGATTTAGGCATTAAAGGATTAGAACTTGTTGAAGAAGAACAGGTAGTAAAGCCGGATAATAATGCTTTGAATGAACCAGATGAAACCTATTCAGGCATCAGGAAGCAAAAGCGATTTAAGACGTATCATGATGTTTATGACAATAACAACGTAATTGGCAAAAAGCAGTTTGATTTAATAAAGCAAGGGTCAACCGGCACATTTGCATTAGTGGGCCTTAGTACAGAAATTTTATTGTCATTAAGCTTACCGCATGGCAGGCCAATTTGGATCGATGAAATAGACAATAGTTTACACCCCTATTTGTGCAGATTCCTTATTAGTTTGTTTAATCATCCTAAGAGTAACCCCAATAATGCACAGCTTATTTTTGCTACACACGAAACCACTTTATTAGATAGAAATAATTTCCGAAAAGATCAAATTTGGATTACTTCAAAAGACAAATTTGGCTGTACAAAATTATACAGTGTGTACGATTTGGATGTTGAAGGATTAAGAGATGATGTTCCTTTCGATAAATGGTACATGAGTGGCAAATTTGGAGGTCTTCCAAAAATAAAAGAGTTGGATTTCATTTTTGACAGAACAGAAAACAATTTAAATGGCTAGGAAAAATTTAAAAATAAAACTGAAACCAATTCTGTTTATTGCTTGTGAAGGCACTTCCTCAGAATATCAATATTTTGAAAGCTGGGCTCAAACCGATGAAGCGTTAAATTTTTTTGGCCGTGTTGATGTTTATCCAGATGAAAACGAAGATAAACCTAAAACTACGCCTTATCAATTGTATGAAAAAGCCAAAAGGGTAATAGAAGATGGTTCAGCTGATTTTGCCTGGATAGTTTTTGATAAAGATAATCACCCCAGGCTGTTAGAGACTTTTAATGATGCTGCCGCCACTGGTGTAAAAATTGCATTTTCTTCCCGTTCTTTTGAGGAATGGGTGCTGATGCATTTTCAAAAAATCAATACTACTTTCAATGCAACTGAATGCAAGGATGCAACTGGTAAGCCAACAAATTGTGGTTCACCTGTAGTTCCTAACTGTGCTCCGGTAAATTGCTTAACAGGGTATATTAGACGCCATAATTTTATCCCTGACTATTCTAAGAAAAAAACATTTGATCTTTTCGCTGCTATTAATTATCGTACTGAAATTGCATTTGTAAATGCCTCTTGGCTTAGATTTCAGGTAAATGCTTCCTTAAATACAGCTCAACCTGCACTGCATCCCATAAATCCATATACAGATGTTGACCAACTTATTCTTAAACTGCATAATAAATCAGATATTATTGAGTGGGGGGCATCTGGTACGGATATTCGCCTGAATAACTGGATATTAAATGCAAGTATTATTAATGGAAATATTTCAGTTAAATTATCACATACAAAACCTCATTCAGTTGCACTAAATGCTTTATTTCCATTGCCAAATTTCTTCACAACAGACGATGACTTAAATGATACCCCTTGCACATTTATTAGTAGTGCTTTTGTTGTAAGCCATCACGGCAGTTTAAACAATTTGTTATGTAGCGATGATATAATTGAATATACCTTACAATCGAATAACCAACCTTATTTTCTATTTAAAGATAACGGCAATGCATTAAGAATTTACTTCAGTTTGTAAATCCATGCAGCAGTCACACACATAAGGCATTAGCACAAGCCAATGCACATAACAAAAATGAGGTAAAAGTGTGCCTTCACCACTTAATCCTTACTTTTACCCCCACTCACAATCTTTTACTCCGTAAAATGAACACACTCCGCACCGTTACCGTCACGCGCTACATGCAACCCCTGCGGGAAGGAGGCTCCTTGCCCGCCTTGGCCGAAGCCGACGATGGCTTCAAGTACGTAGTAAAATTCAAGGGCAGTGGCCAGGGGGTCAAAACGCTGATTGCTGAAATGATCGGCGGCGAACTGGCGCGCCTCTTGGGCTTAAAGGTACCCGAATTGGTTTTTGCCGGCCTGGATGAAGACTTTGGCCGTACCGAAGGCGACGAGGAGATCCAGGATTTGTTGAAAGCCAGTCAAGGTTTGAACCTGGGTTTGCATTTTTTGTCGGGTGCCTTCACTTACGATCCAGCGGTGACGCAACTGGACCCGCTACATGCCTCCAAAGTAGTCTGGTTGGATGCCTTCATTGCCAATGTAGATCGCTCCTTCCGCAATACCAATATGCTGCTGTGGAACCGGGAAATGTGGCTAATTGATCATGGGGCCGCCCTCTTTTTTCACCACAGTTGGGACACCTTTGAGCAGAAAGCAAATGCCGCTTTTCCCTACATCAAAACGCATGTTTTACTCCCCCAAGCAACCCAACTGGAAGCCGCCAACCAGCTTGGCCGAACCGCGATCACGGCAGATAAAATTCAGGAAATTGTACATTGGATACCCGACGAGTGGCTCAAATGGGAATCGGTCGACGAAAGCCCTGAGCAAATGCGCAACACCTATTTCAATTTCCTGAGCCAAAGACTCCTTCATTCCGAGCAGTTCATAAAAGAAGCCCAAGATGCAGCCAAAACACTTGTATGAATACGCCATCGTCAGGGTGGTGCCTGCGGTGGAACGGGAAGAGTTCGTGAATGTGGGGGTGATTTTGTTCTGCAAAAGGCAAAAACTCGTTTGCATGCGCCATCAACTACCGGAAGCAAAAATCCTGACCCTGCGGCCCAACGCCGATGTAGAAGAACTACGCAAAAACCTGGAAGCGTTCAGCAAAATTGCCGCCGGAGAGAAGGTCAACAGCCCCATCGCCCAGCTCGACGCCGCCGAGCGCTTTCGCTGGCTTACCGCGGTGCGCAGCGGCTCGATTCAAACCTCGCGGCCACATCCAGGGATTAGTGTGGATTTGGAGAAGACGATTGAGGCTTTGTTTGTGGATATGGTGGGCTAGCGTATTTTGTAACTCACATTACGCAGCAAGCAGCTTCGCTGCTCAGTTTTTATTTTACCACGACGACTTTTTGTGCGCTTCGCGCTTTAACGCCTTCGGCGTAGAGCGGCAGGATTGGAAAACGGATGAAACGGATGGAACGGATTTAAACGGACTTTGACTCGCCTTCGGCTCGTCCTTATCCGCCGCAGGCGGAATAAAAAATCCGTTCCAATCCGTTTCATCCGTTTTCAATCCTGTCGCTTTTAGCAAAGAGAGGCGACGCCTCAATCTTAAATCGTCGTGTTTTCTATGGTTCAAGCAAGACATTGTTCAAATTTTTTTGATACATAACTTGATTTTTAACGACGGCAAAAACCCTGAGCAAAATCTTGTTGCGCATCGCATTGATAATGCAAAGATGGTCTTTGCCTTCTTTG
>NZ_JBGSLK010000143.1:0-79026 GCF_041740695.1 Haliscomenobacter sp. | reverse complement strand
GAGAGGACGATTTCTTGGCTCATGTGGTCAAGAAGGCTCTCCCTTGATTACGAAGCCGACACCAGAACTAGTGAGACTTTTGTTTTGATTGCTAACATTCATCTCATATTGAGAAAAACGTAATTTTTTACAGGCTCTTAATCTCTAAAAACATGAAAAACAGACTATACCTAAAGTTTCTCTCCGCAATTTTTTTGATTGCGCCATTATTACTAAACGCCCAGTTGAAACCAGGCGTGTTCAAAAAAACCGCTTGTAATGCTTGTACGGGTGAAGCCAGGCTTACGGTAAATGATATTGAGATTCAGAACTCCATCCGGGCAAATAAATTCAAGTTTACGCTAAAGATGAAAAATGCTCAAGGGGTACAAGTGGAAATTCCTCAAAGCAATCTTGGGAAGCCGTTTAGTCATCAATACATCGGTTTTGAAAACGTGTGTGCGGGAGATTTTGTCATCGTTGCCGAATATCTTGATCCACGTTTTGCTGGCTTGGCATGCGCTAAAAAAGAATACCCGGGTAAAATGACTGCCGAAGGCGAGGGCAATTTTACCGTCGATCTGGTCAGCATCAGCAATGAAATCATTCAGGTAAGCAGCACTGCCAAAAATCCAACTTACAAGTGGAGCAATGGGGCCCCTGGCAATTTAGTGCAAGCCCAAGCCAACACCTCCTATTTTGTAACCGTAACCGATGAAGTGGGTTGCACCAAAGTAGGCGGCCCTTACAAGCTACCCGATGGCTGTGGCGAAGGGCTGCAATACAATTTTGAGCCTTCGGTAGCTGGCCCCAAAATGTACACCACCCCAGGTCAAGTGCTGCGTGCTCAGGTAAAGTCCAATGGCAGCACTAATTTTGTGGATGCCGATGCCTCCTATACCATCACCTGGAAAGACCCTGCTGGCAATGTGCTGGGCACTGGTACTACTTTGCCAGCCACTTTTGACTTATACAAGAACTTTGACTTCCTAACACTGGAATTTGCCAATAAGTGTAAAAAATTAAATTATCAGTACAACCTGCTTAAGTGTGGCTCAGCTAGCCCAGAACTGAGTACACTTTTTAAGGTACAAAGCCAGCCATCCTGCGCAGAACTGGATACGAAGGACATCAATGGCAATCCTATTGACCTCAAATCGGGGAGCCTTTCCCTTAATTTATCTGCTCTGGGTATTCCTGCCAGCAATATTTCTATCAAAGTAGATGGTACAACGTATGATGATCAAAGCACCATTACGGTAAACAACTTGGGCGCGGGGCCTCATCAGGTAGAAGTAAGCATATTTGGCACAAATTCTCAAGAGAAATGTACTTATAGCTTATCCCCAAGCATTGCTGAGGCTGCCTTCCAAATAGTATCCTCTCCTGCTACTAAAGACGGCAACTGTGAATTCAATTTGTATTGCCCAACCAATAAGGCTCGGCCAAGGTTCATAGTACCTGCGGCCAGAGAGTATTCAGTTGAATTGACAAGTGGCAAAAAAAAGGAAAGAAATGAGATGTGTCGCCCTATGTTGGACTGTATTTTGGGTGATCAAACATTTTCTGTCAATGATCCACGGCGCAGTAGGGTAACTGCCATTACTTCTTGGGCGGGGATTCTTGACGAGGTTTTCAATGCTTTGTTGAAAGATGAAAACAGTGACTTGACGCCAGAGCAAAAAGCTGAGCTACGCCGCTTGTGTGAAACGAATGCTAAAAGAGATAAATGCGCCGAAGTCGTATTTTGCCCAGGTTCATTAACCGTAATTGATGATACTAGAGCTAAGAATGGACGGCGTGAAAATGGAGATAACATCAACTCGGAGACCAACTGCCGAGCACTGGATTGTGGCAAGGATGGCAATCGTGCGGTGCATTCTACCTGCGATCCGGAAATTGCTGCCATTGTAGACATTGATATGCCGATTGGAAAGGATGGGACGAGTGTTTGTAAGGAAGCACCGAAGCCACCTAAAGACCAACCTTGTAGTACTCCGGAAAAGGTTACAGTACAAAAGATTGTAGATGACTTTGTGAGTAGGTCAGGGTTATTTGGTATAGAACTGAGTTATAAATGGAATAACTCCCCACCTCTATATGAATTAGCTGAAGCTTTGGTAACCCAAAAGTGGGATATTTCCACGATTGGTTGTAGAGAAATTAAGTTTTGCCCTAGTAATTATACCATTATTGCCTTGAATGATATTTTGGATGAATTGGCAAGTATTGACTATTGTAGACCTTGTTCAGGCCCTTCAGAAATCATACCCTTCAAAGAAGCCATTACAAAAGCCGAGATTAAACCTTTGATAGTGCAAGTTTATAATCAAACCCAATGGGGACAAAGCACGCCATTCCCAACTCCTGGTGTCAATGATGGGCGATACGCTTGTATGGCTGTCAATTTTTGTAGAAGTGAAGGTCGCTTGATGCGAATTCAAAAATTGAAGCAGCAAATCCAAAATGCCCCTGTTTGTGATCTATGTGATGGTAATTGGAAAACTGAAAGATTGAATGTTATTGTTCAGAAATTTAAAGCAGGTACACTAGTTCCTGTAATAAGCAGTGATCTTGATAGGATTCTTTTTTATGCAAAAGACAATCATACGAATCATGACAATGAGCGGTGTATGCTGGTAACCTATTGCACCGCAAACTTTTCGGTTATTAACGCCAGTGAAGTTGAAAAATTTGCAAGAGAACAAAAATGCCCCCTCGGGAATGGCTCAAACTTTGATTCACATGATCATGAAGAATCAAAGTTGAATAATAATGAGGTGCACAATAATTTAAGATTGACAGGTAGTTCTGAAGATGCTGAGGTTCAAGTTAAAGTGTTTCTTGACACCCTATCTCCAGAATCATTCCTCCGGTTTGCACCGCTCATCAGTGCAGGAGGAATTGTACCTAAGGCGGTCACTACCACCACTCAAGGCAATTACTATTACAATTACAGTCATGTGGACAACAACCTTGTCCCCTTTGCCGATTCTACGCTCCAATACGAATGGAATAGCTGGGACGCCAACAAGACCTTTACCGTGTACGAGTCTGTTGCCAAACGGGAATATGTGCTGACTTATTCTGGCCCGGAGCACGCCTGGTCGGCACCCCTGGAATCGGATACCTTGCTGCGCATTACGCATTATTCGGTGAGGGATAGTTTCTTGTACCTGGGTGGCTATGTGAGTGGCGCCTTGCGCTATCGTGGTGAATTGCTGAATCCGGACTATACCCACGAGCGCCTGGATGGCTTCATGATGAGAATTGGCACTTCTGGCACTTTCCAGGGCATGAATATATTGCAGCATATTGATACGCTGGATGGCCTTCATTTTGCACAAGGAAGCAGTGGTGATTTATTGGTAGCTGGGCGGATATTGGGTGATACCTTACAGATCAATGATCAAAAAATCAGCCTGAATTCAAGTGACCTGGGCTTTGTAGCGGCTGTCCAATCCAGTAATCTGGCTTTTAATGTCCTCAAAACAATAGACCTCAACGGCGCAACCATTTCCAAATTTGCTACTTCACCCAATGCACAGAGATATGCCCTGGTATTGAGTAATTTTGATACTTTATTGAGCAATGGCTCGGTTCAGGAGGGAAATGCGCTGGGGCTGTTGGTTTATTCCACAAGCGGGAATTTGAGCTGGTTTGACAAATTCAAGGGGAATCTTGACCCTCAACAGCTTGATGTAGCATTTGATCCACAATCTGGCCTGAGTCTGGGCCTTACTTACACAGGTATCGTTCAACATGCCAATGATGCAGTATTTCTGTACAGCCAAGGTAAAGAGGACATTGGCCTCATCAAATACGATTCAACCGGGGCTCTGACCTGGAAAAAATCCTACGGCGGGCCTGAGACCGAAACCATCAAGGCGATGCTGTACGACGACGGCGTCCTCTATTTTGGGGGAAACCTCAAAGGGCAATCTTACTACCGTCAGCTTGGGGGGTATGGGTTTTACAATACGACCGGAGCTTTTGATCGGGCCTATGTATCTTATGTATTGGATAGTGTTCCAAGTGCCCCAACCGCAGAACTACTCCAACTGGGTAAGCCAAATGTGAGCAATACGCCAAGCCCGAAAAACTTGTCAAAAGCACTTACAATTTATCCCAATCCATTTAGCAATGAAGTGATGACCGAATTTGAATTGGAACTTGCTTCCAGCGTACAAATTGTCATTCAAAACGAACTTGGAAATACCGTACAAAGTGCGGTTGTGCAAGGCCAAATAGGGTCAAATCGTCACCAACTAAGTACACAACTGCTTCCTCCTGGAATTTACATCATTCAGGTGGTTAATGCCGAGCGTCGGGTTATCGGTGTAGGAAAAGTTGTAAAAGTTAAACCTTAATCCATTTTAATCTAAAATTCATGCTTAAGTGTAGTGTAATTTTATTGCTGTTGTTAAACATTTGGATGGGTGGTTTACCCGCCCAAACCCCCAACTACCACTGGGCGACCAAATTCGATAGTGGGGGCGCCACAGGTTTTGGTCTGGATGATGACGACCAATTTGTAGTAGATGCCCAGGGGAGCAGCTATTTGTTGCAGCGTATCGTAGATCAAATCCAATATGGCGACACCACCTTATATTCCGACCCCGAGGCAGGAGCTTATGCCTTAGCCAAGTATGACGCCGCCGGAAAATTCCAGTGGGCCCGTACCCTGGTGGGATTGGACGAAGACGGAGTGGAAAGCCGCTGGGGGTATCTCAATAGCCTCATTGTTGACCCCGCTGGAAATATTTTGATCTCAGGAGAATACGATACGCCACAGTTTTTTGCCGGAATGGGTGATCCCGTGCGGAACCCCTGCCCCGAGGAGTATTGCAATGCACTCTTTATCGTCACTTATAGCGCTGGAGGGCAATTGTTGAAAGTAGAGCAACACTACGCTTTTGGCGCCCCGCCCGATGCTGAATATTATGGGGGTGCAGACAGCCCGGTATTGAACATTGATGCCTCAGGGCAGCGGCACCTGGTGTTCAATCTATATGGGGATACCCTGGTGTGGAATGGCCAAAAGCAGTACTATGGCAGCCAAAATTATCAATTGCTCCTAACGCGAAGCCTGGGTGCAGGCAAACTGGAACAAATTGGTTCCATCCAATACGACAATGGCGGGTTTTACCCTTTAAAATTGATTCCCCAAGCGGATGGCTCGGTGTTGTTGTTTGGCGAAGCAAGTGAAGAAACGACCTTGAGCGATGCTTATGGATTTAGCTACACCACTGGCCCACTGATCGAAGGCTCCAGTCTGGAAGACATTTACCTGGTGATCAAATACAATGCCCAAGGGCAAGTGTTGTGGATCAGGGAGCTCCACGGCGAATACGCTGAGGCGCAACTGGTGGCTGATCCACAAGGGCATACCTACCTCATGGGGTATTTTGAAACTTTTTTGAGGTGGAAGCAGCAAACCCTACGCGAAGGAGAGGATGAATATGGCGGCTTTTTGTTTCGACTGGATGAACAAGGGGAAATCGTATGGCAAAAAATCTATGCCGATGCGGCAATTGACGTGACCCTCGCAGCACAAGTGGCCAGTGTTTCGCCGGATGGTGGTTTGTTGGCGCCTTTGGTTATTCTTGCTCCAGAAGGGGAGTCTTCTACGACCTTTGAAGGGCAAACCGTCCAGGCGGTTTGGGATGGTTACACTTCCGCCATAGGCCATTACAACCTCCATGGAACTGTGGATACATTGGTACTTTTGCCTGCTGCTGGCGAGGGCGTTTTTTTTGTGACCAATTTGCGCTACGATCCCAATGGCCGCATTTATGGTCTTTTTCAAACCGCAGAGGTGGATACCCTACGGATTGGTGCCTACACGTTTCCCGTTGTCGAATTCACCTCTGAAATCCTGGCTTGTTTCACCCTTTCCAATCTCCCTCCTGGTTTCACGGCTCCCAAAGCGGCTACCAAGGTGGAAAAAACGACCGAAAACCTCCGCATCATCCGTACTTATCCCAACCCTACCGATAACCAATTGACAGTGGAATGGGTGCCACAGGCTACAGGGGTAGAACTGCTTTGGAGCGATGCGCAAGGGAAGGTTTTACAAAGATTTGAACTTGAGCCTTACGCCCAGCAGTACACTTTGAATGTGGCTCAATGGCCTGCGGGTTGGTATACTTTGGAATGGCGTGGTGGAGGAAAAAGAGAAAGTGTGAGAGTCATGAAGAAATGACGAATGGTTCGAATGACGAATTTTCCGAATGACGAATGGGGTGGTAGCACCTAAGCTTTTTCGGAAGCGCTAGACTTGGATTCCATTTATGTGAATTGACCAACAAATCTTGAGGGCAATGCCCCCAATTCGTCATTCGTCATTCGAATTATTCGTCATTCGAAAAAACGCGTCACTCCTAATTCGGTTTCACCGTAGCATTAAAAGTACGCATATCGCTAAACCCTTGATGGGAAACAGTCAAGGTAATCATAGTATTCTGCGCCGTTTCCGCATCAATTCTAAACCTTGCCCGGAAACCATCTTCCAACACAGCGGGGCTGGTAGCTGCTTTGGTAACATTGGTACTACTAAGCGTCAGCGTTGCCAAAACCTCCGGGTTATTCAGTGCTAGGGGTGCTGTTTGTGGAGTCAGCTCTGGAATTATTGGGAAAAAAGACAGTGGCGAATCCTCCCACCAAGTGCGGAAAGCATTAAAACGCGCCACATAGGAACCCACCAAAGCCGTTCCAGCATCCGTTGCACTGATATTGCGGTAGCTGAGTGTAACTGGAATGGTATCGGTGATATTATGGGTAAACACAGCATTGGTCGGAACCTGAGAAAAATTAGCTTCTACAATCCAGGGGCGATTGTTCGCCCTGCTGCCCAAGTCGCCCACAATCATCGCCTTTGGCAATATATTGACAAATTGCAACAAACCAGCCACCAATGCCGGATTGGAAGTAAGCCTTAAACGGTATTCCCCCGCTGTATTGATGAAAAAGAAAGAGCCGTTCAACGCACGCGCAAAGGCCCCCAACAAGCGCCCGTGCGCTTCCAGACTGGTGTAGGTCAAGCCTAGTGTTTCAAACAAACAAGGATAATAGGTTTTGAAATCGGTGCCGGTACAGACCGCCGAAGGCCCTACTGCATTGATGGGCACCGAGCGCAAATTGCGCAGGGCCGTATTGAAATCTCTAAAGAGGTTTTTATTGGCCAAAAGGGTAATGGCGACACCTCGCTTTTGATCGGCATTCAGGGTGTTAAACAAAAACTGGGTGGTATCCCTCATTTTGGCCAATTGTAGCGCCAGGGTCGGCGTAGCTGGACTGAAATAATTGACATTGGGTGTGACTTCATCCCGCATATGATTAGAGATGATGGCATCCGCGGTTTGGCTACCCAAACCAGTAAGGGTATCAATCTTGATGCTCAGTAAGGTTCGCAGCGCATTGATGCGTACCTGATGGGTACCTACGGGCAAAGTACTTGGCGCAATAAAATAGTAGGTAAGCTCATCGACTCCTTTTACAAAACGAATCGTATCGCCGCCATCACTGATGCCCACCACGATGTCCGCCAGGTAAATCGAATCCAGCCTGAATTTGTCGAACTTACCATTGGTGGTGGTCACGCTCAGAGAGTCATACTCGGCCGGATCGGGATAAATTTCAAAAGTCTCCAACCCACAAGAAGGCAGCGATAGGGCGATAATGCCTAGCAAAAGTCCCAGACTAAAGATGTTAGTAGTTTTCATTCTCAAAGTATGTTTAACGATAAAAGTAGTAAAATACATGGATGTCTTTTACGAGGAGAGTATAAAATAGCTTAGCCTTAAGCTCTTTATAGATGGTACATTTGTGAAGGATGGTTGTAAAAATAGCATTTTTTTTAAGAAGCTATTTGAATTTATATTGCGAAGGCGAAAAGGAGGCTATTTTGAGTTAAATGAGGCACGAAAAGCGGAGTTTAGCAGCGCTAAATGAGCATTTTCGGAACGAAATTTAACTCAAAATAGACCCTTTGCAGCCCGCGATATAAACTCAAACAGCTTCTTTGATAGGACTACAAGACTCCTTTTTCCATCAAAAATCCCCGCAACTGTTCCGAAGATTCAAAATGTACTGCTGGTAAACCCACATCCCAGGCACCCACTACATTTTTGTAGTTGTCGTCGATGAATAAGGCCGTACTGCGCTCAATGCCATAACGATCCAAAATCAACTCATAAATCGCTGGATCGGGTTTGATCAATTTTTCATCGCCAGAAACCAAAACGCCTTCAAACCAGTGCATAAAAGGGAAGATTTCCAGGGCATGCGGCCAGGTTTCATTCGACCAATTGGTGAGGGCATACACCTGGTGGCGGCCATTTTTGAGGATTTCCTCCAAAATCGCTACGGTGCCTTCAAATGCGCCATTGAGCATTTCGATCCAGCGGCCATAAAAAGCCCGGATTTCGGCTTCGTAATGGGGGTGTTCGCTCACCAATAACTCGGTCGCTTCAGCCAGGGTACGCCCGGCATCTTGTTGTTCGTTCCAATGGCCAGTGGTGACTTCAGCCAAAAAACGTTCCATTTCGGCCTCATCTACAAACAAGTTGCGGTAGAGGTAACGTGGATTCCAGTCGACCAGCACGCCGCCGAGGTCGAAGATGATGGTTTCGAAAGTAGATGGGTATTGCATTGGAGGAAATTAAGGGACTATTGTTTAGTTCGTATCTTTAAGGCGCAGCGTACAATTACTGCGAGCAGTATAGGGATGATCGCCGGGTGAAAAAGTTGTGGCGAAAACGGGAAAAAAATCAAGGTGAAGGCGCACAAGCCCCCAATGATCCATAGCCAAATCTTGCGTTTGCCGCGCAACGACCCCATCGCAATGAAATACAAAGGATTGGCCCAGAGTACATTTAAGTTGTATTTAGTTGCCAGGTGATCGGTGCCCAACCACAGGAACAACATCAAAGTACCCGCAAAACCGAGCAGCACAAAAAATAGACGATCCAGGATGTTGACGAGCCATTTGTGCTTTAAAAAACCAGTCCCAACCCAAAGTAACATGATGATCGAAATGAGCAGCAAAGGTTTGGGGGCAGTGGAAGGGGGGAGGGGCGCAGCAGGCAAAAGTTCTACATTCGGCCCAGTAATGGCTTTTCCCTGGTAGCGCGCATGCAGCAGGTTTTTGCCTAAATAATCTGGCAAAAACATCTCGTAGCGGAAAGTGCCCATTTGGTCAGCGGGCAGGCCCAAAACCAAATCAATCCCAAAGTCCGACCAAGGCATTTCAACCAAATATTCATCCAATAACCTGCGCAAGGGTTTGATTGTACGGGTTGTATCAGCATAAGTGATCGGCAGCGCACGTTCCACTACATCTCGAATGCGGGTAGCGCAATTGTCAAAGAAAAAGTCATATTTGTATTTCTGGTTTTCAGGGAGATAATTGGTCTCAATGGTGTTCAGCAACTTGCGTTTGGCGTCCAAGGGCAGCAGTACCGGTGTTTCTACCACGCTCCGTTGCAGGTATTGATACTCGGAATAAAAATCCGCGAAGCGTTGCCCACCCATTTGATACAACAATTTGCCGCGCATGAACTTCCAGTAAAAATTGGGCGTATCGAAGTCAAAAATGCCCCAGTTGAACACCGCATCCATGCCACTCAGGGGGTCGTACACCCGCACCGCACTGTGCCCAAAGGTACTGTACAAGGCATTTCCGGGCGAACAAGTCAACAAGCTGATCCGGGTACTGTCGGAAAAATTGAATTGGGTTTGAGCATTCAAGGAGCTTGCCCTGAGCACAATCAACAAACAAAATAACGCTAACTGGCGAAAATACATGTATCCAAAGGTTGTGGGTGAATGGTGATGCAAGGTAAGGAGAAATTCAAATTATTGCGTCGGTAGATTACTTTCATCTATTCGACGAACTTCCGTCCAAAAGAATGCCCTAAAAATTGCTTGAATGCACTTTAGTTGTAAATTGCCCCGCTGTAGGAGGCCCTCCAGCAGTTTTGTATAATTCCATTGAATATCCAAGTAAGCAACAATGAAAATAGGCATCCTTTCCACAGCGCAGGAGGTATACTCCACTCAGTCGCTGTTGCGCTGCGGCTTGGCTCGCGGCCACCAAATTGAGCTCATCGACTACAAACAATGCAGTTTGGTGATGGAACAAGGCCGGGCCGAAATGTATTATAAAGACTTTCCCCTCAGTCATTTAGATGCAGTCATTCCGCGCATTTCTACTTCATTTACCCTCATGGGCGCTTCGGTGCTCACCCAGCTGCGCTTGATGAAGGTTTTTTCAACCCTCAAGCCGGAAGGTTTATTATTGGTCCGCGACAAACTTCGTTGTTTGCAACGTTTGCAAGAAATGGAAATCGACGTTCCACAAACTGCTTACGTAGGTGATGGTCAACTCATTGGACCACTGATTTCAATGGTTGGAGGACTGCCCGTAGTCATCAAACTGCTGGAAAGTACCCACGGGCTGGGGGTCATTTTATCTGAATCTTACCGCAATGCGGAATCCACGATAGAAGCTTTCCAACGCCTCAACGAAAGGGTGATCATCCAGGAGTTTATCCGGGAGGCCAAAGGTGCCGACATACGAGCATTTGTGGTCAATGGCAAGGTCGTAGCCTCGATGAAACGTCAAGCTCGCGATGGGGAATTCCGCTCCAATTTACACCGTGGTGCCAGCGCCCAGCAGGAGCGATTGACCATGCAAGAAGACTTTGTAGCTCGCACTGCTGCGAAAGCGGTTGGTCTGGACATTGCCGGGGTGGATATCCTCCGTTCCGAACGGGGCCCACTGGTGATGGAAGTCAATGCTTCGCCAGGCCTGGAAGGGATCGAAACCTATACTCAAGTAGACGTAGCTGGCAAAATTTTTGATTTTGTGGAGAAAAAAGTCCTTGCAATCAAGAATGGGAAAGTGCGAAAAAAAGTAGCCATTTAACCATTTTGGATTTGGTATTGCGGATTTCGGTGCTGCTTCGGCACTGAAAAAGTAGGTATTTTAGCTTTTGTACCTTACTTTTGAAGCGTTCAGGTTCGGTCAGGTATATCTTTCTGTATTGTAGACCCACCGAAATCCGCAATCCGCAATCCGAAATCAATGAACACAGGTTATTCCCGTAGCAAAGCCACCCAAAGCAAACCCATCAAAATTTACAACACGCTCATTGAAGCGGGGCAGTACGCTGTGATCAAAATTCCAGTGGGGCGCATCCCTTCTGGCAACATCATCTCCATCAAGGCGCATGTGTATCGGGGACCCCGGGTGGGGCCGTGTATGTTGGTATTGGGCGGGGTACACGGAGATGAAGTGAATGGGGTAGAAATCGTGCGCCGCTCGGTCGAGCAGGGCGTTTTTAACCACCTACATGCTGGAACGATCATTGCCATCCCCTTGTTGAACGTGTACGGATTCATCAATTTTTCGCGGGATGTACCCGATGGTAAGGACGTAAACCGCAAATTTCCAGGTAATGCCAATGGCTCATTAGCCTCCCGGGTAGCCCGGGTATTTACACGCGAAATTTTGCCCGTGATCGATTTTGGCATCGATTTTCATACCGGAGGTCGTGGACATTACAACTACCCTCAAGTGCGTTATACTACCGAACACGGACCGAGTTTTGAACTGGCTCAAGCTTTTTCGGCACCATTCACCATTTCCGGAAAGGCCATCAAATCGTCCTTGCGCCGCACAGCAGTGGAGTTGAACAAACCCATCGTGATTTTTGAAGGAGGGGAAAACCTGCGCTTTGACGAATTTTCGATCCAGCAAGGGATTTTGGGCATGCGCCGGGTGATGCTACACAAAGGAATACTCAGCGATGCCCCACCGGCCGAAGCCAGCAAACATTTTGCGGATGCGACCTGGTTGCGCTCACCCCGAGCAGGGATGTTCCATTTGGTGAAATGTTCGGGTGAACAAGTGAAAAAGGATGAAGTCATTGCGTACATTACCGACCCTTTTGGGGAAGAAAGAACCCAGGTCAAAACCAAAAAAAGTGGCTACATCATTGGCCACAACAATACCCCGGTGGTGAACCAGGGTGATGCACTTTTTCACATTGCCTATACCCCCAAACCAAGGTTTAAACAAAAAGCTTAACCCCCCAACACTTAAACCATCAATCGTCATGCCTTTTATACTGCTGGCTTTTTCCAACAAACAAGACAACTACCTGGAATACCTCCAAAAAGAAACTTCCGAGTTGCGCAAGATTTTGCTGGGACTACAAGACAAACTGGAGTACGAAATCATCAGCAATGCAACTACCGATGATCTCTTCGATGCCATGACTGCTTATCACTATCAGGTCACCGTGTTTCATTACGGTGGGCACGCCGATAGTTTGTACCTGGAGTTGGAAAATCGTGCCCAGGGTATCGAGCAGTTCATTCAATTGTTGAAGGGGATGGCCAATTTGCAAATCATTTTCCTCAACGGTTGCTCCACCCAAGGGATGGTGAGCAAAATCCTGGAGGGCATCGGCCGGGATGTAGCCGTGATAGCGACCTCCACCAAAATCGACGACCAACGCGCCTTTAGTTTTTCCAAAGCTTTTTATTCCTCTTTTACCCAGGAAAATCAAACCCTGGAAGGTGCCTTTGAAATGGCCAAATCAGTGCTGGAATCTACGGATATTCAAGAAACAACTTTCCGTCAAAGTGTGCCGCGCAGAACGGGGGATACTCCTGCGTCACCGATGCCTTGGGGAGTATATGGTAATATGGATTTTACCAAAAAAATTCAACTCATCAAAGCGAGTGCGGTTGCGCCGCTCAGGCTATTGCCGGGTTCCTTGGCTGAATTCAAAGGCAAACTTAAAAAACTGATAGCACTTGGCGAGATTGATGAGGCCCTGAATATGGCAGAACAAAAATTTGGATTGATCGACATTCTTGTTTCCATCCTGGGGCGCTGGAATCGACACAAAAAGGACATTCAAAGAGGGAATATCATTGCGGGTTCTGATTCGGCAAGATTAGAGGAAAACCGCATCGGCAACAGCATTGCTGGATGGTTAGAAGGCCTGGATGAGGATGACTGGAAATAAAAGCACCTTCGTCATGCGATGATCACGAAGGCGCCCCAAGCAGATATATTGTATCTAATACTCACTAGTTATTTAAAGCACCCTGCCGAATCCAGTTGCGGATTTTGCGGATGTCACAATCCGGTAACTTGCCACTTTTGGGCATGGCGCTGTAGCCCGGAGACTGGACCAGACTACCCAAAAACTTACCATTGTCGACATATTTTTTGATCTCTGCATAAGTACTCAGCAGAATTCCACCACCTGAAGCAGCTGTACCACTGTGGCAACCCTTGCATTGCAAAGTGACAATGGGTAGGATGTTGTTTTTAAAACTGGTTTGGGTAGAATCACAGATGCCCTCACAAGTCAGGTTTTTGGCACCTTGCTGGATCCATTTCAAAATGCTGGCTTTATCCGCATCACTCAAGGCTGCCATAGGCGGAGGGGGCATCCGTTCGCGGGTGCTGTGGAGGGAGGAATAAATTTTGCTGCTTGCCGGGCTGTTGACCCGAATGCCGCCCGTTTTGATGGTATTGGCGTATGTGTCCAAAATGATTCCTTCTTCGCGGGAAGTGGCATCGTGACAACCAGATAATGCGCAATTGGAGCGCAAAATCGGCAACACCGACAATTCAAAGTAGATCGAATCCGGTGAGCAGGGTTTGCCCGTGGTTACCGTTCCCCCTCCGGTTCCACCAGTGCCTCCGGTGCTGGTCGTATCCTGGGTTCCAGGATTAACTTCACCAATGTAAATGTATTCTTGTTTGCAGGCAAAAATCAGCAGACTCAGCACAAAGCTGATGGCTGATGCCTTGATAAAAAAATGTTTGGATACCATGGTAGTTTTGTGTTTTTCCATAAAAGCTTGGCCACATTGAACAAGCCAAAATTAAAGCAATTGTACTCAAACAGCTTCTAATTTCTTTGGCAAAATACACTGCCATTGGCCTGGAACATCACCCGTACATCGGAACCACCACCGCCGCTGTTTTTTTGCAAGCGCACATAATACCGTTTGCTGCCATCCGTGTATTGGAGTTCTTCTACGTCGTTGTCGTCCTTTACTTCGTAACCAGCAAACAGTTTGCTCATGTTGCTGGATACCGCAGCCGGGAGTTGCCCTTCGGCAATACGGATCGCTTTAAACACAAATTTTTCATTGAGGTCAAAAACCAGGTGAAGTTCCTGGCTGCCTTTCTGGATGCCAACTTTGATCAGGTACTGATCCTTGCACCAGTCTTCTTTTTCTACTTCGTAAATGCTGTAGCCTGCATAGTTTTGGGAAACGTAGGACTTGATGCCAGCGGATACATTGGTGGTACTGGTATTGCTGTTGTCTCCAGAAGGCGTTGCATCATCTTTGCCACAGGATGCAAAAATCAAGGCCAGCGCAAACAAGGTTGGAATGAATTGAACAAATAACTTTTTCATATTGACGATTTAAATGAACCTGTGCGGCGTTGTTTGGGCCGCACAGGCTTCCATTGACTAAAAAGGAACTTATTACTTCTTCTGACAAAACACAGTACCATTGGCGTTGAACATCACCCGTACATCGGAGCTACCGCCACCGCTGCTTTTGCGCAGACGTACATAGTAGCGCTTGCTGCCGTCGGCGTAAGTGAGTTCTTCTACGTCGTTGTCGTCTTTTACTTTGTAAGCAGAGAATTGAGTTTTAATGGCGTTGGCCACGGCGCTAGGTAGCGCTGCTTCTCCAATCCGTTTGGCTTCAAAAAGGAATTTTTCGTTGAGGTCAAACATCAGGTGCACTTCCTTGCTGCCGTTTTTGATGCCCACTTCAATCAGGTATTGATCATCGCACCAGTCTTCTTTTTCTACTTCATAAATAGTGTACCCTGCATATTTGCTGCTTACAAAATTCTTGATGGTGGTGGAGACATTCACGGTAGAGTTGTTGCTGTTGTCGTCGCTGCCGCCTGAGTTGCCGCTGCCATTGCTACCAGCGCCACCGTTGTTGCTGTTGTCATCAGCGCCACCGGAGTTGCCACTGCCTGAGCCTGAACCATTGCCAGAACCACTGCCGCCAGTGTTGTCATCGCTGCTGCTAGAACTTGTTTTTTGGCAAACGATACTGCCATCAGCCCCCAACATCAAGCGCAAATCCTTACCTGCACTGGAACGCAAGCGTACATAGTAACGTTTGGTGCCATCAGGGTAACGCAATTGTTCGATAGACTTATCGTCTTTGAAGCTGTAAGTAGGGTATTTGGTTTTTAGGACATTGCTTACGGCTGTGGGAAGACTTGTTGCACTAATCCGAATGGCGTCGAAGAGGAACTTGCCCTTGAGGTCAAACATCAGGTGCAGTTCGTCGCTGCCTTTTTTAACTCCAATTTTTAAGACGTACATGCCGTCACAGAGGTCTTCTTTTTCAGCCTCATAAGCCACATAACCCGGGTATTTGCTGGCGATGAATTGCTTGAGGGAGTCGGGAATGGTCGTCAGGCTAATGCTGCCAGAACTGTTGCTATTGTCATCAGTGCCACCAGAGTTTCCGCTACCATTGCCATTTCCATTGCTATTGTCGTCTCCGCTGGAATTGTCATCGCTGCTGCTTTTACCTTGGCACCACATTTCACCAGCTTTGGAGAAGATGATTTTGACATCGTTGCTCAACTCAATTTTAAACGCAGCTAAGCCGTATTCGTGCTTCAATTCCACCTCTTTGATGCTCACGTTGGGGAATTTTTCCTGTAGGTAAGCCTTGATGTTGGCTGGAATTTTGTCAGCAAGGTAGTACTCGCTGCGCTCGTTGTCGTCACCAATGCTGATCAATTCTCCTTTGGCGTTGAAGAGGATTTTTTTCTCCGTGCCTACCTTTTTTAATTCAACCCCATAAAACAAGGAGCTATCTTGAGTAAAGACATACACATCGTGCGTCGTAAAGTCGCTGTAGTTTTTTTGCAGGTATTCCTGTGCAGCGATAGGGAGTTTATTGAACGAAGTGCTCGTTTTGCCAGCGCAGAAAACATTGGCACTACCATCCAGTTGGAACAGCTCTTCGGCTGATACAGTTAAGGATTCTTTGCTACAAGAAGACATGCCTACGGCAAGCGCGGTGATGAACCACGCGAAAAAGAACTTTTTCATCGTTTTGATTTTTTTTTGGATTTTGACTGGCGTATAAAAGGTGCCTGGCTCACGGATGAGCCAAGCTAGCCCACTACATAATCAGTCAATATGAATGCGTTAGAATAAGCGATTTGTTGACAAAACCTGTTTCACCACTGCCCTTCAGCAGGTACACACCCGGCGGATTGTCGCCCGCATCGATGCTCCACTGCCCGGGACGATGCTGTTGAAGCCGAATGGGAATCACCCGCCCCAGTTGATCGTACAAGGCCCAATGTTGGATATCCAGGGGTGTTTCTACCCAGAATTTTCCACGACTGGGGTTGGGACTGATTTTTAACAGCTCCGGATCGTGTTGTAGATTTTTGACCCCCACCAGTTTGGGATTATTGGTCACAAAAATGATCAGCGTATCGTGAGCGATGGCGGTCGATTTAAAATTTTGATCAACCATCAGCACACTATCGATGGTGAGGCGCAAGGTATCTACCGGGCGACCAACGATGATGTCTTCGATTACCAGTTTGATTTTACCCATACGCCCAAAACCGGTGGCGACTTTTTGGTTGGTGCGGGTGATGGCCAGCTCTGCTTGTCCAGTATTGCCTGGGTCTACGTAAAGGTCTTTGCTGTCTTCTCCAGTCCCTTCGTACCAGGGTGCCACTTCGTCTTCAAAATCACTTTGGCGGACCAGTCTGCTGGTGTAACCCATCTGTAGCGCCAGGCCGTAAAAATTAACGGGTTGGCTGGCGTCGCCCAAGTTTACATCAACCAGGATAGTGGCACCGGGTGCGACAATGTTTTGCGCAGTGCTGAGTTTGAGTTGAGGGGCTTGGCCTTTAATGCCTTTGGCAAAACCATCACCTTTTACAGTACCGTGGGTCAAACCAAAATTAGGCTCGATGACCTCCTTGCTGTCTTTTTCATCAATTTCACCATCCCCATTGCCATCAGCGTAGGCGAAGTTCAAACCATTGGTGAAAAATTGCGACCAGGCTGTAAAATTTTGCGCTTGCCAAGTCGTGCTGGCGTTGCTGCGTACTGGACCCTTGGCGTTGTAGGCCAAACCTACATAGAGCAAATCAACGGCGTTTACTTTACCGCTGTTATTAGCATCACCGGGCCACATGACTTGTGCCTGGGTACTGAACCCAAGCAAGAGGCAGATGAAGATGCTAAAAAAGTATTTCATAGAGTGCTTGTTTTTTCGTCTCGTGCAAATCATAGCGTAAAGGTAGGGGCAAATAGTATACATTGTCAAGCTTCCTTAGATTACATTTTTGGTGCTTTGTCGGTGATTAAAATCAATACTTGTGATCAAAATAATCCAAATTGGACCTACATTTACAGTGCTTTCAAGTTTTAATTTAAATTTTAATTTAATTTGAAATAATAATTTGTCAAATTTTGGAAAAGAAAAAGCTCTACCTCAACCTACAAATATTGAGCGCTGATGAAGTAAAAAAGCTGCACAGCCTCATCCACTCGGGTTATTTTCGCCAAAATGAAGCCTGTCAAAAGCTTTTGGTGTACCTGCTGAGCTTTTGGCCCAACTACCAGCAGGCTGAGTTGGAAAGGGAGCGGGTTTGGGCGCAGCTTTTTCCCGAACAAGCATTTACAGATAAACAATGGCGCTACTGGTGCAGTGACGCAGTGGGCTTGATCGAGTCATTTTGGACCCTGGAAAAACTCTTTCAATCGAGAGCTCTACCCGATTTGCTCCTCCACGAGATATTGTCAGAAAAAAAACTAGATAAAAACTTTCAGGAAGTCAATCGCCGCCTGGAGGCCCGTTTCACCAAAGCCCAAACTCACGATGTATCCTACCTCAAGGAGCGCCTGCATTGGCTGAATACCAATGAACTGGCTTTCCAACGCAGCCGCCAACGCCGTTTTGATCTCACCATACAACATTCCTCGGATGGCCTTGACGCCTATTATTTTTTGCAAAAACTACAATATGCCTGTGTTATGCTGGACAGGCAGGCCATTTTGCAAGGGGAATACGATACCGGGATTTCGGAAGCCTGGGTAGCGCATTTGTTGTCGCGCAATTTTTTTGGAGAGCCACTCATTCAATTGCATTACGTAATTTTGAAGGCTCTACAGGAAGAGGCCAAGGAGGAGCATTTCGCCACCCTGCGGGAAAGTATCCTGGCAGAGACAGGGGAGGGGAGCACCCTGCGGGATGTGTACTTGTTTGCCATCAATTATTGCGCACGGAAAATCCGCCAGGGCAAAGGGCAGTACGTTCAAGAAGCACTCACCTTATATTATCATGGCCTGGAGCGGGGACTGCTGTTGGAAGGTAAGGAAATTTCGCCCTGGACTTTTACCAACGTAGTAAAACTTTCGCTGCGCCTGCAACAGTTTGCCGAGATTGAACAATTCATCGACCGGTATGCCGATCGCTTGCCCAATGAGCTCCGTGCTGATGCCCTCGCCTTTAACCGCGCCGAATTGTACTACTACACCGGACGGGTCGACGAGGCACAAAGTTTGCTCAATCAAGTGAGTTACACAGATTTAAATTATTATCTGGGAGCCAGGGTGCTCTTGGCAAAACTCTATTACGAATCGGGCGCGAGCAAATCGCTGCTCTCCCTCCTGGCGGCATTCACCATTTTTTTGAAGCGCAACCGCCAAATTTCCAGCGCCCTCAAACAGACTTACCTCAATTTTTGTGAACTGCTGTTTCAGCTCATCCGCCGCAAACCTGAACAAATGGAAGCTTTGCGGGAAAAAGTGGAAGCGGTGCAGTTGTTGACGGATCGGGGTTGGTTGTTGGAGATGCTCGGGAAGAGGTTGAGGGAGGTTTAGGAAGGTTGAGAAAGTTGAGAGCTACCGCAGCGATTTTGACAAAGTCCTTGTCTAAGTCGCTGCGGTAGCTCTCAACCTTCTCAACCCCTCAACTCTTCAACTTTTTCCTTAGCTTGCATCAAAAAATAACGCCAAGTGGAAAAAAACATCTACCAAGGCAGTTTTACCTGGCTGGACGTTACGCAGCCCACCAAAGAGCAGCTCTTGGACATTGCCGCGCGGTTCAATTTGCATCCCTATACGGTGCAGGATTGTTTGGAGCCGGATCATTTGCCCAAGTTTGAGATGGATGGGAAAGCACGTTTCATCATTGTGCGCTCCTACAACCCTAAAGAACTGGAAACCCCCCACTCGGTACAGGACCTGACCAGCAAAATTGCACTGTTTTACACCGATGATTGCCTCATCAGCATCCACCGTTTGCCGCAACCTTATATTGAGGAAATTGTGAGCCGTTACTTGGGGAAAGGACACCATTTAAAGCCCTGTGATGTTGTAACTCACGTGATTTGGTACGCCGTATCTACCTACGCAGGCCCGGCGCAATACCTGGATGATGAGGTGGATAAGATTGAAACCGCCATTTTTGCCCGGCACTCGCGGGGCAAGTTCGAGGAAAAACTGTACCACCTGCGGCGCATGGTGAGTGTGAACAAAAAACTGCTGACTTTGACCGAGAAAGTCATCGCTGAAGTGCACCACGATACCCACTCCAACCCCTTCATCCAGGACCTGAAAGACCTGACCCTGAAGCTGCACAGCAACTACGAACAAATCCACGAAGACGTCTCGAACCTTCTGAACATTTACATCTCCATCTCGGCCCACAAGACCAATGAGGTGATGAAGGTACTTACCATTTTTTCGGTCTTTTTTATGCCCCTGACTTTTATCGCAGGAATTTATGGGATGAACTTTAAGTACATGCCAGAGTTGAAAGAGGTGTGGGGTTATCCGGCGAGCTTGGGGTTGATGCTGGTGATTATTGTGGTGATTTATGTGTGGATTAAGCGGAAGAAGTGGATGTGAGGAGTGAAAAGTGAATAGTGAAAAGCAGGTAGACCAAAAGCCTTTCAACTGGTTTGTACAATTTTTTTGCTTAAAAATTTGGAATGAAAAGGGAAGTGCATTTTTTTTCACTTTTCACTTTTCACTTTTCACTTTTAATACCCCGGATTCTGCCGCAACCCCCTTCTCCGATTCAACTCATCCTGTGGTATGGGCCAAAGTTCGTGCTTGTCTGTTTTGAAGTTGACCCCCTTATCCTGTTTCTCTCTTTTGTTGCTGGTCTCGTAAAAATCAGCACTTCCTTGATTGTAGGTCACAAAAGTACCAAGGATACCAAAGGTTTGGCTGAGCTGCTTGGTGCGCCGCAAATCAAAGAGGCGATGCCCTTCAAAGGCCAATTCCGAGCGGCGTTCCTTATAGATGGCATCGAGTAAGTTGGGTCCACTCATGCTGGTGGTTTCCCTGACTTTGGCCCGTTTGCGGACCTCATTCAGGTAACCTACTGCTGTGCTGGGATCATTGCGATGGTAAGCCGCTTCAGCTGCAATCAGCAGCAGGTCGGCGTAGCGCATAAAGATCACGTTGTTGGGCAATTTGGTGCCCGAGCCACCAAAGCGCTGTAGCGAAGGGGTGTATAATTTTCGGCTAAAGCGCGCCGATTTACTTACGTCCGGGCGGGCGTTGAAACGTTTGGTGGTATCACCTGGAACGGGTTGTTGGTGTTTGATGATGGTCCACTTGAGGCGCACACTGTCCTGATCCGCTAGGTAGTGCCGTTCAAGATTGGAAGTAGGGCACAAGTAGCCCCAGCCTTTTTCGGCGCGGGTACCACACATGAGCGGAATTGGATTGCCAAACGCATTAAAAGACCACACTCCGGTACCAATGCTAAAGATGAACTCGCGACTGTTGATGTTGCTAGGGTTCCACAGGTCGCCAAATTCAGGCTCCAGGATGTAGTCACCAGCTTCGATCACTTTTTTGGCGGCAACCAGCGCGCCTTCCCAGTTCCCATCGTACAATTCTGCTTTTGCTAAAAAAGCCAGCGCAGCACCTTGGGTAGCGCGGCCACGATCTTTGGCATTTTGTTCGGTCAAAGTGGGCAATACGGCGGTGGCTTCCGTAAAGTCTTGTTTGATTTGGCGGTACACCTTGGGAACCGATGCCCTGGTCATCGTATCCAGGTACTCGGTGGTGACCACAGAGGTGATGATGGGCACGCCACCAAAGTTTTTGACCAGCTCAAAATAATAAAAGCCCCGTAAGAATTTTGCTTCAGCTATCAACCTGTTTTTTACATTGTCATCAATTTTGGAGGCACTCAGCCCAGCAATGGCACTATTGCAGAGGAAAATACCTTTGAAATTGGACTGGTAAAAATCGCGCAGGCGCTCACCACGCGTATCCAGGGTGTAATGCCCGGCTTGCATGATTTCGATTCGGCGTTTGAAAGGGGGCGCGGCAATGGT
This sequence comes from Haliscomenobacter sp., assembly GCF_041740695.1. Taxonomy (GTDB): domain Bacteria; phylum Bacteroidota; class Bacteroidia; order Chitinophagales; family Saprospiraceae; genus Haliscomenobacter. Next base: position 57,632 of record NZ_JBGSLK010000143.1, on the reverse strand, counting down.
ATCGTTGCGGGTTCTGTTGGAATCCAGCGGATTGTTGGAAATGCGCGGTGGATTGATGTCGTAGTTTTTGACGGTGTCGCCTACCCAGGCGTCGTCGGTGGCTGCATCGTTGCACATGCGCCAGAAGTGCACTTGCCACCAATCGTCGAAAGCCAGGGCATTGTAGCACAGCCGGACTGCGCCATCGCAGTCATTTTCAGTGAGGAAACGTTGTTCTTGAGTCGAGAGTTCGATGGGGCCTTCGAGCAGGTTTTCTTCCAGTTTTTCACAGGTCACCAGACCAATCACCACCAAAAGGAAGAGCAATACACGTAATACTAGTTTCATTCCAGTCCTTCTTTTTAATCTGCAAATCTAACGCTTATTGCCCATTTTTAATTTCCTGCCAAACAAGTTTAAATAAAACGTTTGTCTTTAGCCAGCTTGATGGCATCGGCCTTGGAATGTACGTCGAGTTTGAGGTAGATGTTTTTGATGTGTGACTTCACGGTTTCCATGTCGATGTACATTTCTTCAGCAATGCGTTTGCGGCTTTTGCCGAGGGCGATTTGTTCCAGGATTTCGGTTTCCCGGCGGGTGAGGGGCGAGTTTTGGTTGCGGTGAAAAGATTTGATGACCAATCGGGCTACGTTGGCGCTCATGGCACCGCCACCTTCCATTACTTCTTTGATGGCATCAACCATTTTTTGGGGACTGGCATCCTTGGTGAGGTAGCCGCTGGCGCCGTTGACCAGGGCTTCAAAAATGGTGTGCTCGTTTTCGTAAACCGTGAGCATGATCACCGGGGTATTGGGCAGGATCTTTTTGATCTTGAGGAGTGCATCAATGCCATTGAGTCCGGGTAGCTCAATGTCAAGCAGGATGACATCGGGGGTGTCGGCGTGGAGCCTTTTTGCGGCCTCTTCGTAGGAGGCGTAGGTGCTGATCACGGCGTAACCTTCCATGCCGCCGATGAGGTAGGCATAGCTGTCGCGGATGGTTTCGTCGTCTTCGATGAGGGTTACGTTTATGGTGTATTGCATGTTCTTATGTTTAGCCTCCATGGCGAATGAATTTTTTTTGAAATAACCGTTCTCAATTCTTAGGTTCGGAGCGCATGAATTGCCTCCAGCTTTAGCTGGTGGATAAACAGCGAACGCTAGTTTTTGGGCTTTAGCCCCAATTGCAAACCGAGATTTGGGCTAAAGCCCATTTAAAATTTGGCCTTTGAACCACCAGCTAAAGCTGGAGGCAATTCAATCGCCAGGATCTAAAGAACGGTTTTTCAAACAGTGGCGCTCTTTTTTTCTTTTAAACCAAAGCGGAGCTCAAGTCGGGTACCGCCGAGGGGTAGCAGCGCAAAGTCAAGCTGAGCATTGATGCGTTTGGCGCGAATCTGCATGTTGTCGATGCCGTGGCCTTTTTTGATGTTTTCCAAATTAAAACCTTTGCCGTTGTCGCGCAAGATGATCCGCCACGCCTGATAACCAATGGGCATGACCTCAAAAGTTACCGCTTGTGCCTGGGAGTGTTTGAGGCAATTGTTCAGCGCTTCTTTAAAAATCATGATCAGGTTGCGGCTGTAATCGATGGGGACATGAACATCGTGGTAACTGTCCTCAATGCCCTCACAGCTGAAATCAATCCCTGTATCGGCAAAAAGATCTACGCCCAAATCGCGGATGCGGGTCAGGATTTCAAAAAGGTTGTCGCTAGAAGGATTGAGCGACCAGATGATGTCGCGTGCGCCGCCATACAATTGCACTGCATTTTCTTTGATTTGCTGGACGATGCCTTTTACATCGGGCTGTTGAGGGCCGAGTTTGTTTTGCAGAATTTCGGTCAATAGGGCGATACGGGTCAACTTGTTGCCCAATTCATCGTGAAAATCTTCGGCCGTACGGCGGCGTACTTTTTCCTGCTCTTCCTGCCGCAAACGATCAAACTGGCGTTTACGCCGCAAACGCAGGCGCACCCGGATCGATTGAATCGCTACCCCCAGGAGGACCAAAAAACCAATGGTCCCACCTCGAAACCAGGCCATTTGGTAAAAAGGGGTAATGATTTCAAAGGGATAATTGAGGACTTTACGGGTCCATTGACCAGCTTTGTTGCGGGAACGTGCCTGAAAAACAAACTTGCCTGCTGGCAAATTGGGGTATTCTACCTTACGGTTGTTGGAGAGCATCGACCAATTCGAATCCAATCCACGAATGCGATACTGGTACTGCATACCTTGAGGATCTCGCAATGAAATCGTAGCAAATTCAAAACCAAGGTGATTTTTGCGAGGGGGCAAGCGCAAGTTTTGGGGTACGTTGTAGCCGGGACTGAGGCCTTTGTTCCATTGCCCAGCTTGGACGGGTTTGGAAAAAAGTTTGACCGATTGTAAAATGACCTCGCCGGGAGGGGCTGTTGCTCTAGGAGCTTGAGCATAATAACGAAACAAACCTTTGGTGGTGCCAAACCATACTGAACCATCTCGATCAATCAAAGCTGCATGTTGATTGCTTTCCCAATTCGGGATGCCAGCGGTGGCACTAAAATTGTCGATTTGATAGGTTTGGGTTTTAGCATCAAACACCAAACGGGCAAAACCATGCCCAGTCCCGGCGTAAACAATGCCTTTTTTGCTCACGCTGAGGTTGTAAACAATATTGGAGGGCAAACCTGATTTTTGGCTGAAATGTTTGAATGAATTGCTGAGCAAGTCCCATAAAAACAGACCATTGTCTGAGCCAATCCATACTTTTAAACCCTGTTGTGCGGCACAAATGACAGTTGATTTGCGCAGCAAATCTGGTTGCTCGCGCAGGATATTCCGGTCGTGTTGCAACAGCAATATCCCCCTGGTACTGCCGACCAGCAAGGAATCCTGGCCAATGTCCAAAAAACAGGAACTAAAAAAGTTGTAGGCCTTGAGTTGTTCGAAACGGCCACTGTCGTAACGCATGATCCCGCTGGGTGTACCAATCCAAATGCGCTGCATCCGATCCTCATACACATTCAGTACGACCCCCTGAGGTAGACCATCTTTGGCCCTGAGCAATTGGGTAAACTTACTTTGTTGGTATCGCCAGAGCCCCATTCCTTCGGTGCCGATCCACAAACGGCCACTATGGTCTGCAATGATGGAGTTGATGCGTTGCGCTCCAGCTGGAGGTAGCCGAACGGCTTCAAATCCCTGTTTGCCCAAGCGGGCCAAACCACCTCCGTAGGTACCTGCCCAGATTTGCTGCGCAGAATCCCGACAGATGCTCATCACCGAAGCTGTGGGTAAACCTATGGACTCATCGTATTGCTCAAACGTATCACCCCCATATCTGAAAACGCCATCCCCGCCAGTCATCGCCAACCAAAGCTGCTGCTCGCGGTCGATGAATAGATCGCTGACAATGTTTTGGGAAAATCCATTGTTGCGGTCAAAGCGCCGGATGCCATCTGACTTCATTTGGTATAAGCCATCCTGGGTGCCCAACCAAAGGTTTTTGTTTTGGTCAAATGCCAAACGCCTTACTCTTCCTTTGACCATTTTCGCAAAACCAGGTGGGTTGAATTGTTCGTATACCCCATTTTTGCGGCGGTACACGCCACCCCGGGTAAGCAGCCAGAGGTTGTGATCGGGATCGGAATAAAGCCGGAATGGTGCATGGAGCGCTTTGTCGCCAGCAGGCAGTTCAATTTCCTGCCATTGGCCTTTGCGCAAGGTGTATAGGGGTGCATCGGGTCCACAAACCCAGATTTGCCCCTGGTGATCGGCAAAAACCTGGCGAAAGGCATGGTCTTCAGGTAAGTCTGCTTTAATGATTTTGCCTCGGTCAATACCGTAGACTTTGTCTTTGGCAATGCACCAGATTCGTCCCTGTTGATCTTCCGCCAGAGAGCTAACTTCACTTTGTTCGGGCGCTTTTAAAAAATAATAGTTCTTGAACCGGGATCCATCGTAACGAGAAAGCCCATTTTGGGTGCCTATCCAAATCCGTCCCTTGTGGTCGGCTAAAATCGTCATACAGATGTTGTTGGCCAAACCATCGTTCATGGAAAACCCCGTAAAATGCTGGCCGTCGTAACGGGAAATGCCACCCATTGTGGCAATCCACAGATGGCCTTGTTGGTCCTGGCACAGTGCATTGGCTTGCGACTGGATGAGGCCATGTTCTACATTCAGATTGACGAAGTTGTACTTCTGCGCCCATACTCCCGTCAACATTACCCAACTTATGGCCCAACATATGCTTCTTTTCATCCTGTAGACAATATGCTAGCAAGTTACAATTTCGTGCATAAAAATGAAACCCCTACCAAATGGGCAGGGGATCATGAGAAACTGCTCTATCGTCGGGTGAAAAAATGTCTTTACCAGCAGACCAAGTGGTTGGTGGATAAGACAAAATTATGATGAAAATGTGGGATGGAAATCCCCCGGTTGGGGGGAAAATAGGGGGCGTTGGGGCAGCCCTAGGTGGCTGCCCACTGTCCAATCCCCCCAATTTGCCCTGGTCAAAACCCGCCAAAAGTGACTTGCCCTCCCCGTTCCTGCCTCCTACCTTGTGTACAAATCACGCCGCATGCCCAATAAACCCTCCAAGCCTCACGATGAGTTTTTCAAAGCCACTTTCGGCAGGCTGGATATTGCTCTGGATTATCTACAAAACATGCTGCCTGCAGCACTGCAACAAGATTTAGACCTCAGCAAACTGGAGCGGGTCAATGGATCATTTGTTTCGCCAGCGCTACAGGAGTATTTTTCTGATGTAGTCTACCAAAGTCCATTAAAAATTGGCAAGCAATCCGTGGTGCTGTCTTTTATTTTTGAGCACAAAAGTAAACCCGAACCTCGTCCCCATTTACAGCTCCTGCGCTACATGCTGGACGCCTGGACGGAGCAATTGCACCAAAACAACAAAAAACTGAACCCGATTATTCCAATCCTGGTGTATCACGGCAAGCAAGGGTGGAAAAAGCGGAATTTTGACAGTTATTTTGGAAAAAAACTGCCAGAAAGTATCTTGCCATTTTTACCGCGTTTTGACTACATTTTTACCCACGTCACGGATATGAGTGACGAACAAATTTTGGAATTGGGCACTGGCTTGTTGATCAACACTTTTTTGATGCTCAAACACATCCATGATCCAGATTTCATCATGCAAAACGCAGAACTTATTTTTATCAACTTAACCGAACCCCATAGTCAGCAGGATTTCATTGTGTTGGTGCTTGCGTATTTTTACAAAAATTCGCAACTTGCAAAAGAAAAAATCTATAGGTTCATTCAAGACTTACCAAAAACGCTAAACAAAACTGCCATGAGTACTTATGACATGATTCTTGCAGAAGGAATAGAAATTGGTATCGAAAGAGAACGCCAACGACTTGAAGAAGAACTAGAAGAGTCCCGTCAACAAGTCAACAAAGTTATCCTTTACCTCTATCAAATTGACCAAAAAACGCCCGAGGAAATAGCCCTAATTGTAAGCAAAGACCTGGCTTACATCGAAACCCTGATCAGCAATTCAGCGGAAGAGAACATCGCTGACAACTAGTAGTCTTTAGCCAACCCAAAAGAATAGGATGTGGGTGTGGAGGTGTGAGTCTGTGGATGAAACAAATTTATGCAGGAGTTAACAATTGCTCCCTCCGGTTTAGGGAAACAATGCAGGAGCCTAAATCATCCCGGTCATTTTAGCCAATTGAACCAAGGCGGTTGTATCCCTTGCACCCAATCGATCAATCATGTTGCTGCGGTGGTTGCCAACGGTATTGACGCTAATGAATAATCTTTGGGCAATCTCTTTTGTATCCAAATCCTCCGCAATCAATAAGAGCACTTCTTTTTCTCTAGTAGACAATAAATCGCGTTTTGATGAATCTTTTGAACCAGAATGAAAGGTTTGAACCAGTTCGCTGTTTTGTCCATAAGAAATTCTAATCCAATAACTTGTAAAATCTTTTTTAATGAGGTGCTGGATGTTTTGAATATAATTGAGCGTATATCTAAAATTCCGATTTTCATCTACTTGTACCGGGACCCCCTGTGAAAACAAACGGATTTGCTTGTCATCTGCGCGGATAAACCGCATACAACAGTGGTGAACCTTCATATTCAAACGATCTTCATAAGGTATTTTGGGGAAAATATCGGCTAGCCAGTTCACCGATTCATAAGGGAAGGCAGCATAATCTTTGTGCAAGATGCTCAAGACGTTTTTCATCCGTTCATCTTTGGTTTCATTCGGCAATAAACCCCAGAATTCTTCCTGACCAACCTGTAATTCAGGCAAATAGGTTCTGTGATTAAATATGGTGAGTATGGTATCTGTTCCCTTCACTCCCTGGAGCAAAAATGTTAATTCTTGTAAGTGTTCCTGCTTGTTTACCAAGGCTTCATCTCTAAAAATTAAATCTGATAATTGTACGACACGGTCATAAATGGCTTCTGCTTTGCGAAGGCCAAGTAGGTTTTGGGAAAGGGTAGTCTGATGCATAAAAACAGCGCTTTGGTTTTCGAAAGATGTTCATTTAATCAATTGCACTTAAAAAATAGCGATTGTCACTATTGCCTGCCCATACTCGACATTCTACCTTTGTTTTATTATTAAAATATTCACTCATTTTAATTAAACTTTAATCCAATGCTTTATGTCAGTGAAATGAACACGCACGAATTGGTTCTAGGTTTACAAGACAAGAGCGAAAAAGCCTTTTCTACTTTGTATGATGCCTATGCATCCTCTCTTTTGGGAATTACCTATAAAATAGTGAACAATAAGCCTGCTTCCGAAGAGATTTTACAAGACGTTTTTGTCAAAATATGGAAGCATATTCATACCTATGACATTGCAAAAGGCAGTTTATTCACCTGGATGGTCAACATCACCCGGAATACCTGTAAAGATTATTTTCGGAGTAAACACTATCACTATGAAACCTTGATCACACCAGTGGAATTGGCTCATATTCCGAGTAAATTCATCCCTACCGCGACAAGCCATGAAGAGATAAGCATTGACTTAGACCTACTTATGCAAAAACTCGAACCAAGATACAAAGACATCTTACATCTCGTTTATATTTATGGCTACAGCCAGGTGCAAGTTTCCGAAAAATTGAATTTACCCCTGGGTACAGTCAAAACAAGAAGCAATGCTGCACTGAAACGATTGAGGTATATTTATACGCTTTAATGTAATTCGATGCCAACCCACGGGAATCCCACGATTTAAATCGTGGGTTGTATCCGTGGGAGGCCACCACACCGCCCCACCCCATGGCTTTAGCCGTGGGAAATAGGAGCGGGAGGCCTTAATTCGAAGGAAAGCCCTCAATTCAACACATACTCCAATCCCAATCTCCCCAACTCCCTGATAAAATCATTGTCCGCATTCACCTTCCGATCCAGCGACACCATATTCACCCGCATTTTCGCAGCGGGATCCAGGATTTCCACCTTGAACTTATGCGGCCCGGTGTGGGTACGGCACAAACCATCCAGTTCAGCAATGATCGTTTCGGTGATCCGTTCCAGGGGGAGTTTGAGTGTAATCGACTCCGTCATACTCAGGGCGATGCCTTCCAGTAGGCGGACTTCCAGCACTTTGAAGTCCATTTCGCCATCGTCTTTCCAACCCTTTTGGAAGCGACCTTTCACAAAGATGGCGATGCCATCGGTGAGTAAGTGACGATGTTTTTGGTAATCCTCACCAAAGAGTTTGATTTCGTAAGCACCCGTATAGTCACTGATTTCAAAAATACCCCAACCGTTGCCATTTTTGCTGACCCGGTGGATGGTTTTGGTCACCATGCCTCCAACTTGTATGGTAGGCTTATTCTGGTGGTTGTTCAGCGCATCGATGGTACAGGTCATGAAGTGTTCGATCTCCACGCGGTAATCATCTAGCGGGTGGCCGGAGATGAAGATGCCCGTTACTTCTTTTTCCCGATTGAGCTTTTCCAAGAGTGACCATGGCTCCACTTGTGGCAGGGGCGGTTCAGGCAACATCACCGAATCGCTCATGTCGCCAAAGAGGGAATTGGCCGATTGAGAATGCGTAGCCCTTACCGCTCCAGCAAACTTGATGGCGTGCTCCAGCAGGGAATCGTATTTGTCCGAAGGCGCGAAATATTGGCCGCGGTGGGTGCCTTCAAAACAATCAAAAGCGCCACCCAGAGCCAAACTTTCCAGGGCTTTTTTGTTGACGGCCTTCATTGGCAGGCGGCGCAACATTTCGAAGAGGCTCTTGAATGGCCCATTTTTGCGTTCCTCCACAATTTCATCTACCGGGCCTTCACCTACGCCCTTGAGGGCCGACATGCCAAAACGAATCGCTCCGGCTTTGTTGACCGAGAAGTCCATTTCCGATTCATTGATGTCGGGGCCCAGTACGGGGATTCCCCCCCGGCGGCATTCTTCCAGGAAGAAAGTGATTTTGACGATGTCATTTTTGTTGTGGGTCAATACCGAGGCCATGAATTCAGCCGGGTAATGCGCCTTGAGGTACGCCGTTTGAAAGGCCACAAAGGCGTAGCAAGTCGAGTGCGACTTATTGAAGGCATAGGAGGCAAAAGCTTCCCAGTCTTTCCAGATTTTTTCCAATCTGTCTTTGGGGTGGTTGCGTGCAGAACCTCCTTCCAAAAACTTCGGATACATCACGTCCAGGTCCGCTTTGAGTTTTTTACCCATCGCTTTCCGCAACTTGTCCGCCTGGCCTTTGGTGAAACCCGCCAGTTTTTGCGACAGCAACATGACCTGCTCCTGGTAAACGGTAATGCCGTAGGTGTCCTTTAGGTATTCTTCGCAGTCAGGTACATCGTAGGTGATGGGCTCCCGGCCGTGTTTGCGCGCAATAAAGTTGGGGATGTATTCCAATGGCCCCGGGCGGTAGAGGGCGTTCATCGCAATCAAGTCCTCGAAGGTGGTGGGCACCAGTTCCTTCATGTACTTTTGCATCCCTGTACTTTCATACTGGAAGATGCCGACTGTTTCACCGCGTTGGAACAATTTGTAGGTGAGCTCGTCTTCCAGGGGTACCTCGTCCACATCCAGTTTGACGCCGTGGTTTTTTTCAATCATTGCCACGGCATCCTTGATGATGCTGAGGGTTTTGAGGCCCAGGAAGTCCATTTTGAGCAAACCCGCCGATTCGGCCACCGAGTTGTCAAACTGGGTGATGTACATTTCCGAATCCTTGTCCACCTTCACTGGGACATACTTGGTGATGTCGTCGGGGGTGATCACCACCCCACAGGCGTGGATACCCGTGTTGCGTACGGAGCCTTCCAATTTTCGGGCGGTTTGGATCATTTGCCCGATTTGGTCCTGCCCTTCGGCCAATTGGCGAAACTGGTTGGCTTTTTCGACATCCTCCGAGTTGAGTTCTGATTTGAGTTTGGGGTCGATGCCGTCTTTGCCCAAAATTTTACCCAAGGTAGCCTTGAGGTGGATGGGAAAGGTTTTGGCTACCTTGTCCACTTCCGAAAGGGGAATGTTCATCACCCGGCCTACGTCGCGTAGGGAAGACTTGGCCGCCATGGTACCGTAGGTCACAATTTGGGCCACCTGATTGCGCCCGTATTTGTCAATCACATAATCGATGACTTGTTGGCGACCTACGTCGTCAAAGTCAATGTCAATATCGGGCATGGAAACCCGTTCCGGATTCAAAAAACGCTCAAAAAGCAGGTCGTATTTGATGGGGTCTACGTTGGTGATGCCGATGCAATAGGCTACTGCCGAGCCGGCAGCCGAGCCCCGCCCTGGCCCTACCGATACCCCCATCTGGCGGGCGGTGGTGGTAAAGTCTTGTACAATGAGGAAGTAGCCGGGATAACCGGAATTTTTGATGACTTGCAATTCAAAATCCAGGCGCTCCTGGATCTCCGGCGTGATGTGTTTGTAACGGCGGAGGGCACCCTCTAAAGTCAAGTGGCGCAGGTATGCATCCTGAGTGGCAAAACCGGGAGGTAAGGGGAAAGCGGGTAGCAATACCTCACGCGCCAGATCCAGAAAATCAACCTTGTCGGCGATTTCGATGGTATTATCCAGGGCTTGAGGTACATCAGCAAAGAGCTGACCCATTTCTGCTTTGGTCTTAAAAAAGAAATCAGAGCTCGGGAATTTAAACCGCCCTTCTTCTTCCAGATAAGTACCTGTGTTGACACAAAGCAGGATATCGTGCGGCAACCAGTCCTCCTCGTTCACGTAGTGAGAGTCGTTGGTGGCAATGACTTTCAGGTTGTATTTTTTGGCAAAACCCAGCAGGGTTTGGTTGATGTCTTCCTGACTGATGCCCCGGCCATCGATGTTTTCCAGGCCCTTGTGGCGTTGGATTTCGATGTAGAAATCTTCTCCGAACAAATCGACCCACCAGCGCAGTTGTTTTTCGGCTTCCTCAATTTTGCCATGCATGATCAATTGAGGCACCTCCGCTCCGATGCAACAGCTACTGGCGATCAGGCCTTCGTGGTATTGCACCAGCAACTCCTTGTCGATGCGCGGGTATTTGCCGTACAAACCTTCGATGAAGCCGAGAGAACAAAGTTTGGACAAGTTTTCGTAACCCTTGGCATTTTTGGCCAAGAGCAGTTGGTGGTAGCGCTCGTCGGATTCGCCTTTGGCGCGTGAGAATGCTTTGATGTGTCGATCCTTTACCAGATAAAATTCACAACCGATGATGGGTTTGAGGTTGCGTTTTTTGGCTTCCGCTACAAATTTAAATGCCCCGAACATGTTGCCGTGGTCGGTCAGGGCCACGGCTTTTTGTTCGTCCTTTACGGCTTTGTCCATCATTTGGGTAATGGAAGAAGCGCCATCCAAAAGAGAGAACTGGGTATGACAATGGAGGTGGAGAAAATCGGGCATTTTTGTTTTTTATTGGCGGTCAGCAGATTAATCCAATCGGTCAAAAAGGCATCAAAAGCTTCTGGAAAGATACGGCCTTTTGTGCTTTTTTGCGCCATAAAAACACAGATTATTTGAGAATGTGGATAAAAACAAATCAGGTTGGTATGAACTGGCTTTGCCCACTGAACTGCCGGCGGGTCACTACTGGCTTAAATTACAGGATGGAGCACAAATTCACCATTTGGTGGTAGTAAAAGAGTAAATTTGTAGTGAGTGCCGTATTGTTTATTTGTCTTGTGGGTGAATTTCCTGTTCATTTTCTTTTGATGAGCCAGAAATTCACCCACAATGATAAACAATGCTTGTATTTTTTTTATTTTTATACTCGACACTGTAATCAATAGCGAAAAATGAAAGGCATTATTTTTACTCATTTTTTTGAAATGGTGGAAACCGAATTTGGAGATGAAACAGTAGAAATTTTAATTGACTCCACCGAAACTTCCACCAAAGGCGTTTATACCTCAGCGGGTAACTACCCGCCGCAAGACATATTTAACCTGGTCACTTCCCTTTCTCAAATCAGTCAATTGCCTCAAGCAGCCCTGTACCGCCACTTCGGCAAGTATTTGTTCGCCGGGTTGTACAGCAATTATTCCATTTTCCCTCCCAAAGCACTTAAAAATTCCTTTTCCTTTTTGGATTCACTCAATGACTACATCCATTCCGATGTATATAAATTATACCCCGATGCCGAATTGCCCCATTTTTCGACTCAATATCGAGATGAGCAAAAAATGGTTTTGGTTTACCAGTCCAATCGGCGCATGAGTGATTTGGCTTTCGGTTTAATCGAAGGTTGTTTGGCTCATTTTGGGGAAAAAGCAAGCATCGAAGTTGAATTCCTCAAAGAAGATGGATCTGAAGTATTGTTTACGATCAAGCTCAATTCGGGGGAGAACTGATGGATGAAATTACGTTATTGAAACGCAAACTTGAGCGGGAAAAACAGGCCCGTAAGGATGCTGAACGGCTTTTGGAAGAAAAAGCCCTACAACTGTATTTTGCAAATGAAAAACTGCGCGAACTCAATACCGGACTGGAAAAGCAATTGGCTCTAAAATCAAGCGCCTTAAAAACCCATCAGGATCGCTACCAAGGTTTGGTGGAAAATGCTGAAGACATCATTTTTTGGATTACCCCAGACGGGTTTTTTACTCAAATCAACCCTATCGCAGCCCGTATTTTCGACAAAGAAATAAGCACGCTGGTGGGCTCTCATTACCTTGAGTTGGTGCACCCTGATTATCTTGAACGGGTACAAGGTATGTACCAACGTCAGATTGAACGCCGGATTCCCACCACTTACCTGGAGTTTCCCGTGATTGGTCCCAATGGGCAATCCATCTGGTTGGGGCAACGAATCACCTTGATTTTTAAAGAAGGCAAACTGGTGGAATTGGCTGGCCTGGCACGCAACATTACCCATCGCGTCAATGCCGAACAGAAGTTATCTTTGCTCAATACCCGTTTTAAGGCTTTGTTGGAAAATATGCAAGCCGGCATTTTGGTAGAGGATGAAAACCAAAAGGTAATTTTGGCCAATCAAAAATTTTCCGAAATTTTCGATATATTTCTAAATTACAACAATTTAACCAATAAAAATGCACACGAACTCATGCGTGCCATTGAGGGTCAGTGGCTGGAAAAAGGTGCATTAACCGAACTCATCAACCCTGATTCGCCGCAAAAAGAAGTGATACAGAAAGAACTCAGACTCAATACGGGTCAAATTCTTTTGTTGAATTTCATTCCCATTTACCAAGACCAAAAATGGCTGGGTAAGCTCTGGTATTTTGAAGACATTACCGATCGCAAAAACAGCGAAATACGCATCCGCCGCAGTGAAGAAAAGTACCGCGGCATCATGGAAAACATGGAATTGGGCTTACTGGAAGTAGACAAAGCAGGCATGGTCACGCGTGCTTACCAACGGTTTTGTGCAATGAGTGGCTACACCGAGGAGGAACTGCTGAATCAGGATGCTACCCAACTCTTGCTGCCAGTGGAATACCAGGAAATGATGGAGCGGCAAAATAAAACCCGGAAATCGGGTCAGCCTGGAGTATACGAGGTAGAACTCATCACCAAAGGAGGCAAACGCAAATGGGTGCTGATCAGTGGTGCTCCTTTTTATGATGAGTCTGGCGATTTCATTGGCTCTATTGGTATTCATTACGATTTAACGGAGTTTAAAAAACTACAATACGAACTAGAAGAGGCCCGGCATGAAGCAGAGAATGCCCGCGATGCGGAAAAGGATTTTTTGGCGAACATGAGTCATGAAGTGCGCAACCCCATCAACACCATTGTGGGCATGACCTATTTGCTGCTGGACACGGAACTGACCGCAGAGCAACGACGGTATTTACAAAACATCAAATATACTTCCGACATTTTGCTTGCCCTCGTCAGTGATATTTTGGACATCACCAAAATCACCCAGGGAAAAATGGAGCTGGAACTGCGTGAACTGAATCTTGGTGAATTGATCAACGTCAATGCCCAGGCCATGGCTTTCCGCATCAAAGAAAAAGGCATCCATTTTGACATTTATGTCGACCGTTTATTGAATACCCGGGTGATGGGTGATTCCACTTTTTTAAACCAAATCTTGCTAAACATCCTCGGCAACGCCGCTAAATTTACAGAAAAAGGGAGCATTTCGATCCATGCCCAATGTTTAAACAAAACCAAGGATACCCTACGTGCAAAAATCATCATTACTGATACGGGAATCGGGATAGCGGATGACAAGCTGCCCCTCATTTTTGAACGTTTTAATCAAGCAGGAAAAGCAACCAAACACAAATACGGAGGAACGGGTTTGGGATTGAACATTGCCAAAAAGCTGGTTGAGTTGCACAATGCCGAACTCAATGTACAATCTACCGAAGGTAAAGGCACTGTTTTTTCCTTCGAAATTGATTTCAATCTCGTTCATCGCTCAGAAACGGGTTTGAGCCAAACCGCAGGCCCCAAAATTGCTTCGAGGCTGCATGCCCTCAACGTGCTGGTGGTGGAAGACAACGTACTCAACCAGGAATACATCGAGCGGGTTTTGGAACGCCTCCACATCCGCTTCCGCACCGCTAACAATGGGAAAGAAGCGTTAAAAATTCTGGAGACTGATCGTTTTGACTTGATTTTGATGGACATCCGCATGCCCGAAATGGATGGTTATGAAACCACCATTCGCCTGCGGAACATGCACCACAACCCCAATTCTCAGGTACCCATTGTGGCCCTAACAGCTTCTGCCTTGCTCGATGAAAAAGAAAAGGCGCTCAACACCGGAATGAACTACCATTTAACCAAACCCTTTACCCCTGATCAAATCGAAAAAGTCATTGCTCAGGCCATGGAGAATCGGGTTGAACCGCTTGTTGTGCCTCCGGATGTCCACACCCTCTGGCACCCTGAATTAAATGCGGAAGAAATTGAGGAGATGTTTGCCGGAGATGTAGAACATTTTCAGGTGATCATTGGCATTTTCAACCGCACCATCCCTGAAGATTTTGCGACACTTGAACTGGCCATGAAGGAGAGAGATTGGGAAAGCGCCCGTGGTTTGGCGCACAAACTAAAACCCAGTTTCCAGATGGTTGGACTGGGCTACATGACGAGCAACATCCAGGATTTTGAACAGGCCCTGGAACTCGGTACAGATCAGGTTCTTATTCAACAACTTTTTTATGTATTCGCTCAAAATGTGCATAAAGCTTTGCATATTACCGTTCAACAAGAAGATTATTTCCGCCAAACAATTTAATTCTGACCCATGGAACTACGCTGTATTATTATAGACGACGATGAATTATCCCGGGTGTCTGTACAAAGATTTTGCGAAAAAATTGAAGACGTACAAGTGGTAGCATGCTGCAAAAGCGCCGCTCAATTGATCGAGTTGCTGGAAGAAGAATGGGCCGATTTTATCCTGCTCGATATCGAAATGCCGGGTATCAACGGGATGGATTTGGTCAAATCGGTTACCCATTTGCCCTACATTATTTTTACAACTTCCCGCACAGAATATGCTGCCCAGGCCTTTGAATTCAAGGAACGGATCGTCGATTTTCTGGCCAAACCCATTACACTTCCTCGCTTGGTCAAGGCGGTTGAACGGGTTCGAGATCTGGTAGAGCAGGAAAGTAACAGCAATAAAAGCGACGATATTTTTATCAAAACCGATGGGCGCATTGTCCGCATCGAAATAGACCACCTGTTGTACATCGAAACCGTTGGCGACTACGTCATGTTCTACACGACCGATGCTAAGTACATGGTACATTCGACCCTCAAACGCATCGATGAAAAACTTCATCATCCCCAATTGTTAAAAGTACACCGCTCTTTCATCATCAACCTGAGTAAAGTGGTGGATATTGAGGACAACACCATTGTCATCAACAAAAAAGTCATCCCGGTCTCCCGACAGTACAAGCCCATGTTGTTGCGCAGAATTGATCCATTATAGGCCAATGATTTTTTGATGGCCCAAACGTCCACAAAACCAATCTTGCATCGCTTGTACAAAAGCATGCAGGTGGATTTTTTGTCCAGACCTCCACAAGTAAAAAACGCGTGAGGGAACGACCAATCCGAAGAAATACAGATGAAAAAAGGGCAAAACGTACAATTTGCTGTACCTACACATGAACAACAGGCGATTGCGCGTCAGGTAATACAACTTAAGCGGCGAACCTTGGCCAGTGCTCAAAGATGCTTTGTGGTAAATGCGTGCCTGAGGAACCATTTTTATCCGATAACCCGCTGCGCGGATTGACTCAGACCAGGCTAGTTCCTCATAGTACAAAAAAAAATCTTCAGACATTCCTCCTATCTGCTCCCAAACCGACTGGCGAACAATCATTGCAGCGCCATGTAGATAAGGGGTTTCTCGTTCCGTGGAAAATTGGCCCTGGTCAATCTGATTTTGACCAATCAACTGATTGCGGCCTCGCCAATCAAGCGCTGTAAAACCTGCATACTGAATGCGCTCGCCCGACTGATCGTAACAAATCAGTGGTGATATTGCTCCAACTTCAGGGTCTTCGAACGCCAGCAAACACGCTTCAAAAAAACCGTCTGTGACAATCGTATCGTTGTTGAGCAAAAAAAAGAACTTCCCTTCGGCCAGGCTCATTCCCTGGTTGTTGGCCGCAGCAAAACCGATGTTTTCTGCATTGATGATCAATTTTAGGTAAGGACATATCGCTGCAAAGGAATCCGAATAATTCAAATGTGGAGCATTGTCTACCAGAATAACTTCATAGTTGCGAAACGACTGGTTGTTCAAAGATTCCAAGAATGCCAGGGTTGCTTCCGCCTGGCGGTAGTTTACCGTGATTATGCTTACAAGTACCTCTTTCATGTTTGGTGCAGTTGTTTGTTTGAAGGGGAATTAGGATAAAAAAAGCAAACCCTAAAATGGCTTGCGGCCAAGTACGTGAATGGCATTGCCTCGGCCTGGTTTTTGAAAAAACGGATCCAGCCCAATGAGTAGCTTCGCCAAAAGCAAGGTGGGCAGTTGTAGCAAGACTCCTGCTTTTTTACCCAGCCAAGCCAATTCCCAGGCCAATCTAGACAGCAGTCCATCGGTGGCTTCGGCCAGCACAATGTCAAAACCTTCACGAACAAAACGTCCTTGCAATCCCTCCAGATCGTATACTTGACCCACGTGTTCTTCGTCCAACCAGTGTTGGTGTTCTTCAAACCATTGTGCGGGAAAAATGGTGCGTTGATCGCGATTGGGTATTTTTACCAAAAAATATCCTCCTGGCCGCAAGCGCTCCAAAACTGCGGAAAAAGGCATCTCCGCTTCAGGGATGTGCTCAAACACATCTACTGAAAATACAAAATCGTATTGTGGCCATTCGATGGTATCTCCAATTTTTTGGTTTACCACCCCAATTTTTTCCTGTAAATTGGCTTTTTTAAGCATCGTCTGTACGTTTTTGCAACGTGCTGAGTCGATGTCCAAAGCAGTGATGTGGGCATTGGGCAACATATCGGCCATCAGCACGCTGTATTCGCCGTAGCCACAGCCCAGGTCCATGATTTTGCTGGCATTTTCAATAGGCAATTGTTGCATGATGCGCATAAAAACCTTCGAACGTGCGTAATTGCCCACGTTGGTGTATCCAAATACGCTTTGAAACAACTTGGCAATGAAGGGCGAGGCTTGCATGCGCGTGCTGGTCAAATACTGGAGTCTACCGAAAACTAAAGACATGATGAAAAGATTTTTGAAGGTTTTGAAACAGCAATTGATAATAATGACAGGCGCTTTTGATCGCTGGACCTACTAAAGGGCCTCCGCCTTGCGCCAACAACCGTTTACTGAGGAAGATCGTAAGCCCGGTTGCCAATAAGGTGGCAAAAGTAGCTCCGGCAATCCCCCAATAAGGGATGAATAGGAGGTTGAATACAAGATTGACCCCTACACTGATCCACATGATGCGAAAATTGAGCTGAGGTCGGCCACTTGCTTCCAATTGTAAGCCCATTATTCTGCCAAAAGGTTTGATGATCGCCGTTAAGGCAAAAATCCGCAGGCAACTGCTTGCTGCCAGGTAATTGGAGCCAGCCAGAATCCAGATCATCAAGGGGGCCATAATCAGTACCCCAATGGCCAGAGGGAATCCACTTGCGACCATTAAGCCCAGGCTTTTATTGAGGTCATCCTTATTGAACGTTTTATCACTCATCTCCGGAAAACTAGCCTGTGCAATGGCATTCAGTGGGATTTCAGTATAATTGCTGATTCGTGAAGCAACACTGTACAAACCTACCGCTGCTGGGCCAAGCCAATACCCGATCAACAAGGCATCCGTCTTTTGGTACAACAATGAGCCCAAACTGGTACCTGCTGAAAATTTCCCAAAACTGAACATTGCAGCGACCTGCTCCCAATTTGGCAGTGTTGCGGGCAAGCGTAGTCTAGTCGCCCAGGCCCCCAATAGGTAGCTCAAGGATTGAATCAGCAATAAGGTAATCAGACCAAAGTTTATTTTTAAAGCATACAGCCCCACATACATCAGCAAGAGACTGAGGCTCATGACTAAAGCCCCCTGACCTACGCGCTTGAATTGCAGCTCATTGATCGCCTCACTTTGGGTCAATTGGTACAAACCAGAGGTAATGGCCAGTACCGGATACCAAGCACAAAGGACACTCAGCATTGGCATGCCCAAAAAATCCTGTACCTGCCAACCTAATACCAAGATCAGAGGGATCAGAATCAAGGTAATTCCTGCCTGGAGCGTCCAGGCCGCAGCCTTCCATTTTTCGGCTGGAACATCGGGTGTTTGCCGAGACAAATAAATCCAGGCATTGTGAACGAATGTGGCCCTCAAGCCTTCTGCCAGTGAAAAAAACAGCAGAAAATAAGACCAAGACCCCATGTCTTCTAAGCTCAATACCCGATTAAGCAGGATAAAAGCAAATACTTGCGCCGCCATGGGCAGCAGTTGCGTCAAAAAAGCAGCTTTTACGTTATTCAGGTTCATGCCCCTAGGATTTGATGGTAAAACTGCTCAGTTTGTGCGACTACACTTGACCAGCTAAAGTTTTTTTGCACATGTTCTCGCCCATTGCGCCCCATTTGGTCTGCCAAAGCTGGATCCGCATAGAGTTTATTGACTGCTTCTGCCAAGGCTTTTGAGTCTCCCATGGGAAAACGCAAACCATTGTAGCCGTCTATAATCACCTCTTTTGTTCCGGCCAAATCACTGGTTATTGAGGGGCGACCATTCGCCGCCGCTTCCAGCAGTACCAGCCCCTGGGCCTCCATGAAGGAAGGCAACACCAAGGCAAATGCCGTCTGCATGGCTTCCAGTACGTACGCGTTGTCTCTTTCGCCCAACAACTCAATCCGATGACCAAGACCTTTGGCTTGGATCAGCGCTTCAATTTTTGGAAGTTCTGGTCCGTCGCCGATTACTTTGAGTTTTACTTCGGGTGAAAAATGGGTGAAGGCATCCATCAGCACTCCAATACCTTTGACTGGGTCTAACCTTCCTACAAACAACAACTCGTCCTGATTCACAACTTTGTTTCCCGCTAAACCTTCGTTTACTCCATTCGGAATAATCGCTACCGGCGAGGAAACTTGGGGATAAGCTTCTTTTAGCTTGGTCAACAATCCTTCACTCACGACAATCAGCCCCTTAGCAAATTTCGAGGGTCTTCTTTCCAGTAATTGAGCCATTATTCCGTGTAGCCATTGATCCCAACTGCCCTTTTCTACCTGCTCTGCCCCTACCAATCCATGATAAGTGACTACACTATTCTTTATTACTCCTTTGGCCGAAAGGCCACCACTACGACCTTGCAAATGAATCACATCGTAGTTTTGAGCGTTGCGCTTTAACCAGCGGCGCACCGCCAGGTTAAAAAACAATTCTTCCAAAGTCAATTTCAATACAGGCATTCTCCGTCCAGGGATAAATGGTAGTTTGATCAACATTCGTCCTTGTACTGTTTCTCGCTGAAGCTTCCGGCGAAAAGACCCTGCAGTAAGGATGCTGACGGTGTGGCCTGCTTCCTGCAAGGCACCACTGAGCAACCAGGTGTGGGTTTGAATCCCGCCCGAAAAGGTATCGGGCAGAGATTTACAAACCATTAGAATGTTCAGATTTTTCACTGCGCTTTGGTTCTTTGTCGTTAAAAACTCCCCAGATAAAACCAATCATTGCAATCAGCAATAAAAGCCCCCAAGGCATTCCTTCTCCTAGCATAGTATGTTTAATTGTGATGTGTGGTATGGATAAAGGTTCGATTGGCGTGCCGTATCCGCAAAGTTGCTTTCAAGGTTTGCCAAATGATACTGGGCAGCTTGAGCAGGCTCAGGTATTTTTTGCTCTTCCAAAAATCGAGTGGTATCGCCAGCAGCATTCCGCCTACATTGAGGCCAAACAGGGTCAACCAAAATCCAGGATAAGAACCCAGAACAAGCGCGATGGCACTCATCAAGAACAAAAAAACGGGCAACAAAAGCCGGGGTGGCAAAGCCAATTGCAATACCCGGTGAAAACAATCCAGATTGCCATGGCTTAATGCCTTCAAACCAGTAGGAAAAAAGCGGCGCAGATTGGCGTATTGTGCAGAAATCCAGCGACGTCGCTGATTCTGGAAATTTTGCTGCGAGCGCACTTTTTCATCCCAGATCACGGCTTCAGGGCAATAGTAGATGTACTCACCCGCAGCGGTATACCTGATTTCGAGCTCCTTGTCAAATCCACCCACCGCTGTATTTTGAGCCATTATGGCTTTAAATAGCTGATAGTCAAAGGCCATTCCTGAGCCCGACAAACGGGAGGACAAGCCAATCGCGTTGTGCCCCAAGCAGTAAATATGGTTGTTCACGTCCTCACTTAATCCATCCAAAATGGCAGTGGGAGTATCCGCATTTTTGCCAATGCGCTGCCCCTGCACTGCTTTCCAGCCCTGGGCCAGGCTGGCATTCATGAAGTTCAAAAAATCTGAAGCCATGATGTTATCGGCATCCAGCACCACCACGGCATCGTAGTCTGAGGGTAGCGTCACCAGAGCGACGTTGATGGCTTGCACTTTGGTGGATTTTTCAAAAGAAACTGGCAACACGCGAATCGCCAGTTGATTCAGGCGCTCCAGGGTCGTAGCTTGTAGTTGATCGGCGATCACACACACGTCGTAGTGCGCACTAGGGTAATTTTGCAACAGTGCAGCCCGAGCCGTTTGTTCGATTACTAAATCTTCTTTGTAAGCTGGAATCAAAACCAAAAAACGACGTTTAGCGTCCTGTTCTTTCCAGGTAAGTACTTTGCGTTTTGCCAGGCTGCCTGCCACCGAGAACAGGGCTACAAATCCAGCACTGTAAGCAAAATAGAGCGCAGCAACAAGGCCTATAAGGGTCAGTATAACATTCATAGTTAAATGGATTTATCGGTTCGTTCCAGCTCTTTTTCATACAGAGGCGAGAGGAACACAAATGGGATCAATACATTCATAATCATTCCAGTAGGCATTTGGCCAAAGACCTGATTACCATAACTGGACAGTAATACACCGCCGATAGAGGCATACATCGCCATGGCTTTGTAACGAATCTGCTGGTTTTTTAGCCGCCAAATCACACTGGCGCCTTTGCCCATGATGTACCCTAGCACAAACAAGTGTAGTGCAATACCCACTGTGCCTGTTTCGGCCCAGATTTTGACATACCAACTATCGGTTGCAGTTTTAGCCAACAAGGTGTTTGGGCTGAATCTTGCCCCCCAAAAGCCCGCTGTTCCAATCCCTCCACCCATGGGGCGGCTGCTCAGGTAGTTGCCAAAGGTCTTTTGGTTGTTCAAACGCACCAGCAGCGATGGATTGCTAGGGTCCAGTGCCGTTCGCATGCGTTGTACCTGCTCCACCCCTTGAAAAGCAAAGGTGAACTTGAGGACGTAAAAAGCGGTGCCTATCACCAGCAGGCCAGCAGCCAGGATTTTAAAGTTTTTGGAGGCAATCAAAAAAATCAATATGCCACCGGCAGGAACGGCCAAGGCACCTCTGGTGCCGGAAATGGCAAAGCCTAAAAAGGTGATGAGTGCGGCTACCGCAAACCAAATCCGCTTGCGCAAAGGGAAGGGCCCCAGCGCCAGAATGCCACACATCAAAGCCACCATGGCCTGAGATGCGCCAAACTGGCCTGCATCACTGTAATAAGAAAAAACCCGCAGTTTGCCATGTAAAATATGTTCCTCGTGGTGGTTTTCTGCGTACAACCAATGGTGCTCAGCAGCATCAACCCCCATCAACAATTGGCGAAAACCCCAGGCAGTACCCAATAAAGAAAGCCAAATGATGAGGCGAATGACCCGGTCTTGATCAGCGTTTTTGCGGAAGTACGTAAATACCAACACAAAGGACAATAACTGATAAAAACCAACTCCGCGCATGGCGTAAAACCAGGCTTCAGCACTGTGTGCCTCTGGGTTAACCAGTTCCAAAATAATGTACAACATCCAAATCAGTGCCAGCAGCATGATGTCATTGCGTACTGCGCTCCAGTCTTTCAACCGGTATTGTTTAAAAAACCAACCAAGCGTGCTCAAAAAAAGCAAAATATCCAAAGTCAAACCCCAGGGAGCATCCATGTACCTGGCCAAACCTGAGGATAAAAATCCCATAATCAGGGCCCAGTAGATCCCTTGCTGAGGGGCAACGACCAACCAGGCCGCAAAAAACAAAAGAAAAGGTAGCAACAGCATGACGGCACTCATCAATAAATCGCCGCTTCCAAAAAATATACTCATGCCCAAACAAAATACGCTCACTCCCGCTCCGATCAGGAACTTTCTTTGTTTTAGGAGCGAAATGTGTTGTGCAATGGTCATGTTGAATTGATTTGCTTGATTTGATGATTCAAAATTAAGGTAGATCAAGCCTCCAATCAGAACTCTTAGGTTTTTGGAAAAAAAGGGAGAGATTGTTGCGAATTGAAGCGTTTTTTGGAAATTGGCCAATTCTAATCAGTTTTGGGCCTCAAGGGGGGGGAGGATCCTACAGCTTTTCAATCAGTTCATTGAGCTGCAAGGCACGAGCTTGCCAGGTTTGTTGGGCAGCAAATGCGCGCCTCTGGCGCTGTTTATCTGGATGGTCATTGGATAGTTCTGTACGCAGGGCATGGATAAATGCATCGGCCTGATCGGCTACGGTGGCCCAGGGCTGAAGTTGATGCATGTCCCCAAATCCGGTGCTCACCACGGGCAAGCCCAATGCCAGGTATTCATTCACTTTCATGGGGTAAATCCCGGCAGTGAGTTCATTGCGCAAAAATGGGATAATCCCCGCTGAAAAATGCTTCATCCGTTGTGGCAATGCCTGATAAGCCACCGGAGGGTGAAATTGAACATTCGCAAATGCGGTAAGCCGCTGTTGAAGCTGTGCCTGCTGGAGGCGACCGGTAAAGGAAAAGTCGAACTCAGGTAAAGCCTGGATTACTTTTTCCAATAAATCCAGATCAATCCGTTCGTCGAGACTGCCTACATAACCAATGATTGGTCTGCTTTGGGGAGGATTGTCTCTTTGTGTTTGCAAAAACAAAGGGTCAACCCCATTGGGAATTTGCAGGGCAGGTTGGCCATTTTGTCGTTTTTGCGCCAACAATTGGCTGCCTGAACAAACCAGGGCATCCGCCGCTCCGATGGCTTCCCGCTCGAAGCGGGCTGCATGGCGATCGGTCCATTGGGCTGCGGCGATTTCATCGTAGCAGTAGTAAATGTTTTTGCTGGCGGGCAATTTTTGCAGTGCGCGGTCATACAGGGCCTGGCAGGCATTGATCGTCACAAAATCAGCACCACCCCAGATCCGTATTGCCTTGGCAAGACTTGATTGTACCAAAAAGGTATTGATGCCATGAACCACCCGGAATGCAAGCCCAGGAGGCAATCCGTTGATGGGCAACAATGGAGGCAAACTCCAAACCTGCAATTGAGGGGATATACGACGGATTCGGGATTTCAATCCGAGTACGCTTAAGATGGGCAGCCCTGGTTTTTTACCCAGTAAAGCCCGCATTACATCTTTCCAGGTATAGGTGTAGTCGATGTACAGCACCGAACGATGTTCGCTCATGGCTTTCATCAACTCTACGGTCGATTTGGTGTAGTTGCCAGCCCAGGCGGGCAGGGCCAAACAGAGCAGCGGTTTTGTATTTGTGGTTTCGTTCATGACTTGGCTTAGGGGCGACAAAAAAATAAATTGTTCATTTTGCCAAAGGATCAGATAAGTAAACGTTTCATTTAAAGTGTCTTATCTAATCCTTTGGCTCAGGAAAAATGAGCACTTATTTTTTTAGGAATATTGCAAGGTTACCATTCTTTTCAACCAGCGGTGGGGCATGTTTCTGCGTTTGGGAACCTCGCCAATGACATCTTCCATTTGATCCAAATCCAGCGCATTTAAAAACAGATGTGCGGGTTTGTCTGCGCAATCCTTGATGCGATCCAATGCACGTTCATCCGCTTTAGACCAAACCTTCCGGGCATAGGCAACATACACTGCACTGTGCATTTCATTCAAATAAGGCAGTTGTTCCGACTGCTCCAGCAAGGCTGGGAACTCTACCAAAACCCAGGCGGGTTGTTCCTGTAGGCGTTGCAGAATCTGTTCCCGTTGGGTTTCCCAATCACTTGCTTTGATCTGGTGCACTTGCTGCCCTTTTTGTTCCAGGTAAGCGGCCAGGCGGGTGATGAGCCAACTTTTTCCTTCCCCGCTGCGATTGGATAAAAAGGCGATAATGGGGCTTTCCACGCCTTGATTGCTCATTTTTAGCGTGTGGATCAGTTGCTGCATGGCCTTGTGGTTGATGGCCTGAAAGTCGATCCTAGCTTTGGGGCCAATTTTAAATTTGTTGACAAAGGGCAGCGCCGACGCCAGTTTCAAGCCGGTTTTTTCTTCAGCCCTTACTACCGAATTGAGGGATTGATCCAGCAGATGCATCGCAATGAATACACCCAATGGAAGAAACAAACCCGCCAAAAAGGCCATGACCACAAACATCATTTTTTTGTTGGGCATTGGTTTTTTGGGAAACACGGGTTCATCAATCACTTTGAGGTTGGAGCTCATCATCATGTTGATTTGGTGCAAGCGAGCCTGGTTGTAACTGTGCAAATTTTCGAGGTAAGCGCGTTCATTGACATCAATTTGCCGTTCCATGCGCCGAATGGTAGACCCCCATGGGGCGTACTGATCGTAAATTTGGACAAACTCGGCCTGACGCTGACGAATGACCTGCATCCGTGCCGTGGATTCTTCTTGTTTGAGCACACTGCTCAACCATTGGTTCAATACATCCCTGACGGGCAAACCCTCCGGCATATTGGTATTCATCCAGGTTTCATCCACGGTGTTGCGGATGTTTTCTCTTACCTTTTCAGCTTGCCGTTTGAGTTTGCGCAGATCATTGGTGGAAAAATCTTCCAAGCTATCGGGCCTGATCTCCATGGTACTGATCTTGGTGCTCAATTCGGTCAAGGTTTTGCGCTGATCCATGATGGATTGATTCAAACGGGGCAAGTTCACCCTTTGGCGCAGTTGGCCTTCCAACTTTTGAATGGTCGAATCCGCTGAGGCGAGGTTCATCATTTCTTTGTAATACAGCTCGTCAAAGTCTTCTTTTTTACCAGAGATAAAGCGGGTTTGCTCGTAATAGTTGATGACTTTATTGCGGACCTTGAATCCTAATAACTCATCTTCTGCTCCGCGAAGTTCTCCCGCAGATTTTTTTGTAGCTTCGTCAAAAAAGGCCAGTACATCTCCTGATTGGCCTTTTTTCAGGGAGAGCTGGGTTTCCATGATGATTTCTGCCAGCAATTTTAAGGTAAGCTGACAAATCCCAGGATCAGAAGTTTGGTAGCTGATTTTCAACATATCGCTATTGCCATAGCGCTCCACTTTGATGGTTTGTAGTTGTTCGATCCCAAACAAGGGATGATCAGAGTAAAGCAATTCATACACTTTGCTATGGCGACTGCGATCGCGCATGTGCATCAGGCTAACCTGGAGCAGTGAGGGGTTCTTGGTGCTGAGTTGTGCTAAAACCTTTGCCCCCAGTTTTTTCTCCAGATCTTTGCGGTTTTCGGGCAACAACATCCCTTTCCCCGTACGTTTATCCAAAGTTTTGGACAACAATCGCAGGCCCAACTCTTCCATCGTTTGATACGAAGTTGCAACGTTGATGATGTTTTGCAATTCGTTATTTGTAAAAGCATAGTCAATGCTAGCTCCTTCATTGCTTTCAATGGTATAGTTGGACACCAACCCCGTATTGATGATGCTATGGGATTCGTATTGAGGCGCTTGTTTTTTGAGGCTTGACCAGGTCAAAACGGCCAGGGTCAAAGCAGAAAACAACAACCAGTACCAATTACGCGAGACGATCCGTAAAAAATCTAGTAAGCTCATAGTAGGTTATATATGGAGGTTCCGACAATATTTTCCAACAACAACAGCGCATTTTCAACTGTTGATTTCTTTCTTTCCAGTTCCATTTTGTTTTGAAAATGCTGTTCCATCGCTTGGCTAAAATCCTCTACACTCAATTGGGCTTCCTTGAAGTACTTTTCAGCTGCAGTAAGTTTGATCGAACTGGCTTCATTGACGCCTGCTTGCAAATCGAGCAATTGGACGGATTCTTTGAACCGGGTATACCTGTTGATGACTTCTTCCCGAATCGTTTGGCCCTGACTAGCTTTCAGCAGCAATTCCTTCTCCATCATCAGGCTACGTTTTTGTATCTCTGCTTTTCGGTTGCTCAAGGAACTCAGCGGCAATTGAACATTCACACCTACTGCAAACTGAACGGCCTTACGGGTTAAAGAACTATTGATGGCGGTAAATGCTTCGGTATTGGTGCTAACGTAGTTGCCGTTGCCAGCGTCTAGCCCTGCCACCACCGAAACGTGCTGCATCCACTGGCGCTTAGTGATGTCGCGATCCAAAGCCAGGATTTCGACTTCGCGATCATTGGCTTTTAATGCATGGGAATTTTGTTGGGCTCTTTCGATCAAAACTGAAAGTGGAGCAAGCGCCTTCCCCTTCCACCGAATGGTGTCGGTTTGTGCGCTTGCATGATTCCCCCAAAAAAAAGTTCCCCCTATAATTAACACTGTAACACTTGTCTTAATCATCAATTTCCGTGATTGTTGTAGCCAATTCTTTAGCTGCGTGGGCCATTCGCGCCCCATAAAAGGCTTTTCAAGTAGCAAATAGGCCAACACACTGAACAACAAGATGGGCAACAACCACAATACTCCATGTACTAGCATGGATAAACCATAACTATCGATCGATAACCAACCTTTACTCCAATTGCTTAAACCTTCCAAGGCTGCCAAGTGGATCAGATAAATGCTGTAACACATGCCACCAATGCCCGCTATCCAGGGACTGCGCAACAGGCGCTGAAAGAATGAAGGTTGAAACGCCAGGGCAAAAAAGGCGCTTAAGGCCAATAAAAAAATCAGGGTAAGGCCCATGTTTTCAGACCAGGTATACATCATGACCAGCCAGCCTAAAACCACCCAAAGTAGCGTGCTTTTGCCAACTTGAAGTTTGAGTTTTCCTTGCTGGTAGAGATCCGCCATCCAAATCCCCACCATGAAATAAGGCAACTGTCCCAGTAAGGTGAATTTGAGTAAGCCCTGGTGCCAGCCCATCACCTGCATCAACAAGGTGTACAATCCAATGAACAAGGGCAAGAGCAGGGGGCGGAACTTGGCGGCTAAGTATTTTTTTAAGAACAAAACAATCCAGGGTGCCAGCAAGTAGAATTGAATTTCGATCTCCAAAGACCAGGCAACCGGATTGATGATGGAAAATTCGCCGTAACTCAGCGTATGTACATAGGCGATACTTGCCAGCCAATGTTGCCCCAGGTCATGGGTAATCCGGCCACTCAGCCAGAGCAACACTGCAAACAAGCTCATCCAGATCAAATACGGTGGCTCGATGCGCAACAAACGATTTTTGAGATAAGTGGTATAGCGGATTGATTTGCCGCTCCAAAAAGGCAGACTTAAAATAAAACCACTGATCGCAAAAAACAACAGCACTCCAATACTCCCTCGTGAAGCTGCGTAATACAGACTGGAATCAATCCACTGTGCTTGAACGTCGCTACTTTGAATGCGGGTGAGCCTTTCACTCAAATGCTGCACAACTACAGCAAGTATGGCGATGAATCGCAAACCGTCTAATTCTGCGATATAGGCTCCATTGCTTAAGGGTCTCCTAAGCAAGGGGAGGATATTCAGACTGAATGTGGCACTATAATTACCCTGAGGGCGGAGAAACAATTTCATAATGTAATGATTTACGATGCAAAGGTAGGTGCAGGGTACATTCCAGGGCGGAGCTCTTCGGTTAAGCTATTTTTTTGATCGGTCAATGGCTTTTTTTGACGGTTTTTGGTAAAGCACCCTAAGCTTGGACTTTTCATTCACGTAAATTCCATTCATCGAACATTTTTACCAAAAACCTTCAAAATCGACCACTTGCCCTATTTGAGAGACCGATCCCTTGAAATCCACTCTACTTTTGCAGCATCAAAACTTTATTTATGGAATCGAACATACTATTGGTAGAAGACAATGAAATGATGCGCACGTTTTTGGGACGCATCTTAAGCACGGAATTTCGGGTATTTACTGCTGAAACGGCGGAGGAGGCCCAAATCCGCATGGAAACGGGGCTCCAACCTGATGTGATCATCATAGACTTAAAACTTCCAGGTCAAAGTGGCCTAGAATGGTTGAGCCAACTAAAATCAAATCCGGAGTTTGCTCCTATTCCCTGCATCGTACTCTCCGCTTCCGAATCCGTTGAGGATCGCATCAAATGCCTGGAAGCAGGAGCTGCGGATTTTGTACTTAAACCCTTTCACCCAAGGGAATTAAGCCTGCGCATCGCGCGTCAATTATCCATTCACGTTTAATCAACACCCATTTTTCCAGCTATGCAAGTTTTACTCGATTACCTAATTGGACACCCCACCTACACAATTCCTCTTTGGAAGCGTTGTATAGATGTGTTGGCGGCCAGTATCCTGATTCTCCTTTTGTCCCCCTTGTTTTTGATCATCGCAATCTTGATCAAACTAGAATCGCCAGGCCCCATTATCTACCGCGCCAAAAGGGTAGGCCAGGGCTACCGCACCTTTGATTTTTACAAATTTCGCTCCATGCGCCCCAATGCTGATCAACTGCTGAAAGGATTAAAACACTTGAATCAGTACGAGCAGCAACAACCAGCCGAGAAAGCAGATGATGTAAACTACGAAGACCACATTCTCCTGCTTCAGGACGATGGTTTTATAGGGGAGGGGGCTTTTTTGCACCAAAAGGCACAAAAAGACGGCAACACCTTTGTCAAAATCGAAAATGACCCGCGCATTACCCGCATTGGGCACTTTATTCGCAATACCAGTATCGACGAATTACCTCAATTGTTCAATGTCTTGTTGGGAGACATGTCTTTGGTTGGTAACCGTCCTTTACCCTTGTATGAAGCAGAGAAATTGACCCAGGATGAATGGGTGGCGCGTTTTGCTGCGCCTGCTGGAATTACCGGTTTGTGGCAAGTAACCGAACGTGGCAAAGCTGACGTTAGTGAAGATGGCCGTAAAAAACTGGATATCGAATACGCGCATCGCTATAGTCTCTGGTTGGACTTATGGATTCTCTGGCGGACTTTACCCGCAGCGATTCAAAAAGTACAGGTCTGATCCAACCATTCCGAGTAGTGGGGCAAAAATAAGTGTTCATTTTCTCTGAGTCAAAGGATTAGATAAGACACTTAAAATGAACCGTTTACTTGCCTAATCCTTTAACAAAATGAAACACTTATTTTTTTATCGCCCTAATCTCTAGAACCATAAATTTTCAATACAATGTCAACTCCATATACCCGTTTTTTGCGCCAAAGTTGGTGCCTTGCCCTTTTTCTTTTTGCCCAATTGGCCTTTGCACAAGAATCGGTTGTATTCTACATTGTAGCACATCAGGATGATTGGCAGTTGTTTATGGTGAAAAACGCCTTCGCCGATGTCACGAATGCCAAGCAGAAAACGGTTTTTATTACCCTTACGGCAGGTGATGCGGGACTAGGTAAAGGAGGAAGTGGGACTATTCCATATTATCAAGCCCGAGACAATGGCTCTCGGCTTTCGATAAAATTTCTGGCCGACATCGCCTCGGCGCCAGATCGCAGTGAATCCGCCAAATATGTATACGCCAATGCGCACCAGATTTTTCAGGTGCAGTACAAGCATACCAAAAGTTATTACCTGCGTTTACCCGAAGGCAATGGCGATGGCAACGGATATACAGGCACCGGAAATCAATCCCTCAAACGTTTGCGGGATGGGGCTATTTCGAAAATTACTGCGGTGGACAGTTCTGCTACGTATCAAGGTTGGACTGATTTGGTAAAGACCATTCAACGCATCATCATTGCTGAAACATCGGGGTACAGCTACGCCACCCTGAATATTCCCGAAACCAATAGTTTGTACAATCCGGGGGACCACAATGATCACTTTTTGGTAGGTGATCTGGCCGAGCAGGCCAGTAAAGAGCTGACCTGCTTGAAGCAATATTCCTGGTTGGGCTATTTCAGCGTTTCCAAGGCAATGAATTTGAGCAATGATGACTTATTCAATTACAGCTCTGTTTTTGTATGCAATGTAGCAGGCAATATTCAGGGTGGCTATAAAGGCAATTGGGACGCAGCACACAAACAATGGATTGGCAAAGGTGTAGCCAGGATGACTTCTATCCAGCTGGATGCTTGCGCTGGAGTGGCTACCAATTTATTTCAAATTCCAGATAAGGCAAGTTACATCCGCAACAAAGCCACCGGGAGGGTTTTGGAGATCAGTGGAGCAGCATTGGGTGCCGGTGCTTTTTTGCAACAAAACGCCAATAAGGAAGCCCCTCACCAGGCCTTTTATTTCAAAAAAACGCCCGAAAAGTTATGGAACATTCTGGCCAAACACAGCAATTTTGCCCTTGATGCCTTTGGTGGAGGTACTGCTCCGGGCACAAAAATTTGGCAATTCAGGGTGAATGGCACCTCAGCTCAAAATTGGGTAATAGAACAGGCCGGAGACAGCACGTTTTATTTCAAAAACCACAAAAGTAATTTATACCTGGAGGGCAACCTGAATGGAACGGATGTCAGCTTGCAGACCTATATCGGCAACGATGCGCAACGCTGGTACATCATTCCAAGTAGCGACCCGCTGAGCCCTCCTCAGGATACGAGTAGCACCTTGGTTGCAGTAAAGGAAACCAATCAACAACAAAACATTTGGAAAGTATTTCCCAACCCATTACAGTACGCCAATGAAGTGAATTTCAGCTTGACTGAGGGGCATTCAGGCCCCGTTAATGCAATGCCGTATACGCTCGGTGGGCAATTGTTGAGCCAGGAAAAATATACCCAGGTAAATGCTCAAAGTACGGTACAATTCAGTATTCCGCCGCTTTCACACGGGGTATATTTATTGGAACTTCAATGCTTTGATAAAGAGCAGATTTATCGAAAGGTCATTCAACTGGTTCGGTAGGTATTCGGGTATTCATTCGGAATGAAGGAAGGGTAGCAAACTCTTTTGATCAAGCCGTGGTTAATTAAAATGGGTTGTATGGCAGTTTTTTGTCCTTACAACCCATTTGCTGCATAATGTAGCCATTATTTTCAGGCCGTTTTATCAACCTAACTATGTGCGATACCTTCGTCAAAATTACGTCCAATAAACTCATTTTTGGCAAAAACTCCGACCGAGAACCGAATGAAGCCCAGGCCATTGTTCGGTTCCCGCGCCAGGAACCTACTGAAAACAAACTACGCTGCACCTATATCGAAATCCCCCAGGTAGCCCTTACCCATGAGGTCATTTTGTCCAAACCTTTCCAAATGTGGGGAGCAGAAATGGGGGCCAATGAACATGGCCTGGTCATTGGCAATGAAGCGGTATTTACCAAGATTGGTTTTCAAAAGAAAAACCAGGGCTTGACTGGCATGGATCTATTGCGCTTGGCCCTTGAACGCTGTGAATCTGCGGATGCAGCACTGGAGTTGATGATCCAGCTACTGGCCGACTACGGGCAAGATGCTTGCGGGGGCTACCGCAATCGCCGCTTTTTCTACCACAACAGTTTTTTGATTGCAGACCGCCGTACAGCCTGGGTATTTGAAACTGCTGGGCCACATTGGGTGGCTAAAAAGATAAAGAGCCATTACGCCATTTCCAATGGGCTTACTTTGGACGCAGCCTATGATCGCATCAGTCCCCACGCGGAAGACTATGCGGTATTGCGAGGCTGGAGTAAAAAAGGAGAGCCCTTTTCATTTACCAACGCCTATTCTGATTGGTTTTATACCCGCATGAGCAAATGCAAAGTGCGACGGACTTATTCCACCCAAGCTATCCAAACCCATCCAAACCTGGACGCCCTCAGCGCCATGCAAATCCTGCGTCAACACGGCGACGAGCCCGAAAACCACTATGACCCTTCCCATGGTGGTACTGCAAATATCTGTATGCATTCAACCGGGCCAACCAACCCCAGCCAAACCACGGGGTCGATGGTTTTTGAATTGCCGTTGGATGGCAGTACGCCTACTTTATGGTTAACTGGCACCTCCATGCCTTGCCTTTCGGTGTATTTACCCTTCTTCTTTGGCGGAAAAACCTTACTTACGCCCGAATGGCCCCAACCGGGCAGCAAACCCGATACATCTTTGTGGTGGCAAGCCGAACGTTTGCACCGAAAAATTGCCCTCAATTATGCTAGAGGCCGCCAATTGATCGTTACAGATTTACAAGGAATGCAAGCGGAATGGATGCAAAATGTGGCTGAAAAATTGAGCCAGAAACGTAAGGTTCAGCACCTGGATGATTACTCGGCGAAGACGTTGAATCAGTATCAAAATTGGCTGGAAGATACTTGGCAGAAATCCGAAATACAACAGCTTCCCGTCCGTTCACGAGCCTCCTTGTACGCCTTGTTTCAATACATCAATGATCGTGCGGTGGATTTACGGGGCGTTAAAAAATAAATTGTTCATTTTGCCAAAGGATTAGATGAGAAAACGGTTCATTTCAAGTGTCTTATCTAATCCTTTGGCTCAAGAAAAATGAACATTTATTTTTGCCCCACTACTTCAGTAAAATTTTTATTTTGCGGAGTAGATACACCTAGCACCTGATCAACCCAGGTGCACAACCCAGGCCATGAGAGTTATTCAAATTACCGATCTGCATATCGGACAGGAAGGAGAAGACACTTACTTTGTAGATGTAAGGGAAAATTTTCGCCGCATCATCGCCGCCGTGCAAGAGCGCCGACCGGATTACCTGGTATTGTCAGGAGACCTGTGTTACGACCAGGGCGACCTGGAAATCTATGCCTGGGTCAAAGAATGGGTGGATCAGCTGAACATCCCTTATGAAGTCATTGGAGGCAATCATGATGACGCTCAGTTGTTAACCCAGGCTTTTCAGCGACAAGCAGATTACCACCCCGACGGATTGTATTTCGACCGCAACTGGGGCGATCGACCAATCCTCTTTATGGATACTTCAACCTCTAAAGTGGACACGCCGCAATTGGAGTGGTTGCAGCAGCAACTTCAGCAGCTTCAGGGGGATATCATCTTGTTCATCCACCATCCACCCTTATTGGCGGGTACTCCTTTTATGGACAACAATCACCCCTTGGAAGACCTTGAGCCACTTCAAGATCTACTTTGTGCTTATCCTGGCAACATCGACATCTTTTGTGGGCACTACCATGTGGAACGCACCGTGCGCTGGAAAAATCTATTGGTACACCTTACGCCTTCCTGCTTTTTTCAAATCGACTCACATTCCGAGGATTTTAAAGTAGATCATTACCGCATTGCCTTTCGGGAAATATCCATTCAGCCTGATTTGACCATTAGCTCAGTACATTACCTTTAGGCATGTATCAAACTCCAACAAAACAACGACAAATCATTAAATTTCGGAAGGGCCTTTTTGAAACGCTAAATGATCATTTGGCTAGTGAAGAGCCGCTGGAAATTCAGCTGGCTTATGGCCCACTTGGTCAGCGCCTGCAAATGAATTTAGCCGTAACGATGCGCACGCCAGGGGCGGATTTCGATTTGGTGTACGGTTTTTTATTCACTGAGGGATTGATTCAAGGCCGGAAGGATGTATTACAAATGCGTTATCCAGGGGTGCAACTCAGTCTAGAAGCACAAGAAAACAGCATCTTGGTAGAGCTACATCCCGCAGCGCGATTTGATGCCGCAAGATTGCAGCGTCATTTTTACACCAGCTCCAGTTGTGGCGTATGTGGCAAAGCCAGTTTGGAGATGGTGCAGAATCAGTCGGCTTTTTTACTACCCGCTCATCAACCACTCATTCATCCAGAAACGCTACTGCGCTTACCCGAAGCGCTACTTCCGCAACAATCCCTGTTCAATCACACCGGGGGGATCCACGCGGCTGGATTGTTTTCGAGCAGTGGTGATTTGTTGTACCTGCGCGAAGACGTAGGGCGACACAATGCCCTGGATAAGGTAATTGGAGCGGCACTGCAAAAAAGAGCATTCCCACTAAGCGATAACCTGCTGCTCGTCAGTGGACGGGCCGGGTTTGAGTTGGTTCAAAAAACAGTAATGGCGGGCATTCCGATCATGGCGGCAGTAGGTGCCCCCTCCAGTTTGGCTGTTGAATTGGCCGAGGCGCATAACCTGACTTTGGTCGGTTTTTTGCGCAATGGCGGCTTCAACATTTATACTGGAGGGGAGCGGATTGTATTAAAACGCGTTTAAAAAACGAGCAAATAATTCTGTTGTTTGGCCTGCTCCTGGGTATAGGCCACCCCGTCCATTTTTTATTGTTTTTTCATCCACAAATTGAGCACCCGACCATTGGAAACCCGCAAACCCTGGATCACTCCATTGGCATCCCGTTCAAAACGTAGGGTACTCATAAAGGAAGGCCCACTAAATCGATCTTCATCCACATGTTGAATGCTGAATTTACCATTGTAACGGTGCATGCCAACCAAGCTATCCCCTTCAACCTGAAAGGTATACGTAGTAGCCAGTTCTGGACAATAATACTGCCCGGCATATTCCTGCAAGGGTCCGGGAGGACTGGGTAAACCTTTGGATGCCGAACGATTGAGCATGGCTAAACTGGGAGCAGGCTCGGTAAAACTATTGGCCAAAAGGATATCAGCAATGCGTTCACCAGTAAGCTGGCTATTGAAGTTGGCAAAATTACTTTTGACCAAAATGGATAGATCTTGTTGGGGGAAGTACAACAAAGCGGCGCGGTAACCCGCACTTGCGCCCGTGTGTTGAATCCGGCGTAGGCCCCGGTAGGGTAGGGTCTCCAGGCCAAAAGCGTAGTTGAGGCTGTCCCCATTGCTCAACACGCCGCGTTGGAACATTTGTTGGATGCCCTGCTTGCCGCCTACTTTGCCATCGCGGTAGTTGTTGCACCAGCGGGCCAGATCGGGTAGGGTAGTGTAAATGCCGCCAGCGCCAATAACGGTACTGTTGTCGTACAGTTTGATCCAAACGTCTTGGTCGCTGATGGTATAAGAATCGGCAGTGTGTGGAAACAATTCCCCCTGTACATCCATCACATAAGTATCGTTCATACCCAGGGGGCGGAAAATTTCTTCGCGCATCCAGTCTTCAAACTTTTTTCCACTGGCTTTTTGGATGATTTCCGCCAGCAGCATATAAGCGGTATTGCAATAACTGTAGCGACTACCCGGAGGAAAATTGAGTTCCTGGCTGTGTTGCACCAAATTCAGCGCCTCTTCCTGGCGTACCGCATCGCCTTGTTTCCAACCGACCAGTTCCAACATGCCATAAATTTCGCGCAAACCGCTGGTGTGGTGCACCAAATGCCGAATGGTGATGGGTTGGCCAAAATTGGGCACTTCGGGCAGATATTTTTGGATGTTGTCGTCCAGATTTAACTGTTGGCGTTGTGCAAGGAGTACGATGGCAAAACAGGTGATTTGTTTCGCCAGGGAGCCGATATCGGAGACGGTGTTAGGGGTGAACGGTAGCGCATGTTCCAGATTGGCCAAACCATATCCTTTGGAAAACATCAACTGTCCACCTTTCAAGACGCCGACGGCCAGGCCGGGGTTACTCCCTTTTTGATAAGTGGAAAAGAGAGAATCGATTTGAGGGACGTAGGGGGCGATCCAGCGGTGGTGCTGGGCGGAGGCTGGGCTGCTCCAAAAAATCAGTGCCAATAATAAACAGATGTAATGTTTCATGGTTACCTGGTTACATAGGGCGAATCACTGGTGCGCCCTATGTAAAGGTAGTATTTTAAGTTTATTCTCAAATCGGCGCAAACAAATCAAGCAACTGAAACAACAGTCCGATGTGATTCAGTTGCTTACGTGGTGGTGGAACACGCCAATAAAAACTCTAAATTTGCTGCGCCATTTCCTACAAAGGCACCTATTTCCGCTCCTGGACACGCAAATGAAACACTGTTCCACCCGCTCTGGCCAATGCTGTTGTTTTCCGTACAAGGGTCGACATTTATGGAAGGCAAATCATCGACCAAGCCCCATCCAGAGGCTTTCAAAAAAGCTTCTTTGAGGGTCCAGATTTGGGCAAAAGCTGGCAGGTTTTCGCCGTTCTTGCAATACCGCTTTTCTTGCGCGCTCAGCACAAAATCAGCAGTAACAGCATCAATATGCTCGGGAATGCTTTCTAAGTCAACGCCGATCGGTTCTTGCGCAATGCCTACGAGGAACGAGCTTGAGGTATGGCTTACATTGAAATGCAGCGCCTGATTATGGAGTGCTGGTTTGCCTTGGGCATTGTAGCTAAACTGAATCCCAGCTGGATCAGTGTTCAGTTTTATCCCCAAACATTTGCGCAGCGTTGCTCGGCACCACAACCAGGTATTGCGGGCTTCTGCTGGCATTTTTTGAGCACTAGCTCGTTCTGCATCAGTAAGCAAAGCCCTCAAATCCTCAGTTAGCGTTGTGTAAGGGCGGCCGTAAATCAGAAAAGGCTGGCTGCAATGCGCTATTGCGGCACTAGTCAATGATTTCCACCGGGGTTTGATGCTTTCCATGTTTTGATGCTTGAAGTGCTGTGCACACAATTTCATTCAGACGAGCCTCCAATACTTCCGCAAAGACCTGATCGTTGGGCGGCACAAAAATGTGATTGTGATCCCCGGGAACCACATGCGCGTTTATTCCATTTTGAAGGTAGGGATCCCAACCATAATGCTTCCGATCGCGGATGTAGAAGCTTGCTTTTTCGGCTTTAAACAAGTCAATTCGGGTTTCAATGGGTTCAAGTTTGTATTGCGCGAGTGCTTTGGTCATCGCGATAGTGGATGTATTTACAGTGTAAGTTCCTCGTTCCTGATTGCCAGGGGCCTCCTCGGAGGGTAGTTTTACCAATTTGAATTTTGACAAAGTGGAATAAAGGCTCACCAATAGGTTGTTCTTTTTCTGCATCAGGAATCGCCGACGCTCACGTGGTTCTTCCTTGAAAAAAGCTTGTACTGCAAAGATCAACTTGGCGGCAGGGGTAAGCACCGCATCAACCATGCGTTGAGGCCATCCTTTCGATGCTTGGGCGAAAGCTGCTGACGAGTCAACCAAACCTGCGAAAGCTACCTTCTCCTGATTTGCTTTCAATTGCTTGGTCATTTCAAAAGCAATAAAACCACCAATAGAATACCCCAACAAATGATAAGGCCCATTGGGTTGGATTTTTTTGATTTCTTGCAGGTAATCGGCAGCAATGCTGGGGATGGTACATTGCCGGCTCTGTCCTGGTTCTATTTTCCTGGCCTGCAAGGCATAGATAGGGCGGTCAGGATCGAGGTAGCGCGCCAATGATTGAAACATCAGTACATTCAGGCCAGCCCCATGAATCAAAAAAATGGGGTCTAAACTGCCCTTCGTTCTAATAGGAACCATCACATTCCACAAATGTTCTACTGTTCTGCTGTTCACCAATTCTGCTAATTTTCGGATGGTAGGGTAAGTGATCAGCGAGGCAAGTGGGAATTCAATGTCAAATTCCTTTTTGAGGTTGGCCACGAGTTGCACCGCCAATAGTGAATGCCCACCCAATTCAAAAAAATCATCTTCTACGCTGATGTTGTCTCTTTTGAACAATTTGGACCAAAGCTCATACAAATAACGCTCAACCGGCCCTTCTGGCAATTGAAGTACCTCCACCCGGTTTGTTCTGGTTTGCGCCAGCAAACTTTCCAATTTTCGGGCATCTACTTTCCCGTTCGAGGTCAGTGGAATTTCGGCGATCATCAGGATGGTTTCAGGTACCATGTATTCAGGCACCTGAGTGCTCAGTTTTTCTCGAATTGCTATTGAATTGCATTCAGCGTTTTCAGGCAAAACGAAGGCAGCCAGGCTGGGCGTCCCGTTGGAAGCATGCATGACTTGTACTACCGCGTCAGATACACCTTCAATACATTTGATCTGACTACTGATTTCATCTAGTCCAATCCGGAACCCACGGATTTTCACCTGGCGGTCAAAGCGACCGAGGTAATAGACAGTACCATCAGTTGCCGCTACTACAGTGTCACCTGTAGAATGGCTTCTAATGGTACGTCCTTGGTGATCAATATGATTCATAAACGAGGCATGGGCTTTGTCGGTAGGGTCTGCCCCCACATATCCAAAAGACACCGCATCTCCAATGATGTGCAAAATTCCCGCCAATCCTTGCGGGAGTGTTGATCCCCACTGATCAACAATTCGAATCGAATATCCAGGCAATGGTTTTCCAATCGCAATACGGTCGGCAGCTTTTTTTGAGGCTTTGATCTCCTCAGCCAAAGCAATTACGGTACATTCCGTTGGCCCGTAGCTGTTGATCAAGCGATGCTGCGGATTGGATTGGCTCCAGGTATTCCAATCTTCTTTGTACATGGCTTCTCCACCAATAATCGTCAGGCGCAATGATTGGGAAGCATTGGCCAGAGGGTAGGCATCGCTCATGAGCCATTGCCGCCAGTAAGCAGTTGGTAAGTCCAATACGGTGATGCCTTCCTCGATGATTACCTTTGCCAACTGATCAGTCAACAACCAGGACTCCTCACGCAGGTACAAAGCTGCACCAGAACACAAGGCCATAAATGTTTCCTCAATAGAGGTATCAAAAGCCAGGTGGGCGAATTGAATGACCTTATCCTGAGCGCTCATGTTGTACAGCCCCAAAGCAGCATCTACAAAAGTTGTCAGTGACTTGCGATTGATACCCACTCCTTTGGGTAAGCCGCTAGAACCACTGGTGAACAGAATATAGGCACCGGCATCAGGGTATGGCTTCAATTCTGGGGTCTCCTCAACAATTTTTACATTTTGAATGTGCAATACCATCAAATCTTCAAACGGGAAGTCGCGCTCAGTAATGAAGACGATGGCATTGGGCTTGGCTTTGGTACAGATCAACTTGATCCGCTCTTCTGGCAATTTAAAATCCAGCGGTACAACGGTAGCACCTACAAAAAGGCCCGCCAAAAAAGTTTTGAAATAGTCATAAGTACGTGCTACTTCGACCATCAAAATATGGCCTTCACCAATGCCATGTGCGTTCAACCAAGCTGCCGTAGTTTTTATATCGCGAATCAGTTGTTGGTAAGATTTTTTTTTGCCTTGATCAACTATGGCCGTATGCTGCGGGTACATTTGAGCCACCTCAAAAATTCGGAAAAGCGGATCCAAAGAAGTTTGAGGCAGGGAATGGGTTGGCTGATTGAGTACTTCGAGCCAGGCTTGCTCGCTTTCAGCAGACATCAAAGGCAATTTTGTCCATATTTCACCCTTGTTTTTTGTTGCCGATTGAATGAAGTATTCCAAAGCTTGGAAGGCCTCCGCACTCAGCCCTGTTACAGAAACTCCAGCGGGAGTCAACTGTACAACTAGTGCAGCATCGGGTAAAAACGACACATCTGCACCTGCTTCCACAATGTATATCTGTGGTTGCTTTCCGCACAAACTGGTCAAAGTTGGATACCGCAACATCAGATCTGAACGATAAGTAATTGCGTTTTGTACTCTTTTGATTTTTTTGGCAACGCGGCCAAGGACATTTTCGATGCTGTCATTGCCCTCCAATTCCGTGGTGAGCGGCACCCATTTTGAAAACAAAAGCTGATCCGCAGGTATTCCTGTGGGAACGTAGGCGAAAGTCGTTTTTAATTTACCAGTAATGCGCTGAAGGAAAGTAACAATAACGGGCAACAGTTCACCACCACCCTCAATAAATCCCTCATAGTCAGGCAATTTATCACCCAGTTTATGGTTGGTACATTCCGCTAGCTCTGCATTTTCCAGTTCATTTTTCCAGAAATTCTCGTATTTGGCTGTTTTTTGAAAAATCTCATTGGCTGCCTCAAACCATGGTGTCGCAGGCAATTCCAATTGTTCGCCACGCTTCAGCACCTCTTGAACGGAAGGTTCGTGGCCGTCAGCAGCAACTATTTTTTCGATAACCAGAAATCCCCCGTCAAGGTCAACAGTTGTATAGTTCCCCATTTGCCTGACCAAACCTGGCATTGTGCTGGAGGTAGCTGGCGCGGTATAAGCTTCTTTGATGAAATAAACTTGTTCGTCTTTGACAAAAGAAGCCATCAAAAAGGGATTTTCCAAATGCGATTCCATCGAACAAGCGTGGATCAATTGCTGTGCAGTAGTTGGGGATTCAGCCCAATTAATCACCCCCAAATGAAAAGGACGATCAGCTTGACCATAATAAGACCCTCCGTGATCAGCTTGGGGCAGCTTCTCAAACGTATTGCTCAACCACCCGGGCAGTGCCTCCCGGAATGCCTCCATGGCCGCTTCATAACATTTGATGTTGAGTGCGTATGCGGTATCATTAGGTCCTATTCCTACGGTTTTTGAGGCCAAAATAGCTCCTCCATCAATGGTGGTAGTCAATTCGTGCCAACTGATGCCATGGGAGGTTTCTCCGTGCAAAATCGCTTGATTGGTGGCGTACAATCCGGCATACTTTGGCAATGGAGAATCATGGTAATTGATGGCCATGCGCGTTGCCCTTTGGATGAATTCAGGCTTGAGAATATAGGGATTGTTGATACTAAAGATAAATTCCACTTCAAGATCTGGAACCAAGCCTGGCGCAGCAAAACAAGGAATTTGGTACTGAGCCGCAGCTTGCAATACTTGTTTTTCGGTTGAAACTACAGCCTTGATGACACAACCTCGTTCTTGGAGCACTTGCATGCAGTATACGGGCAAAGATCCTTCTCCCAGTAGGATACAGGAATTGAGTTGTTGCTTGTTTTCGAGGGAGGTATTGGTAGATTCCATACAGGTATTTGATTCTGCCACAAAGCTAAGCTGTAAAAAGAGGCCGCGCGGCCCAGAATAGGTAAGCGGTAGAATCGGGTAGGTTTTTGGTTGAATTTGGCCGGAAATTGAATTTGACCAGACACATGTATAAAGCCTTTCTAGCCCCACACCTTATCGAATTCGATAAGATTAAAATCGAAGCAGGTACAAACCGCTTTGTTTTATAAGCACAAAAAATTATTGCGTGCGGAATGTGGGTGAATACACATAGATTCCGCACGCAATAAATCAAATTTACTCAATCTTCGTCCACTTCACCACTTTCCTTACTCCATTCAACTCCACTTCCAACAAATACCACCCCCCTGGCATTTCCTGCACATTCAATGAAGTTTGGTTTTTGCCGGGAGCTGCGTCCAAAGTCAGTTGACGGATGACCGCGCCAGTTGGATGCAAAATTCGCACTGCCGCACGAGAAGCTATTGTACTGCTGTTTTCAAACTGAATATTCAAGTCAACTTGGCTTGGATTGGGGTAAAGGTGTACCTGCAAATCAGGCTGAGCCGTAGCCCGCTTAAACGGTTCATTCACCTGTAATTCAGGATCAGTAGGCGCACCCAATGCATTGCTCAGCGTAAGCCGAACAAAATTGCTGGACAAATCGAAACAATTGTCCGCCAAGGCTGCTGAATCCAGATTATCCCCGGCTTTGGCCAGTAGATTGCCGCTGTACGAAAGTCCCCACACCCGGAAAATACCCGCAGGCAGGGTATCAAAATTGAGGCTGTCGGCGGGCAAAATACTGCGAATGATATTCTGAGCGTCTGTTACCATGAAGCGGTAGGGTGGCAATGGAGCGGCGTCTTTGCGCACAAAACGCAATACATCCGCTTTGTTGTCCCCACGGGTAATGCTCAATTCCGTCGCGCCATTCGAAGTGCTGATGCTTCCTCCATTGGGCACTTGAACCACTACCGTAATAAAGTTCTCAGACAAGTCGTAACAATCGGTACTGAGGGCAGAATTGAGTATATCTTGCCCAAACTGAACCCGGAACTCGCCCGTATGTGCAATGCCCCAAATCCGGTAAGTTCCGGCAGGTGAACGTTCAAAATCAATCAGAATCGACTCGATGTCAGGGAACAAAACCCGGTTGCGGTCGTCGGTAATGACAATGCGGTAATCATCTCCCACAATGACTTCCGGAGGGAAAATCGGGATGGCATCCGGGAGTCCATCTCCAGGGCATACATAATAGGTGCTCGCTCCGTCGAAGGTACTGATCCGGCTGCCTTCTACCTCACCTCCACGGACAACGCGGACGACATTGTCAGCCAGGTCGTAACAACTGCTGGCGAGGGAGTCTTTCAAATTTAGTTTTTGCCCCAATCTGATCTTGTTCAGGCCCGTATAAGAAAGGCCAAAAACCAGATAATTGCCGATGGCTTCTCTACTCAGGTCAATGCGGTCAGTACGGGCGATTTGGCGAACAATGGTATCCAAAGTCGTCAAAATGTATACAAATCCAGACCTTGAACGGCTGGTTGTCTTCATCCGCAGCGTCATGCCGTCTTTACCTGGGCAAAACCGCAGATTGGTAGAGTCATTGATCGCACTGATGCGGCCACCATCTGGAGTATCCAAAAACACCGAAAGGTAATTGTCAGAAATGTTGTAACAACCATCCGAAATTGGGGTGTTTTGAAGGATTCTGCCAGCGATGAGCGTGAAATTTCCAGAGAAAGATACCCCGTATACCCGCAAGGTTTGCAATCCGCGAAGGTCCAGATTTTGGGTATTGCCAGTGACGATACTCAGTACCAAATTGCTGGCATTGGTGATGACATAACGGTAACCAGACTCGGTAGCTGCAGAGTTGTTACTAAACGTATAGGGGTCATTGATCCCGTCATTGGCACAAATGTAAATAGAGTCTCCAACGGCAGTACTTGAAACCCGAGCCCCATCTACAAAGGATTTTTGTACGGCAATGAAGTTGTCACTCAAGTCGAAACAATCATCGGTAATGGCTGAATCGCGTACCGAAGAACCTGTTTGAATGATGATCTTCCCGGTATAAGCCAGGCCGTACACCCGAATTTTGGAACCACTCAATTTTTCAAAGTCAATTTTGTTGGTATCAGGTAAAACGGAGATGAGTCGATCCTGGTCGTCGGTGATCAGGAGGAGTTGCGGGGCATTGTTGGTGCCTTTTCGTATGATGGTCGCCACATCCGCAGTCCCGTCACCGGAGCAAATATTGGCACCAATGCCTGTCGCTTCAATACTTCCTGCTTCCGGGGTCACTTTTTCAATTTCCAGATAATTGGTCGACATGGAAAAACAGGAAGAAGCAAGTTCCTCCTGATCCGCTTTTTGCCCAATCGTCGCCAACAATTCACCATTGAATACCAGTGCCCAGATGCGGTAGCTGCCAACGGGCAATGAATCCAGTGCCGTTGCACTTTCGCGGGTAATGGCCCGAATGGTATTGGTGGTATCAGTAATCAAATAAGCGATCGAACCTTCCTGATTGCCCTCTAAACGCCATTCGATCGAATCTTTTTGACGATTGCTGGAGCATACGAAAGTTTTGGTTCCCCCACTCAACAAACTGAGCTGACCACCTAAGGGGATTTGACGATTGACGGTTATGGAATTGAAGGACAGCCCCGAGCAATCATCGGCTAAAACGTCATTAAAGATGTCCTGACCAGCTTTGGCCAACAATTGGCCGCCATAAGCCAATCCCCAAACCCGGTAAGTCCCACCGGGGAGGTTGCCAAAATTGAAACTGTCCTGAGAAGTTGCTGCGATGATTTTATTGGCATCATTGGTGACGAGGTAGACAAATTTTTCACCCAAACTGCCCACCCGCTGGAAGCGCAGCGTTGAGCTGGCCCCCATCGAAGGGCATTGCAGGTTGTCCGTCCGCCCATTGCTCAAGCGCACCAGCCCACCTTGCAGGTTGGTTTTGATGGCGGTAATGGCATTGGAGAGATTGAAACAGGCATCCGATAAGGCCGAACGGTTAATGTTTTGCCCTACAGTCGCAGTCAGTGTACCGGTATAAGCCATGCTATAGATGCGCGCAGTATCGCGGGAAATTTCATCAAAAATCAGACTGGTTTGATCGGTAACACGCAAGATGTTGCCCAAAGCGTCGGTAACCAGATAAACCAGCTGGCTACCCAGGGCATCCCTGCGCGTCCAGTTTAAGGTATCGGGTTTGCCAGCGCGGCAGACAAATCTGGGTGAACTGCCCGAACTGAAGGCCACCACTCCACCTTTAACTTGCTCCTTAGTGATGGCAATAAAATTATCAGACAAATCAAAACAGGCATCCGAAGCGCTAAGCCCCGTAATGACATCGCCAGCTTTGAGCAAAAGACTACCAGAATAAGAAAGGCCCCAAATGCGGCATTTACCCGGTTGACCCGCGTTGAGGTCAATGCTATTGCCCAATAAAACCAAGAGCAGGCGGTTTTGATCATCGGTCAACAAGTACCGATAAGTAGAAGTACTGGCCGTACCCGTAGTGCGGAAGGACATTTGATCGGCAGTCGCGTCGATACAAACCAAACGCGAAGTAGCACCAGTACTCAAGGAGACCTGCCCCCCGTCCACTTCATTCCAGCGGAAACGTTGGAAATTGTCACTGAGGTCAAAACACTCATCACTGCTGATGCTGGCAATGTTGTTGCCTATGGTTGCGCTCAATTTACCGGTGTACGCTACCCCATAAACCCTGAAGCTGTTGGGGAAGCTCTTCGAAGGACGGAAACTTTGTCCATCACTAATGGCTACAATGCGTTGCAAAGTGTCGGTGATGATCAGTGCAAAACGATCTCCTTTAAATGCAGGGCTCAATTGTAGGGCAATGCTTTCAGGTGCGTTTTGACCAAAACAAATCAACGCAGCACTGGGATTCGCAAGGCTTAAGGAGCCGGCAGCAACGGTGCGTTTGATCACTTGCACAAAATTATCGGACAGGTCCCAGCATTGACTGGACAATTCTGCCGCCTTGGCATTTTCACCTACTTTGGCGATTAACTCGCCAGAAAAACCAAGTCCATAGATGCGGAAATAGCCCTCTTGTTCGCCC
This sequence comes from Haliscomenobacter sp., assembly GCF_041740695.1. Lineage (GTDB taxonomy): Bacteria > Bacteroidota > Bacteroidia > Chitinophagales > Saprospiraceae > Haliscomenobacter. The sequence goes on along the minus strand of NZ_JBGSLK010000143.1, from coordinate 12,760 downwards.
AACATCCGCACCTGATTGCTGGTGGAAATGGAGATGATGCGATTGAGGGTGTCGGTAAGCAGGTAGACGTAGTTTTGTACGAGTAGGGTAGAGGCCGTGATCATTAGACTACTGTCCTTACTCACGCCACACAACACTTTACGGGTACCACCGTCAGCGAATTGAATCCGACCTCCGTCATTGATGGATTTGGTAAACGTGATGAAGTTTTGTGAAAAATCGAAACACTGATCCGAAAAACGGGCCGTACGAATATTGGAACCCGCTGAGAAGGAAATTTTACCCGTATAAGATAGGCCATATACGCGGTATTCACCCGCAGGCAGGTCACCCAGGTTGTATTGCCCATTGTTGGGAAAAAGACTGATGACGTTGTTTTGGCGGTCGGTGATGAGGTAAACGTAGTTGTCTCCCCCGGCACCCGTACTGGAGATGATTTTGGTTTGTGGCACCCCAGAAGTAAAACACAAGAGTTGAGCCGTACCACCATCACTAAACTGCAAGCTACCACCGTCGGGATTACGCTTGCGTAGGTTGACTGGCTTTGCCGTAATGGAATAACAACTATCTGCAAAGGGAACCGCAAAAAGTGCATCGCCAATTTTGGCCTGAATGTTGCCAATGTATGTAGCCCCCCAAACCCGATTGTACTCACCGGGTATGTTGCGGAAGTTGATGCTCGGATTGGCCGAAAGTGCCAGAATGCGGTTATTCAGGTCTGTGACGATAAAATGTTGCTTTTCAGAACCGTTGCTCGTCAAGCCAAAAGTGCGGAATATGGTGGTAGGGTCATTGATACAAACTGTACTGGTAGTATCGTTGCCAATCAAACTGATTTGACCTGCATCCAGCAGGTAAACGGTAGCTCGAATGAAATTTTCGGATAAATCCGAACACGCTGTGCTGAGTTTACCCGTAGCTGGTTTACCCACCTCTGCCGTCAACTTACCGATGTAGCTCAAGCCCCAAATGCGGTACTCACCCGTGGGTAGTCCTGTAAAGTCTGCCTTGCCATTGGGAAGAATTTGCAAGATGATGTTTTGGGCGTCGGTCAATAAATAAGTGTATAAAGCTGGAGATTCCGTGGTCGTTTTAATTTCCCGGCTAGATACATCGGGTAAATTGCCACACACAAAAGTATGGGTAGCCCCATCGGGTAGGGTCACTCGGGCGCCATCAGGATCAGTTTTGATTACCGTCAGAAAGTTGTCAGACAAATCAAAACAACTATTGGAAAAAACAAAACTGAGCACATCTTGGCCTACCGAAGGATTTAAACTGCCTCCATAGGACAAACCATAAACACGAAAAACCCCCAAGGGTAAACTTTTAAGGGAAATACTTGGCTCGGTAAAAACTTCGATGACCTTGTTTTTGGAATCGGCGAGAATATAGCGGTATACCGGGCTGTCGCTGCCAGGTTTTAACAACAACACCTCATCGGTGTTTTCATTGGCACAAATGTAATGCGGTGATTCGCTGTTGCTGAAAGAGAGTACCCCCCCATCAGGAATAAAATGCACCACCCGGACAAAATCATCCGTAAGGCCATAACAGTAATTGGCTAAAGTATCGGTTTTGGCGTTCATGCCAGGCCGAGCCAACAACTGCCCCTTGTAGTACAGCGCCCACACCCGGTAATTGCCGGGGCCGTACTTTTCAAAGTCGATGTTGGGGACCGGGGAAATGTCCAGGATTTTGTCCTGTTCGTCGGTAACCAACAAAACGTAGGGCAAATAAAAAATGCCCGTTTTAAATACAAGCCGATCAGGCTTGCCGTCACTAGCGCAAGTAAAGGCTTCCGTACCACCACCAGCCAAAGCGATTTTGGTACCGTCACCACAGTTTTCGGGATATTGTGCTGCCAGGCCCGTAGAAATGCAAGAAAGGCAAAACAGCACCCATAAGTAAAAATAATGCTTCATTGGATAGCAATTATGTATTTTCCTTAGTGTAAATCAATGATAGTCAGAATGCTACAAGGAGCAATCTGTGAGCAATAGCCGAAGGGGGCGTAGATGGGTGTAGATAGCCTCTTAAAGATAGTAAAAAATTATATAAGCGCTGGAGAAACGCAGCGTAAATATAGTCTTTTCGTCATAGATGTTTAAGTGTACTGGAGTAAAATTTAAAAGATACCTTGTAAAGGTTAGTATGGGAATAAAAAGGTGTGAGGGACAAAAGTCTTTATGTTAACGCTGCAATTTTAATAACGGTAAAAGCGTACCTTTATTGGGACTAAGAGCATGTCTAAATTATAATTCTAAAGACCGATTCACAGCATTATGTGGAACATTGCCTCTGTTGCGTTTGTATTGATCGAAATGTTCGGACCACATCCTGAGCCAAAGTACCCTCCCACTTTGGCCGGTATCGACGCCAGTCATCGCTATACGGTAGAGCGACTGGTTCAGGACGTATTTGTAGGGGGCGCATGTCGCAATACCTTCAATATCAAGGGTATTGGCAACAGTGGCGGCATTGGTTATTTTGAAAATGGCCAATCCATCATCGGCATCAATCGAGGGGTTATGTTGTCGACTGGCCCCATCGAAAACAGCGAAGGCCCCAACGATTCCCGGCGCATCAGTGGGGATTTTAAAGACCTCGCCGGTGACCCTGACCTGCAACAATTGTCCCAGTTGAAAATTCAGGATGCAGTAGGTATTGAATTTGATTTTGTACCACTCGATTCGGTAGTCACTTTTCGCTACGTTTTTGCATCTGAAGAATATTGTGAGTTTGTGGGTTCCAACTTCAACGACGTTTTTGGCTTTTTTGTAAGTGGCCCGGGCATCAACGGTACGTTTAGCAATCAAGCCATCAATGTAGCGCTGGTGCCAGGGAGCAAGGATTATGTTTCGATCAACACCATCAACCACAACGTCAACCAGAATTACTTCGTCCACAACGAACTCAAAGAAGATGCCGATCGCTGCGGCATTCCCTGGACAAATTCCCCGAACCTGGGCAACATCCAGTACGATGGTTACACCCAGGTGATGACTGCAACGCTCAAACTCAAAGCCTGCGAGACCTACCACCTGCGTTTGGTCATTTCCGATGTCAATGACGGACAATTTGACTCTGCCGTTTTTTTGGAAGCGGAGAGCTTCAACATCGGCGGCAGCATCAATCTTGCCGTAGGTGATGGCGTACAACAAGATACGATCATAGAAGGCTGTGGAGAAGGTCAATTTATGGTCAGCCGCAAAGACCCCACTCAAACCACACTGCCCCTGACCATCGGCATCCGGGTGGCCAGTGCCAGTCAAGCCAAGTCTGGGGCTGATTTTAAACCCTTACCTTCTTCAGTGACCATCCCCAGTGGAAAAGTTTTTACCACCATCAAAATTGAATCCATTCTGGACCAGGTCAATGAGGGATTGGAGGACATCATCCTGGAACTGGATTTTCCTTGTTCCTGCATCAGTGACACCGCTCGATTGTACATTGAAGATCCACCTCCTTTAAATACAGGTTTAAAAACGGTGGAGTCTTGTATCGGAGATACTGTATTGTTGCAAATGCAGCCCAGTGGCGGAGTAGCACCCTATCACATTCGATGGAGCAATGGAGATACTTTGACGCAATTCAGGGCCTCTGCCAAAATAGACACCATCTACCGCGTTAACCTGAAAGACGCCTGTGGCCGCATCATCGATGATGAGGTGATTGTGCGCCGCCGCAAACCTCCGGAAGCTCGACTCAACAGCTTGCGCGAAGTTTGCTCCAATGACACCGTTTCCATCCCCATCTATTTTAGTGGGTTTCCACCCTACACCTTCACTTACGCGCTAAATGGGGTAGCCCAACAAAAAATCGAAACCTTCGACAATCCTTACACCATCAATACCAACCTGGAAGGGCGGATTGAATTGTTGGATTTTCGGGATGCCCTCTGTGCTGGGAGGGTGAGTGGCCGGGCTGAGATTCGCAACTATCAACTCAAAACCTTGGCTACCTCCCGTCAGGTAAGTTGTTACCAGGCCAATGATGGCTCCGTCCGCGTCGATGTGGCGGGAGGAACTGCGCCTTATCAATTCAATTGGAATGCCAGTCCCGACAACAGCCCGGTGATTCAAAACCTTGCTGCCGGGAAATACGCAGTAACCATTACCGATGCCAAAGGTTGTTTTACCAATCTGGAGGTAGAAGTCCGCCAGCCCCCAGCTCTGGACTCCATCACCTTTGATTGTCAGGAATTCAGCGGCCCTTTTATCTCCTTTGCGGCTTCTGGTGGCACGCCCCCCTATTTGTACAGCATCAATGGCGACCCTTTTCAAAACGAACAGGTGTTTAGCCAACTCAATTCCGGCGATCGATATGATTTGCGCATCCAGGACGCGGCAGGATGTATGGTGAATCAAAATTTCATCATGCCCTCGCGTTTTGATAAAATGGTGGAGTTGGACCCTACCGTGCTTTTGGAATTGGGGCAGGATTATACCTTCAGTCCCAATCTGAATATTCCCGAGAGTTTGATCAAAAGCATCAAATGGCAGCCTGCCACGGGGCTGAGTTGTACCGATTGCCTCAAACCCTTGGTTCGGGCGCTCAAAAACGATACCTACACCATCGTAATGGAGGATATTTTTGGTTGTCTGGGCTCGGCTTTTATCAATGTCAAACTCAACCAACAAATTGATCTATACCTTCCGAATGCCTTTTCGCCCAATGGAGATGGCCTCAATGACCTGCTGGTGGTACACGCCAATCGGGATCAAATTCAGCGGGTAGTGCGCATCCAAATTTTCAACCGCTGGGGCTTACTCATCCACGAGGATCAGGACTTTTTGCCCAATGAAGGCCGTCGAGGCTGGGACGGGCGCTACAAAGGGGTGGACATGCTCCCCGGGGTGTATACCTATATTGTGAGTGTGGAACTGGTTGATGGGCAGGTGCAAATGCGCAAGGGGGAGGTGACTTTGATGCGGTGACATCATCCCTAAGGTGCCTCTAAGGTGTCTATGGTCTGTCGATTACCCACAAAACCACAAATTAGATTTTTTGACGCAGCTTCGCTGCTTGATTTTAACACGACACACAACGCAACGACGACACGACGTCCTCAGCGCTGCGCGCTGAGTGTCCCCAACGCATGGCGTTGGGTGGTAGCGGTAGCTAATCGTCGTGTCGTCGTTGCGTCGTGACGTCGTGTTAAAAAGATTTGGCGAAGCCGAATCCAATTAATGTGTGCGGATTTGTGGGTAATCGACAGGTCTATGGTTTCTTAGGTGGTTCAAATAAAAACTTTTGCGCGCAAGCGCGAAGAGCATGTTTTCTTCACCACCTAAGAAACCATAGACACCTAAGAGGCACTTTAGCAGCTGAGAAAAAATAAAAAGAATTCATGTTGAAGATACTCCTCTCCTCCGGTATACTCTGCTTTTGGGCTTGGGCTTGTCAGTCCCAAACTCCCGCTAGTGACTCCCTCCGCTACCTCGCCCTCGGCGATTCCTACACCATTGGCACCAGCGTGGACGTTGCTGAACGCTTCCCTATGCAACTGGCCAAAGCCTTGCAGCAAAAAGGCATCAAAATTCAAAAGCCCAAAATCATCGCTCGCGTCGGCTGGTCGACCGATCAGCTGAGCGCTGCCATGGATCGCGAAAACCTGGCGGGTACTAGCTGGGACTTGGTGACCTTGTTGATCGGAGTCAACAACCAGTACCGGGGCGGCTCCCTGGAACAGTACAAACTTGAATTTGAAAACCTGCTAAAAAGGGCGATTGAGCTGGCGGGTAAGGATAAAAAGAAAGTGATCGTTCTGTCTATCCCCGATTATGGGGTCACTCCCTTTGGCCAGCGCTACCAGGCCGGGCGCATCAGCCGGGAAATTGATGAATTTAATGCAGCCAACAAAAAGATAAGTGAAAAATATGGGGTGGCGTATTGCGACATTACGCCGATATCGCGGGAGGCATTGAAGGAAAAAGACTTGATTGCGGAGGATTTGTTGCATCCGTCGGGGGAAATGTATGAAAGGTGGGTGGAGCTGTTGCTGGGGATGCTGAGGTTCTAATCTGCCGTATTTTTTGCTTAATGACCGACTCAATTACGCATTCATTTGGCTATTAAAAGTATTGCAACTATTTTAGAAGCTACATCGATCACAATAAGCTACATGGATCGCAAAACATTGACACCTTTTTGGCCCTGGTTGAGCTTATTAATGGCATTTGGGTTGTTCACCTGTATCAAACCAGTTGACATAGAGCTACCCACCCTCGATGAAGGGATTAGTATTTCGGCTTTTCTGAATACCACTAAGGGCAAGCAGGAAGTAAGGGTACAACGCCTGGCACCCTATACAACTCGGGGACTCAATTATCCCATCCTTGACGCCCAGGTATGGATCATGGATAATCAGGGACTTCGACAAAATTTTAAACCCGACCCCACCCGGATTGGCTACTATCTTCCAGTTGATCGTGACTTTGTTGGTGAACCTGGGAAAACTTATGTGCTTCACATCTTAACTCCAGACCAGCGAAAGATTGAATCGCTGCCCCAAACTCTACGGGAAGTGCCCCCCATTCAAAAAGTGTATAGGGAAGAAATCATTGTGGATGATTCACGCCTTGGAACTGTGGTGAAAGGATTTAAGGTGCTGCTGGATATGGATGACCCTGCTACTAAGGGGGATTTTTACCGCTGGGACTGGGTGCATTACGAGCAAATTTCTTATTGTCTTCAATTCCATGGGACACCGCTGGGTGGTTTAAATTATGAGACTTTGGTGGGTATAACTTGTTGTGAAACTTGCTGGGATATCGTGCGGTGTTACGTTAATTGTACAAATGTTTATTCGGATGTACTGACCAATGGTAAAACCATCACCCGCTACCCGATCTCCCGAATTCCCTACTGCCCACGGGATTATTACATCGAAATCCAACAACGTTCTATCACCAAAGAGGCCTACAACTATTGGCGCACGGTAGATCAATTGACCAGCAACAATGGGAGCCTTTTTGATACTGCTCCAGCAGCTGTTAAAGGCAATTTGACATGTGTGAGTGATTCAAACCAGGCAGTGTATGGGTTGTTCGAGGTGTCGGATTTGGAAGAAGGGGGCTATTTTATTTCCCGCATCAATACGTCTAAACCTGGCTATTTTACTTGTGATCCACTTCCCCTTCCAACTGCTTCGACACTTTGTGCACCTTGTGTTGAAAGTGTATATCGAACGAAGGTGAAGCCGAGGTTTTGGACTAAATGAGGGGAAAAAGGGTGGATTTTGAATTTTACTTTGTTTTTCTGAGAACCAAATGGTTTTTATATTGCTGACTCAATTAGTCGCCATGCAATTTCTCATCCACCTTCCTATACAATCCACCTTGGCTGAAGCCATTCAAAACTTGAGTGATGCACGCTTGTACGCTATTTTTGGTCCGGTTATTCTACAGCGATCTCATGATTATATTGATCAAATTGAAGACGTTGACTACGCTCCAGGTGTGGCCCAAACTTTGATTTATGGTTCTGATGAATACGAAGTAGAAATCAAACACGAGGCCAGCACTGCTCGACTCTATGGTGATTGTTCCTGCCCTTACGACGGTGGAGCCTGCAAACACCTCGCCGCTTTTTTGCAGTACCTGCGTGAAGCTGAAGATTTGGATGAAATCAATCATGTTGGAAATGCCTTGATCGACATTACGCCTAGTGAACCAGTAAGTAGTGTTTCATTCGATTTTAAAGCCTGGGTAAAAGCACGCAGCCAGGAAGAATTAGAAAATCTGGTTTTGCAACATGCACCAGAATCCCTGCGCAAATCCCTGGCTCTGCAAGCTGGAAGTGTCAATGTACAAGAGGAGCTTTTTCAAAAAGCCGAAAAGAAAGTCAAAAAAATCCTCAAAGAGTTTGATGAATATGACATAGATGCTTACGAGGAAAAACTGCTCAAACACCTGGAAACGCTTCGCCCGCTGTGGAGCCTGATGCCAGTAAAAATTTACAAGTTATTGCGAAAGGTTGTCGAAGCGATAGACAAAGCGCAGAGTGAAGGCTATCTGTATGATGACTACAATGATGGAGTTTTTGACGGCATTGAGCTAGGTGCCTATATCGCCGAGTTTGTTTCGACTTTACCTGAACCCCTTTTCGCAGAAGGTTTTTCGGAAATGTTGGAGGTTTTTGGAAACTTGGAATACACCATCTGTGACAATTTTCTGTCAACATTACTGCCTAAACTAGATGACTCAAAAGGTGTAATTTTAAAAAATCTATTTATCGCTGGTGATGATTTATTGTCTCAACAAAGGCATGATCAACAGAAAGAAATCTGGGTTTTTTTGAAACCCCTTTTGAATACAAACGAGCAAAAGCGGTTGCTAAAAAAACTGCCCGATCCTTTTTTTATCCTTGAACTTGCTGACTTGTACGAGCAAGAAGGGCAAAACCAGGAAGCCATTAAGTTATTGACCCAAAGGCTTTCTCAGCCTGTAAAGAACCATTGGGACGACTCCTACAATATTGCCCACGGTGCTGAACCCCTCTATGAGAAGTTGCTTGGGCTATTGCACAAAGAAAAACAGGATCAGGATTTAAAAAAATGGGTGTATCGCTATGTGGAAGAAAGAGCGAGTGCCCGAAGTTTGAGTTTTTCACTCCAATTCCTACCGGAGGCACAAACGGAACTGGAAGCCTTGTTGAAAAAGCGACAGGTCAGGAGTTTTGCCCAATACCTTGAAGAAAGTTTCCGCACACCAGAGGTAGTCCAACTTTTTAAAAGCCATTCCAAGGACTTTCCACAAGCTGTTCAATATGATTTTTTTAAACGCAATCTCTTGCTGTTTCCCAAAGAAGCCCAAGTCGTTTTTAAGCAGGTATTGGACCAGGAATTGCCCATTGCCAAAGAGTACAGCTATCAGAGGGTCGTGGAGGTCTTGATCTTGCTGCGTGAATTGATGGAAAAACAAGCCTTTGTTGCTTTGGTACAAGCCATTCGTGCTGGGTATAAACGACGCCCAAATCTCATGGCATTGATGCAAAGAGCAGGCTTGCATTTCCCGGAGAAATAGGTTTGTATGCAACAAACTAAGGTTCAAACAGCACTTTGGCTTCCAAATTATTATCCACTAAACCCAAGCTATTTTCATTCATTTTTACGCCAAAAGTGGTTAAAAAAGAGAGAAAAATATGCTTTTGGGTTTTACTCACTTTTCTGAATGTTTCCATTCTTTCCCGCAGGGCAGCCGCATCTGATTTATCGAGTGAAATGGCTGCACTGTAGAATTTAAATTCAAATAGGTTGATGCTTTGGTCTTTTCGGTCAAGTACCAAATCAATTTGAAAGCCTTTTTCGTTTTGGCTTCCCGCACAAGCAAAGGCAGAAGCTTCTGCATAAATGCCTGATATGCCAAGTGCTTTTTTGATTTGTGGGATATGTTTAAGGCATATATTTTCAAAAGCATAACCACACCAGCTCTTAAATTTAGCTGTTTGGCTCAGGGTTTGCCACCATTCATTCCCCTGCCATGTGCTGTTTTCAATAAAATTAAGATAGAACAGAGAATATTCATCGGTCAGCCTATACAACAACTCCCGTTTAGCCCTACCGTAGGGGTAATATTGTGTGATAAAACCGGAATACAGCAATTCCTGTAAAACATTGGAAGTATTACCTCCATCAGGAAGCCCTGCTGTTTTTAATATTTCCTTTCGCGTCATGCCTTTCCATTTTTGCGACAAGGCGCGTATCACCGCACTGTGATTGGCGGCATTTTCAAAAAGGGCAGGATACAGATTTTGAAATTCATTGGCTAAGGTGCTTGCAGGGGAAAAACAAATTGCCCCAATGTTCTCAATGGCACTTTTGCCCGGCAGTATTTCTTTAAGATAGTGTGGAATACCCCCAAAGGTCATATAAACTTGTAATATTTGGTAGGTGTCAAGCCGAATGTTTCGACTTTTTAAGTATTGTTCGGTTTCATACAAGGTGAAAGGTTGCAGATCCACGCGGCGTGTAATCCGATTGTGCAGGCCACCCTTATCATTCACCACTTGTTCGATCATCCAGGAAGCCGCCGAACCACAAATCACGACAACAATGTTTTGGTCAACGCACCAACTGTTCCAAAAAAAACCTAGGGCGCGTAAAAATCCCGATTTACGTGAATCGAACCAGGGGAGTTCGTCCAAAAAAACAACCATTTTTTGAGCATATTTTTGCTTTTCCAAGGCTAAAATGAGCATCTGAAAAACATCAAGCCAATTTTTAGGCTTCAATTTGGCTTCACCTTCGTAAAAAAATTGATTGATGCGGAAAGCAAAATTTTGCAATTGCTCTGCCATTTCAGCATTTTGCACACCAGTAACTTCAAAGGCGATACGGTCAGTGTAAGTATTTTTTATCAAAAAAGTTTTGCCAACACGCCGTCTGCCAATGACAGCGACCATTTCTGCTTCTTGTGAGTCTAAAGCAGTTTGTAAAACGGCCTGCTCAGGTTTTCTACCAATCAGTTTTTTGTTTACCATAAGGCTAAATTTAAGAAAATTTGTCTTTTTTTTTCAAAAAAAATGCGCTATATCGGGCTTTAACTATGCAAATATACATAGTTACAGCCCAGTATGGCGCATTTTTTAAAAATAAGCTTTTGTTGTTATGTTGTAAACGGGTGCAAAATCTAATGGCATTGATGCAAGGTGCAGGTTTGCATTTCCCGGAGAAATAGGTTTATTTTGTAGGATAGTTAACTTTATCAAAATTCTATGGCCGCAGCAAGCACTCCTACTGTTCAATTGAGCACTCTTCCAGAAGAGCAGCTCAAGATAAGGCCACCTTTTTACACCCTGGAGCAGTACCTGCAAATGGAGGAAGCTGCCGAGGAACGACATGAATACCTCGATGGTCAAATTATTACCAAACCTATGGCTAAAGCCCCTCACGATGAAATAGCAGTCAATCTCATCGCAGCCCTTAAAAATGCCACCAGGTCTCTGGATAAAAAATACCGCATCTACAGTAGCAATCAAAAAATCTATCTGCCTGGCTTAAACATGGGACTGTATCCAGATGCAGTTGTGGTCTGTGAAAAACCGGAATTTCAGGATGATAACCAAATCTTGCTGATCAACCCACTGGCAATTTTTGAAGTACTTTCGAAAAGCACAGGCAAGTATGACCAGGGTGGTAAATTTCTAGAATACCAGGCTTTAGGTTCGTTTAAAGAATATGTTGTCTTGGATCAGGACAAATGCCAGGTGCAGGTGTTTTATCGCGAGGAGCCTGACCTCTGGCGGAAGACCAGTTTTAATAATCTTGATGCACAGCTTGAGTTGAAATCGATAGGGTGTGTGCTGACGTTGAGGGATATTTATGAGGATGTGTTGGATGGGTAGAAAGGGTTTCCTTAATGGTTAGAATTGGCATAAAATGTACTTTGCATAACGCTTATTTTTAATTTTTTCTCAAAACATAATACTATGGACTTACTTTCTACAGCAACTGGCTTTATTACAGCTTCATTTACTGAAAACAAAAAGGCCAAAAAATTCAAAGATGAGTTTATTGGGGCTTTTATAGATTGGATTCAACCTATAATTCTAATGAAAGACCCTAAGTTGATGGAATCACTAGAAAATAATGCTGAAGATGCAAAGACTCAAGGTCGTTTAGAAAGTCGCTTAGAGGATTTATTAAAAGATGAAAAATTCCGTACGGAATTAGAAGTTTGGTTAAGTAAATCAGAATCTACTTTTCCTAAAGAGAAGAATGTTTTAGAAGCCGATAAATTAAGTGGTATAAACTTAAATGTAGGAGATAAAAGTACCGATCAAAATCATTACGACCGTAAAAATGTTATTAGCATAAAAGAAGGTGATTTTTCAGGTGATATTAATGTTGGTGATTCTTTTTGATTATCAATTACAAGCTTCAATAGACTATCCTTATGGATGAGCCAATCTATCCAGTTAAAAATTATGTACAGCATTCTCCTAGCAGTGTAGGAGGTGATTTTCGTGTAGGTGACAGCTATTTTCTTGTAACAAATGTGCCATTTACGCTTACTAGTCCCAAGCTTTTTTTTGAGCGCACTAATTCTTCTTTACTTAAAAATTCAATTCCCTGCTTTGAAAAGCATCGACCTCAGGTTGAAAGTTTCCTTCAAGAAAAACAAAAACAAGTTTTACTAATAGTTGGAGAAGACGAATCTGGTAAAACGCATTTTCTTCGTGATATTGTGTTAGAGATAGCTCAGCACCATCCGTGGAAGATAGCCAGTTTAGAATCTCACATATTGGGTCAGGTTCCCGAGGTAAAATTGCTTGATAATGAGGTGCTTTTACTTTTTAAAGATGATATAGACTGGAAGGGAATAGATTTTTTAAACTCAGTTTTGCAAATAATTGATAACCAGAGTAATATTAAATTAATATTAACAGTACATGCTTCTTGGGTCAAAAACATTAAAAATGTCATTGAAAAAATCAAAGATTTCCCAGGAAAAGTTTTAGAAATCAAATTAACCCGCTGGGAAAAAAAGCATTTATTAGATATTCTAAGGTTAGCTGCAAATTCAGAAAAAGTAGATTTTGAAGATGATATTGTAAGGCAATTTCCTAATCCTTATCTCTTGAAATACTTTGGAGAATCCATGATTGGCAAACCTTTAGAGCCTGTAAAAATTTAAGATTTTACAGATGTGAGGAATGAGAAAAAAGGAATCAGCGGTAATTTGGTTGGAGAAAATTTGCAAATATGTACCCAACCAACATCACTGATTCCCAATGGGAAGTTATAAGTTCTTTG
>NZ_JBGSLK010000142.1:0-45614 GCF_041740695.1 Haliscomenobacter sp. | reverse complement strand
CAAAGAAGGCAAAGACCATCTTTGCATTATCAATGCGATGCGCAACAAGATTTTGCTCAGGGTTTTTGCCGTCGTTAAAAATCAAGTTATGTATCAAAAAAATTTGAACAATGTCTTGCTTGAACCATAGAAAACACGACGGAACGACGACACGACGATATGGCTACCGCCACAACATGACGCTTTGCGTCAGGTTCGTAAAGCGCGAAGCGCGTAAATCGTCGTGCCGTCGTTCCGTTGTGTCGTTGTGTTAAAAAAAGCAGCGAAGCTGCTACTGCGTAATGTGAGTTGGTAAAAGGGGGGCGAAGCCTCAAAAGCAGGGGGCTAATTTGTGAAAATTTGTGCAATTTGTGGCTCATTTTAGCGGATCACGCCGCAGGCGGGATAAAAATCCGCGTTGATCCGCCCAATCCGCGTTGTCCGCGTTCCCATCATGCCGCTTTGGTACGGCTTATACATCCGCCAAAACCCCAAACCCGACGCGACAATTCGTCATTCGTTATTCGAAAAATTCGTCATTCCCAATCGTGCTGGTATTGTGTCGCGTTGGTACCCACATTTCGTCCCTACGGGACTCGGGGAAACCCTGGGGTTGTTGGATGCTACCCCTATTTCGTCCCTACGGGATTCGGGGAAATCCTGGGGTTGTTGGATGCTACCCCTATTTCGCCCTAGCGGGGCTTGTCGCCTGCCAAACCCATTTTCCTACGTTTACCTCATTTTTTATTTTGGATCAAACGTTTGAGCGCTTCCATTTCGGTGCGGAGGCCATTGAGTTCAGTTTTGATGGCCTGGAGTTCGTTGAGGATTTTGTCGCCCCGTTCGCCTTCACCCCAGAGCTGGAGTGGATCGATGCCGTGTTCTTGTTCCAGCATCTCGACGATGCGGCGGAAGGTTTTTTCGTTGCCGCCGCTGAGGGCCAGACTCACTACGCCGGGGGCCAATCCCAGCTGTTTAGCCAGGTCTCTTTGGCTCATGCCAAGGGTTTTGAGGGCCCCTTTTACACGCAGGAAAACCTGAGGGTCTGGATCATTAGGTAGCGACATAATTATAATTTTGCTCTAAAATTTTGAAATTTAATTCCAATTTTTTACCTTTGCCATCAGCATAGGAACAAAACCGAAAAGTAGCATTTTATTACCTGATTCCACCCTAGGTGGTTAAAAATTCGTTATGAATACTGTATCGAAAAAGTATCAGTCGGTGCCTATGCAGCCAGCGGCCCCGCGCGGCCCCAGGAGGGCGCTGTTGTTTTTCATTGCGTGCTGTTGTATCTTGGGATTGTTGGTGCGATGGAGCGGAGTTGATTTTCTGGAGCGGGATGAAAGCGGGGAATTTCGCTTGTCCGAGTCGCGCCAAACGCAGATGGAGCGGCGCCTGGAACGATTGCGGAGTTGTGAGCAATACGTGCTGATTGCCAAAACGAGTGGTTTTTACCCTTGTTACAATTGTGGAAAAGACACGCGCATTTTTTTGCAGGCGGGTGAGGTCTGGAAGTATGGCATCACCATCCAGGGCGAAAAAGGAAGGTACCGCAGCTGGGTCACAACAATGGGCTTGCGGTACCGGGTTCAGTATCGCGGGTCGGTACAGGACTGTTTGCGCCAGGAGACACTAAAAATTTACCAATATGCTTTGTTGCCAGAAAATACCAAACGGGCAGTGCCCTTGATTCGGCCGCCGGGCAACAAAGCAGATTTATAAACCCACGTAACATGTATGCACCTTTCATCATCTCCAGTATTGTAGAGGACAACCCCATTGGCGACAAAATTGATGCGCACAATGTGTCCTGGTTGGAGCAATTGCTCAATGCGCAGGTCCAATTGTCCAAGTATGGAACGGGCCTGCGGGGCATTGCGGTGGTGTTCATCGGAACCGGGCCGCAGGATGTGATCCATCAGGAAGAAACCACTTTTGATGCGGACAAAAAAGAGTGGTATGTCCAGCTGCGCCTGCCTTATGCGGCGTTGGAACAGGCGACTGAGGAGGAGGTGTTGGGCCTGATGGCGCGGGAATACTTGCAAGCTTTGCGCGGCTTGGGGGGGCGGGAGCAGGTTGTGGATTTCGATTGGGAGGGCTTGGTGGGGGAGGTGGAGAGAGTGATGAGGGGAGAGTGATGAGTGATGAGTGATGAGTGAAAAGTGAAAAGTGAAGAGTGAAGAGTGGAGAGTGGAGAGTGAAGAGTGGAGAGTGAAGAGTGATGAGTTGGGTTTTGGGGTTTTAGGGGAGGTATGAGGCAGGCCAAAGCGGCAGGATGGTAAAACGGATAAAACGGATGGAACGGATAAAAACGGATTTTTTTGCCGCCTGCGGCGGATAGGGATGAGCCGAAGGCGAGCCAAAGTCCGTTCCAATCCGTTTGGTCCGTTTCATCCGTTTTGCCATCCTGTCGCTTTTAGTAACTCACGTTACGCAAGTTTGATTCTGATAAGGTGCAGCTAAAGTGTATAGCTTCATTCTATTTAACCTCAGCGGTAAAAAACTGCGTAATGTGAGTTAGTAAAAAGGAGGCGAAGCCTCACAAGCAAGGTCGTGCTTTGGAATGACGAATTTTTCGAGTGACGAATGGGGTGCGTTGGGTTTGAGGTAACCTAAAATTCATCCGCGTTGTCCGCGTTCCCATCATGCCGCTTTGGTACGGCTTATACATTCGCTAAAACCCCAAATCCAATGCGACAATTCGTCATTCGTTATTCGAAAAATTCGTCATTCCCAATCGTTTTTCTATCCGCAGGCCTGAAATACCAGGACAGCCCCGTCAGGACGAGCAACAAGACTGGCCCAAAATATTCAATGGCGCCATCGCCCACGGCCAAGTGGGAAAAAACTGCGCCCGACATGGTAAAAAAGAAGCCGGCATAAGCCCATTCTTTGAGCAAGGGGTATTTAGGAATGAGCACGGCCACTACGCCCAAAAATTTCCAAACCGCCAGGATAGTGAGCAAATAGGCAGGATAGCCCAAACGGGTAAATAGGGCTACTTCCTCTTTCATATGAATCAACTGTACAATGCCAGTGGATACCATTCCTAAGGCCAGCCAGATGGTAGCAATCCAATAGATGATTTTATTTCTCTTGGTCATGGTAGGTTATTTGAGTTCGTTTTCGAGTTTGAGCACTTTTGTGTCCATCCATTGCGCCACGATGTCGGGCTCTACGTAGGCTTTGAATAGCAATTCCAAGGGCAGTTCAAATTCCCTGGTAATCACGATTTCCTGTTTGCCGTCTTCGGCGTTGATTTTGGTTTTCCGTTCCATGTTAGTCTTTGGGTTTATAGTTTTTCATGATGGCTTCCAGCTTATTGAAGCGCTCATCCCACTGATTTTCAGGTATTGTCTCGTCTATAGCAAACATAAGTCTTGTGGAATTTTGATCATGTTTTGCGAACAACTAATCGCGGAGCGATTGAATTTAGAATAGCCCCGGTCGTCCGGGGAAAAATGCGAGGAAAATGGTCACAACCACGGCAGTGGTTGAATTTTCTGTGAATTGTTCAACCGCTGCCGCGGTTGTGGAACCCACCTAAATCCCCCAAATCCCTCCTAACCTGTTCAATTGTCAACCCCGTATCTTCAGCAATATCTTCATCTGAAAGATTCCGTTTTAGTAATTTTCTGGCAATCTCATGGCTTTGCGCTTTTTTGATCAAATGGTTTTACGCTTTTTGTCCTATTTCATTTCTTAACCCAAGTCAATGCAATTGGGAAGCCAGCGCTATAATTTTGTGTCATGAAAAAATCAAGCACAACAATGAGCGCTGAAATGAAAGCAATTGAGTATCTGCAATACGGAGAAGCCGCTGTACTTCAACTCAACGAAGTAGCCAAACCCAGCCCAAAATCCAAGGAGGTCCTGATCCGAAACCATGCCAGCACCGTCACCGCAGCAGACATCATGATGCGCAACGGCAAGCCGCTGATTGGCCGGCTTTACCTGGGCTTGAACAAACCCAGCCGAACCATTCTGGGTTTTGAATTTGCTGGCGAAGTGGTCGAAGTTGGCACTGAGGTTACCTTATTCAAGCCTGGCGACAAGGTTTTTGGTGGCACCACTACCCTCGGTTGTTACGCAGAATATGTCTGTGTAAGTGAGCATGACGTCATCACCACCATGCCCAGCAACATTAGCTATCAGGAGGCCGCCCCGGTGAGTGGGAGTGCCATCACAGTATTGAATTTTTTGAAAGGCCTGGCCAACATCCAGGCCAACCAGCAGGTGCTGATCAATGGCGCATCGGGTGCCCTGGGTACTTACGCCGTGCAAATTGCCAAACATTATGGCGCAATCGTAACGGGTGTTTGTAGCACCAGCAATGTGGAAATGGTCAAAGCTTTAGGCGCGGATCAGGTCATTGATTATACCCAGGAAGACTTCACCAAAAATGGGGTGCAATACGACATCATTTTTGATACGGTGGGCAAGAGGAATTTTGGGGAATGCAAAAATTCGCTTAGCCAAAATGGGATTTACCTTTCAAGTGTGATTGATTTTTCCTTGTTGATGCACATGATTTGGACCTCAATTTTTGGTAGCAAAAAAGCCAGGTCTTCCTCAACCGGGATGCTTCCAGTGCGGGAACGTTTGGCCTATTTCCTGGAAATTAAGGAGCTTTTGATGTTGGGAAAAATTAAAACGGTGATTGACCAGCATTTCCCTTTGTCACAACTTGCGGCGGCGCATCAGTACGTTGAAAAAGGGCACAAAAAAGGGAATTTGGTCATTACGGTATGATTGGCTTTTTTAAGCCCTAAGGTCTCTGATTCAGCCTTTTTCGAATTCGACTCAAGGACTCTGGCTTCACCCCCAGGTAACTGGCCAGTTGGTACTGGGGGATTCGTTGAAATAAATCGGGACGGGTGTTCAACAATTTCAAATAGCGTTGCTCCGGCGAGTCGGTCAGGTAAGCAGTCAAGGCTTGTTTTTGTTCCACAAAAGCAGCTTCGACTACCGCTCGGGAGATGGTTTCAAAACGGGGAAAACGTTTGAACATTTCCTGGGCCTCGCGCTCGTTCCCAATCGACACGGAGGTGTCTTCCACACAAACCAGATTGTGCATGGAAGGGGTGGGTGACGTAAAGTTGCTCAGGGAAATCACCCATTGTTCTTCGGTGAAAAAATTGGTCGTTTTTTCTTCTCCATCGCTTAAAATGTACTCTCTAATGCAGCCTTCCAAAATGAAGTAGGAATTAACCTGCACCTGCCCTTCCCGCAATAGCATGGTCCCCTTTTTGAAGGTCTCTACGCGCATGCTCTCGGCAATTGCGGCGGCCTCTTCTGCGGAAAGCGGGCTGATTTTGGAGAAGTGTTGTACAAATTTGTTGTCCATTGTTGATCAATTGAGACTCCAAATGGTATAGTTCAAAACGCTGGCAAAAGATACCCATAACAAATAGGGAACAAGCAGCCACCCTGCCGTTTTTGAGATTTTTGAGAACTGGAAGATCGTCAGGATGATCGCCAACAGCAGCAGCAGAATCTCGATCAAGGCAAAAAATGGAGACTGGAATCTGAAAAAAATGATGCTCCACCAAAAATTGAGGAAGAGTTGTAAGGCAAATGCAACATAGGCGCTGCGTTTGTTGGCTGCAGGGATTTCGTTTTTCCAAATGAGCCAAAAAGCGATACCCATCAGAGCATACAAAAGAGTCCATACCGGAGCAAAAAGATAACCCGGAGGATTCCAGGAGGGTTTTTGGAGATTGTCAAACCAGGTATTCATGGCCGCACTGCCAATTAAGCCGCTGGTGAATCCAATTGCTTCACAAGCGAGGATGGCAATGATTAATTTCCAGATGGAGGATGTGTTGCGTGGTGTACGCACAGGAGTTGTTGTCATCCTCCAAAGTTAACGATTAATGGGGTATGGTCGCTATAATTGATCCAATGTTCGTATTTTCCTATTTCTATGGCGGTTACCTGCTGATAGAGCGCAGCGGAACTAAAGCAATAGTCAAGGTGATAAGGTTTGTTTTTGTTGCGGTAGAGGTAAAAAGTCGGATCATTTTCTTTGCCTTGTTCCTGGCTCAAATACTGATGATAAACGCTGTAAATGTTTTTCTCAGCCAATTTTTCCACTACTGCTGAATGGTTGCCAACTCTGCGGGGCCTGTCCCAAATTTTGTTGCTGTTAAAGTCTCCAGTTAGGATGCTCCGTTCACTGTTCAAAAGCTGGTCGTAATGGTGCAGCGCTTTCCAAATTTGCTCCACATATTGCCCGTCTGGATCCTGGCGATTGTTGGCCCAAATGGCAAAAAGGGTAAAGTCAAATTTTCCTCCCGTGACCGCAATCGGTAAAATGATTTTTAGGGCTGAGTTGTATTGCTCGTGCAGTTGAAATTTGTAGTCGCCGTAAGAAAAAACGCCAAGTCCTTTGTGGGGGTTATCGCCCACCCAAAGCAGGTCATTGGGTTTGGGTGTGGTTGAATTGAAAGTCAGTTTATCGGGGTGCTCACATTCCGGAACCACCAGAATATCGGGTTGGTGCAGCAAAATTTGTGCTGCTTTTTTTCTAAATGCGCCTTGGCAATTCCAGGTGATTAATTTCATTAGACTTCCTTTAGACTTGAGGTGATTTGATTATCAAGTAATTGGGTGATCTTTGGCATAACGACCAGCGGCAGAGCCGCCAAAACGTCTGTAGCTCAAGGAACGAAGATAGATTTTAAGGTACGTAGTACCGTAACAGTTGCTTTTTGTTCCGGTGCTCTGCACCTTAAGCCGTACTTGGTCTAAATACTACAGACGTTTTGGCGGCTCTGCCGCTAGTCGTTGGTCCTAAGTTTATAACTTGCTAATTATCAAATCACCTCAAGTCTCTTTCAATGAAAAAGATTTCACTTTTTTCTTTTTACAAAAAAGTAAATTACTAGTGTCAGTGTCCAAGTTAAAAAGCAGTCAAGGAGAAAGTTATCAATTCTCCACCCGCAATTTGGAGAGTCTGAGCCCCTTAGCCAAAACTGATAATAATATTTAAATGGAAAACCCAAATTTGCCACAGGTTTCTGGGAAAGGTCGCCCACAGAACTTAATAGCGACGTCATTATAGAAATGTATGAAACAACACAAAGGGCAATAATTGAATAGAGGGTAGCTATAAATATTTTTTTTGTCATTCCTTAACTGTCAGTTGATTATCATTGTTACGCATAACACGAAAACAAACCCATTATTGCGTAAATAATGCCCTACATGCTTTATTCATCGTTCAGGTTCGAGGTTATCTGTCGTCCCAATTTGTTCGGACAGGGTCATCCGCAGCCATAAATATCCAATTGCCCCTGCAACAAAGGAAGCGATCAGGATGGCAATTTTTGATTGAATGATGGTTTCGGGCTCGTCGAACGCAAGTAGGGTAATGAAGATGGACATGGTAAACCCGATGCCCCCTAAAAACCCTGCTCCGATGATGTTTTTCCATTTCAGGTCTGTCGGCAACACACAAAGCCCTAAACCAACACCAATAAAGGAAAAGAGCCAAATGCCCAGTGGTTTACCAATCACCAGTCCCGCCATAATGCCTAAACTGTTGGCCTCTCCCAAGCTGCTTTGCCAACCGGCACCAATAGAAATGCCAGTATTGGCTAGTGCAAATAGGGGCAGAATTAAAAACGCTACTGGCTTGTGTAAGACATGTTGAAGAATATAGGAAGGAGATTTTTCCCCGCCGCTGCCGAATGGAATGGCAAAAGCCAACAATACTCCGGTTATGGTGGCGTGAACACCCGAGTGCAGCATAAAATACCACATGGCTACACCCCCAATCAGATAGGGAATCAGGTTGTGAACTTTTAGGCGGTTTAGCAGGAGTAAAACCCCAAAAATGCCCAGTGCGATAGATAGGTTGAGAAAGGCAATTGAAGTTGTATAAAAAATGGCAATGACAATGATTGCTCCCAAATCGTCCATTACCGCCAAGGCGGTCAGGAATATTTTTAGCGAAGCCGGAACCCGATTGCCCAAAAGCGAAAGGATGCCAATGGCAAAGGCAATGTCGGTAGCCATGGGGATACCCGCACCTGCCTGAGTGTCCGTCCCAAAATTGAGCAATAAAAATAGCCCTGCGGGGACAAACATGCCGCCTAATGCGCCAAAAAGTGGCAACGCAGCACTTTTGAGGTCGCTCAATTCTCCGTGGTAGATTTCTCGTTCTAACTCCAAACCAATGAGTAGAAAAAAAATGGCCATCAGCCCATCATTGATCCAATGCGTGATGCTGTGCCCGCCCAAGTCAAGGTGCCAAAAATGGATATAGTCGGTTTGCCATGGAGAGTTTGCCAACCCAAGTGAAAAAAGGGTCACGAAAACTAAAATCAGTCCGCCTGCTTTTCCGCTGTCAAAAAATCGTTGAAAAGTTTGGTTAAGGTCATTGGGTTCGCGGTTAGTGCTGGGTTTGCAATAATTGCTTATAACACTGGGCGCTTTGGCAATGTTCTGGAAAGTGTATTCCGTCTTTAAGCACTTTGCAGTTGATTGAACGAAGAAAAGGGTAAGGACGCTAATCCTTACCCTTCTCTGTTTCCAATTCTATCGTTTGAAAAAAATCAGAATCCGTTGCCCAGCGCAAATCCATTGGCACTGGTCGTAATCCCGATCAATCGAGTAGCTTGACCCGTGGTCAAATTAATCGAATACACACTGGAAATCGTGCCCGTTTTTAAGATGGCAAAGGCTTTGCCAGACGTGCCGCCAATGTCAAATCCGTTGCCGGAAATTATATTTACCCCTAAACCGCCTACCAAGGTAAGTTTGCCGTCGTTAGGTGGTACCTGTAGGTAAAGAGCATTCGCTTCGTAATCAATACCATACAATGCAGTGGTGGTCGCACCCGCGAAATTGTTGGTGTACGCTGCGGCATCTACTGCCGGGGTACCTGGGTTCAGTGTGCCATCCGTAAAGACTGCGGTTCCCAACGTGGGGTGCAGGCGCAGGTTTTGGCCGGTGTTGCTGACCACTCTGATCCGGTCTACCGTTGGATTGAAGTCAAAGCCAAACTCTGTCCCGCTCAGTGCGGGCGTAAAGCCAGTTCCCATCACCGTTGCAGCACCATTGGCTGTATTGATGGTGTAGATGCGGCTAGTGCTGCCAAGAGCATACAGTTGCCCGGTGGCCGGACGCATGTCAATGCCCAAAACCGTTTCGCCACTCTGCAAACCAGTGATGGCTTTAGTGAATCGGTCGCCATTGGCCAGTCCGTTGATGATCATTAAATTGGTGCCTCCCGTGATGGTATAGGCAACCATGGTAGTCGGAATAGCCAGGTCAATGACGCCTTTTTTGGCTTTTCCCACATTTTTCGCCAAACCTGTTTTTAGGTCAATGCTGTAAAAACTTGGCGTGTCGTCGCCAGTTCCATTGGCTGAAAATGCCGCCAAAGCCATGTCATTTTTGGGAGAAAGATCAAACCCACCTTCGCCCACTAAGTCAACGCCCAAAGAACCTACTTCAACCAGGGTTCCGTTATTCGGTGGGTTTTGGATGAACAGTTTGTCGCTGCTTACATCAATGTCGTAGAGCGTCGTACTGGTAGCACCAGCAAAACTATTGGTATAAGCCACCGCAGAAACACCAGAAGTAACTGGATTCAGGCTGCCATCAGTAAAGGCTACGGCGCCAGTTTCTGGGTGCAGGCGCAGGTTTTGGCCCATGTTGGTCACCAAGCGGATTCTATCCACGGTTGGGTTGAAATCGAATCCAACCTGGGTTCCACTGATGGCTGGTGTAAATGGCGTGGTACTGACCGCAACGGCAGTACCCGTATTTTGATTGATGATGTAAAGCCGACTCTGGTTGCTTACTCCATACAGTTGGCCGCTGGCTGGGCGAAAATCAATGGCCAGGATTTTTTCAGCGGCTTGTAAGCCAGTAATGCTTACTGTTTTGTCTTCACTGAACGTTTGGCGCGCAGTGTATTGTACCAGCATATTGCTATCAAGCAGGGCATAAACGATAGCATCTTTGGTGTAAAGATCCCGATAAAACTCTTTGATCCCCAATGCTGGAAAATCTTCGGCATTGCTGGAAAGGTTGTCCTGATCTTTCGTGCAGGAGAAAAAGGTGGCTAGGCCTGATAGCAGCAGTACTGCACCAAGCTTGATTTGATTTGGTAGCATGTGAATTTTGATTTAATAACGCAGAAACATGAGTCATCCCGAATTTTTGAAAAGCGAAAATCGGGCTAAAATCTAATCGCGGAGCGATTGAATTTTGAATAGCCCCGGTCGTCCGGGGCTATTCAAAATTCAACCGCTTTCGCGGTTCGTCATCCCAAAAATTCGGGATGACTCATTTTTTGCGTCATACTTAGAAGTTGAATTCATACATAGCTACGAAGCACTATTTGAAACTGGATTGCGCGCATTGCATTTTATTTTATTCGAACAGTTGATTTTTTACTGCCCTTTGTGCCATCAACAGAACCGAAAGGTAGCTATGCTGGTGTGTCCTTTCGTACACTTCGTGTTCAAAAACGAACAAATTACAATTAATTTTTTTGTGTAAAAAATTCATAAATAGAGACTTGAATTATTGGTACAAATTTTGACTAAAAACCATTAATCACCCTGTAAGTCCTACTAGTATGTGCAATAGTATTCCGACCATTGCCATGCAACATGTACAAAAAAGAACTGTCTTTACTTGAAATCAAGTAACACCCGATTCAGAGCCTGGTTAAATTTAAACAGGCTCTATTAAAACGCTCATCCGACTGACCATGACAAACAGGTTTATGTGGTGCCTTACGGTTGCCACCACTCTGCTTACTACTACTATTTTATCCGGGCAAATCACGCCCAAAAAACTCCCCGCGCAGCGCACCGACCAGCGCGTTACCATCGATGGTAAACTCAACGAAGCGGCCTGGCAGGATGCCGCCAAGGCTGACGAGTACGTAGAATTCCGTCCAGTAATTGGGCGCAAGGAAGCCTACGAGAACCGCACCGAATCTTTCTTGATGTACGACGATCAGGGCATCTATTTTGGCGGAACCTGTTACGAACGCAACATCGACAGCATTGCCAAAGAGTTGGTGGGCCGTGATGGGTTTGGCATGAACGACTACATCGGCCTCATTTTTGACACCTACAACGACAAATTGAATGGCTTCGAATATTTTGTCACCCCCCTGGGCGAACAGTGGGATGCCAAAATGACCTCCAACCAAAATAGCGACAACGGGGGCGAAGATTTCAGCTGGAATGCGGTGTGGAAAAGTGCCGTTATCATCCATGAAAAAGGCTGGACTTTTGAAATGTTCCTGCCTTACTCTGCCATCCGCTTCAGCAAGGACAAAGTCCAGGATTGGGGTTTAAACATCACCCGCCGCCGCCGCAAAACCGAGCAGCAGTACACCTGGAATGCCATCGACCCCAATGTCAATGGTTTTTTGACCCAGGAAGGTACCTGGACGGGTATCACCGACATCAAACCGCCCTTGCGTTTACAATTGTCGCCCTATTTTTCCATTTACGGCAATCATTTTCCCATCAATCAAGTGGGGCAAAAAAACTGGAGCAGCCAGGTGTCTGGCGGGCTTGACCTCAAGTTGGGACTCAACCAGGCCTTCACTCTGGACGCAACCTTGATTCCCGATTTTGGTCAGGTGCAGAGTGACAATCAGGTGCTCAACCTCACCCCGTTTGAAGTGAAATTCAACGAAAACCGGACCTTTTTCACCGAAGGTACCGAGCTGTTTGGAAAAGGGAACCTCGTCTACTCCCGGCGCATTGGCGGTAGGCCCATCAACCTGCACAAAGCTTACGAGAATGTAGATGCCAATGAAAAAATACTCAGCAACCCCAGCGAATCCAAACTGATCAACGCGTCCAAAATTTCGGGACGGACCAAAAATGGACTGGGCATCGGGGTGCTCAATGCCGTTACCCGCGCCCAACACTCGTATCGGCGGTAGTTGTTTCGATTGTCTCGGTATCGGGGTGCTCAATGCCGTTACCCGCGCCCAACACGCCATGATCGAAAACCTGGAAACCAATAGTATCCGCCAAGTGGAAACCGACCCCTTGACCAACTACAACATCCTGGTACTGGATCAAACCCTCA
Source organism: Haliscomenobacter sp. (assembly GCF_041740695.1). Classification (GTDB taxonomy): domain Bacteria; phylum Bacteroidota; class Bacteroidia; order Chitinophagales; family Saprospiraceae; genus Haliscomenobacter. Next base: position 33,554 of record NZ_JBGSLK010000142.1, on the reverse strand, counting down.
AAAACAACTCAAGTGTAAGTTTCATCAACACCAGTGTAATCCGGGGCAGTGGCAACTACAACGCCAATGTAAGTTCAGGCTTGTTCAGTTTTTCAGACAAAAAAAACCGGTACGACCTGAGTGGAAGCGCCGCCCTGAGCAACCTGAGCCACAAAACCGAGGACAAGCAAAACATCCTGGGTTATAGCCATTCGTTGGGTTTTGGAAAAAACAGCGGGCGGTTCACTTTTAACCTCAACCAAGAACTCACCGATACCAAATACAACAGCAATGATTTGGGCTATTTTACCAACAACAACTTCATCAATCATTACTTCTACGTGGGGTACCGCTACACGGAGCCCAAGGGTTGGTACAATCGCCTGTTTTTAAATTTCAATTCAAACATCAGTTCTCTGTTTTCCCCCATCGGCAACATTGAGAGCACCTACCAGAATTCCAGGGTGCAGGTCAATATCAATGCCCAGACCAAATCCTTGTATTGGTTTGGCCTCATGCTGAATTACCGGCCCAAGGAAAATGATTTTTATGAACCCCGTACCAATGGATACCTCTTTACCCGGGGTACTAGTGTCACTCTTGGTGGTTGGGTCGAAAGCAATTCTGCCAAGAAGTACTCCTTTGTAGTGGAAGCCTTTGAGCGCAAGTTTTTCAATTTTTACGATGCCAATGGCCTGGACCTATTTATTGGTCAAACCTATCGCTTCAGCAGCAAATTTTCGGTCAACCTTCGGCTTGGGCTCACCCCACGCCCCAAAAGTGTGGGCTACACGACTACCTTGAGCGACCAGAGCATTTTATTCGCCCTGCGCAAGGTAAGCACGCTGGACAATGTGCTCAGTTTGAAGTACAACTTTACCAACAAAATGGGGCTCACCTTCCGGGCCAGACACTACACCAGTGTAGTGGAAAACAAGGCGTTTTTCACCCTCAACTCCGACGGGACTTTAAGCCCCAAATCGGAAGTCACGAACAACTACAACCGCAACGTCAACTACTTCAACATCGATATGGTGTACACCTGGCAGTTTGCTCCCGGCAGCTTCTTGAATGCGGTCTGGAAAAATGCCACTTACTACGGGTCCGACTCCTCGCAGGACAGGTATTTCGAAAACCTGGGCAATACCCTGGAAGCGGATCAGAACAACAACCTTTCGCTAAAGATCATCTACTTTTTTGATTACCTGCAATTGAAAGGGAAGAAGAAAGTTAAGGAATAATTTTCATTTGCTAAAGCTCTATTCAATAAACATGAGTCATCCCAAATTTTTGGAATGACAAACCGCGGATGCGGTTGAATTTAGAATAGCCCCGGTCGTCCGGGGTCATTTTGGTAGCAAAAGGTTTCGCAACCGCGGATGCGGTTGAACTTTTAGCTCAATTGAGTTCAACCAGTGCCGTGGTTGCCGCCAATTTGACCCAACTATTTACCCCGGACGACCGGGGCTATTATAAATTCAATCGCTCCGCGATTAGGTTTATGCCCGATTTTGGCTTTTCAAAAATTCGGGATGACTCATGTTTTATGTTTCACGAAAGGATTAAGGGCGATAAAAAAATGAGCACTTATTTTTGCCCCACTGCTTAGTGTCTCCGATCCCGGCGATTCTCAGCGCGGTCCCGTTTGTTCTCGGCGCGGTCTCTGCGGTTTTCAGCGCGGTCGCGTACGTCTTCTCTACGATCTCTTACATCTTCCATTTTATCTCTGATGCCCCCGTCATGTTGGGCATCGCGTACATCTTCGGCGCGGTCGCGTTTGTTTTCAGCGCGGTCGCGTTTGTTCTCGGCACGGTCGGCGCGGTTTTCGGCACGGTCAACTTTGTTTTCAACCTTGTCCAGCACATTTTGTGCCTGGGTAGCAAAAGTTAACGCAAACAAGCAGGCGAATAGAACGAGTACTTTTTTCATTGTTGTAGGTTTTATGAAGTTCAACAGTTGTCCATGTCACAAATTTGCGTGGGAATAGGCTGAAGTCTTTAGAACTAAAGGGTGATTTTTAGTTACGATGCTTGGACTAGATTGGAGTGAGTAGGTTTAATGGGGGAATTAATTTTCTGATTTTATACTTGCCTCCGGCAGGAATAATTTGCTCGGCAAAGTTGAAGTTCATACGTAAAGCTTTTAATCAGTACAAGGAGATTGTAGTGACACTGTCACCACAATCTTTAATAGTGAAACATTGGTCACTCAGCTTTTGATCATTTTTGCGAAAAACTAATCGCGGAGCGATTGAATTTAGAATAACCCCGGTCGTCCGCAGGACCGATCAGTTCTAATTTTAGGCGTTGGCGCTGGTACAAGTCTCCAGACTTGTACCAATATCAACACGTCTCTGAAGTGTGTTTGCTCAATATTTTCGCGTTGCTCTTGCGTCAGAGACGCGAAAATGTAGGTACAAGTCTGGAGACTTGTACCAGCTAAAATTAATTTTATTTAACGTAAGTTTTGAGTTATTCGCATTGAATATCAACGGATTATTATGTTTTTTTGACGAAAAAGCTATTCCTCTACCACATTTTTTACCGCAGAGTTTCGCAGAGTAAACACAGAGTTTCGCAGAGTTTAGGCCACCTTCGGTGGCTAAGAGTACTCAGAGGCACATTGAATGAACACTAAATGCCTAAATTCAAATTTTAATCATACTCGACCTCCAGCCACCAGAGGTGGCAAAACTCCTAAAAACTAATAAAACTCTGCGAAACTCTGTGGGTACTCTGCGAAACTCTGCGGTAAAAAAATTAATTAATTCAAAACTCACGTTATTTATTGATGTGTTTTGACAATTTGGGGTTGTCAACCCCAAATTCATTTACTTCATTTCAAAACGGTAACCCCCGCACATCCACATTCCCTCCCGTCAAAATAATCCCCACCTTCTTCCCTGCAAAAACGTCCCCGTTTTTCAGCACCGCCGCCAGGGGCACCACACAAGAAGGTTCCACCACAATTTTCATCCGCTCATAAACCAACTGCATGGCGGCCACTATCTCCGCCTCCGTAACCGTAAACACATCACTGAGGTAGGTTTTAATGATATCAAAGGTTCTTTCCGACAAATTGGTCAACAAACCATCCGCAATGGAAGGCAAGCCCTGGTGTGGCGTCCGCACCCCACTTTTGAACGACAACCAGGCATCGTTGACCTGTTCTGGTTCCGCACCGTAAATTTTGGTGTTTGGCGAAAAATAACGGGTGCTCAAGGCTGTGCCACTCATCAACCCCCCGCCTCCAATAGGCGAAATGATCGCATCCAAGTCCGCCACTTCCTGAATCAATTCCAGGGCAGCGGTTGCCTGTCCAGCAATCACGTTGTAATCGTCGTAAGGGTGGATAAAAGTAGCGCCCGTTTCGGCCAGTACCTGGGCCAAGGTGCTTTCGCGGGCGGCCTGGGTGGCCTCACACAACACGATATTTGCGCCATACCCAGCGGTGGCTTCCCGCTTTACACTCGGTGCATTTTCGGGCATTACGATGTGGGCGGGCACCCCTAGCGCCTGCGCAATTTTGGCCACCGCCTGGGCGTGATTGCCTGAAGAGTGGGTGGCCAATCCTTTTTGGCGAGCTGTTTCATCCAGGCGCAAGGCGGCATTGCTGGCCCCGCGCATTTTGAACGCCCCGATTTTTTGGAAGTTTTCGCACTTGAAAAACAGTTGTGCGCCACTGATCGTATTGATGCTTTGGCAAGTCAACACCGGCGTGCGGTGGATGTAAGGTTGAATCAAAGCGTGAGATTGCTGGATATCGGCTGCGCTAGGCATCTGAACTAAAGGCTGCATGATGGATTATTTTGATCCCAATATCGGAGCTTTAGTGCTTTTTAGGGCGAAAAAAAAATAAGTGTTCATTTTGCCTGAGGATTAGATAAATAAACGGTTCATTTCAAGTGTCTTATCTAATCCTTAGGCTCAAAAAAAATGAACACTTATTTTTGCCCCACTACTTGAATAGGTTTGTTGGCTTTTTTTAATCAAAAACAATTTGTGTTTAAAATTATTTTGTGTACTTTTGCTAAATTAGTTGAGAAGGTTTAGGGAAGTTGAGAAAGTTGAGGCTACCGCGAGCGGCACTCAACCTCCCTAAACCTTCTCAACCTACTCAACTTCTACCTGTTTTTTGAGCATGGATCAATCGAACAAAACCGCCAACGGCAACGGCCAACTAATCAATTTGCAAGGCATGTACCAGGACTATTTCCTGGACTATGCCTCCTACGTTATTTTGGAACGCGCCGTACCCCATATCGACGACGGGCTAAAACCAGTACAACGGCGCATTCTGCACGCCATGAAAGAAACCGACGATGGGCGCTACAACAAAGTCGCCAACGTCATTGGTTTGACCATGCAATACCACCCCCACGGCGACGCGGCCATTGGCGACGCACTCGTGAACATGGGGCAAAAAGAACTTAGCATTGATACCCAGGGAAACTGGGGTGATATAGCCACTGGAGCTGGCGCGGCGGCGGCCCGTTACATCGAAGGGCGTTTGACCAAGTTTGCACTGGAGGTCATGTTCAACCCCCAAACGACCGAGTGGCAAATGTCTTACGACGGGCGCAAACGGGAGCCGGTGACCTTGCCGGCCAAGTTCCCCTTGTTGTTGGCCTCGGGTACGGATGGCATTGCGGTGGGTTTGTCCACCAAAATCATGCCCCACAACTTCATTGAACTGATCAAGGCTTCCATCGATATCCTCAAGGGCAAAAAAGTCCAGATTTTCCCCGATTTCCAAACCGGGGCCATGGTCGATGTGAGCGATTACAATGGGGGCAAACGGGGCGGCAAAATCAAAGTCCGCGCCCTGATTGAAAAATTGGACAAAGACCTACTGGCCGTCAAGGAGCTGCCCTACAGCGTGACCACCGAATCGCTGATCGAAAGCATCATCAAGGCCAACGATAAAGGGAAAATTAAGATCAAAAAGGTAGTCGACCTCACCAGTAGGGACGTAGAAGTGCAGATCGAATTGATCCCCGGTACTTCTCCCGATGTAACCATCGATGCCCTCTATGCTTTTACCGATTGTGAAATCTCCATTTCTCCCAACGCCTGCGTCATCCATGAAGATAGGCCGCGGTTTATGACCGTGGAAGAAATCCTGGAGCACAATACACTCCGCACCCGTGACTTGTTGCAGACGGAGCTGGAAATCAAACTGGGCGAGCTGCTGGAAAAATGGCACATGGCCAGTTTGGAAAAAATCTTCATCGAAAACCGGATTTACCACCAGATTGAAGAGTGTGAAAGTTGGGAGGAAGTATTGACGACTATCGACCGTGAATTGCGCAAATACGTGGTAACGCCTGCGGATAACCCGACCCCAAACGACCAACGCCTGCGCCTGATGCGCGACATCACCCAGGACGACATCAGCAAGCTGACCGAAATCCGCATCAAACGCATCTCCAAATACAATACCTTCAAAGCGGATGAGCACATCGCTGCCCTGGAAGAGGAAATGAAGCAGGTGCGCTACGACCTGGAGCACATCACCGACTTCACGATTGCCTATTTCAAACGCCTTTTGGAAAAATACGGCAAGGGCCGTGAGCGCCGCACCAAAATCACCTCATTCGAGTACATCCAAGCCACCGAGGTAGTAGCCAACAACGCCAAGTTGTTTGTCAATTACACCGAGGGTTTTATTGGCTTTGGCTTGAAAAAAGATGAAAGCAACGTCTTCGTTTCCGAATGCTCCGACATCGACGATGTTATTGTTTTCCGCGCTGATGGCCGCTTTATGGTCAAACGGATCGCGGACAAAGTTTTTGTAGGCAAAGACATCATCCACGCCACAGTGTGGAAGAAGAACGATGAACGAACGACCTACAACCTGGTTTACTCCGATGGTGTCAATGGCCGCACCTTCGCCAAACGTTTCAACGTGACGGCCATCACGAGGGACAAGGAATACGTACTGACCTCGGAAGCCAAGGGCTCAAAACTCTTGTATTTTACCCACAACCCCAATGGCGAAGCCGAGGTAGTCAATATCCAGCTGACCCAGGCCTCCACGGCGAAGAAAAAAATGTTGGATTACGACTTCAAGGAAATTGCCATCAAAGGCCGGAGCTCGCAGGGCAACCTGATCACCAAGTACCCCGTGCGCAAGGTCAGCCTGAAAGAAGCTGGTCGCTCTACCATTGGCGCTTTAAAGGTATACATCGACGATGTGAGTGGCCGCCTGAACAACGATGGCCGCGGTCGATTGCTAGGCGAATTCGATACGGGTGAGCTGATGTTCATCCTCTACAAAGACGGCACCTACGAAATGACTGAATTGGACATGACCCGCCGCTTCAACCTCCTTGAGTTGTACCACCTGGGCAAGTATGACCCCGAAACGGTGATCAGCGCTGTACACTACGACGGGAACAAGGGTTTGACGATGGTCAAACGTTTCCGCTTGGAAACCACCAAACTCAAAGAACGGTTCAGTTACCTGACCGACCACAAAGATTCGCGGCTGCTTTTTGCGACCATCGAGGCCAACCCACAGGTGCGGTACTCCATGAAGTTGAAAAACAAAAAAATGCAGGGCGAACTCAACCTGGCCGACTTCATCGATGTGAAAGGTTGGAAAGCCTTGGGCAATAAGCTGAGCGATCAGAAACTAAGCGAAGTGGAACTCATTCCATCCGCCGAAAAACCCGCTGAAAAACCAGTGGAGGTAGCACCAGATAAGTTGCAAGCTGGGGATAGCATCGAGTTTGATGTGGATGGGCAGACGAAGTTGTTTTAGGTGGAAAAATAGACTTGAAGTGATAATCAGAAAAATTAAGTAACCTTAGGCCCAGCGACCAGCGGCAGAGCCGCTAAACGTCTGTAGCATTAAGTTTCAAATTTTGAAATAAAGGTGCAGAGCACCGTAACCAAGAAGCGGTGTTACGGTGCTCTGCACCTTTACGCTGGTATCATGCATTAAATCTACAGACGTTTTGGCGGCGCTGCCGCTGGCCATTGCCTAAAAATTACTTGATTATGAATTTGCCACAAGTCATGATGTAAGATTTATGGATAAACAATTCACCCAACATAAATTTCCCTCCTATCTGACAAGGGAGACCTTTGATGGAGTAAATTTCTACTATCCAGGTTTTCGACAGGTGTTGTACAAACAAAAAAGTTTGGACAATCTCATTGGGGATAGTGGGTTGTTGTTTTTCTTAAAATGCTTCTTAGCGGATGTCTTGAAGGCAGGGCTAGATGAAAAATGCTACCGCATCGGTGCTGGTAAATTAGGGTTTCAACCTAATGCTAAGGATAAATTTGAATTGAGTGTGGTAGTTTTTGACAAGGCTATTTTGACCCCGGATAAAATCACCCCCCGCTATGTTACCGTACCGCCCAAAGTGGTGATCGAAATTGATGTAAATGTAGAATTGCCCGAACGCAATTCTGACCTCTTCCAGGAGTACGTCATGCGCAAATTAGACAGCCTTTTTAACCACGGAGTTGAAAAAGTGATCTGGTTTTTTACCAAAAGCAAAAAAGTATGCATCGCCCTACCCGGACAAGCCTGGCAGATCGATGATTGGAATCAAGACATCACACTTTTTGAAGGCGTTAAAGTCAATATTGCGGATTACATCGCTCAGGAAGGTTTCAAGTTAGATTGATGCGCTGATTTTATTTAATCGGCGAAAAATCCAGCGGCTTCAAATACAGCGACTCCACCTTCACCGTCAGTGATCCACCCGCTTTATCCTCGGAGTCCTTGCGCACCTTGATCCACTCGGGGTCATTCCGAAAATCCGTAAAAGCCTTCAAGCCCGCTTCTTGGCTGGGATGAGCAAGCATATAAATCAAGGTTTCCTGCGCCGGATAAGCATCCACCACCGTCCAATACCAGAGGTTGGTCATGCCGTATTTTTCAAAAAGTTTGCGTGTATGGTTGCGAAAACGGTCCAAGAGGTTGGGCAATTTTCCGGGTGTGGCATTGTAGGTACGCAATTCAAATACCCTTTCTTTCGAACCATTCTTGGGAAATTTGATGGTCGAAAAATCGGTTAGGCGCAAGAAGTGTTTATCCGAACTGGCTTCCAGGCGACCTACGGACTCGGAATCTTCGATGCCTTTTTTCCACTTAGGATCCCGCAAAAAATCTTTGGTGGAGCGCAACCAGGAAGCCTGGCTGTAGTAGGACAAAATGCTTACTATGCGCTCGTCTTTGGGGTCTACTGGCGACCAGAATCCCTCCACCTGAATGTGGTGTTTGCGGTACAAGGGTACTGCAAACTGGCGATAGCGGTTTTGCAAATACTTCAACCGGCCAGGTTCGGCCTGGTGGATTTGAATTTCGTAGTAGCGGGGTTCTGGCCCTTTGGGCTCTTGATCGTTGCTGCTAAAAAGGCTAGAAAGACAAAAAAACAAACTATAAACCATTCCCATGTTGACACACTTTGCGTGCTAAACTACAATATTGTTAGGGAATTGCAAAACCTTTAGTTTATACAATGTGCAGGCTTTTTTTGGGTCTTTGGACATTTGGGTGTTAATTTGCAGCAAATTCAACAGATACAATGTCTTTCAATTTCGACCCAAACAGTGTTGATTTTCAAAAATCTGGGGGTTTAGTGCCCGCCATCATCCAGGATCACCTCAGCAACAAGGTGCTCATGCTGGGCTACATGAACCGCGCCGCCCTGGATCACACCCTTGCTGAAGGGAAAGTTACTTTTTTCAGCCGCTCCAAAGAACGCCTTTGGACCAAAGGAGAAAGCAGCAACAATTTTTTGCACCTCATCGATATTGCAGTGGATTGTGACCAGGATAGCCTCCTGATCAAAGCCCGCCCCGACGGCCCGACTTGCCATACAGGAGCCGATACTTGCTGGAATGAAAAAAACGTGTCCAACGACTTTTTGCAGCAACTCGAAAATGTAATCCGCCAGCGCCGCGATCACCCCGATGATACCTCGTACACCACTTCGCTGTTCAAAAGAGGCATCAACAAAATTGCCCAAAAAGTAGGTGAAGAAGCCGTGGAGTTGGTCATCGAAGCCAAAGACAACAACGCCGATTTGTTCTTGAATGAAGCCGCTGATTTGATGTTTCACTACCTGATCCTGCTGTCTGCCAAAGGGTACGAATTGGGCGATGTGGTGAAAATATTGGAGAGCCGGCATAAGAAGTAAGGTAAAAGTTTGTGTGTTTGTTGAAAAAGTTTGAACTTTAGACATACTATCTTCTTGAAAGGCACAAAAAATGTTGCAACAAACCTACTTCGCTTCCCCCTTCGGCTGCATTGAAATCAAAGGCAGTGAATTGGGCATTACCTCGGTCAAGTTGACCAAAAAAGACACTTGTCCCAAAGAGGAAGTGCCTCCTGAATTGCGGGAATGTGTGCAACAATTAGAGGAGTATTTTCAACGCAAGCGAGATGGGTTTGACCTGAAGCTGGATTTCAGTGGTGCACCTGAATTCAACCTGGCGGTATGGCAGGAATTGCTCAAAATTCCCTATGGCCATACCACCTCATACCTGGCCATCGCCAAAGCACTGAACAATCCTGACTCAGTGCGGGCCGTAGGGCAGGCCAATGCCCACAATCCCATTGCCATCATCGTGCCTTGCCACCGTTGTATTGCCAGCAATGGCGATTTGCACGGGTATTATTATGGATTGGATATGAAGCGGAGGTTGCTGGAACTGGAAAACCCGCTGAGTTTTGGGCGGCAGGGAAGCTTGTTTTGAGTTGAAATGTTGAAAAGAAATTGGTAGCTCAGTATTAGGAGCACTTATTTTAGCTTGATCTGTAAATTCTAGAAAAATGGTGTACTTGATTTACTGTGTAGGGGGTATTCGCACAAACCCACCTAAACACCTGTTCATCCACAAAAATGGTTCGCTTAATTTGCATGGCACACGTTACCTCCGTGCCCGCAAATCCGCCAAAAACCTTTCCAATTCTCCCTCATCAAAAAACAGCACCTCTCTGGCCTTGCTGCCTTCACTCGGCCCCACAATGCCCATGGCTTGCAACTGATCCATAATCCGTCCTGCGCGGTTATAGCCCAGTTTTAGGCGGCGCTGGATCATGGAAGTTGAGCCATGTTGGCTTTGTACGATCAAGCGCGCGGAATCTTCAAACATTTCGTCCAGATCGGTGTATTTCAGGTCGCTTTGGCCGGGTGGCTCATCGTCGCCGTAGTATTCTGGCAAGAAGTATGGCTCGGGGTAACCTTGTTGTTTGGCAATAAAATCAATGGCTTGTTCTACTTCGGGTGTATCGATGAAGGCACCTTGCAGGCGAATCATTTCACCACCCACGGAGAGCAACATGTCGCCGCGACCAATCAATTGTTCGGCGCCACCAGCATCCAGAATGGTGCGGGAGTCTACTTTCGAGGTCACCTTGTAGCCAATCCGCGCTGGGAAGTTCGCCTTGATCACCCCGGTGATGATGTTCACCGAAGGGCGCTGGGTGGCGATCACCAGGTGAATACCGACGGCCCGCGCCAATTGTGCGAGGCGACCAATGGGGAGTTCCACCTCTTTGCCCGCCGTCATGATCAAGTCGGCAAACTCGTCGATGACCAGTACGATGAAGGGCAAAAACTTGTGGCCTTTTTGTGGATTCAGGCGGCGTTGGACAAACTTGTCGTTGTATTCCCGGATGTTCCGCGCCGAAGCTTTTTTCAACAAATCATAACGGTTGTCCATCTCAATGCACAAGGAATTGAGGGTATGGATCACCTTGGTGGTATCGGTAATGATGGGTTCGTCCTGATTGGGCAAAAAGGCCAAGAAGTGGTTCTCCAGTTTGGCATAAGGGAACAATTCCACCTTTTTGGGGTCGATCAGCACCAGTTTGACTTGCGAAGGGTGCTTTTTGTACAACAAGGAAATCAAAATGGAGTTGATCCCCACCGATTTACCTTGTCCTGTGGCACCCGCCACCAGCAAGTGGGGCATTTTGGCCAAGTCCGCTACAAAAACTTCATTGGAAATGGTTTTACCCAGTGCGATGGGCAAGTCCATTTTGGCCTTTTTGAATTTTTCGTGCATGAGTACCTCTTTCATCGAAACGATCTGTTTCTTTTTATTGGGTACTTCAATCCCGATGGTGCCCTTGCCGGGAATCGGCGCAATGATACGGATACCCAGGGCCGAAAGGCTCAGGGCAATATCGTCTTCCAGGTTTTTGATGCGCGAAATCCGCACCCCTGGCGCAGGAATGATCTCGTAGAGGGTGACCGTTGGCCCGATGGTGGCGCGAATTTTGGTGATCTCGATTTTGTAGTGCAACAACGTTTCGATGATCTGATCCTTATTCGCCTCCAGCTCTTCGCGGTCTATTTCTACCTTTTGATCCGAATAATCGTTGAGCAGGGCCAATACTGGGTGCTCGTAAGAAGACAATTCCAGGGTAGGATCGTAAGGTTCGCTGTGATCTGGGTTTTCTTCCTGGGCCAAGTCCAATGGTTGCAGGTTCAAGTCAGGGGCGTTTTCCACGATGGGCTGGCGTTCTTGCGGCTCTGTAAAGCCCATCTCCAGCTCCAAATCACCAGGGCTATTTGCTACTGGGGGGCGGTTGGCTGCTTTGGCCAGGTCAAAAGCCAGTTGGCCTCCTTTCAGTGCAGGCACAGGTGGCATTTCCACATCGGGCAGCGGGATGTCTTCTTCCTCAAATTCTTCACCTTCTGCTTCGCCAGTATTGGTATTGATGCGTTTTTGAGCTCTTGGACCTGGGCGCAATTTAGCTTGCGCTTCGCGCAAATCTCCGGGTTTGGCCCGGCGGAATAGTTTTCCTTGAATCAGTGCCTCAAAATAATAGTAGATTTCCTGCATGGCCTGGCCAAAAGACAATTGGTCGAAATTGGGATTGAAACGCCAAACGACCAAGCCAAAAGTGATGGCACCAAACAAAACCACTTGTCCGGCAGTACCCACAAAACGGTACAGCCAAAGATTGACCGTATCCCCCAAGGCTCCCCCCCAAGGAAAACCAAAAGTGCCAAACAAAAACTCAAAAATCACCGATAAAAAGAACACCAATATAACCGTGTAGCGAATGCGACTGGTAAAACGATACAGCGGGATACGCCGGATCAGGGCACTCCCCATGAGCGCAAGCAGGTAAACCAACAAAAAAGAAGGTAAACCAAAAAGGTAGTAAAAGAAAAAGTTGGATAAAATCGCGCCCAAACGCCCTAACCAGTTGGCCATTTCAAATCGACTATCCAACAAAAGCTCCCAGGAAAAGCGCAATACGCGATCCTGATCGATGTGCCAGGTGAATAGATAGGATGTAAATGCAATGAATAGGTAAAGGGCAAAAAACAACAATAGCACTCCCGCTAGTTTGGGGATGCGTTCATCATCTGTAAACCGGAATGTAAGTTGTCCTTTTTTCTTTTTTGCCGCCATAATGAAAAGCTGTTGTGTGCTGCCAAGCAGCGTAAACGCAAAAATAATCCTATTTCAACAAAAAAAAATGTCTTGCAAATATTTGTTGGTAACAATTTTTTGTTTACCTTGCATGCAATTCGGCACTAATATTTTTAGAATTTAAATCACACTCCATGATTCGTGAAGATCGTATATCGTTGAATGAGCGCTTCCGCAAGGTTTTTGACCTGCTGGTGGAACGCGGAGACATTCAACCCAACGACCGGAGTGGCAAAGGTATCGGCGACTTTGCCCTCAAAATCCTTGGTAACCGAGCTTATGGCCACATCATTCGGGCTTTTCTCAATCCTGATGACAAGCGTTGCTTGGATTATCGTCATGCTCGAACATTATGCCGTGAATACGGAGTCAATGAATCCTACCTCATCGACGGGTTAGGTACACCCTTTGGTTTTGATCTGCCAAAACCTTCTCCTGCTGATGAGGCAAACCTAAAGGTAGGCAATATTTTGTTTACTTCCGAGGAAGCTTTTGCAGGTTCGACCGTAGGAAAGGATGGTTGGGCCGTTGAAGATATCGATTATTTCAATATTCCTGGCTTGGCTGGCGGTGGCCTTGTTGCTTTCCCCATCAAAGGAAACAGTATGGAACCCATCATTGCCAATGGTGATGTGGTGATCTGCCGCGAAATCCAAAGCATGAGTGAAGTGCGTGACAACAAGATTTATGCCGTGAAACACAATGGCAGCATTTGGGTAAAACACGTACAGAAAATCAACGACCGCAATGGACGTGTGACTCGCCTGAAAATGATTTCTTCCAATCACCTCGAACATGATCCCTTCACTGAGGATGTGAACGAACATACTCGTTTGTATCAGGTGATCCGGAAGATCAGCGAACTAGACTAAACAATGAAAAATGAAAAACTAAAAATGAAAAACAACAACAAGTAGTTACTATTTTTCATTTTTAGTTTTTCACTTTTCACTTTTCACATAATTCGCTGTCTCGTCACCTCATACAACACCACTCCCGCTGCCACTGAAGCATTCAGTGAGTCGGTTTGCCCCAATTGGGGAATGATGAATCGTTCATCTGCCATAGCCGCCACGGCCGGGCTAATTCCTTCTGCTTCCGAACCAATCACCAGGGCTACTGGAATGGTCCAATCCAATTCTGTCAACGACGAAGTTGCACTCAAATCACTGACGTAAACGTTCACGCCCGAGAGTTTCAATAACTCAATGGCACCGACCATACTTTTTTCCCGACATACGGGAATAATGGTCAAAGCACCTGCTGAGGTTTTGACCGCTTCAGCGTTGACTTGAGCACTTTTTTTGCTGGAAATCACGATCGCATGAGCACCAAAAACTTCCGCTGAACGGGCAATCGCACCAAAATTGCGCACATCGGTGATGCCGTCCAATAGAACGATCAAGGGTGTTTGACCATTTTCAAACACGGAGGGTAAAATATCTTCCAGGCGTTGGAAAGGAATCGGAGAAATAAAAGCAATCACGCCCTGGTGGTTGCCTCCAGCCAATTTATTGAGGCGCTCTTTCGGAACCACCTGCATCGGCACTTCGTATTCTTTGGTCAGGTGACGGATTTCTTTTTCAAATTCCCCCCGAATCCCCTGCTGCATGACCACTTTATCAACGGGCCAGCCTGAGCGGATGGCATCCACTACCGGGTGACGCCCGTACACTATTTCGGAAATTTTTTCCGCCATGATGAATCTTAAATTGAGGCCTTTTGGGCTTTTGACTGACAAATAAACTACTTTTTAATTGATCCACAGAACAAATCCACTTCTTTGTCCGTATCAAGCGTGATTGATTTATGTATTTTTGAGACTTTACGGTTTAAATGCAACAAAGGATAAAAATGATGAAAATCTCCGCTTTATTTTCACCCCTCTGCTTACTGGGGCTATTGAGCTTCGTGCAAGTTGCCCGAGCGCAATCGCTCGATGCAAGCCGACAGGCGCTGGCTCACCTGCAAGCGAATCAACAAAAATGGAAACTTAGCCCGGAAGACCTGCAAGGACTAAAGGTAAGTCATACCTATCAGAGTGAACACAATGGGGTAACCCACGTCTATTTTACCCAAACCCATGAGGGCATCGAGGTATACAATGCCATTTCCGGAGTTCACATCAAGGATGGCAACGTAGTTTTTGTGGCTGAACGGTTTATACCCGATGTAGCCTCACGCGTAAATGCGCTTAAGCCTAACCTAAAGCCTGAGAAGGCACTGCTTCGCGCTGCCGAAGATTTAGGCATGAGTGAAAAAAGCGGGGACATCAGAGTGTTAAAAAGTGAAAAAAATCACTCGGCAGAATTTGCTGGGGGAAATATTTCACGAAGCAACATTCCCAGCCATTTGATGTATCACCTCAGTGCGGGTGGGCGTTTACGCCTGGCTTGGGTGATGGAAATTCAGGATCCTCGGAGTTCAGATCACTGGATAACTTTTATAGATGCCCAAACCGGGGCGGTTTTAGAAAAAGTCAATCAAACCATTTCCTGTACTTTCCCTGGGCACAACCACTCCGCACAACTCATTTCTGATGAGTGCCTGCAAGAAGCGGGTTTGCAACGCATGACCATGCCTGCCAAAACCACCACGGAAGAATTAGCGCCTCTCGCCGATGGTGCAAGCTACAATGTATTTGCGTTGCCCATCGAAAGCCCTTTGCATGGCTTGCGAAAAGTGATCACCAATCCTGCGGATGTTAATGCTTCACCTTATGGCTGGCACGATACCAATGGTACCCCTGGTGCAGAATACACCATCACCCGAGGCAATAACACCTATACCTATCTGGACCAAAATGCCGACAACCGGCCCGATACCATTGTGGTGCCCAATGGTGGGGCCAACCTTAATTTTAACTATTCTTTCAATTCCAACTTACAGCCCAGCAATTCACGGGCAGCTGCCATCACCCAGTTGTTTTACATGAACAACGTGATGCACGATTTTAGTTACCAATATGGATTCAATGAGGCAGCGGGTAATTTTCAACAAAACAATTATGGCCGTGGTGGCCGCCCCAATGATGCAGTCAACGCTGAAGCGCAGGATGGTACCGATACCAATAACGCCAACTTTGGTACTCCCGCAGATGGCGGTCCTCCCCGGATGCAAATGTTCATTTGGAACGCCGCTGCAGGGAATGCCTTTATTGATGCACCAGCTGGGATTGCTGGGAAATATCCGGTGCGGGGTGCAAGTTTTGGCAAACGTTTGACTACCACCCCCGTCACTGCCGAGGTAGCCGTGGGGGTAGATGGGTCGGGAGCCGCCAATCTGGGCTGCCAAACTTTGTTGAACCCGGCCAACCTGAAAGGAAAAATTGTGCTGATTGATCGGGGCACTTGTACTTTTGAGGTCAAAGCCCTCAATGCCCAAACTGCTGGAGCAGTAGCTTGTGTAATCTGTAATTTTGAAAATACCCTGCCGGGAGGTTTGGCGGATGATCCGGTCGTAAGTGGTGTCACCATCCCCGTGGTAGGTATGCGCTCTGGAGATTGTGAGTTGATGAGACAAGCGATGGCCAGAGAAAAAGTAGTGTTGACTTTGGTAGCGCCTGCAATCACTGGTCCGGATTCGATTGACGCCAGTTTTGACAACGGCATCATTGCACACGAATATGGCCACGGCATCTCGGTGCGTTTGACCGGAGGCCCCTCTGTTACATCTTGTTTGAACAACGATGAACAAATGGGTGAAGGCTGGAGCGATTTTTTTGCCCTGGTCACAACCGTAACCGCAGGTCAAAATGGCAAAGCGGCTCGTGGCGTAGGAAATTACGTGCTCTACGAAGGACTGGACGGAACGGGTATCCGTCGTTTGCCTTACTCTACTGACCTGAAAGCCAATGGTCAAGTTTATGACGATATTATTGGAACCAGTTTTCCGCACCCGGTGGGAGAAGTATGGGCCGCGACCCTTTGGGACTTGTATTGGGCGATGGTCGACAAATACGGCTGGGATCCTGACTTGTACCGTGGAAAAGGGGGCAACAACCGCGCTATTCAACTGGTTATGGACGGTATGAAACTACAAAACTGTAGTCCAGGCTTTATTGATGGCCGCAACGCCATCATTGCCGCAGATGCACTCAACAACGGCGGTGCCAACGAATGTTTAATCTGGGAAGTGTTTGCCCGGCGTGGCCTGGGATGGAGCGCTGACCAGGGCAGCAGTGGCAACCGCAATGACGGACTACAAACCTTTGACAACCGCCCAGAATGCATCAAAACCCTAAAAATTGAAAAACTGGTCGATGGCAACATCAGTGCTGGCGATACTGTCAATGTAACCTTACTGGTGTACAACCATAAAGATACGCCCGTCAATGCGGCCGTACTCAATGATGAACTACCGAATGGCCTAAGTTTGATTCCGGTATCGGTAGTAGGTTCTAACAAAACCTCGGTAAGCAATGGGGTTGCCTCTTTTGAGATCGGAACTCTCGCTCCCGGTGCCAGCAAAATCATCCGTTACCTCGCCATCAGCAACCGCAACCGCCCTTCCCTTCGACAGGCACTAGATGATGTAGAAGGCAGTACAAGCATGTGGGATAAATTGTCCATCGATGGCCAGGACACTTTCCGGATTAGCACAGCCAAGGCGTTTAAAGGCACCAAAGCCTGGACCGTTCCCGGCGGCCGTACCTCCGTGGATCAGGCTTTGTACCTAAAAGAACCCATTCGGATCAGCGGCACCCAGCCTGTGCTGCGTTTTTATCAGGATTATGCTATTGAAACGGCATTGGACGCGGGTATTTTGGAAGTATCCACCAATGGCGGCAGCACCTGGCAGTACATTCCGGATAGCCTGATTTTCCGCAATGGTTATACTCGCCCAGTGGTATACACTACTTTTTCGGTTCCACGATTGCGGGGTTTTTCGGGGTCAACTGGCCAATTTGTGCCAACTTACGTCGATTTGAGCAAGTACACGGGGCAGGAGGTTCAAGTGCGTTTCCGCTTCGGATCCAATGATGATCCAGCCAGCGGCGCGATCCGTACCCAAGGCTGGTTTATCGACAACATCGAATTTATGGACCTGGTGAATTACAATGGCCAGGTATGCCTCACTACTGCGGAAGGGGATAAAGTGTGCAGCAAAGCAGCCGATCGGGGTACTTTGGTTGAGCCAGGTTCCGTGATTAGCTCCACCCGCGATTTACAGAGCAACATCCGCATGAACATTTACCCCAATCCAACTGGTGATCAAATCAACGTTCAACTTGAAGGTTTACCAGCTGGTCGGGCACAAGCCATTTTAATGAGCACCGAAGGCCGGATTCTCCAAACTCAAACCATGCAGAACCGCGATGCAGATAGCCGTTTGTTGGCTTTTGATCTTTCCAGCCTGCCCGCCGGTATCTACCTGATGCAGGTGAAAGGTGAAGGGGTGAATCGGGTGGAAAAAGTGGTGAAGTATTAACCAAAGCGACATTTTTTTTAACACAAAGGGAAAAAAGAGGGCACAAAGGACACAAAGTTAGACGTTGACAGCGCTTCGCTTTGTGTCCTTTGTGTCCTCTTTTTTTTCCTTTGTGCTAATTTATTGTTTGCGTCAAGTTTTGTCTCAAAAAACGATCTTGGGGCTTAGGATAGAGTTCAACCCTTTTCCAACAAACTCAAAAACACCTTCAACACCGGATTCGGATTCTCCTTCTCCCACAAAGCCGTGATCTCTGCCCGCTGTGGAATGTCTTTCAATTCAATAAATTTTACCGCTGCCGTGTTCACTCGACTAAAAGAAGTGGGCAAAAAGGAGATGCCCAGTTTTTTTTCAATCAATTGCAGCACGGTGTGCCCATGCACGGTTTCATGGACAATGTTGGGAAAAAATCCGGCGTCTTCACAAATGCTCAATTGTTGATTGTGGTACGCTGCCCCATCCTGGCGGGTCGTGAGGATGAATTTTTCCCGGGCAAAAGCTTGCAAACCCGCAAAATTGTGGGCATTGATTGCATGATCAGCGGGCAGCACCAGGGAAAAAGTTTCCCGATACATCAAGCGGCTATCCCAGCGCTCATCAAAAGGTGGATTGCGCACAAAGGCTACATCCAACATTCCTTTTTGCATGGCTTCCAATTGGGAGGCGGTCGTCATTTCTGATAAATAGGTCTGGATAACCGGGTATTGTTGGTTGAGGGCCACCAAAATTTCGGGCAAAAAGGTATGGATACAGGAGCCAACGTACCCCAGTCGAATTTCCCCCTGTTGCCCTCGTTCAATCATCGGCAAATGATTGCGGATTTCTTCAATTTGCCCCAGGATGCGTTGGGCTTCTTCCCAAAAGTAGGCACCAGCGGGTGTCAGACTCACCTTGCGTTTGGTACGTTCCAACAAGGTCACCTTTAACTCTTTTTCCAATTCCTGAATCTGCTTGCTCAGGGCAGGTTGCACGATAAAAAGTTTGCTTGCTGCGCGGCCAAAATGCAACTCATTGGCCAGGGTGACGAAATAACGCAGGTGTCGTAGCTCCATTAATCACTTTTTTTGATCAAAAATGCAAAAAAATACCATTTAGAGCAATTAATAAGTAGGCGTAATTTTGTGGAACCAAATAGCCTTCATGAACAGAAGGCTAATAAACCAAAATATATGCCCGCAGTCCTGGATCGAGTGCTTAAAAAAAGTGTACATGAAATCGGTTCCACTGAATTGACCTTGGACCGGATTAAACTCATTGTGCAAGAACGCTGGCAATTGGCCTTGGCCCCGGCGGCCAAAGCCCGCATCCAGAAGTGTCGAGCCTATCTTGATCAAAAGTTGGCCAACTCCGAGCAGTTGTTTTATGGCATCAATACTGGTTTTGGTTACCTGCAAAATGTGCGCATCAACCGGGCGGAAACTACCGATTTGCAGTACAATTTGCTGCAATCCCATGCCTGTGGTTTGGGCGAAGAAGTACCTGCGGATATCGTACGGCTGATGCTTTTGTTCAAAATCGAGTCCTTGTCCCAAGGCTATTCTGCGGTGCAATTGAGCACGGTTGAACGTTTGATCGATTTTTTCAACCACGACCTTTTGCCCGTCGTTTACACCCAGGGTTCACTGGGTGCTTCGGGCGATTTAGCACCACTTTCACACCTCAGCCTACCCCTGATTGGATTGGGGTTGATGACCGTTAAAGGCAAAAAAGTACCAGCAGCACAGGTACTGGCGCAACACCATTGGCACCCCATCCAACTCCAAGCCAAAGAGGGCATTGCCCTGATCAACGGCACCCAGTTCATGTTGGCCTACGGATTTTACAACCTCATTCAGGCCGAACGTGCGCTGCAAATGGCCGATCTCATCGCCGCCATGAGCATTGATGCGTTTGATGGAAGTTTACAACCTTTCCACGAACGTCTGCACCAAATCCGGCCCCACCCGGGGCAAGTCGATACTGCATCGAAAATCCGCCAATACCTGAGCGGCAGTGCCATTGCGGAAAAAACCAAAGAACAGGTCCAAGACCCCTACTCTTTCCGCTGCATTCCTCAGGTACACGGCGCTTCCAAAGACGTTTTTGCCCAAACCCTCGCGGTGATGACCTGTGAAGCCAATGCAGTGACCGACAACCCCAATGTGTTTCCCGACGAAGACCTGATTCTTTCCGGTGGTAATTTTCATGGCCAGCCGCTAGCGATGGCGCTCGATTTTTTGAGCATCGCCATGGCCGAAATCGGCAGCATTTCGGAGCGACGTACTTATCAGTTGTTGTCTGGCCAACGTGGCTTACCACTGTTTTTGATCAAAAACCCTGGCTTGCACTCTGGTTTGATGATTCCCCAGTACACCGCAGCGGGTATTGTCAGTGAAAACAAACAACTCTGTACCCCCGCTTCGGTCGACTCGATTGTGTCTTCCAATGGACAGGAAGACCACGTCAGCATGGGTGCCAACGCAGCCGTCAAAGGTGCCCGGGTGTTGAACAATGTGTACAAAGTATTGGCCATTGAGCTCTTGACTGCTGCTCAAGCGCTCGAATTTCGGCGCCCTTTATCGAGTTCAGTCCAGGTGGAAGACTTGCACCGGGCTTTTCGAAAATTTGTCTCCTTCAATGAAGCCGATCGGGTATTGGCCGATGATTTACAAATAAGCATCTCCTTCATCAACCGCTATAAATAGTGGGGCAAAAACAAGTGTTCATGTTGCTTGAAACCATAAACCAGTATAAAACGCCAACTGGCACTACCCTGCAATGCAAGGGTTGGATTCAGGAGGCCGCCTTGCGCATGTTGCTCAACAACATTGATCCCGAGGTTGCCGAACGCCCTGAAGAGCTCATTGTGTATGGTGGTCGCGGAAAGGCTGCCCGCAACCAGGCAGCATTGGACCTGATCATCAAGGCGCTCAAAAACCTGAACGACGATGAGACCTTACTCATCCAATCGGGCAAACCCGTAGGTGTACTCCCTACCCACCCCGATGCACCCCGGGTGATCATTTCCAATTCTCAACTGGTACCCAAATGGGCCACCTGGGAGCACTTCAACGAACTAGAGAAAAAGGGATTGATGATGTACGGCCAGATGACTGCGGGCTCCTGGATTTACATTGGCTCACAGGGGATTGTGCAAGGTACATATGAAACTTTCGCCGCGATCGCCAATCAACATTTTGGAGGCACGTTGCGGGGCACCCTGTCGGTCACGGCTGGTTTGGGCGGTATGGGCGGAGCTCAACCCCTGGCAGTGACCATGAATGACGGAGTATGCCTGGTGGCCGAAGCAGAAGAATGGCGCATCCAGAAACGCCTGCAAACCCGCTATCTGGACGAACAAATGGAATCCATCGACGCGGCGATTGATCGGGCGCTGGAATTGCGCAAACTGGGCGAAAAACGCTCCATTGGGGTACACTGCAACGTTGTGGACTTATTGGAGCGAATGTTAGAGCGCAACGTGACGCCCGATATCCTGACCGACCAAACCTCGGCGCACGACCCCATCATCGGGTATTTTCCCCATGAAATCAGCGTAGAACAGGCCAATATCCTGCGCACCGAAAACCCCGAACAGTATCTGGAAATGGCCTACCGCTCCATTGTTCGGCATGTGGAATTGATGATTGAACTACAAAAACGCGGCGCCGTTACTTTTGATTATGGCAATAACCTGCGGGGCCGGGCTGCTGAAAAAGGGCTGAAAAATGCTTTTGATTTTCCCGGCTTTGTTCCCGCTTACATTCGGCCTTTGTTTTGTGAAGGCAAAGGGCCTTTCCGCTGGGCTGCGCTTTCTGGCGATCCGGAGGATATCCGAGTCACCGACGAGCTGATTCTGAAATTGTTTCCTGAAAACCATTCCTTGCACCGCTGGATTCAAAAGGCTCAAGAACATATTGCTTTCCAGGGACTACCTGCACGGATTTGCTGGTTGGGGTTAGGAGAACGGGAAAAAGCCGGACTTGCTTTTAATGAATTGGTTCGAGAGGGTAAGGTAAAAGCACCGATTGTGATTGGGCGGGATCACCTGGATACGGGTTCGGTAGCCTCCCCCAATCGCGAAACGGAAGCCATGCTCGACGGCTCGGATGCCGTAGCCGATTGGCCGATCCTCAACGCTTTGATCAATACTGCTGGTGGTGCCAGTTGGGTGTCTTTGCACCATGGGGGCGGTGTAGGGATGGGGTATTCCATCCATGCGGGCATGGTGATCGTGGCCGATGGGACTGAGGAGGCTGCGCGCCGACTCAAACGGGTGCTGCACAACGACCCTGCCATGGGTGTCATTCGCCACGCCGATGCAGGTTATGACATTGCGAAGGATGTGGCGCGGCAACATCGTTTGGAATTGTGAGGTCTTTTCACCACCTAAGAAACTGAAGACACCATAGAACCACCTAAGTATTAGGACTAAAGTGGATCTTAGGTGTCTTCAGTTTCTTAGGTGGTGAAAAAAGAAAAATACATGCGCGAATGCTTTTGACCAACATCACATATTTATTGGGCATTCACCCTGGAACCAAAGCTTTGCGTGGTCAGGCACTGGCACAATTGCCCGGTATCGAGCAAGCCTACCTGCGTATAGAAGGCACTCAGATCGTGGACTACGGGCCAATGAGTGCATTAAAAGTTTACGAAAGCCCAGCTCAGACTCAGAATCTGAGTGGCCGCTACGTATTGCCCTGTTGGTGTGATTCACATACCCACCTGGTTTTTGCAGGCAGCCGCGAACAGGAATTTGTGGACAAAATCCGCGGCCTTACTTATGCTGAAATAGCTCAAAAAGGCGGGGGAATTTTGAACTCGGCCCGGTTGCTGCAAAAGACCCCAGCCGAAGTATTGTTTCAACAAGCCTGGAAGCGACTGGAAGCGCTGAAAAAACTGGGCACTGGCGCAATTGAAATCAAAAGTGGCTATGGCCTAACGCTAGAAGCAGAAATAAAAATGCTGCGGGTGATCAAACGCCTGAAACAGGAGGCCGATATTCCCATCAAAGCCACTTTTTTGGGTGCGCATGCTTTTCCCGTTGCGTTTAAAGACGATCGGAGCGGATACATTCGCCAAATCATCGAAGAAATGTTACCCGCCATTGCCCTCGAAGGATTGGCCGATTACATTGATGTATTTTGTGAACAAGGTTTTTTTACCCCAGTTGAAACGTCGCAGATTTTGGAGGCCGGGCGACGTTATGGTTTAAAAACCAAGTTACACGCCAATCAGTTGCACAATTCGGGTGGAGTACAAGTGGGGGTGCAAGCGGGAGCGGTTTCGGTGGATCACCTGGAAAACATTGGGGAAGAAGAGATCCAACTTTTGGCCCAACATCCTACGATTGCGACCTTGTTGCCTTCAGCGGCTTTTTTTCTGCGCTTGCCGTACCCTCCGGCGCGGCAGTTGATCGAAGCAGGTGCAGCAGTGGCTTTGGCTACCGATTACAATCCGGGTTCTTCACCGAGTGGCAACATGCCTTTGTTGGTCGCATTGAGTTGTATCCAAATGCGGATGCTACCCGAAGAAGCGATTAATGCGGCTACGTTTAACGGAGCTTGCGCGATGGAGGTACAGCAAGAAGTGGGGAGTATTGCAATGGGCAAACGCGCCAATTTGATCGTAACCAAGCCGATGCCTTCGTTGGCGTATTTACCTTATGCCTTTGGCAGCAATTTGATTGAACAAGTATTGATTAATGGGAGTGTGTATCACCGGGAGTTGTGATCCCAGAGCGACATTTTTTTAGCACAAAGAACACAAAGAGGGCACAAAGGACACAAAGTTAGACGTTGACGACTCTTTTTGTCCTTTGTGCCCCTTGGTGTCCTTTGTGAAAATTATGTCGCTTTGGCATTGCAAAAATTCGAGATAATGCACGTTCCCTCAACGTTGAACCATGCATTTTCACCCCATGACCACCACCGAGGTACAATCACGCACCCGCACCCGCCCGCAAGAAACCAAACTAGGTCAAAGAATCCTGGTTCAATCCGAGCTGGAGTCCACGGGCCCCCACTTTGTTTTGTTTGGTGTAAAAGAAGACCTGGGCGCCCGCGCCAATTTTGGGCTAGGGGGGGCCGCTACTGCATGGGACTCATTCCTGAATGCTTTTCTCAACGTGCAGGACACTCCATTTTTGCGCGGTCAGAATATACAATTGTTGGGCCATTTTGATTTTACCGTTTTGCCAAATCATTCGGATGTCCCATTGATGCGGCAGCAAGTGGAACAAATCGACGCCGAGGTGAGTGCCTTAGTAAGCCAAATTGTGGCTGTGGGGAAAATTCCGTTGATCATCGGCGGAAGCCATGCTGGAGCCTATGCCAATTTAAAAGGGACAGCCCTAGGCCTGAGAAAAAGTAATCCAGCTGCTGTAGTAAATTGTATCAATCTGGATGCTCATTCTGATTACCGCATTACAGAAGGACGACATAGCGGCAATGGCTTTCGGTATGCCCAGGAAGAGGGGTATTTGCAACATTATTCCATCCTGGGTTTACATGAAAACTATACTCCTGAAAACATTTTGCAGGACTTAGAGCGGCACCCCGCCATCCAGTTTTCAACTTGGGAAGACATTTTTTTACGGGAAAAACTAAACTTTGCTCAAGCGCTTGAGCACTCCGTTGCCTTTACCAAAAATGGAGCAAATCGGGTAGGCATTGAGTTGGATGTGGACTGTATCGAAAATGTGCTTTCCAGTGCGCTGACCCCGAGTGGCATCAACACCCAGCAAGCCCGGTATTATTTGTACCAAACGGCCCAGCGTTGTGAACCTGCCTACTTGCACATCTGTGAGGCCGCCACCAGTTTGGAAAATGGTTCGGAAAACCGTAGCACCGGAAAGTTGTTGAGTTATCTAGTCAGCGATTTTGTAAAAGGTTACCTGGAGCGCAATCGATAAAGGAAAAACTTGCAGCAATCATACAACCGGATATTTTGTATTTTAGAAGCGAAGGACATGAATTGCCACGTGCTTTAGCTCGTGGATTGGGATTGCCCTTCTTGCTGGGCTTTAGCCTAACTTCAAATTTAGCAAGTAGGGCTAAAGCCCAAAAACTAGCGTTTACTGCCTCCCCACCAGCTGAAGCTGGAGGCAATTCATCTCCTCCGAGCAAAATGCCCAGTAGTAGCAATAAAAAAACCGTGTTGAGCAGCTTTGCAAACTCAACACGGTTTTTTTGTTACTATCCCTAAAACGACTAATCGTCGGAATCGTCATCGCTTCCGCGCTTAGATGCGGGTTTAATGACTTCGGGGCTGGCGAGGAGTTTATCCTTGATTTTGAGTTCCAATTCGAGTGCTACTTCTGGGTTGTCTACCAAAAACTGCTTGGCAGACTCACGGCCCTGGGCAATTTTAGCACCAGCATAGCTATACCAGGCACCACTTTTTTGAATGACATCGTAATCGACTCCCATGTCCACGATTTCGCCGGATTTGGATATCCCTTCACCAAAGGTGATGTCGAAATTAGCGATGCGGAATGGTGGGGCCAATTTATTTTTCTTCACGGTTACTTTCACTTGGTTGCCTACCACGTTTCCGTCTTTGTCTTTGATGGCTGCACCGGATTTGCGGATGTCCAAACGAATAGAAGCATAAAATTTCAGCGCGTTACCCCCGGTGGTGGTTTCAGGATTTCCGAACATCACCCCAATTTTTTCACGCAACTGGTTGATGAAGATGCAGCAGCAATTGGTTTTGCTGATGCTTGCCGTAAGTTTGCGCATGGCTTGGGACATCAAGCGGGCTTGCACCCCCACTTTGGAGTCGCCCATTTCCCCTTCAATTTCACTGCGTGGTACCAATGCAGCAACTGAGTCAACAACCAAAATATCGATAGCGCCAGAACGAATCAGGTTTTCAGCGATTTCGAGGGCTTGTTCCCCGTTGTCGGGTTGAGAAATGAGGAGCTCGTCGGTCTTCACACCCAACTTTTCGGCATAGAAGCGGTCAAATGCGTGTTCTGCATCCACAATGGCGGCAATTCCACCTTGCTTTTGGCATTCTGCAATGGCATGAATCGCCAGTGTGGTTTTACCGGAAGATTCTGGGCCATAAATTTCCACAATTCTACCCTTTGGGAGTCCATTGATGCCTAAGGCAATATCCAGGCCCAAAGAGCCCGTAGGAATAACCTCTACATGGGACACTTGTTTATCGCCCAAACGCATGATCGTGCCTTTACCGAAGGTCTTGTCCAGACGATCCATGGTAAGTTGGAGGGCTTTTAATTTTTGGTCTTTGTCCAGTTGCGACATGGTGATTTATATTACGTTTTTATGCTCAAAAAAAATTAGTAGCTCAAACAAGCTTTTACAAAGTTAGTATTAAATGTTTTAAATGCAAATTTTTGTGAAACAATTTTTAGAAAAAAAGAAAAAGCGGAACCTGGATGATTCTCCAGATTCCGCTTTTCCATGTGTAACATCAGATACCTTAATCCTGGCCTTGAAGGGCAGCCGAGCGTTTGCTGTACTGCAGGATATTTTGTAAGGTGGATGCCTTGGCATTGAATTTCACTTTGGGCAGTTGTTCGTAAGCTTTGCGCAGTTCGCGGTATTCTTCGCGTAGTAAAATGTTGTCTTGCAATGCTTCCCGAACCGCCAGAGTTTCCGCAGCCGAGGTTTCTTGATAAAGGTATTTAATGAGCATGTCTTGAGTAAATGTTTGATCCATGTAGCCTTGTTTAATGACTGAATATCAATTGTAAAACAAAATAAGCTAAAAAAATATTGCACCAATTTCAAAATTATTTCGCAAATGCCTAATTGGCGTCTTTTGAGGAAATTGGTTTTGTCTAAGTTTTACAAAAAAAAGCTTAAACAAAAATCAGCAAATGCTGTTACCCTTCCAGTTTCTACATCCACAAATAAGATACCTTGGCAAAAAGAGTAGTCGTAATTGGAGCCGGATTTGCTGGCCTTGCTGCCGCATGTTGTTTGGCGAAAGCGGGGCATGAGGTCACCATATTAGAAAAGAATAGTGTGCCAGGTGGTCGTGCCCGCCAGTACATGGCTGATGGTTTTGTGTTTGATATGGGCCCAAGTTGGTATTGGATGCCCGATGTGTTTGAACAATTTTTCAACCATTTCGGCAAAAAAGCCGCGGATTATTACCAACTCAAGCGCCTGGATCCATCTTACTCCGTATTTTTTGGCCAAGACGATGTCATGCAGGTGCCCGCAGGTATGGACGAACTCTTCGCGCTTTTTGAACGCTACGAGCCAGGGAGCAGCTCAAACCTAAAAAAGTTTTTGGCCGAAGCCCAATACAAATACGAAGTAGGCATGGCCGACTTTGTACACAAACCCAGCCATTCTATTCTGGAATTTGCCGACCTGCGCATCCTCAAAAGTATGTTCCGCTTGCAAATGTTCACCAGCATGTCGACGCATGTCCGGCAATTGTTCAAGAATCGCCAGTTGATCGAATTATTGGAGTTTCCGGTACTTTTCCTAGGGGCGACCCCGGCCAAAACCCCGGCCATGTATAGCCTGATGAATTATGCGGATATGGCCTTGGGTACCTGGTACCCGATGGGGGGCATGTACAAAATTGTGGAGGCCATGGTGAGCTTGGCCGAAGAACTAGGGGTCGTGCTGCAGCTCAATCAAGAGGTCAAACAAATCACCACCAGCAATGGCCTGGCTACAAAAGTCATTACGCAGGACGCTGAATATCCGGTAGATGCCGTAGTAGGTGGTGCGGATTATCACCATCTCGATCAGCAGGTGCTTGCGCCCAATCAGCGCAATTACGATGCAGCTTATTGGGACAAAAGGGTCATGGCGCCCTCCTCTTTGCTGTTTTATGTAGGGGTAAAAAAGCGGCTAAAAAATTTGCAGCACCACAACCTCTTTTTTGATGAAGACTTCACCCAGCACGCCATTGATATTTATGAGCAGCCGCGTTGGCCGGAAAAGCCCCTGTTTTATGTTTGTGCTCCTTCCGTGACCGATTCCAGTGTAGCTCCCGAAGGATATGAAAACTTATTTATCCTGATTCCCTTAGCCCCGGATTTGGAAGATACAGAAGTCCTACGAGAACGCTATTATCAGGTGGTGATGGAGCGTTTGGAACGGCTTACAGGGCAGGAAATCCGCTCAGATGTGGTGTACAAGCGTTCTTACGCCCACCGTGATTTTGTACAAGATTATCACGCTTTTAAAGGAAACGCCTACGGATTGGCAAATACGCTATTTCAAACCGCCTTTTTAAAGCCTAAATTGCGTAGTAAAAAAGTAGCGAACCTGTTTTTTACGGGTCAGCTCACAACCCCTGGTCCAGGTGTCCCACCTTCGCTCATTTCGGGGCAAGTGGTGGCGCGCGAAGTAGCTAAGTTATGGCCATAATATCACACCCTAAAAATCAGTCGAACCTATGATGAGTTTATTCAACAGCACCTGTATGGAGTGCAGCCAACTGATCACCCAACGCTACAGTACCTCATTTTCAATGGGAATCAAGGTGTTTGACAAAGCTTATCGAGCACCGATTTACGCGATTTACGGCTTCGTCCGTTTTGCTGATGAGATTGTAGATACTTTCCATGGATACAACAAAGCGGAGCTTCTGCAACGTTTCAAAGAGGACACCTATCGTGCCATTGAGGAGGGCATCAGCCTTAACCCGGTCTTGCAGGCATTTCAGCAAGTGGTTAATCGATACAAGATCGAACGTGAACTGATTGAGGCCTTCTTGTACAGTATGGAATTGGATTTGCACCACAATCAGTATGAGGATCGTTTGTATCAGGAGTACATTTACGGTTCGGCAGAAGTAGTCGGGTTGATGTGCTTACGGGTATGGACCAATGGCGATGATGCACAGTACCAACACTTGAAAGCGCCCGCACGGAGCCTGGGCGCGGCTTTTCAAAAGATCAATTTCCTGCGGGATATGAAAAGTGATTTTGATGAAAGAGGTCGTGTCTATTTCCCAGGAGTAGATTTTCGTCAGTTTACCGAAGCAGATAAACTCAACATTGAGTCAGACATCAAAGCCGATTTTGACCATGCATACACAGGCATCGTACAATTGCCCAAGGGGGTACGTTTTGGAGTGTACTTGGCGTATGTGTACTATACCAAGTTGTTTCAAAAAATCAAAAACTCGCCGGCACATCAGGTACAAAAGCGGAGAATTCGGGTGCACGATGGGCGTAAAGTTGCACTGCTTTTAAGCTCAGCTGTCAGAAATCGTTTAAATTTGCTGTAAAATCGAGCATGAAAACAGCTATTACCGTTCCAGAGGCACAAATATCTAACCGTTGGAAATGGCCCATCTTGTTGTGGCCATACCTGGCCGTTGTCCTTTTGTGGCTTTTCGGCGGCATCAACCCCGGCAAACTGGTCTACGATGTGCCTACTCTGGCTCATTTCCCTTTTTTGGAAAATAGAATGGCTTATGCTTATGTGCACATTTTTGCTTTTGTGCCCGTCTTTCTGTTGAGTTTCGACCGCAAGGTGCACTATTATAAATCCTGGTTGGATCTATTTCCTTCCATCCTCATTATGGGGGCGCTTTTCGTTGTTTGGGATATTTACAAAACTTTGGCCGGTGTCTGGGGGTTCAACGACTACTATGTTAGTGGGTTGAGAATTGTGTATTTGCCCTGGGAAGAGTTGCTGTTTTTCGTAACTGTCCCGTTCGCCAGCATCTTTATTTACGAATGCCTCAATGCGTACTTTCCAGGTGACCCATTTGCGCGTTGGGACAAACGTATCACCCTCGGATTGATTATTGGCTGTTTTATTTTAGCCCTTTTCAACATCAATAAGGCTTATTCCAGTACCACTTTCATCCTTACAGGTGGATTTATGTTGTATCACTGGTACTATATTCCGAACACTTACCGTACCCGTTTTTACCGAGCTTTCTTGGTTATTTTGATTCCGTTTTTACTCGTAGATGGAGTGCTCACAGGTGGGTTTACTAAAGAACCGATTGTACTGTACAATCCGGAAGAATACATGGGTATTCGGATTGGCTCTGTACCAATTGAAGACGCGGTGTATGGTTTTTTACTCCTATTTGGGGTTTGTTACTGGTTGGAATGGTTGCGCAAGAGCAACTAAGCTACTTTTTTTATGTCCTTCTTTTTTTTGCGTTTAACTTTGCAACACTATTTTAGTAGGCTATAAAGAACGGACGAGAAAATGGACATGCTTTTGGATGGGATGAAATTAGGGCTTATTCTTAGTTTTATGATTGGCCCCATTTTTTTTGCATTGGTACAAACAAGTGTGGAGGAAGGCTTCCGGGCCGGGGCGATGGTTGCACTGGGCATATGGGTGAGTGACTCATCTTTTGTATTAGCGGTGTATTATGGGGTATCCTACTTAGCAGAAATTGTAAAAGCGCCGAGTTTTTCGCTGATTCTGGGAATTGCGGGTAGTATTTTGCTGGCTTGTTTTGGTTTGGTCACCCTCTTGACCATACCCAAAGGTTTGTTGACCGGTGTCTTGCCGGACTATAAACGTAGTTCTAGCTATTTATCCCTATTCATCAAAGGTTTTTTGATCAATACCATCAATCCTTTCACCGTCTTTTTTTGGACCAGCTTGATGGGAACAGTGGTGATTAAAGATGGATTTGACGGTCAGCAGGCCTCCTGGTTTTTTGGGGGCATACTGGGTACAATTGTGGTTACTGATTTATTAAAGGTGATTTTGGCGAAAAAAATTCGCTACAGTTTGCGCCCGATTCACTTGCTTTGGTTGCGCAGGATATCAGGTGGGGCATTAATCGTCTTTGGAGTGGTCCTGCTGCTAAGGGTCTTACTCCTAATGCAAGGGTGAAATTTCAAACTCAAGCAGTTGTTCCAACGTAGAGAAAATAAAGATCAATAAACCAACACCGGGTACACTGACCTGGGCCTGAATGTATTCTTTTCCAGCTAGCACCTGCGAACAAACCTGAAGATCAGGATACAGTTTTTTCACTTCTGCTAAAGAAATACCTTTTTTAAAGCTGATGCGTGGTAGCTTCACAACTCATAACAGTTTAAACAGGAAAATGTCAAATTAAGACACCTTTCTGCACTAGGAAGATGGAAATTGCTATGAGTTTTTTGGTGAAGGAGTCAAAAAAATCGGGGAAGAAGAAGTGTCAATTTAAAAATACAACAAGCACGGAAATAATAAATACGGTACAAATCTAATTCCATTCAAACGTTTCAATCATTTTTCGCAGGTCTTTTTTTACAAAATCGTACACCGGTGCCAAGGAGTCTGTGTTGATTTTGGTTTTAAAGTACAACGAAGCACGGAAGAAATGCTGTTTTTCATCGGTAATGAAAAACTGAAAAGGCGTAGCGGCGGGGCCTTCAATGGAAAAAACCATACCTTGTAAGTCAGGTGCACGA
Organism: Haliscomenobacter sp.; assembly: GCF_041740695.1. Taxonomy (GTDB): domain Bacteria; phylum Bacteroidota; class Bacteroidia; order Chitinophagales; family Saprospiraceae; genus Haliscomenobacter. Next base: position 2,366 of record NZ_JBGSLK010000142.1, on the reverse strand, counting down.
TTGATGCGCTCTTCTGCGATGTAATTGGCTTTTTTATTGTGCCAATCTACCAATTCAAAAGCATCCGCTTTGAGCTTGTCCAAGGACTTCCCTGCCCCCACTTTGGAATAGGTGCAATAAATCCGGCACTCAAAATCGGGGTAATACACATCAAACCAACAGGGATTTTCGGGCTTTACGCCATTTTGCCCCGTGTCTTGCTGCACTACGCTATAAGTAGGGTATTGAAAAGTAAAAGCACAATAGTTTTTGTCAAAAACTTGAAATGCTTTTTGCGGATAAATCACTCGTGGGTAGGCCCGTGGGCGTGGAATGGGCGTAGGCTGTTCACAAGCTATCGCCAGCCCGGCAATCGACAACAAAAATACAAAACGAAATAGCAAGGTCATGTACTTGGATCAGCATGTAGTCATAAATGTGTTACCCCAAATGATTAAATCCAAAGCGACATTTTTTAGCACAAAGGTCACTAAGGCAGCACAAAGGACACAAAGTTAGATGTTGACAACGTTTTATGTCCCTTGTGCATATTCGCGCATTCGAGATGACGCAGGTATGCCTGTAAATTAAAAGGGCAAATCATCGTCGGCCGTTGCGGGTACTTCTTCAGCAGAAGTGGGCATCGGCGCTTCACTAACGCCAGAATTGTTGTTGCGATTGTATGGATCGTCTTTTTCTCCAGGGAAAGAAGCGCCATTGGCTCCTGAACCACTCTTACGATCAATGACCCGGAAATAATCGGCCACAATTTCGGTGGTTCTGCGGTTGTTGCCATCCTTGTCCTGCCAGGTACGGTGAGTCAGTTTACCTTCCAAATAGATCGTCATCCCTTTTTTGAGGCTTTTTTCCGCCCGTTCGGCCACGGTTCGCCACACGACGATATCGTGCCACTCGGTCAGTTCCTGCCAATTGTTTTCTTTATCACGGTAACTTTCACTTGTAGCTAGTGAAAACTTGGCTACCATTGCACCATTTTCCAAGCTGCGGACTTCGGGGTCTTTTCCCAAGTTACCGATGAGCATTACACGATTCACCATTGTTTTAAATTTTTATAAATTTACAACAAAGTAAAACAAAAAGCTACACCCCCGCACTACCATTTTTCATTTTTTTGTTCCCGCGCAGTTTGGGCAAAAAGGAGGCAGTTTAAAAGCATAGCTATTTGATAAACAAGGCTGTATAAAAAAGGTCACCCTTCTTTTTGTAATTTATTCTTCTTCGGAATGTTTGGATCGGGTACCGTGAATCAAGCGATGTGGGTTGGCAAGATTCAGATTGATGGCATCCTTGGGTGCCGAATTGATGCTTTCCCACAACAAATCCTTGAGTTCCATCAAGCCCTGCTCTGCCACCGCAGAGATGAACAAGTGGGGAATGTCTTTCGGAATGGTGGGTAGCAGCATTTCCTTTAGTTCCTCATCAATCAAATCTGCTTTGGTAATGGCCAGCAGCCGGGGTTTGTCCAGCAATTCCGGGTTGTACACCCGTAGCTCGTTCTCCAAAATTTGATATTCCCGGTTGATGTCGTCGGTATCGGCCGGTACCATGAACAAGAGCGTTGAATTGCGCTCAATGTGGCGCAAAAAGCGCAAACCCAAACCTTTGCCTTCACTGGCATGCTCGATGATTCCTGGGATGTCAGCCATCACGAAGGACCTTCCATCGCGGTAGGGCACAATTCCCAGATTGGGCGTCAGGGTAGTAAAAGCATAGTCCCCAATTTTGGGCTTGGCGGCCGAAATGACCGACAAGAGGGTTGATTTGCCCGCATTTGGAAAGCCGACCAAACCTACATCCGCCAAAACTTTTAACTCCAGAATTTTCCATTCTTCGAGTCCAGGCCCGCCAGGCTGAGCATGACCAGGCGTTTGATTGGTAGGAGATTTAAAAAAGGCGTTGCCTTTTCCTCCCTGACCACCCGGTGCGATGATTTTTATTTCATCGTGCTTAGTGATTTCAAATTCGATCTCACCCGTTTCTGCGTCTTTGGCTACGGTGCCCAGTGGAACATCCAAGATGACGTCGTCACCATCGGCACCCGTGCAATTGCCGCCTCGGCCATTGACGCCCGCCTTGGCGATGACGTGCTTGCGGTATTTGAGGGAAAGCAGCGTCCATACGTTGCGGTTGCCCCGCAAGATGATGTGCCCACCCCGGCCGCCGTCGCCGCCGTCAGGGCCACCCATAGCGGTGTTTTTGTCCTGAAGAAAATGAACAGATCCTGATCCCCCCGCGCCAGACCGGCAACAAATTTTCACATAATCTACAAAGTTCTGTTCAGCCACACTGCATAGTTGAGGAGTTGAGGAAGGTTGAGAAGGTTGAGAAGGTTGAGGCTACCGCGAACAACTTTGACGAGAACTACG
>NZ_JBGSLK010000141.1:0-20625 GCF_041740695.1 Haliscomenobacter sp. | reverse complement strand
TGGTCTAAGTCTCTGCGGCAGCCTCAACTTTCTCAACCTCCTCAACTTTCTCAACCAAATAATCTAAACATGCACATTCGCCCAGCCCATACTGCTGATTTAAATGGCATTACCCGCCTATTTTTTGCTACTGTCAACAATGTCAATTCCAAAGATTACTCTGCCGAACACATTCAAGCCTGGGCCGAAGCCGCCCTGGATCAGGAATATTGGCAAAGTAAAATTGATAGCCTTTATTTCTGGGTCGCTGAAAATGAGGAGGAAGAATTGTTGGGCTTCGTATCACTCAGCCCCGAAGCATACCTGGATCACATATTTGTACACGACAAACACCAACACGAAGGGATCGCGACGGCCCTTTTGACCATCCTGGAGGAGAAAGCGCGGGAATTGGGCATGGCCAAAATAGACTCCGATGTTAGCATTACCGCCAAGCCTTTTTTTGACCAACAGGGTTATGTGGTAGAAAAAGAAAACCGCAAAGAGTGGAAAGGCCTGGTGTTTGTGAATTATCGGATGGTGAAGGAGTTGGGGTAATATAAATTTATAGTCTAACTTAGCGAAGAAATACCTTCACTCATGATTCGATCTTTACAATTTTTTGCTGCCATCAGCCTCCTGGCCATCAGCTTTTCCTGCCAACCTACTACTGAATACGACCTCGTCATCCGCAATGCTACCCTCTACGATGGGAGTGGAATGGCACCCGTTCAGGGCGATTTGGCCATTAGTGGTGACACCATTGCCGCGATGGGTGCATTCAAAGGCAAAGGCAAAACCGAAATAGATGCTGCGGGAATGGCGCTTAGCCCCGGCTTTGTCAATATGCTCAGTTGGGGCACCGAAAGTTTGTTGGTGGATGGCCGTGGCTTGAGTGACATCAAACAAGGCGTTACCCTGGAAGTGATGGGCGAAGGTTGGTCGATGGGGCCACTGAATGAACAAATGAAAAAAGACGAAGCAGGCTCCCAAGGCGACATCAAATACGACATCACCTGGACAACGCTGGGCGAGTATCTGCAAACTTTGGAAAAAAAGGGCGTAGCCCCCAACGTGGCTTCCTTTTTAGGCGCAACCACTTTGCGCATCCACGAAATCGGCTATGAAGACCGACAACCCACCCCCGAAGAATTAAAAAACATGCAGATGTTGGCGCGCCAGGCCATGGAAGAAGGCGCCTTAGGCATTGGCTCGTCTATGATTTATGCCCCCGCCACCTATGCTTCCACAGAGGAGCTGATTACCCTAAGTCGGGTGGCTGCACAATACGGAGGCATGTACATTACCCACATGCGCAGTGAAGGCAATAAATTGTTGGAAGCGGTGGATGAAGTGTTGCGCATTGCCCGCGATGCCAATATCCCTGCCGAAATTTACCACCTGAAAGCTGCTGGGAAAAACAACTGGCCCAAAATAGATCTGGTGATTGCCAAAATCGACAGCGCCCAAAAAGCTGGACTCAAAATCAGCGCCGACATGTATACCTACACCGCAGGGGCTACTGGTCTGGATGCGGCCATGCCTACCTGGGCACAAGAAGGTGGTTATGGGGAATGGGTAAAACGCCTGCAAGACCCCGCGACCCGCAAGCGCATCATCGCCGAGATGAAAACCGATGCCCAGGATTGGGAGAATTTGTACTACGCGGCGGGTTCGGCAGAAAAACTGCTCTTGGTAGGCTTTCGAGCCGATTCCCTCAAAAAATTTACGGGTAAAACCCTCGCTGAAGTCAGTAAAATTCGTGGAAAAAGCCCCGAAGAAACCGCTTGCGACCTGGTCATTCAAGACGGTAGCCGGGTAGGTACAGTATATTTTCTGATGTCGGAAGACAATGTGAAAAAACAAATCAAATTGCCCTATGTCTCCTTGGGCTCGGATGCCGGAGCGATGGCTTCGGAAGGTGATTTCCTCAAATCGAGCACTCACCCACGGGCTTATGGCAACTTTGCGCGCCTCCTGGGTAAATATGTACGGGAGGAAAAAGTGATCAGCCTGGAAGAAGCCATTCGCCGCCTGAGTTCCCTGCCTTGTGAAAACCTCAAAATCCAAAAACGGGGTAAACTTGCACCTGGATACTTCGCCGATGTAGTCGTGTTTGATCCCAAAACCATTGCCGATAAAGCGACCTTTGATGCCCCCCACCAATACGCAGTGGGGGTCAAACACGTTTTTGTCAATGGCATTCAGGTCTTGGCGAATGGGGAGCCTACGGGAAAACCTGCCGGGCGTTTTGTGAAAGGACCTGGTGCCAAGTAAAATTTAGGAACGGAAAGTCCCTTGGGGGCGATAAAAAAATAAGTGCTTCATTTTGCCAGAGGATTAGATAAGTAAACGGTTCATTTTAAGTTTCTTATCTAATCCTTTGGCTCAGGAAAAATGAACACTTATTTTTGCCCCACTACTTGTAGCCTAAACTCACCCGAATTTTTGAACAAAAAGCACAAAGACTCGTTTCTTAGGCTTATCTCCGATTTAGTAGGAGCAAAGGTCAATAATGTTTATCTTGCGCCTTATTGTTGTTCCTAAATGATCGAATGGCTTATACCACGATTGTTGCGGTGTTAAAGTGGATTTTCTATTTCATCCCGAACCCAATTCACTTTCACTTTTATTCAATACTTAAACTACGATTTTAATGAGAGATTTTGCACAAATCACCATTACTGATCCGATGGGCGCTCCTCAACCAAACAACTTTCTGGATCGCTTTTGGGTAAGCTTGCTTAAAGATTCTAGGGATTTACCACTGATGCAACTTACCTTCAAAATCACTGTGACTTTGCTTCCCCTGACCGTATTGCTGTTCATTACACAGGGCTGGGTATGGGCATTGGTCTTTGTGGCCCATTTTTACCTCAATCACTTGTATTTCAAAGGACCTTTTGGGCTGATGTTGCATTGTGCGATCCATCGTCCTTTGTTCAAAAAAGAATACGAGGCACTGAACAACTATTTGCCTTGGTGCCTCGCGCCCTTGTTTGGGCATACCCCTGAAACTTACCGTGCGCACCACATTGGCATGCACCACGCGGAGAACAACATGGAAACCGACGATAGCTCCACCCTGCAATTCCAACGCGACAGCATGCGGGATTTTGGCAAATATGTGGGCCGTTTCATTTTGTATGGGGTGTACAACTTGTACCTCTACCACCGGGCTAAAAAACGCAAGTTTTTCATGACCCGCATTCTGGCTGGTGAAATTGCGTTTTATACCATGGTGATTGCGCTGTGTTTTGTGAATTTCACAGCTACTTTCTTTGCGTTTATTTTCCCACTCTTTGTGTTCCGCTTTGTAGCTATGTTGGGCAACTGGTCGCAGCATTCCTTCGTTGATGCTGAAGATCCCAGCAACCACTACAAAAACAGCAGCACCTGTATCAACCACTTCTACAACCACAAATGTTGGAATGATGGCTACCACATCAGCCACCATATTTTCCCACACATGCATTGGACCGAGCACCCCAATCATGTGCTGCAAAACCAAAATGATTATGCAGCAAATAAGGCCCTGGTGTTTGAAGACCTGGATTTTTTACGGATTTTCATCCTGCTGATGCAAAAGAAATACGACGCTCTGGCTGATCATGTGGTCAACTTCAACGGTACTTTTTCGTCGAAAGAGGAGATTGTGGAATTGATGAAGGCGAGGACGATGAAAATTGAAGTCGCTGAGGCTGTGCCTGCATAATTACTAAGGTGGTTCTTAGGTGTCTAAGGTTTCTTAGGTGGTGAAATTTATACCCTGCTCTGCAGGGATTTTCCTTACCACCTAAGAAACCTTAGACACTTAAGAACCACCTTAGCATCACAACACCGCCGTCACCCGGTACCCCGCCTTCCGCAACAAAGTCAACACCCCATCCTTTCCCGGCAAATGCCCGGCACCCACCGCAAAAAAGCTTGACTTTTCCGCCGCGATCGACCCAATCTTCGGAATCCACTTGTGGTTGCGTCGATTCAATAGCACAGTACTAAAGTCGATACCCCCTGATTGTTCAACCATATAGTCAAGCAGCGCATTGATGTTTTGCGATTTGTACAATTCCACCATTTTGCCAAACATGGCTTTTTGTTTGTCAAAATCATTGAGCATTTCGCTCAGGTACTTGGCCTGTTGAGGGTAGGGAATGGTCGCCATGGCCTCGGTTTGTTCCTGGATGCTTTCCAAACCTTTGACCTCTTTTTGCGCTTCTTTAGCCATGCCAACCAGCGTCATCTCGTAGGAGGCGATTTGGTTGTCCATCATTTGTTGCATGGCAAAAGAAGCCACCAGCATGGGTTGCCATTTGTTGAACACTTCGACGCCCACGCCAGTACTTTTTTTGACTAAAACATCCAGTTTTTGATAATCCTCAGTGGAAAGCAATTTGTCGAGCGTGCTGCCGTCGCGCATGCTGGCATTTTGGAGCATATTCATCCCCATGGCCGGATCATCCATGTCCAATTCCAGCACAACTTGTTGGGTGTTGGCTAGCGCCTGTTTCATGGCATCACTTAGGAAAAAATCCTTTTGGGGCAAAATATGGATGGTGCCCAGCAGGTACGAAGGCACTTTTAAATTTTTACCCTCTATTTTCCACAGCAGGGAATTGTCGCTTTTTACAGCGGCGGATTCACTGGTTTTGCAACCCGCCAAAAACACGAGAATAGTCCCCAAGAGCCACAATAAGCTGTACAATCGTTGGTTCATTAGCAGTCGATTTTTTGCTATATCAGTTGAAATAGCTGACTTAGAATTACAACAAAGGTTTATTTTTTGCTTTTAAAGGCCCCTTGTTCCGCTAACGCTTCAACGGCTACCGCCAGGTACACCATTGGTGCATTCCAGTTGATGGCGATTTCGTTGGAGGCATATGAACAGGCATCATCGATGAAACACTCGTCGGGAGCATCCGAAGGGTAGCCGGGGCACTTGTCCTGCTTACCCGGGTTGGGGCCGCCGGAGAGCAGACCTGGCACGGGTTCGTCTACTCCATCTGCCTCCGACAAACGGTGGTGGATGTGGCGAGGATATTTGTGGCCAAACCCAGTAACAAAACAATACCCGGTAGCATTGCGCCCCAGCAAGTAGTCCAGGTTGTGGAGCGCTCCCTGCAGGTAAGTAGCTTTTTTGTTCAAACGATAGGCTTGCAACAACACCACGGCCTGATTGGCAGCCACGGCAGAACTGCCCCATACAAAATCACTGGCGCTTTTACCCATCACCGTATGGTAAGGCCGTTGATCCAAACCCATCAATAAGGAGTCCGCCAGTTTTTGTAGTTTCTGAATGGCCAATTTGGAGGATTTTCGCCCCTTGGCTGGCATAACTTTCGCATTGCGTGCCAAAGCCAAGGCCGCCAAAGTAGCCACTTGATTCCAAGTGGGGACACGTAGTGCTTGTTTGAACTCGATCCGTGATTGGTATTGTTGTTCGCCCGTGCTTATGAAGAGCTCGGTGGCGGCCCAGAGCCACTCATCTGCGGCGGAGCGGTCGTCGTAAGCACCCGTAACGACATCAGGGTCGAAGCTTTTATTGAGTTCATTTTGTTGGTAAAGGACATTGGGATTTTGGATGGACCAATTCCAGGCTTTGCGCGCCACTTGCAGGCAAGAGTCAGCCAATCCGGGCAATTGGTTTTGGAAAGGCCGCAAAACCCGTGCTGCCTGTGCCGCTACCGCCGCCAGGTTCAGGGCTGCTGTAGTGGTTTTTTTCACCACGTAACGCGGCTTGGTTGCCTCGTGGGGCATGATGCGCATGGGGTCGAAGCTGGGATTGGTCAACTTATGGTACACTCCGCCGTCGTTGGGGTCTTGCATATTCAGCATCCAGCGCAGGTTCCAAAGTATCTCGTCCAGCAGGTCGGGAAGCTGGTTTTGGCTTTCAGGGATATTGGTCTTGAGCTTCTGGGAGTACTGCGGGAAATCTTCGTACAAGGACAGTAGGGTAGAGGTCGTAATGCCCGAATTGACCACGTATTTGTTGTAATCACCTGCATCGTACCATCCGCCGGGTGCCGAAATTTCGTACCCTGCGGGTCTTGTTGCTGAGGCGGCAGAAGGGTGTACCAAAACCTTATCGTCGGGATGCCCAAAAGGGCGCGCCCAGGCACCGGCGTAAGTGGCAGGTAGAGCGGTAGACATGCGTTGGAAATAATAACTTTTCAGCACGCTCTGGGCCAAATCACGATGTACGTCTGCTGCAATGACAAAGGAGCTGGAATGGGTACCATCAGCTAGGTATAGCTGGTATTTGCCATCTTCTTGCAGGCTAGAAAAATCGGCAATTTGGCTGCTTTTGCCGGAGAGGGAATTGGGGCGAGCAGCACTGAGGTTGCCCTGAAATACTGTATCTCCTTTGGTCAGATCGAGTACAAAAAAAAGGGTATTGGAAGTGCTGGGAGCGATTACGGCAATTTTGGGAGCAGTGGGGTAAAAGCCGATTTGATTGAGGTGGATTGCAACTGTTTGAGCCGTCGCACCAGAAGTACAGAACAGGGTAAAAGCCAGGAGGAGATAGCTTGCACGCATGGTTGAATTTTTTTTGTTGTGATGGGTGAAGATAAGCGCTTTGGGCAAAGCAGAAAAGGTAACAGATCGGGCAGAACATTTACCCCCCCAAATTTGTATAAAATACCACCAAAACACAGCGTATATGTCCAACATCCTCCGCATCCGCCCCCTCGGCTTTCCCTGGGAAACCCGCGACCCCTTCCTTTTCTGCGTACATCATGAAGACTTTTACCCTACAGGCAATGCCGAAATGGGCCCGGCTAGCTCCCTCAGCGGCCGCAACCTCGGCAATGATTTCACGATCAAAGATGGCTGGCGCATGTACCACGGACGGACGGTACCCGGCTTTCCCGCGCACCCTCACCGGGGCTTTGAAACAGTAACCATCGTGCGCAAAGGTTTTGTGGATCATTCTGATTCGCTAGGCGCTACCGCCCGCTTTGGCAATGGCGACGTGCAATGGATGACCGCAGGCCGCGGTGTACAACACTCCGAGATGTTTCCACTGTTGAAGGAAGACCAGGAGAATCCCTTTGAACTCTTCCAAATCTGGCTCAACCTGCCCGCCAAACACAAACTGGTAGACCCCCATTTTGGCATGCTCTGGGATCATACCATTCCACAAGTGGAGCACGTGGATGCACAAGGCAAAAAGACTTGGCTGCGGGTAATCGCTGGTCAGGTAGCTGAGGCACAAGCTCCCGCGCCGCCGCCCAATTCCTGGGCTGCCGATCCAGCCAATGAAGTGGCCATCTGGACCCTTAAGCTGGAGCCAGGCGCCCAATATACTTTGCCCGCAGCCAGTGCAGGTTTGAACCGTTCTTTGTATTTTTTCAAAGGGGATACCCTACAATTGGATGGCCAAAAGGTGGGGCTTAAAAACGCCATCGAAGTCCGTTCGGACGCAGCAATTCTAATTGAAAATGGCAATACTGAAACAGAATTGCTGCTCCTGCAAGGCCGCCCCATCAATGAGCCCGTGGCGCAATACGGCCCCTTTGTAATGAATACCCAGGCTGAGTTGCAGCAAGCGGTAAATGATTACCAACGCACGGAGTTCGGCGGTTGGCCCTGGCCGAGTGCGGATCATGTGCATGCGCGGGATACGGGGCGCTTTGCGGTACACGCGGATGGGCGAGAAGAACATGTGTGACTATGTGGGTGATGTTTCTCATCACCATAGTGTTTTATTTGCTGTGGCTCGTACATCTGCCCGTAATTCCCTAAATTCACCACCTCAAACAAAAACATTCAACGATGCAATACCGCCGTTTTGGACGTACTGAAATGCAAGTCAGCGAAATGGGTTATGGCATGTGGGGCCTGGCCGGATGGAAAGACTCTGATGATGACGAAACCTGGAAATCCCTGCTGCTATCGGTCGAATTGGGCTGCAATTTTTTTGACACCGCCTGGGCCTATGGTGATGGAATCAGCGAGGAGATTTTGGGCAAATTGCTGCGGCAGTTCCCGGATAAAAAACTCTATGTCGCCACCAAAATTCCTCCCAAAAACCGCAAGTGGCCTTCCCGGCCAAGCTTCAGCCTCGACGAAGTTTTTCCTTCCGACTACATTGAAGAATACGTCAACGACAGCCTTAAAAACCTGGGCATCGAGTGCATCGACCTGATGCAATTCCACGTCTGGGAAGATGGCTGGGCCGAGCGCGATGAATGGAAAGAAACCTGCGCGCGCCTCACCCAGGCTGGCAAGGTCAGCCACTGGGGCATCAGCATCAACCGTTGGGAACCCAACAACAGTTTGCGCACCCTGGAAACGGGGCAAATCAGCGCGGTTCAGGTCATTTACAACATCTTTGACCAAAACCCGGAAGACCAACTTTTCCTCCTCTGCCGCAAACTCGACATAGGTGTCATCGCCCGGGTTCCTTTCGACGAAGGTACCCTGACTGGTACCTTGACCAAAGACACGGTTTTCCCTCCCGGTGACTGGCGGGGCACTTATTTTGTACCCGAAAACCTGATCCCTTCCGTCGAACGCGCCGATGCCCTCAAACCATTGGTTCCAGCCGGAATGACCATGGCGGAAATGGCCCTGCGCTTTATCCTCAGCAACTCCGATGTACATACCACTATTCCCGGCATGCGCCGCGAGCGGAATGTGCGCATGAACATGGCCACGAGTGATGGCAAGGGTTTGAGCCTGGATTTGTTGAATGCCCTGAAGGAGCATCGCTGGGATCGGGTGCCGACGGCTTGGTCGCAGTAACGGCTGAGGCACCTTAGCACTGTCAATTACCCACAAATCCGCACACATTAATTGGATTCGGCTTCGCCAAATCTTTTTAACACGACGTCACAACGCAACGACGGCACGACGATTAGCTACCGCTACCACCCAACGGCAAGCGTTGGGGACACTCAGCGCGCAGCGCTGAGGACGTCGTGTCGTCGTTCCGTTGTGTCGTGTTGAAATCAAGCAGCGAAGCTGCGTCAAAAAGTCTAATTTGTGGTTTTGTGGGTAATTGACAGACCTTAGCAGCTTAAACTAGTTCAGTTACTAAAGCATGTTTCAACTCATTTTCAACAAACTGCTCCAAAGAGATCTGGCCAACGTAAGCATTGCTTTGGCGGTCAAAACCAGCGGTATAGCCACTGGAAACAATCGCCTGATACAGTTCACCATATCCTTCCGCAATGGTCGCTGGAATACCTGCGCCAATCATACCTTGTACAGTTTGCTCCGTGGTGCTGGTCACAAAGGGAACCTGATTGCCACTTGCCTTGCTGATGAAAGCAGCGGCCTCCCCAAAGGAATAATCACGTGGCCCAACTGCGAACTGCACAGACTGTCCCTTGAAATCGAGGTTGAGCAATCGTTGTGCGGCAATTGTGGCAATGTCAGTAACATGCACAAAGCTGAAAGAATGATCTGCAGCCAAAGGTTGTGCAATCACACCCAGGTGTTTGATCATGTCTAGCAGGCCGTAAAGGTTTTGGTAAAAATACCCAGCACGGAGGTGCAAGACATTCAAGCCGGGTACATTGTTCAACATGTGTTCCAGATAATACAAACCACTCACTGGCCCAGCGCCTTCAGGTAGATGTGCCCCCATCGAGCTCAAATTGACCACATAAGGTACTTTAGCACTGTGAACGGCTAAGGTAATGGAAGTTGCAATCTGGATTTGGTACGCTCGCCAATCCTGTACATCCCATTTCGGCGGTACCAGGCTATATACAGCCGTTGCGCCGCGGAAAGTCTGGGTTAAAAAATCGCTGTCGTGCAAGTCTCCAACGGCAACCACGGCGCCTTTGGCTACCAAGTCTTGTGCTTTGGCAGCATCGCGACTCACAATCGTTACGGCTTTACCTGCGGCCAAAAGGGTTTCGGCTATTTGTTTGCCCGTATTTCCGGTTCCTCCAAGAATAACGTACATGTTTGAATGGTTTTGTGGTGAAAAGTATACTGACTAATACATACTGGTTGGTATGTTTTTTGACCTAAAAAAAGGCAACATTTGTTGCCGTATTCCGCTGTAGAGACGCACGGCCGTGCGTCTCTACGCGCGGAACAATTCCAGATAATTCAACAGTTGCTGAATGTTGCGGTGAAAACTGTTCAGGCTCTTTAGCACTTTTGCTACACCATAGGCACCTTCCATCCCTGCCACCATAAAGGAGGCTACTGCTGTACAATCGGTATCTGATTTGACTTGCCCTTGAGCGACACCTCGTTCCAAAGCGCGGGCAGAATAATGAATCATGCCATCCATTACTACTTTTAGCCGCTGGCGGAAATCTTCGTTTAGTGGCGACATTTCCTGCACAAGGTTGTTCAGTGGGCAACCGAGGTAAATGTCATCAGGACTGGCTTTGTCGGACAGTTCTTGCAAATGCCCTTTAAGCAGATCAATCGGATGCCCCTTGGCTTGTTCCAAACTACGGAAGAAGGCCAAATAAGAAGGTTCGATGATTTCTGCAATTACGGCCAAACCAATGGCATCTTTACTCGGAAAATAGTGATACAAAGCCCCCTTGGTAATGCCCAAGTCGGCAATCACCCGATCGGCGCGCAAGCCCTGGAATCCATTTTTGTGAATGTCCTGGAACATGCGTCCAAGTATCCGTTCGCGAGTATCAGTTGCGTTCATGCTGCAAAGGTATACATACTAGTTGGTATGTGCAAGTTTTGCGTTTAATTTTTTTATAAGTCGACCAAGGCTTCGTTTTTAGGACGTTTTTCTACCCTTTCGGACATCTGTCTATCTAGTCTTTAGACAGGGTTTCTTGGGGCTGCCTTACATTTGTCCCATCTAGCTTAGTAAGGTTAATGAATTGGCTAGAAGCCATGCTTTGATCCATTCTGACCAAACAGCTATTTAGAGGGAGTTTAATTTTAGACGAGAGGGATTACACGAAACAGTGTGTCCCTCTGGTTTTTTTAGCCACTTGCTTTGACCCGCCGCCCAGGTGATAAACATAAAAGTTGCCTGATTCTTAAAGCTTGTCTAAATTTGTTTATTACTTTTGCTCCTGCCTTTATACTTTTTTGATAGCCCTTGATCTACATTTTAGCCTAAACATATCTAAAGATTCGATTACAACGATTTAACTCGTTGTGGATAACGAAATATTCAATGCGCCTGAATTATTCCATATTCCTGTCCTTTGGGTTTATCCTACAGATTGGTTCCATTTGTGCTCAACCCAAGTACAGTGCAGAGGTACATGTATATACCACCGAACAGGGTTTGCCAAGCAACCATGTATATCAGTGTTTTCAGGATCGGAGGGGCTTGTTGTGGTTGCTTACCGGTGGGGGGCTTTGTCGCTTTGATGGTCAGGAGTTTAAACTCGTCTTGGATAAGGGCTTTAACACGGATTATTCTAAAAATAAAATCCTGTTTGAAGAGCCTAATGGGGATCTTTGGATCAGCATTTATGTAGCAAAAGATAGTGTGCATTACAGCATTTTCAATACCATCACCGGTCGATTTAGCGACCCAAAACGAAAGTTTGGCAAATGGCTTCCCCCTCGGATGGTGGAAGTAGTGTATGCAGGAAAACAAAGTTATTGGGTGAGTACCGCTTCGGGGGAATTGCTCAAAATAAGGCCAGGAAAATCGATTCAACGCATTAATACAAAGCTCGGATTTGCACCGAAAATCTACGCGGCAGATAGCATTCGGCAAACCGTTTTAGTGGATGTTACAACTCAGGAGAATACCCGGGACCAAGTTTGCAGGCTTTTTAATGATCGCGGTAAAACAATTGGGACTTTTACCATTCCTTTTTTGCAACGCATCCAACTTGATTCAAAAAACAACTACCGGTTTAATTCCTTGAGCCAGGTAGGGGTCATCTCTTCAGATGGAAGGTTTAGCCAGGAATCCATTGCCCGGTACTTGCCCAATTACGTTGAACAGCAGGCTTTTGACAATGCCTGGCCCTTGGCTTATGATTTTAAAACTCAACAGTACTGGCTGGTGCACAACTATAAAATGGACGTTTTTCATCCCCAAAAAGGACAATTTAGCCTTTCCCAAAATAGAGCCCAACTGTTGCCACAAGGCGCTTTTTCGATTTTTATTGATCAACAGAGCACCGCCTGGATTTGTACCATTGAAGGTTTGTATCAAGTTAAAATCAATCAGCAGCGCTTCCAGCGTTTGTTGTGGACTGACCCCTCCAAAGGTGGGAACCGGGTATTGATGTCTTGTCGGGGGATCGTTAAAGATGAAAAAAATGAGGTTTTATATGCAAGTGTAGGAAACTGTATCTGGGGCATTCCAAATGGACAAACATCCCGAAAGATATTTTGCAGGGAAATTGCCATTTACGCCATGTCAATGATTGCTGATCAGTCTTCAGTATTGGCTGGCTGTGAAGCTTTATTTAGCCATGATGTCCGGCTGAATAATACGCGAAAACTGCTTCAAATTCCCCGCTATTTCACCATTGCCTGGTCTTTCCTTACTCAGGGAAAACGCACCTGGATAGGTTTAAACAATGGATTGGCTTATTGGGATTCTGAAGCGGCAACTTTCCATTTTGTTGATTCGCTAAAAAGCCATCCAGCATTAAGTAATGCCATCATCCACTCGATTCTGCCTAAGGATGGGCAACAATTGTGGCTATTGTCCGAAAAAGGCCTGTTCCTTTTTGACACCCAAAGCGGAATAATCGCAAGGTATTGGACTGGAGGGAAGGGTAAATACAAACTACCCGTAGAGAACCTTCGCGCTTGTTATTTCGAAAAAAAGGACCTTTGGTGGTTTGCCACTGCGGAGGGATTGCTGCGCTGGAATCCCGAAAATGGTGAGTCTCGCTTGTTTACAACTGCAGATGGTTTGTCCAACAACAACCTCTATGCTGTATATGCGGATGCACACGGTTTTTTATGGATGAGTTCTGACAAAGGAATCATCCAATTTCAAAAAAGCACCGGCAAAACAAGGGTGTTTTTACCCCAAGATGGCATTACTCATTTGGAATTCAATCGGATTTCACATCACCAGGATCAGGATGGCCGCATTTATTTTGGTAGCCTCAATGGCATTACGGCCTTTCATCCTGATGAATTTTCCGAGGACTTCAACCGGACACCGGATATTCCACTTGTCCTCACCAGTGCCAATTTATTTTCCCAGAAAAGCAACACCCTGGAAGACGCTGAACCTGGCTATGTTCGGGCGAGCAAAATCGTCTTTAATCCCAATCATTTGTACTTGACGCTTCGCTTTGCCCTCCTTGATTACACCAATATCGGATTGACCCAATATGAATACCTCATTGAAGGTTTGGGGAATCAGTGGGGCCCTTGTTCGGGGGGATCCTTGCAGTTGGCGGGCTTACCTTATGGCAATTTTCGTCTCAGGGTACGGGCCAAAACGGCGAATGGTTTATACTCCAGTCGTGAATTGGTCATTCCCATCCAGGTTTTACGCCCTTTTTATATAAAATGGTGGTTTTTGCTGTTCCTTTTATCAGGGATTATTGCCGGGATCGTCGCTTTTTTCCGTTACCGCAACCAGTGGCTGAAACAGCGGAAAGTGGAACTGGAAAAAGAGGTAGCCATCCAAACTGAAAAAATTCTCCAAGACAAAGCGATCATCGAAGAACAAGCCGCTGAATTGATCAAATTGGATGCCGCAAAATCCCGTTTTTTTGCAAACGTAACCCACGAATTGCGCACCCCCATCACCCTGATCCTCGGACCAATCCATACCTATCTGGAGCAAAACGGGCTCAGCCAGCAGGATGCCAATTTATTGTACCTGGCCAAAAACCACACGGAAGGTTTGCAACAAATGGTAAATGACTTGTTGGATTTGAGCCAACTGGAAGCTGGTAAATTGGCGACCCACGAAGTACCGATATTGTTGCAACAAAAAATCCAATTTTTATTGGCTCCCTTCGAGGTGATGGCCACGAATAAAGGCATTGAACTAAAGCTGAATTACCAGGCCGATACACAAATGGTGATTCAATTGGATCAAAGGCTCTTTAGAATGATTTTCAACAACTTATTGTCCAATGCGCTGAAATTTACGGAATTGGGAGGAAGCACTACTGTAAGGGTTAAAGACTTGGCCTCCAGTGTGCAATTGGAAGTGGAGGACAGTGGCCGGGGCATCCATCCCGACGATTTGCCCTTTGTCTTTGACCGTTATTTCCAAACGCAGCATCAGGAAAACGCCTACGAGGGCGGCACAGGTATTGGCCTGGCCTTGGCCCGGGAGTCGAGTAAAGCGATGGGTGGCACGCTGGAGGTAAAGAGCATCTGGGGCAAGGGCAGCACCTTTATTTTTAGGTTTCCTAAAAAAGAATTTTTTGGCAAAGCAGCAGTGCCAGAATCACTGGAAACCCATAGCACGCCTGCATATGTAGAAAAACCAAGCGCAGCAACAACAAAAAACTCAGCAGGAAAAGCCCAATTGTTGCTGGTTGAAGACAATGCTGATTTGCGCCAATACTTGACTCAAATTTTAAGCCTGGACTATCAAATTGTAGCGCTTTCCAATGGGCGAGAGGCTCAAGAGTACCTTAAAAACGCTACTCCTGATCTGATCATCTCCGACATCATGATGCCTCTGATGGATGGATTTCAGTTGCTGGAATGGTTGAAAGCGGGGGCATTGGCCCAAATTCCAGTGATCATGCTAACCGCGCGGGCCGACCTGGGCGACAAACTGCGGGCCTTGCGCATTGGCGTAGACGATTACCTGGTCAAACCTTTTGTGGAAATCGAATTGTTGACCCGGATTCAAAACTTGCTGCAACGCCAGGATCTTCGGCGGAGCCTGGCCCAGATGGCTGAAGACGAAGTCTCCGCTACAACTTCAACAGACACCCCAAACAGCACCGGCGAATCTCTTTCTACCACTGAAAAACAATGGCTGGAATTGTTGGAAAAAACGGTTTCTGCTCACTTGGACGACCTCGAATTTTCGGTAAATGACCTAGCCAAGGCTGTCTTTATGTCCCGCTCCGTTTTTTACAACGAAATGGGGCGAATTTTAGGACTCACCCCCAATGAATACATCAACGAAGTGCGACTGATCAAAGCGATGGAGCTTTTTCAAGCCAATCCGGGAGTGTATAGTGTGAAAGAAATGGCCAGCAAAGTGGGATATCGGGATGAGAAATATTTTTCGAGGCAGTTTAAACAACGGTTTGGGGTATTGCCTTCGCAATTGCGGTAGGTGCTCAATATGTAGTGGGATAAAAATAAATTCTTATTTTTTTATCACCCCTATGCTGATACAGAAGCACATTTTTCAACCCAACGCTTCCGCTACCCAGTCCTCAATATTCCTGGTTTCACTGGAAAAATTCACCCCAACGCCGATCACTTTTTTACCCATGTGGTATTGGATTCTACTTGGGCACAAAGATAGGGAAGTATTGATGCTTTCTCAGGCCTAGTTATCCACGAACCACCGGCAAACGAAAAACAAAAAAATTATAAACGGTTTTAGACAAAGGTCTTATTCAATGCCCTACGGATTAAGATAAAAAAACTTTTAAAAAAAAAGACTCCATTATTTAAGCATTATCCCTTATTTTTGATCGCGTATAGACGTACCTAATTTTTTGTTCAATTTTGATTGACGACCAACACAAATCATAAACTTGATCTCATGAAGTACCTTTCCCCTTTTAAACCTGTAAATGCTGTTTGTTTTTTGACAGTAGAATTCGCGCTTTTTTGTTGCGCCTTGTTCTTTTTTGGGCAATCGCTTCAGGCTCAAACTACCCGTACGGTGTGCGCTAGTGGGTGCGATTTTACCACTATTGCTGCAGCAGTAGCGGCATCTGCCAATGGCGACATTATCCATGTTAATACGGCTTTGCATACCGAAATTAACGTTGCAATCGCTAATAAAAACCTGACCATTAGAGGCAACGGCATTGCTGCTACCACGGTACAGGGTGCTGCCAGCAGATCCACTGCCGCGGGTCGTATTTTCATTATTTCGGGTACGTCTGTGGTCATTATCGAAGACCTGAAAATCCAGCATGGTAATAGTGGTGCTGGTGGTGCTATAAATATAGATGGTTCAGGTAGTTTTTCGGCAAATCGAGTACATTTTTATCGCAATGATGCTTTAGAAGCATTTCAAAATAGAGAAGGCGGTGCGATATACAGCCTTTCAGCCCCAGGTCATTCGCTATCCTTTATTGAATGTATCTTCGAAGAAAATAGGTGTGTGGCCGCTACGAATACCTCGAGAGGTGGGGCGATTCAAAGTCTCGCTAATGCGGGTGCCGGAACATTTACGGTATCCAAATGTATCTTTCTTAACAACTCCGCTGTAAATACCGGCGGGGCTATTAACGCTGGATCTGGTAGTATTGCTTGGGCAGTGACTGACTGCACATTTGACGGTAATTCAGTAAGCAATACGCTTAATGGTAATGGAGGCGCGATCAATGCCAACTCGCCTTTCGCAGGAGGAATTAATCGTTGTTTATTCACAAATAATTCTGCTGGACTGAATGGAGGCGCAATCCGTTTTTCGTTCAGCAGTATGAATTTAGCTGAACTCACTAATTGTACTTTTTTCAACAATACCGCCGTTAACGGAGCCGGGTTTTTTAGGCAGAACTCTGCAACAGGTAATTTGACAACACGTATCGTCAATTGCACGTTTAGTCAAAATACCGCCAGCGGCAATGGCAGCGGAATATACTATGGTTCAGCAACAGGCTCGACCATGCAAATCGTGAATACGATATTTAACCATCCATCCAAGGATATCTACGTAGATGCTGCAGCCGGAGATTTTACGGGTTCTACCAAAAATTACGGTAACAATTGCTCTGGTGTAGCCAGCGCACCTTGTTTGACTTTCGATTATAACACAGGCAACAGTACGCTTGGTCTCAACGCCACGCTAGCCAACAATGGCGGTTCTACCCAAACCCTTGAACTATTAGCGACCAGCACTTTGCGTAATGTGGGTGTCAATACTGCCACTGGCGCAACAGTTCCGATCAAAGACCAACGCAATTACTCGCGCACCGACGGGGGTATCGACCTAGGTGCTTACGAACGCGATGGAGTGGTGGACAATACAGATGCACCAGTCATTACTTATACCGCACTGGCTAACGATCCTAGCACAAGTGATCGCACCTTAACCGCTACTATCACCGATGCCAATGGGGTATATCCTTTTGCGACCTTGGCCGCAGATTTGCGACCACGTATTTATTTCAGAAAAAATGCTGGAAGTTGGAATAGTTCGGCGGGTTCACTTACCTCGGGTACTGGACGCAACGGTACTTGGAATTTTACTATTTCGGCAGCGGCAATGGGTGGTTTGTCAGCCGCGGATCAGGTCTGTTATTATGTGATTGCAGAGGATGTTTCTTCTACGGTAAACATAAGTTCTAATCCTGCGGGTGTCGTAGCAACTTCGGTTAATAGTGTAACGACACCGCCTACGCCTAATTGTTATACGATTGGAGCTGCCCCAACCCCACGGTCAACCTCTCCGTAAGCACCACCAGTGGCACCGAAGCAGGCGCGACCGTCATCACCGTCACGGCCACCGCCTCCGCAGCGGTAACAGGTGCCCAAACCGTAGCCTTGGGTGTAAATGGCAGCGGCATCACCGCTGGCGACTACACCCTCAGCAATACCACCATCACCATCCCATCTGGTCAAACCATGGGTACTGTAACCTTCACCGTAGTGAACGATGCATTGGTAGAAGGTGCTGAAATGGCTACTTTGACCATCAGCAGTCCTTCCTCAGGCATTGCCTTGGGTACTACGACTACGCGGGTTATTACCATTACGGACAATGATTTCCCCACCGTCAACCTCTCGGTAAGCACCAATACGGCCACAGAAGCAGGAGCGACTGTTGTCACCGTTACCGCTACTGCCTCCCCCGCCGTCACGGTCAACCAAGCCGTGGCCTTGTTTGTAACTGGCACCGGCATCACCGCTGGCGACTATACCTTAAGCAATACCACCATCACCATACCATCTGGTCAAACCACGGGGACTGTAACCTTCACCGTAGTGAATGATGCCGTGGATGAACCCAACGAAACGGTTACGCTGGACATCAGCGATATTCTCTTAGGCATTACCCTGGGTGCTACAACTACCCAGAATATTGTCATTACGGATGATGATGTAGCCGGAGTAACGGTGACCCAATCGGGTGGTTCTACCAACGTAACTGAAGGTGGTGCCACCGACGACTATACGGTGGTGCTTACCAGCCAACCTACCGCCAATGTAACCGTAAGCATCACTCCGGGTACCCAAGTGACGACTAGTCCTACACCCAGCTTGACCTTTAGCGCTGCCAACTGGAATACGCCACAAACCGTGACCGTCACGGCAGTAGATGATGCAGCAGTGGAAGGCGCACACACGGGTACGATTACACATACCACCACGAGTGCTGACACTGACTATAATGGTAGCTCGGTTGCTTCGGTTGTGGCGAATATTACGGATAATGATGTAGCGGCCATTTGCACCGCAAGCATCGTGATGAACAATGGCCCCATTTGTAGCGGCGAGGATGCTGTATTCACTGTGACTGGTACCAATGGTGCAACCCTTACCTACCATATAGGAAACGGTAACACGACCTTACTGTTGGATGGTACCAACCAAACCATCACAGTGCCCAATGCGACCGAAAATACACCTGGAGCGACAACGAATGGGGTTGTAGCGCATCTTACTCTTACCCTGGTCAGTGTATCAACGACCAGCCCAAGCTGTACTACCCTTTTGAGCGCAACTAGTGTGGTGGATATTTATGACAAACCTACTATTACTCCTATACCTGCACTAGCTGCGCGTTGTGCGGGTAGTAGCATTACCATCCCAACTGGATTTGCAGTGTCCGAAAATGGCTCTTCATTAACCGGAATCCTCTGGCAGTTGGAGACTGGAGTAGGCACAGGTATGTTTACGAACATCAGCCTGCCCTACATCACTTCGTTTGCAGATAATGGGAAAAAATTTCGTCTAGCGGCTACCAATGGCTGCGGTACCACTTACAGCAACGAGTTGGATGTGATCATTAATAACGTCAACACCGCTGGAGCCCCCTCATCCACACCCACGCTGGTGATCAATACCGCTCTAACTGCGATAACGCACGTGACCACAGGTGCCACGGGCATCGGCATGGCCACGAACCTTCCGGCGGGTGTTAGTGCGGCTTGGGCCGCGAATGTAATTACAATCAGCGGTATACCATCGGCCCCTGGCACCTTCAACTACAGCATTCCCCTCACGGGCGGCTGCGGTACAGTAAACGCCACAGGTACCATCACGGTAACGGCCACCGTAAACCTCTCGGTGAGCACCAATGCGGGTACAGAAGTAGCTGCGACCTCTATCACAGCTACGGCTACTGCTTCAGCTGCGGTGTCGGGTGATCAAACGGTCACACTCACAGTCACAGGTACTAACATCACCACTGGTGATTACACACTGAATAACAATACAACCAACAGCGTCACCATCACCATTCCAAATGGAATGACCACTGGCACTGCCACGTTCAAGGTGGTTGATGATGCAATTGACGAAAATACCGAAACAGCCACTTTGACCATCAGCAGTCCTTCCGCAGGCATTACCCTGGGTGCTACAACTACCCAGAATATTGTCATTACGGATGATGATGTAGCCGGAGTAATGGTGACCGAATCGGGCGGTTCTACCAACGTAACTGAAGGTGGTGCCACCGACGACTATACCGTGGTGCTTACCAGCCAACCTACCGACGATGTAACGATTAATATAGTGGTTGGCACGGCTCCATTATTAACTAGCCTAGTTGCAAATGATGCAACCTCTGGTTTTGGTGCTCCTGTTGGACAAGTCACGACCAGCCCTACCAGCTTGACCTTTACCTCAAGCAACTGGAATATGCTTCAAACGGTGACCGTCACTGCGGTAGATGATGCCGATGTTGAGGGCCCTCATAGCGAAACAATCTCGCACGAAGCATCCAGTGATGATCCAAATTACAATGGCACTGTTAGTTGTTTCGGTTGCATTGGAGTGGCTAATGTAAATGTGAGCATTACGGACAATGATGTGACTTGTACGGCGAGTATCGTTACGAACAACGGCCCGATCTGCAGTGGCCAAAATGCAGTATTTACTGTAACAGGTACTAATGGCGCCAATTTGACCTATAATACTGGTGGTGCAAATACTATGCTTGTACTAAACGGTACGAACCAACTTATCACTGTAAATGGCGTAACTGCAAATACAACCCTGACCTTGGTGAGTGTTTCAACCGCTAGCCCGGCTTGTACTACTCCACTTAGCGCGACTAGTACGGTGGTGGTGAATTCTAGCCCGACACTCGGCACCTTAACGACGAGTGCGGTGTGTGAAGGCCAAACGGCGATGATCAATGTAACTGGCCTGCTGCCCAACTCCACGGGTTCAGTAACCTATACTTATCCTGGTTTGGTCACTCCAGTTGTAGTCAATGGAACTTCAACTGCTGCTGGAACCTATGCATTCACTACCGATCCGCTGCCTTTGGCCGCGAATGGCCTGGTGATTTCGGTGATAAAAGTTGCGACAAGTACCTGCGAAACAAACTTCGCGACCGGCGTCAAAACCGTGACCTTGCAGGTAAATCCGAACCCGACA
>NZ_JBGSLK010000140.1:0-51068 GCF_041740695.1 Haliscomenobacter sp. | reverse complement strand
CAAAGAAGGCAAAGACCATCTTTGCATTATCAATGCGATGCGCAACAAGATTTTGCTCAGGGTTTTTGCCGTCGTTAAAAATCAAGTTATGTATCAAAAAAATTTGAACAATGTCTTGCTTGAACCATAGAAAACACGACGTTTGCGCTACGCGCTTTTACGCCTTCGGCGTAGAGCGGCATTAATTAGGAGAACGGATGACCCGGATTAAAGCGGATTGAAACGGATAAATGATAGGCAATCAAAAATATATCCGTTTCAATCCGCTTTAATCCGGGTCATCCGTTTTCCCATTGTTGTCGCTTTTAGCAAAAGAGGCGAAGCCTCAAATAAGCGCAGCGTAAAACGTCGTGTTCGTCGTGACGTCGTGGTGAAATCAAAATGCAGCGAAGCTGCGTAACAAGTTAAATGTAGAATTTACCTCTTCGTTTAGAAGTAACAGGAAGCGTGTTCCCCCAGATAGACATGTGCCTTTTTGTGGTCGTAACCGTTGCGGCAGTACAGTTTTTTGTTTGTTTATAGTTTATGTGGGGCCTAAGAGTCGTTTATAGTTTAAGTGGGTACAATTCCCCTTTAGCTTTTCCGCAGCAAGCGGAGGTAATAAACCGCCCCCGCAGTATTTTGTGCTGGTGCCTGAAATTTTACCCTGATCCGGGTTTTCCCCTGTAGCATCGAAGCTGGAATCGAATAGTCAATGTCTTGGAATTGCGACTGATGCCATCGACCCGTATTGTTTTCGCTGATCAACTTTTCCTCATCGATGTAGATGTCGAATTTCCGGTTGCCCCATTCGGCACCCCAGTAGCGTACCCGGAGGTCCAAGTTGGTTTCGCCATTGGTGGCCATTTGATAACTGAAATACCCACCATTGTTGGCGTCGCGCCAAAATTCGTCCATAAACGAGCCTTTGCGTGACTGCTCACTTTGTAGGGCATGATCTACTTCCGGTTGTTGCTCACCAGGGGCGACAAAATCAAGGGTGCGTTTTTGCAAGGCCAATTTTTCTTTTTCGAGCGCAGCGATTGAATCGAGGTAGGATTGGTATTTTGTACCCGTCAATGCCATCCAATACATCATGTAGCGTGCATCGTGGATGCGATAAAATGGCTCCAGTACCAAATTGCTGGAGTTGACCATTTTTAAATTTGGCGCAGTAAAACTGAGCGGTTTACCTTTAATGGGCACCAGTTTGGTACCGATTTTATCCAAATCGTCCTCAATAATAATGGGCGCTTGGTCAATCGGAAGTCTTTCCCCACTGGCAATGTGCCCCCAACGGCTATCGTCGGCAATCAATCCTTTTAATCCTTCAGTTCCGGTTTTTGCACCCAGTAGAATTGGG
This sequence comes from Haliscomenobacter sp., assembly GCF_041740695.1. Lineage (GTDB taxonomy): Bacteria > Bacteroidota > Bacteroidia > Chitinophagales > Saprospiraceae > Haliscomenobacter. The sequence goes on along the minus strand of NZ_JBGSLK010000140.1, from coordinate 49,726 downwards.
CCGTGTAGCAAGGCAACGTATTCAGGAGCATTTGTCAAGTGCTCAAGGGTGTTGCGCATGGGGAGCGTAATTTGTACAACATCCCCTTTTTTCCACAGTCGCTTAATCGCCACATAAGCAGAAGGCGAAGTGGTGTAGGCCACACGCTTGTTGTTGACCCTGATTTGTAATGCGCCAGCCTGCACCCAGGAAGGATAGCGGATCATCAGCGTAAATCGGGCACGGCCTTCCGTGATGATCAATTTCGTTTGTTCCTCCTCCGGAAAATTGGTCTCCTGTTTGAGCACAATTCCTTTTGCCCGCCAATTCAGTGATGAAGCAATAAATAAATTCAAGAACAAGGAATCTTTTTGCTGCGTGTAAATCAGCTGATTGTATTTCCCGTGGTTTTCCATGCCACTGCCCACACAACACCACATGCCTTGATTGGGCGCAGAATAAACGCGGTAATGGCGTGGGCGAGCCGGAGTGAAATAGACATAACCCCCATGTTCGGGGTGTTGGGTAGAAAGGATGTGGTTGTACAAGGTTCTTTCGTAATAATCCATGTAACGGCCGGATGGATTGGCTCGGAACAACTCCTCCGTCAGCTTGAGCATGTTGTAGGAATTGCAAGACTCTGGCCCTTCCACATCGTGGACAAAGTCGTGGCCAGCCGCTACACTAGGGAAAAACTCCCGACGACTGTTACCACCCAAAGCCAGGCTGCGCTTGCTGGTAACGGTTTCCCAAAAAAAACGGCCTGCCTTGGCATATTTGTCTTCCTTGCTCAATTCCGCGATGCGCTGGAAACCTACCGCTTTGGGCACCTGGGTATTGGCGTGTTTGTTGTCCAGGTTGTCTTTGCCCATCGACATGGGATCGAGTAAGGCTTGATGGGAAAAGCGTTTTGCCGCCCTTAGGTATTTTTCATCCCCGGTCATTTGGTAGGCATCGGCAAAAATCTCGTTCATGCCCCCATGCTCGATGTCCAACATGGATTGCATTTGCGCTTCGCTTAAATCGGAACTGATGGCGATTCCCCAGTCGCAGAAGGTTAAAAACAGGGTTTTGGCCGTTTCATGACCGGAATACAACCAGGCGTCGCGCAAACCTGAATACAACTTATGCAAATTGTACCAGGGCACCCAGGCCGCGCGCAAGGCTTTAAAGTCGCCGTTTTTGAAGGTCGACCAGATTTCCGCACTTTTGGGAACCCCGCCGAGATAACCAATTCCCCAAGCCGGATGTTTGAGGGCATTGGCCTCCTGACAGGCTTTGAGCTCGCTGAGCATGTATTCCAGGCGCTTTTTGCACTCGGCATTCCCTATCTCGGCATTCATGGCCATGGCTGATAGGTAGTGCCCACCTACGTGCCCATCCAAACCATCCCAATTGGGATAACTTGCCGCTTTTTCGGGGAGCCCGGCTTCCTTGCGGTAAGGATTCAACATTCGGTCTACATCGTATTGCAGCAGGGTTTGAATATTGAGGTCACGGGCGTGTTTGAAGGGCCCTTCGAGTAAGCTCACCTCAGCAAGCGAAAATGAGTTGGAGTAGAGCCGATCCTGGGCATTTGTGGTGCAAATGCCCAGGAGGCTGCAAATACTGACGAGAAGCAACGCTATTCTCATGGTGCGATTATTTGAACATGGGGTCATTTCCCCCGTATTTCAAGTATTTAAAAGAAGCTGAGTTCGTACTTGTTTGTCCCGAAGAAGTGGCGTACATCCCATACAGGCAGCCGATGAAACTTCCTGCCGCTTTGGTGCTGAGGAATTTAGCGTCTACTTTCTCTTTCAACGGCTTCCAGGTTTTGAAATCCTCTGAACAGTAAAAGCTGTAGGTGTCGCCCGCTGAGCTGATGCGCAAGCCCACTGATTTTGCGGAGGCTTTTACCGGAATTTCAGCAAGTAATTCCATGGATTTTTCCGTGGTTATACTTTTGTACAACTGAATCACCGCTTTGCCCTGCGACTGGGATTTGCACAAGTAGTAAAAATGTTTTTCATCCTGAAGAATCACCAAACCTGCTTTTTCATGTTCCGCAGTGGGGGTGAAGCTCAAAGCGGTTTCTGCTGTGCTGTACAGGTGTTGCTGGCGTTTGCCGATGAAAGAAGGATTGCTGAAATCCATGACTGTCTCCGGCTTCAGCTTCAGGGTGAGTCCCTGCTTTTTGGACAAGGAGAAAGAGCTGCTGTCTATTTTGCGCATGAAGAGCAGGGCAGGGTCGAGGTTTTTTTCAAAAGTCAGGGTGTATTGAAAATTGCCCGCTTGTGGCAAGGCCCCTTTTTGCTTGACTTCCTTGTACTTGGCCGTGTAGGAGTATTGGATTTCTTTATGGTCGGGATTGATGATGGGCCAATCGTTTTTCCATTCTACGGGGGCGATGAAGGTTTCCCGGCCAGTGTTGTAATAGTCGCCCTCATAAGGTCTTACCGCCAAAAAAATGGCATAGGTTTTTCCATCGGGGCCTTCTACAAACTGAGCGTGTCCAGCGGAAGTAACCGGGTCTTTGCGATCAGCGGGTAAATCGCGCTGGGTCAAAATCGGGTTCTGCTCGTAAGGCACAAAAGGTCCCCAAATCGATTTGCTGCGCAAAACCACCTCCGAGTGATTGACCGAAGTGCCACCTTCCGCAGCGTACAAATAATACCAGCCATTCTTTTTCAGGAAGTGTGGCGCTTCAATCCAGACGGGCTTTTTGGTGATGTCGACACCGCCATTGATCAGTTGTTTTTCTTCACCAAATACCTTCAGCGCGACGGGGTCAAATTCCTGCACCCTGACTGTACGGTGCCCTGAGTATAAGGGTTTACGGTCGGGCGCATCGCTGTTGTACACGATGTAGGCTTTGTCGTCATCGTCGAAATAAATGGATGGGTCAATGCCGCGTACTTGCGGAATCTTCACTGGATCGCTCCAGGGACCTGCGGGATCTTTGGCGGTTGCGACGAAGTTTCCGTCGTGGTCAATGTCGGTGCAGACCACGTAAAAAGTGCCTTTGTGATAACTGATGGAAGGGGCAAACAAGCCCCGGGTCAAACGTTCTCCCATAAAATCCATCTGGGAATTGCGGTGGATGACATTGCCGATTTGTTTCCAGTTTTTCAAGTCCTTGCTGTGAAACACCGGGATGCCGGGGAAGTACGAAAATGTGGAATGGACGAGGTAATAATCCTTGCCCACCTGCGTGATGCTGGGATCGGGATAAAACCCGGTCAGGATGGGGTTGGGGATGGTGATTTGAGCCAGGCCAATTTGGCTGGCGAAGAGTAAAATGACGACTATTTGATATAGTTTATGCATGACTGCGTTTTTTAAAAGTTTGAAAAAATGTTGAATGAAACCTCGAATTACTGCCCTGCGAAGGTATAAACCAACCCCTTCTGCGTAGGCACATCGTACACTAGCGTTGCTTTCAACTCCAGCGGTTTGATCGTTGCTTTAGCCGAAACAATCGGCGCAGGCGTTTCTTCGGTTTGATAAAAGGGGTTGGGATTTTTACCCGTAGCTACTTTCAAACTCGCCCCATTGCTCAACTTCAAAGCATTGGGTACCCGCAAGCGTAGGTTGCCGCCCAGAGTAGATTTTACCACCAACTTGACCACTTTAGCGTCCTTCCACTGTAGGTCTACGACTTCAAAACCACCCCAGGCTCGTAGCCCACCAATACTGCCATTGGGCCAAACATCGGGTAATGCGGGCAAGAGATGAACGGCAGCATCGGAACTTTGTAGCAACATTTCGGTGATGCCCGAGGTACAACCAAAATTGCCGTCAATTTGGAAAGGTGGGTGCGCATCGAAGAGGTTGTTGTAGGTGCCGCCACCATCGGGATTTACCCCTAGTGGCGTCAACTGGTTTTGGATCAATTTGTAGGCATGGTTGCCATCCTGCAATTTGGCCCACCAGTTCACTTTCCAGCCCATGCTCCATCCAGTGGATACATCGCCCCGTTGCAGCAAGGTATTGCGAGAAGCCGCAAAGAGCTCAGGCGTGCGGTAAGGGGAAATCTGGTTGGATGGAAACAAACCATACAAATGGGATACGTGTCGGTGATGGTCATCGGGGGCATCCACATCGTCCAGCCATTCTTGCAACTGGTTGTGTTGGCCAATGTGCATGGGGGCCAGGCGGCTGCGCAATTGTTTCAAGGTGTCTACAAAGGCGGCATCTTTACCCAAAAGCTGAGCCGTGCGAATGGTCGAGCTAAAAACGTCGTAAACAATCTGGTTGTCCATCGTCGTTCCCGCATCCAGAGAAGAGCCCCCGTGCGCTTTGGGCGCATTCTCGGGGGAGTTGCCGGGGCTGACGACCAACCATTTGTACTGAGGGTGTTCGATCAAAAAATCAACATAGAACAAGGCTGCTCCTTTGAGGGCAGGATATACAGTTGCCAAATACGTTTTATCGCCATTGTAGAGGTAATGCTCCCACAGGTGCTGGGTGAGCCAGGCCCCTCCTGCGGTCCACATGCCCCAAAACGCCCCGTCGATCGCGCCATTCATGCGCCAGATGTCGGTGTTGTGGTGGGCCATCCAGCCGCGGGTGCCGTACATGGTTCTGGCGGTTTCTTGTCCGGTAATCGAAAGTTCTTTGACCATCTCTAATAGTGGTCGGTGCAGCTCGGCGAGATTGGTGCGCTCGGCGGGCCAGTAGTTCATCTCCGTATTGATGTTGATGGTGTACTTGCTGTCCCAAGGTGGATTGAGGCGGTTGTTCCAGATGCCTTGCAAGTTGGCGGGCTGGCCGCCGGGTTGGGAGGAAGAAATCAACAAATACCGGCCAAATTGATAATACAGGCTGACCAGATGAGGGTCATTGGTACTGCTGAAGTTTTTTAGGCGCTCGTCGATTGGCAAATTGGCGGCAGGAGTAGTGCCCAAATCCAGTTTGACCCGCTTGAAGTACTTTTGGTAGGCCGCAATGTGGCCAGCTAAGATAGTGGCATAAGCTTTGGGATAGGCCTTGTTCAAATGATCCGCGGCCCGTTTTTCCTCGTCGCCACTGACGTCCTTGTAATTGTTGAAGTTCGTTGCGATCGAAATAAATAGGGTAGCGGAATTGGCACCTTTGACCGTAAGCGAAGTATCGTTGGAGCTCAGGCTGCCGCCATCCAGTTTGATCCGGGTGATGCCCTTAAATTCCACCATACCCTTTACCCCATCGTGGTCGCTGGTGGTCCCGCTGATGGTCAAGTCCTTGGTTGGCGTGGTAGCGAATACTTTTTTGCGCTGGGGAGAGGAATAATTGGCGGAAAAGGAGAGGCTTCCGGCTTTGCTGGCCGTGAGCCGCAGCACGATTACCCGATCGGGGAACGAAGCCAGGGCCTCTCGGGTATAAGTAACCCCATCAACCACATAAGAAGTTTTGGCTACGGCTTTTTCGATGTCCAGTTCGCGGTAATAATTGCTGTAGTTTTCATGGCCCGCAAAATTCAGGTGGAGGCTACCAACCGGCTGGAACATTTGCCCATGCGACTTCTTGGTAATGATGACTCGGTTGGCCAGTCTTTCCGCTTCTTTGTGTTTTCCCTCAAAAATGAGTTTTCTGATTTCGGCCAGCGAATCCAAAGCCGCGGGATTGTCATTGCGGTTGGGGCTGCCGCTCCAAACCGTGTGTTCGTTGAGTTGAATGGTTTCTTTGTCTACATTGCCGTAGACCATCGCCCCCAAGCGACCATTGCCGATGGGGAGGGCATTTTCCCATTTGGTACCTGAAGTTTGATTGTACCAAAGTTTTAAACCTTGTTTTTCCTGGGAAAAGGCCCAAGTGCTTACCAGAAGTAAACCAAAAAAGAATGTTTGTTGCATCGTTGTAGGTTTGGCAGAGTCTAGGGTTTTACTTGCTAAAGCTTCACTGTTAGGGTTTTGTTTTTATTTAAAAATGAGCTTTTTATGTTTATTCAATCGATTGAATTTTTGACCAAAAAAAGTTAAAAACTCGAATGGGGGACTTCAACCATGGCTTTGATCACCCCGTTTGCCGGGTTGAGCCAACTTTCAAATTCGGTGCTCACTTCATCAAACATGACCCGATGGGTGATGTAAGTGGCCGGATTGATTTTTTTCTGCTTCAAATTTGTGATCACCTGTTCAAAATCCTGTCTGGTAGCGTTGCGGCTGCTCATCAAAGTCCCTTCGCGCTTGTGGAATTCCGGATGGCTAAAGGTGATGTCGCCTTTTTGTAAGCCAATCAGTACGTACCTTCCTCCATGGGCCATGTATTGAAAAGCATTGTTGATGGCTTTTTGGCTGCCCGTGGCATCAATGACCACGGTGGGCATATCGCCATTGGTGATGTCCATCAGTTGCTCCACGACATTTGCGGAAAGCGCATTGACCACGTAGGGCACCTTGAGTTTTTCTTTACAAAACTGCAGGCGGTGCTCGTTGATGTCCAAGGCGATGACTTCTCCGCCCGCGATTCGGGCAAATTCCATGGTTCCCAATCCGATTGGCCCGGCACCAATCACCAACACAAACTCACCCTTGGAAATGTTCGCTCTTTGGACCCCGTGTGCACCAATAGCCAGCGGCTCTACCAGCGCCAGTTCGTCAAAACTCAAACCCTCACCGTGCACCAGACTTGAAGAAGGCACGGAAAGGTATTCGACCATACCTCCATCGATGTGTACCCCACAAACTTGGATTTGGGTGCAACAATTGGTTTTGCCCACCCGGCATGCTACACAAGTGCCACAGTTAAAATAGGGGATAAAAGTGACGGACTCGCCATGCATAAACCCCGGGGCCTCATCAAACTCAGCCAAGATACCCGAAAGCTCATGGCCCAGGATTCGGGGGTAGCTAAAAAAGGGTTGTGTACCTTCAAAAGCGTGCAGGTCAGTACCACAAATACCGATGCGTTTGATTTTAATGATGGCCCTGCTTTGCTCCAATGGGGGATTTTCTTTGGTCGTGTACGCCAGTTCCCCAGGTTTGATGCAGGTAAGTGCCTTCATTTTTTTGTTGATTACCATAAAGTGTGTGCCAAGTTGGATCAAATTTAGCTAAAACTATTAATGTAATTTGTACAATTAATCATAAATTTTTGCCGGATTTGAGACTTAAGTAGGGTATGTTCAAACCATTGGTCTGCTTTAGAAGGGAAAAAAGAAATAAAAATTGGTACCCAGCTGGTTTCTTGCCTAATGTTAATGCTTTCAAAAAAACCTTTTTGAACTTCCCCGGACGAGCAGGTCACTCGCGATGATTTCTGTTTTATCCTCCGGCGTGGTGGTTTTTCCATTTAAAATGAATTCAAAATAGATTTGAGCGGCACGTTTTCCCAGCTCCTTACTTCTTTGATCAACGGAGGAGAGGGCAGGCTTAACGATGGGCGCGAATACTTCATTTGCAAAACCGAATATACCCAATTGTGCGGGCACTTGGATGCCCATGGACTCCGCAACTTGTAAAACCCCCAAGGAGAGGTGGTCCGAAATGCTCAAAAAAGCATCAGGCGGTTCGTTTAGCACCAGGAGTTCTCTGGCAACTTCAATCGCTTCTTCTCTGGACAAGGCATTCTCTACAATGAAATTAGCGGGGATGCTCAATCCATGTTCTTTTATGGCTTGGATAAAGCCTTCTTTTCTAAGTCCAAAAGTAGAAAGATGACTTGGCCCGCCGATAAAGGCAATTTTTCGGTAGCCCTGTTCAATCAGGCTTTTGGACACCTGATACGTGATCTCTTGATTGTCATTTAAAATCTTAAAGCTGTCTACTTCATCCATACAACGATCGAACTGAATGAGCTCAATGTTGTGCTTTCTGATGTTTTGAAGGTGTGCACTGGTTTGAGTTTCTGCCGAAACAGAAATCAAAATACAATCAACGTTTTGATGAACCAGGGTATCAATGGCTTTGCATTCGTGCTGAAAAGATTCATGCGACTGGCAAATGATCAGACTATGGTTGTTTTGAAAGCAGACTTCTTCGATCCCGGCGATGGCTTCCGAGAAAAAATACTGATTGATGTGTGGAACAATGACCCCAATGGTTTTGGATGAGCCCTGGCGTAGATTGGCAGCGTGTGAATTGTGCTTGTAGTTTAATTCACGCGCTTTTTGCTTTACACTGTCACATACTTTGGGATTGATGGATGGATGGTCATTCAGTGCTCTCGAAACATAAGAGGCAGAAATGCCCAATTCTCTAGCTAAATCATAAATGGTTATCCGTTTTCGACTCATGTCAAATGGTGCATAATGGGCTAGTTTACTTTTGCAAATCTAAATTTTTTCTGCGTTACTTAGCCCATTACTTCTTCCACAACTCATCAATCTCCGCCTGTGGAAAATTCCGCCGAGTCCTCCAGGATTGGGACTGGTAACCTGCTCCTTTGGACATCACCAAGGCCCACAAGCCATTGCCATAAGTCAAGTTGGTGATGTGGTAGCCTTTGTCCCACAATTCCTGGATTTCATCTTTGGGGTAATAATTGCGGGTACGCCAGAGTTGGTGCGCATAACCTGCATTTTTGGACATGACCAGGGACCACTGCCCGTTGCCGTAGCTGAGGCTGGTGATGTAGTAGCCCTGATCCCAAAACTCCTTGATTTCGTCTTTGGGGAAAGTAGCGCGGGTACGCCAGATTTGGTCAGTATAGCCAGTGCCTTTGGACATGACTAGTGCCCACAGGCCATTGCCGTAACTGAGGCTGTTGATGTAATAGCCGCTGTCCCACAAAGTATTGATTTCCTCCTGCGGAAAAGCAGGACGGGTGCGCCATACTTGTTCGCTTAAACCAGTGCCTTGCGACATCACCAGCGCCCAAAAACCACCACCGTAACTCAAATTGCTGATCTGATAGCCCTTGTCCCAATATTCCTGAATTTCATCCTTGGGAAAATTTGGGCGGGTGCGCCAGGCCTGGGCATACGTCACCTTGTTTTTGGACATGGTCAAGGACCAAATGCTGTCGCCATAAGTCAGCCCACTGATGCGGTAAAGCTGCTTGGGCGTTTCTTTATTGGTCGTGGTTGGATTTGACGTCGGATAAATCGTGGCAATGGTCTTTTTGTCCCCTGCCGAGAGCAAATAATTCCAACCTACCTCGTAGCCGTCCAGCGTGAAGTCCTTGCTGACGGGGTAGTGCATGATCGATTTGGGATCGTACTCGCCATTGGTTTGGGTAACCGAGTATTTGTTCAGTACGTTTTTGTCGACGTCTTCTTTGCTCCAGTTCTGCGTTTGCATGTAGTGGGCGTAAACCTTGGGGATGTTCCACTTGATGCCCGCCAGGGGGCTGAGGTGTTCGTGCAACATTCCCAGGGCATGGCCAAACTCGTGCAAGATGGTGCGCCGGAATTCCTGTTCCGTGGTTTTTTCGTTGAACCAACCGTAGTTCATCGAAGGGCCATTCAGCCCGCTGACCGACTTTCCGGTATTGACATCCACGGAAAACTGGCTGGACTGCTTGCCAATCAAAGACCAGGAGCCTTTGCCTTGATAAAAAGAAATACGAATGTCGGCACCCGACCGAGTGACAAATTCGAAACGCAGGTTGGCATAGCTGCCCCACTCTACGGCGTATTGTTTGACCTTGTTTTGCAAAAATGCAGATCCATTGATGAAACTTACCGTGATGATTTTGTGGTCATCGTCCCAACGCAGGTCATTGTAGTACACGCCCTGGTACAAGGAGGTATTCAGGGTGGGAAAGACAATGTCCTGACAGGATTGCACTTGGGCAAAAGTCCACTGGGCCAAGGCCAAAAACAATAGGGTGATGATGGGTCTCATAGCTAGATTATCCCTGCTTTACCAATTCCATGATCCGAATCTGCTCCACAATGTCCTCCATTGCAATGGCAGGTGCAGCACCATCTTGAATCACTTCGTGTATGTTTTGGAAAAGTGGTGCCCAGTTTCCAGGCAAGGTTTCGACCCGACCGCGTACGTGCAAGCCACCCACTTCGGTATTGATCGTAGCCCAATTGGCTTCTGGTTCTATCCCAAAACCCGGCATACCCGGCATAATTCCCGCTTTGAGGTGATCCTCCTGTACATCAATGCCATATTTGACAAAAGATCCTTTGGTGCCCTGAATGATGTAGCGGGGCGTGTCCTCCCTTACTAAGATGCTACTTTTCAGCGTGACTTTGATTTTACCATAATCCAGTTTGACATCGAAAGCATCGTCGACCTCGGAGTGTTGACGTTGGGTCCAGGTTTCACCCCATACCGACTTAGGTTTGCCAAACAACAGGAGGGTTTGATCCAAAATATGCGAACCCAAATCGTATAAAATGCCATTGCCTGGTGCGATGACTTCTTTCCATTTTTTGGGATTGAGTACGGGTTTGTAGCGGTTGAAGTGAGCTTCGTAACTCAACACATCCCCAATCAATCCTTCAGCAATGACTTTTTGAACGGTCAAAAAATCACTATCCCAGCGGCGGTTTTGGAATACAAACAGGTGTTTGCCCAACGATTTCGCCAACGCGACCAACGTTTCTGCCTCCCCCGCGGTAGCCGTGAATGGTTTTTCCACCAATACATGTTTCCCTGCCCGCAGGCAGCGTTGGGTGTACTCAAAATGGGTTTCGTTGGGGGAAGCCACACTCACCAGATCAATTTCGGGGTCAGCCAATACTTCATCCAGACTGGTCGCTTTTTGCACCCCTAAATAGATATCCTGTGGGTTTTGGTTGTTGCTGACGATGGTTTTGAGCCGAAAATTGGGATTGGCCAGGAAAAAAGGAGCTTGTAAATAACGCCCTGAAAGGCCAAATCCTAGGATTGCTACGGTGGTCATGGTGTTTGATTGAATTAAAAAGTCTAGTGGTTGAGAAGGTTGAGGAAAGTTGAGGGAGGTTGAGACTACCGCAGCGACTTAGACAAGAACATTGTCAGAATCGCTGCGGCAGCCTCAACCTCCCTCAACCTTCTCAACTTCTTCAACTTTTATGCAAGGTAATCAAGGTAGCGCAAAAGCCACATATTGATCACCGGATTTACTTTTGAGCTTTCCGCCGCCGCAGGCAATCACCACGTACTGCTTGCCCTGTATGGAGTACACACTCGGAGAAGCGTACCCTGCCGCGGGTAGGGTCGCCTGCCAAAGCGTTTTGCCAGTACTGCGGTCAATGGCGCGGAACTGCTGGTCTTTACTTGCCGCAATAAACAATAGCCCACCCGCAGTGACCGCTGGACCACCATAATTGTCGGTACCCGTAGGCGGAATACCTTTCGCCGTCAGTTCTGGGTATTCGCCCAGCGGGACTTGCCAGCGGCGTTTTCCGGTGTTCAAATCAATGGCGGTCAAAGTGCCCCAGGGCGGCTGGCTGACCGGGTAGCCATTGCGGTCGTACCAACGGTTGTAGCCCGTGTGTTTGTAGGGAACGGTGGATAATTTTTCTCCCTTAGTCGCTTTTAAAGTGGTGTTTTTGCCAAATAAATAATCCACTACAGCTTTCAATTCGGCTTCTTTCAGTTGAGTCAAAGCGGGCATCATGCCCCGCCCTTTGGCAATGATTTGCCGAATCCCGGCCTCATCGTATTTGCCCACGATATTTTGCAAACCTGGATAAGTGCCATCGTGATTGCCCTCGCGGTTTTCGCCGTGGCAGGCGCTGCAATAACTGAGGTAAATTTGTTTGCCGGTTTTGAGGGCTTTGCTGTCGTCAGCAGGTGGCGCATCTAAGAGCGAACTGTACACGGGATTTTCCTTGGCGGGGACGTACATGATGCTGTGTTCATCCACGGCTGCGCCGCCCCATTGCGCACCACCATCGGTGCCTGGAAAAAAGAGGGTGCGCTGGCGACCCAGGGGGATGAAGGCTTGCCCGGTATTGGCTTTGTTGAGTTCAGCGATGATTTCGGCGCGATCGGCGGTAAAATCATTGATGTCTTTGCTCGTGAAGGATTGCCGTGTAAAAGGCTCTGGCCCCAAGGGGAAAGGCTGAGTAGCCGCCGCTTGTTCGCCTGGAATGGTGGAGGCTGGAACGGGGCGTTCTTCGATCGGAAACAGGGGTTTGCCCGTCACCCGGTCAAACACAAACATAAAGCCCTGTTTGCTCAAAACCGACACCGCGTCGATCTTTTTCCCTTCCTGGGTGACCGTAAACAAATTGGGTGGCGCAGGAATATCCCGATCCCAAATGTCGTGGTGCACGGTTTGGAAATGCCAGAGGCGCTTTCCGGTTTTGGCATTCAAGGCGATGAGGCAATTGGCAAAGAGGTTATCGCCCTTACGGTTGCCGCCATAAAAGTCAAAGGCAGCGGAACCAGTAGGAGCGTATACAATGCCCCGTTCGGTATCCACAGCCATGCCCATCCAGTTGTTGGCGCCGCCGATGTTTTTGTGGTTTTCCTTTTGCCAGGTATCGTAGCCGTATTCGCCAGGGTGGGGGATGGTGTGGAAAGCCCAGATTTTGCGGCCAGTCCGTACGTCGTAAGCCCGAATGTCACCCTTCAAGGCGGTGGCGCTTTCGGATACCCGCGTCCCTACGATGAGGATGTTCTGATAAATCGAAGCTGGGGTGTTCGAGATTACATAATCGTCAGCTCCCGGGCGGGTAATGCCCTCGATCAGGTTGATTTTGCCATTTTTGCCAAAAGAAGGAATGACTTGACCCGTTTTGGCATCTAGGGCGTAGAGGTAGGCACCGTAGCCGAAAAAGATCCGCTCTTCTAGGCCGTCGCTCCAGTAACTTACGCCCCGGCTGGTCATGCTGAAGGTTTTGTCTTGAAGCTTGCTTTTCCAGATTTCATGCCCGGTCGCTGCATCCAGGGCAAAGGCTTGGGAACCGGCTGAAACACCATACAAGATGCCCTTGATGATGATGGGATTGCATTGAATTTGGGTGCTGTTTTTGAGGGTGTCAGCACCACCAGAACGGTAAGCCCAGGCAACTTTCAGTTGGGCTACGTTGTTGGCGTTGATTTGTTGGAGGGCGGAAAAATGGTTTTTGTCGGGGCCACCATTGTATTCCGGCCAGTCGGCCTCAGGTGCCTGCGATGAGGGACTGTTGCTGAGCCAGAGGGTCAGGCCAAGCAGCAACAAAACCAAAGTCCAGTACAAATTCTTTTGTGCAATTAGGCGTACCGCCCCAAAATCCTGTATTTTCATCGCTTCATTTTTAACCTATTAATCAAACCAAATATTAGCCATGACTGCACTGGAAACAGTACAAGCGTATTATCAACATTTCAACAATCAAGATTGGGCGGGTATGTTGGCCCTGCTACACCCTGAAATTCGCCACGAAGTGAACCAGGGTGAGGCACAAATTGGCATTGAAACCTTCAGCGCGTTTTTGGGCCACATGGATCAATGTTATGACGAAAAACTGAGCGAGTTCACCTACTTCACGGAGCCAAATGGCAAAAAAATCGCGGTGGAGTTTACGGTAACCGGGGTGTACAAAAAATCGGATGAGGGTTTGCCAGCCGCGCACGGGCAGACGTATGTGTTGCCAGTCGGGGCTTTTTTGGAAGTGGAAGCGGGGAAGATTACGCGGGTGACGAATTATTACAATTTGCCGCTGTGGATAAAGTTGGTGTCGTAGGGGTATCAGAAAGCGTATAACAGATTACCAAAGCGACGTTTTTTATCACAAAGAACACAAAGGTACACAGAGGACACAAAGTTAGACGTTGACGATGCTTCGCTTTGTGTCCTCTGTGTCCTTGTTTTTTTTCTTTGTGATAAAAAAATGTCGCTTTGTGTCCCCTTTTACCCGAAGTCTTTCAGCGGCTGCGCCCCATACATTTTCCCCTGCTTGCTCATTTTGATCAAATAATTCAACCGTTTCTGCTTCTCCGCATCCCGGCTATTGCCTGTGATTTCATTGATCCAACCAATTTTGAGGCGTTTGTAGAAATGGGGAAATTGCTGAAAATTATCCCATACTTCTGGATCAACTTGCAATTGCGCCACGATCCAATCGGGAAGCACCAATGGGTCATCCATCTGCCCAATTTGATTGGCAATGGGTGCCACGCCCGCCGGAGTCATTAGTCCCAATTGTTGGAGTTTCCAGACCCGTTGCCGATTGAGTTCAGATAAGAAGGTTTTTTTCTTGCGCGGGGTGATGCGTTGCACGGCACTTTCCTCGTCGTATCTTTTGGTTACCCCATCAATCCAGCCAAAACACAGGCATTCTTCCACCATTTCATCATAGGGAAGGGAGGGTTTGCCGGTAGCCTTGCGGTAGGTTTGTAGCCAGACTTCGGTTTTTTCACCTATGTGGTGGGTCTGTAGCCATTCCCGCCATTGTTGGCGATTGTGGGGGTAGAAGACTTCGGTGATTTCAGGCATAAAAAAAGGTTTAGGGAGGTTGATGACAAACAAGTTGTAAAATTAAGATCAACGACTTGCGGCAGAGCCGCCAAAACGTCTGTAGCGTTTAGACCGTGCAAGGCTGTTAAGGTGCAGAGCACCGGAACAAAGGGCAACAGTTGCGGTACTACGTACCTTAAAATCTATCTTCGTTCCTTGAGCTACAGACGTTTTGGCGGCTCTGCCGCTGGTCGTCATGCCTAAGATCACCCAATTACTTGATAATCAACTGACCTCAAGTCCAATCTATTTCAACCGCACCAGCGCCGTCCACACACTCAAAGTCCCACCCTGCAAGCGGGTCCAGATCGGGCGCACCCGGCCATTGTACACACTGATGTGGTTGTAGTCGCCAAAAAATATCCCTTTGGTGGGGGTAAAGGGCGATTGGCTGATTTTGGCATTCACGAAGGTTTTGCCCCCGTCTTTGGAATACGCCAGGTACACATCGGTAGCGTCTCCCTCGTGGTTGCGGCGGTCATAAAACACCATGTAGAGGTAGCCCGTCACCGGATCAACGGCCAGCCAGGTGAAAAATTGGTGATTGCCTGCGTCATCGTTGTTGACCCGGATCGGCGCGCTCCAGGTATTGCCCCCATCGCTCGATTTGGCGAGGAACACGTCGGTGTCGTTGGTGCCGTGCCGTTGGTCGCACCAGTTGACGTAGATGGTGCCCCGGTTGGGGCCATTGCTGAGGTCGGTTGCGGTGATGGGCAGGCCATTGGCGCGGTAAATGCCGGGAATGTCGAAGGTCCAGCCGCCCGGTTGATCGGCTACCACCTTATCGGTGGCCAACCAGGTTTTGCCCGCATCTAGGGAGCGGTCGAAGTAAATTTTATTGTTGTAGGCCCAGGCCACATAAATTTCGCCGTTGGGGCCGATGGCGGGTACCGCCCCCTCGGTGGTGTTGTCGTCGTCGAGGCAGTCGCCTTCCAATTGGCTAAGGCTGGCCTCGCTGCTCCAGGTTTTGCCCCCATCGGCGGAGCGGGCAAAGAGGATGCGCGATTTGTCCTTGGGGTCGCGGCTGTCGTATTTGTCAAATTCGGTCCAGGTCATCACAATGCTGTTGTCGCGGGGATCAACGGCCAGCCAGTGTTTGTCTTGGTCTTTGGGGTGACGCAAGCCTGCATAAGTGCCTTGCGACCAGTTGGCACCGCCATCGGTCGATTTTTGAATCACAATCCGGTCCAACCAAGTCGGGTCACCACCACTCTTGCCACTAGGATCGGAGAGGTGTGCGTAATAAAAATCACCTTTGGTATCGGCCAACAAAACTGGATCGCCGTAAACGCCATAAGGGGAAACCAGGGTCTTTTTTTTCCAGGTAATCCCCCCGTTGCTGGAGTAATACACCCGATCCAGGATGGCACCCGCCACTACAATATTTGAATCGGTGGGTGAAATGGCAATGCTGGGCTCACAGGGGCCAGCCCCAAAGGCAGCAGCCGAACTATCAATGCGGATATTGGGAAAATTGGCGACAATTTCGGTAGGGGTGACCGGGGCAGAGGGGGTTTGGCGCTGGCAAGTCAGTAAGACAGGTGCCACAAAAATGCAGAGTAAAGCGGCGGTTCGAAACATCTTGGTATAGTTTTGTTGGGACAATTTATTGATATTTTATGGGATTTTAAATCAATTTATTTTATGTTTTCTTTGTGCGCGGGTTCAAAAAAATGTTTCTAATTTTGGCCTAAAACCCATCACCATGCTCCAATCATCGACTTTCCAGTTCATCAAGGATCTAAAAACCAACAACAACAAGGAATGGTTTGAAGTCAATCGCAAGGTGTACCAACGCGCCAAAGAGGATTTCCTCGTTCAGGTGCAAGCCATCATCCATGGTTTGGAAGCTTTTGATGCGGAGATCGCCTTTGCCAAGCTGGAGCCTAAAAAGTGTATCTTCCGCATCAACCGCGATACCCGCTTTTCAGCCGATAAATCGCCTTACAAAAACAACATGGGGGCCTGGTTCAGCGGCGGAGCCAAGGGCCTGCAACGGGCGGGCTATTACCTGCACCTGGAAGAAGGAGGCTGCTTTTTGGCAGGTGGCATGTACATGCCGGAAGCAGAAGCTTTGAAAAAAATCCGCCAGGAAATCCATTACAACTACAAAGATTTGCAGGCGATTTTGACGGAGATCAGTTTCCAGAACTTTTTCCCCCGTGCTTTTGACCCCGACCTCAAACTCAAAAAAGCCCCCCAGGGTTACAAAGAAGACAACCCGGCCATTGAGTTGTTGAAGCTGAAAAGTTTTACGGTATCGCATAATTTTGCGGAGCAAAAATTGATGGAGCCTGGCTTCAATGACTTTGCCCTGGATGTTTTTAAAACCATGCAACCCTTGGTGAAATTCCTGAACCAGTCGCTTGATTAGGAACGGGTTCAGAATAAAATAACAAAATTGAGTCGGCAATTTTTTGATTTGGCTAGGCGCGAGGAAGGCGCATAGTGAACTACGCAACTGAGGAGCAACGCAGCAAAATCAAAAAAGAGTCCAGTCAATTTGTTACTTTATTTTGAAACCGTTCCTTAAGCCTTATCCTTATGAATAAATTCTACTATGCTGTTGTAGTGACCCTGTTGTTGGCCACGAGTGCCTGCCGCCTTTCTGAAACCAAAGACGGCTTGCCCAAACAAACGGTCGACCTCTTTGTGCGGTACCTGCAACCCGAACAAGAATACAAAGCGGAAGCCATCCTGCTGGAAGGTGATTCCTTGCCCTTGGCGAAATCGGTGCGCTTTCCAGACGGGATTCGTTTTTTGGACAAAAACCTGACGGAAGTACAAGTGACCGAAAACCTGCTGCGTTATTCCACCGAATTTGGTGGAGAATTTGCCCCGCAGGCAAGTTTCCGCTTTCAAGACAAACGGGGCGACAATCAATCTATCCCTTTGACCATGGAGGTTTTGGGCGAAATTGAACTCAAAATGCCAGACCGCCTCGAAGGGCAGGTTGAACTGAATATCAAGAGTGGTGGTGCCTTAAAACAGGGCGAAAGCCTAGTCCTGGTCTTGACCGACCGCACGGGGCAAGCTTCTACGGTGACCATTGAAGGTCCGTCTACGAGCGGCAGTTATAGCTTCCCTTTGGTATCTTTTGGCAACCCGGTAAAAGGCAATGCCGAAGTGTATGTGGTGAAAAAACAAGTGCGGGATGAGCAGAAGGGGAAGTTGCAGGTGCATTTGACGGAGGAGTTGTATTCGGCTTCCTTGCAGGTGAAAATTCCTTGATGGCGTATGGTCGACAGAGGCATAACGTATAATTTCTAAGGTGATTCCTATGGTTTCTTCGGTTTCTTAGGTGGTGAAAGAATACCCTGCGCAGCAGTTTTTTCTTTTTCACCACCTAAGAAACCGAAGACACTTAAGGAGCACCTCAGCAGTTTCAATATCTTGTTTCATTCAATCATCAACCACATGCCTAAACTTGCCCTCCTTTTCCTGCTCTTGCCCATCTGCCTGACCGGCCAAAAAATGGGCTTCGACGACATCGATGGCCGCAACCTGAAACCTTGGCTCGTCAAAGACAAAAAAGCCTACCAAATGGCTTACCATTTTGGCGACTCTGAAGCAGAATCCAATCTTCTCCTCCTCGTAGACGCAGGCAAATGTTATGCCCAAATCTCTTGGGGCGAATGGACGGACAATGGCGCCAAATGGCTCAAACGTTTTGAAACCCTCAGCAATGTGCGCATCGAGGGCAATCGGTTCTTTTCCAGCAAAACCAATGGCGAATTTGTGCTGTACATCGACAAAGGGGATACCACCCGTTGCCTCAAAGTATACCAGCCCTGGAGCGGGGTAACCGCAAAAGGCCAATACGAGGTCGGTTTTGTGGCGGGCAAGGCCGAGCTGTTTGTGGATGGCCAATTTCCGCAAGCTTCCCTGCGCCTGCTCAACGCCGCCGAATTGGCCAAAATGCCCAAAGCCGACCTGCAACTGATGCGCAACGAAATTTACGCCCGCTACGGTTACCTCTTCAAAGCGGGTGGTGCCATGCACACCCACTTCAGCCAACAGGACTGGTACCAAGGCCAATCCGCCGACGTGAACAATTTCCTGACCGAACTGGAACGCAGCAACTTACAATTGATCCAAGCAGCCGAAAACAAGTAGAACTGGTTTATTTTGAAAAAAAAGTGGCTCAGCACTTGCGTATAATGGTGGGACGTATTACTTTTGCGTCACTCTTGGAAAAAACGCTTTCTGAGACTGGATTTAGACCTATGGTGTAACGGTAGCACATCTGATTTTGGTTCAGCCTGTTAAGGTTCGAATCCTTATAGGTCTACATAGAAAAGGCATAATTACTTGTTCTGCAAGTTTTTATGCCTTTCTTGTTTTGGGGTGGGGCGTTTTTGGGGTGCGTTTGTGTTGCATGGTCTTGATCATTTTGTTTTTGAATTGATTAAACCCAATTTCTTGCTTGAGCATTCATTTCATTCCCTTCCATCTAAAAGCCCTTCTAAATCCTTTCTGTTCCTAAAATTCATTGCTAGGTCCATCAACTTCTTAAAAACCCGCAAAAAAACACACATTTAATAAGGTAGAATTCCTAGAAAGTTCGGAGAAAGATTCGGTGTAAATCATTGAACTATTCTACAACAATAGCGCCTCATCCCAACATTTCCCCCACATCCGCGCAAAAAAACGAATAACTTACCCTATTTCCACGTTTCAAAAGAGTCTAAACTCTATACTACCAGACATTTTTGTTTTTTGAAAGCGACGAACATCAATTGCCACGAGCTTTAGCGCGTGGATGAGGAATGGATTTTATTTCATTGATTTGAAGATTTTTAGATTGCATTTGGCATTGTGCATTTGTCTCAGAACCCGAGCACCTGAAAAGGCCTGGCCACTGGTTCTTTTTTTGTGAAACGGGAGCCCCGCTAGGGGCGTGACATGGGTAGCAAATAACGGCCCCGATGTTTCCAATAGTCCCGTAGGGACGCAATGTGGGTATTTGAATGGCAATAAACCTACATCACGTCCCTACGGGACTTTGGAAACTCCGAGCATGACCATTTGCTACCCATATTTCGCCCCCAACGGGGCTGATGGCTGTGCTTAAAACAGAACCAATCGCCCTGCCTAAAATGGGAACCCATTGATGGTAAGCTGAAATTTTGACCTTCAGTTTAAAAGGAATAAATTTCAAGCTTACGTAGGCTGTACTCCCCTTCAGGGGTTTGGGGTTCTGAAGCAAAAGCACGATTCTACGTTGAATGCACCTGCTCAACATTAAAGGTCTCAAGTCAATGACATTGGGCTAAAGCCCAAATTCTGGGGTATTCCAATGCCCCCAGGCTGAAGCCTGGGGCTATTCATGTCCTCCGAGCAAAATGCCCAGTATTCCAATTCTTCTCAGGCTGAAGCCTAGGCAATTGATCTCCCCGCACAAAATGCCCAGTAGTATGGCCAAAACCCGATCGCAATGGAAAAAAAACCAACACCGCCCACCCCGCCATTCCGCAAGCTGCACGGCTACGCCTTTGACCCTTCCTTGTCTCAGGGCATTGATACCGCCTTCATCAACGACATGGTCTACCGAATCAGCTGGGAAGAAACCGAACCTGGCCCTTGTGGCGAGTACCTTGAAGTGATTGATTACGACCCCACGGTAGGTGAATTTTACGAGCCCATCGATTTGCAGGAGCCCTACATTTTGGCGCAAGATGGGCTGAGCCCCAGTGAGAGCAATCCGCAGTTTCATCAGCAGATGGTCTATGCAGTGGCCATGACAACGATCAAGAACTTCGAAAAATCCCTTGGCCGTAAAGTGATTTGGAGCTTTCACCAAACCAGGGATGTAACCAAGACAAGCAAAAACGGAAGGTACATCAATGCCGATGACGCGGAAGACAAATACGGCTACGTCCAAGCCTTGCGGATTTACCCACACGCCTTTCGCGGGGCCAATGCCTATTACAGTCCGCTGAAAAAAGCCCTGCTCTTTGGGTATTTTTCGGCAGAGCCCGCCGATGTCACCTTACAAATGCCGAACTCCTTGGTGTTCACCTGCCTGAGCCACGACATCATTGCCCACGAAATCACCCACGCCATCCTGGATGGTGTACACAACCAGTTCACCGAGGACAGCAACCCCGATACCCTGGCCTTTCACGAGGCTTTTGCCGATATTGTAGCGCTCTTCCAACATTTTACCTTTTCAGAAGTGCTCAAACACCAGGTGGCCAAAACCCGGGGCAATCTATCCGCAGAAAACCTGCTCGGGCAGTTGGCGCAGGAATTTGGCACCTCCATTGGGCAATACGGTGCATTACGCGATGCCTTGGGCGAAATTGACCCCGTCACCCAGGTCTGGAAACCCCGCCAACCCAATGGCAACGAATACCAAACCATTCTCACGCCTCACGAGCGGGGCAGCATCCTGGTTTCAGCCGTTTTTGAAGCCTTTATCAGCATCTACGAACGCCGTTCCGCCGACCTGATCCGCATTGCCACATCGGGTAGTGGTATTCTTCCAGCCGGACAACTGCACCCCGATCTGGTCAATCGATTGGCCGAACAAGCCACTAAATCCGCCAAACACATCCTGCAAATGTGCATCCGTGCGCTGGATTATTGCCCACCACTGGACATCTCTTTTGGGGATTACCTGCGGGCCATCATCACCGCCGACCGCGATTTGATTGCTGCGGACAACCGGGATTACCGCCTGGCCTTCATCACCGCTTTTCGCCGCCGAGGCATTTATCCGAGTGGCATCAAATCCTTGTCGGAAGAAAGCCTGAGTTACCCGGAAATACACATCGTTACGCCAACTGGACAAGAAAACCCCTTTGCCTGGCTACGCGAGTTCTTTTACAAGTTCAAAAATGAAATCTCTTACCTCAAAGATCGCCGGAAAATTTTTGTGACCACCCGGGATTACGTCGTGGGGAATTACGACGAAAAAGAAGGGCCAATTTTTGATGGCATCCGCAAAACGCTGTATGAAAAAATGGGCAACTCGCTGGAGTTTGAAAAACTAACCGGCTTGGTTTTTTCCCAAAACTCCGAAAGGGTAGGGGTGCGGCGTTCTACCTCTTATGGTGGCGATGGGCCTTCGTTTTTTGTACATTCCATGAATCTTTCTTCCCGGGTAGGCCCTGATGGGGAAAAAAGCAATCAAATCATTCTAACCATCACCCAAAGAGCCGGGGTGAAAGTGTCGCCGCAGGGTACGGTGGCCCCATTTGTGATCGATAAATCCAAACCCTTCGACAACCCAGATGGCAGTTTCATCATGCGTGGCGGAGCTACCCTGGTTTTTGACCTGGACGATTTTCGCTTGAAATACGTGATCAGCAAACCTTTACTGGACGTCAAAAAACTGGAAAAGGGCATTTATGAAATCGACGCCAAACGCGCCTCCGCCTTGTACCGCTACCAACACCAGGAGGGTAAAGGTTTGGACGTCTACAAGGCCTATTTTGAGCGTAGTAGCCTCTTTCCTTCCTTCGAACCTTTTTCATTTTTGCACAACCATTAATACCCCGCTTATGGCCACTAAAATTGTCAACAAAATTGCGGTGCACATGTACCGCCCAGGTGGGACCGGGGATTGTTTCCTGCTCCAATTCAAAAAAGGCACCCAGGTCAGCTTCAACCTGATGATCGATTGTGGTTGCATCAATGGGAGTGCCGCAAACTTTGCCCCCATCTTGGACGATATTGCCGCCAAAACCAAGCAAAAAATCGACCTGCTGGTACTCACCCACGAGCACGCCGACCACATCAATGGTTTTACCAAAGCTGCCGATAAATTTGTCGCCCTCAACCTGAAGGTCGCCAAAGTCTGGTTCGCCTGGACCGAAAGCAAAACCGACGCCGATGCCAACGATTATCGGCAAAACCATACGCTGCAAAAGTTGGCCCTGAGTCAAGCCACTCAAAAACTGAATAAACTACAAGGGGATCACTATTTCCAACAACTGCTCGCGCTGGAAAATGAAGGTGAAGAGCTCAACAATGGCATCGATCACTACATCGCTGCCCTGAACGGACTCAATGATTTAAACCTGGCCGCCACTGGCCCCGAAACCATGGAGGACATCCTGCGGCGCTTAAAAATCATTGATGCCAGCACCGTTGTAGAATACCAGGAGCCGGGTAAAACCCTGGAGGACCTGCTTGGTGCGGAAGGCATCCGCTTTTTTATCCTGGGGCCACCACGAGATTTGGGCTTGTTGAGCAAAGAAGAAGGCAAAAACCAGGGGTATGAAAAACGGGAGGTCAAAAGCAACCGCAATCAAGCGCTGGTGGAGGCACTGGCCTTCCAAAAAGGTAAGGAGCAGGACTTGCAACCTTTCGAGTCAAGCTATTTTGCCAAAGGCAAAGCTTCCACGCAGTTGAGCGAGATCCGCAAAAAATACCGGGATGAAAAACACGTTTGGCGCAAAATCGACCATGATTGGTTGTTCGGAAGCGCTGAATTGGCCCTCAGGCTGGAACAGAGCATCAACAATACCAGCCTAGTTATGGCGATCCAGTTTGTGAACAGCGAAAAAATATTGCTCTTCCCCGGCGATGCCGAATATGGCAACTGGCTGAGTTGGGGTGCGCCAGGACTGAGTTGGTCTTTTGTCAAAAAGAACGAGCGACAAACGGTAAAGGTGGATTACCTGCTCAAAAATACGGTGTTTTACAAGGTTGGCCACCACTTGTCCCAAAATGGCACAGGTAAGGAAATTGGTTTGGAGCAAATGACTCATCCTGACTTGGCGGCAATGGCTACGCTGGATTTTGGAAAAATCCTCACCGGCTGGCTCAATACCATGCCGAATGACCTCCTGAGCGCCGAACTCATCCGCAAAACGCGGGGGAAGTTTTTCTTTTCGGGCGCTTGTGAGGCTATTTTGTCGAACATTCAAACTGAGCGGGTGTCGATAGAGGCCAATTTGCTGAAGGAGGTAAGGAAGAACAACAAGAAATTTGATAAAAAAATAGCTGTAGAGTATACGGTGAGCGGGTAAGGTTCCTGCACTTAAATAAAAAAGGCCGTCATCCTAAAAGGAGACGGCCTTTTTTATTGGCAACACCACAGAGGTGCCGATAGCCTTATTCAGCCACCACTTCGAAAGTAACCGTTCCCGCCACTTCGCGAGACAGTTGAACATGAGCAGTATAAGTACCCAGTTCTTTGATTTCTTCAGGGATGGATACCTTGCGGCGCTCAATTTCCATACCAATTTGGTCTTTGAGTGCGGCAATGATTTGTACGGTGGTAACGCTACCGAAGATTTTGCCACTCTGACCCGCTTTGGCGCCAATCTTGATGGTTTGGCTGGCGAGTTGGGTAGCAATTGCTTCGAACTCAGCGCGGTGAGCAGCTTCTTGCTCCTCTTCCTGGCGCTTGATGTCGTCGATAGCGGCTACATTAGCCTTGTTGGCTACACGAGCCAGGCCTTGTGGGATCAAATAGTTGCGACCGTAACCATTTTTTACGCCAACTACTTCAAAACGATCCCCTAGTTTATCAATATCCTTAAGCAGAATAACTTGCATGATTGATGATGATTTTGAGTTGTGGAACACCGCGGGGTGTTCCTAAATCAAATCGTTGCAGTCCGAATTGGATTATTTCAACAAATCGGCTACATAGGGCAGCAAAGCCAAGTGACGCGCACGTTTTACTGCCGTAGCCACTTTGCGTTGGTACTTCAAAGAGTTGCCCGTAATGCGGCGAGGCAGGATTTTGCCTTGCTCGTTGATGAATTGGAGCAAAAAGTCGCCATCTTTGTAATCGATGTACTTGATGCCAAATTTGCGGAAGCGGCAATATTTTTTGCGCTTCTGGCCAATCTTAGGATTGCTGAGGAACTTAATATCGTCCTTATTTGCCATTGGTCTGTGTCTTTTGGAAGGTTGGTAATGGATTACGCTTGCTCTTCAGTTGGAGGAGTTGTAGCAGCAGCAGCTTCAGGCTCTGTCGCAGCAGGCTGTGGGCGACGTGGGCCGCTGTTGTTGCTGTTGTTGCCTCTACGATCAGGGCGCTCATTTCGCTCATCACGTTTCTCTTCTACCTTCTTCTTCTTGATTGTACCAATCAGACCTTTGCGCTTGTCTTCATTGTACTTCACGCCGTACTTATCCAGAGATACGGTCAGGAAGCGAATGATGCGCTCGTCGCGGCGGAACGCCAGTTCAACATCGTTGATGTAGCTGCCATCTACAGCCTTAAATTCAACGCAATAATAAGACCCGGAATGACGCTTGCCAATGGCGAAAGCCAATTGACGCAAGCCCATTTCATTGATATGCACGATCTCACAGCCCTTGCTCTTGAGCAGATCGACATATGTCTGAGCAGTCGCCTTGATTTCTTCAGACGCCAGCACGGGGTCAACGATGAAGGTTACTTCGTAATTTCTCATCGGATTCAGACATATTTGGTTATCCAAAAATTTGGGCTGCAAAGGTAATTAATGGGTTTTGGATATCCAAATAAATAATTGAAAATCATTACGGTCGTTCCACCGCCGATACAATCATCGAATGATCGTAATCACCCCGAATGATCGGTGATTGCAAATTCCCCGTAAATGACCGTACGCTGGTGTACACATAATCGAACAGCTCCTGGATGGTTACTTTTTTATCGCGGTTGGAATCAGCCTCACCTTTTAATCCCCGAATGAGGAAATGGCTGAACACACCCTGGCGTAGGCCACTGGCCTCAAGGGAGGTTTCTTCGGATTTGGACGACATGATCAGGGCCGTGCCCGCCTGGGCCTGGGCCAACTGATTGTAAAAACCTACGATGGTATTTTGGGTAGATTGTACCGAGCGAGCGGCCAACATACTGCCCGAGTGGCAAGCATCGGCGATACACAGTTTGTACTTGGCCGGGCTCTTTTTGAGCATATCGTTGATTTCCTGGTGGAAAATTTTGTTGTCTATACCATTGTAATCGATCGGCAAAAAGGCACCGGGCAAACCATGCCCTGAAAAATACAGTAGCACAAAATCATTCGGCCCAGCCTTATAAAACACCTCCCGCATCGCAGAGAGGATGTTTTGGCGGGTAGCCGCTTCATCGATCAGCAGTTTGATTTGTTCATCGGCTACAGCGCCACCTTCGGGACTTTTTAGGAAAGCGTAGATACGATATGCATCGTCGTCGGTAAAGCGCAACACAGGCATGTCTTTATAGGAGGCTACGCCAATGATGACCGACCAAATTTTGATTCCGGCCACGGCTGGTGGTTGACTGGTGGGGTTGGCATTTTCCGATTCCAGGGTCTGTATCAGTTTCCCATCCTTCCAGTAACCCATTTTTTTGCGCCCGTCAGCATAGGTATAAGTTCCTCGACCTGTTACACTGCCACGGTCGAACATGCCTTCGTAACGAGTGGTGGTACCATCCTTGAGGTAAATGGCCACTCCTTGCCCGTGCAAAAGGCTATCTTTAAAGGGACCCATGTAACGGCTGCCATCACTGTATACAAAGGTGCCGTAGCCATTGACACAATCGCCGGTAATGCAGCCGATTTGGCGCTGCGGCGTTTTTGCACCCAGCGCAGGTGGCACTGAGTTGGGATTATTGCCATTGCTGACATAGGTGTTTTCTTTCCAAACCCCGGTTTTTTTCACCCCTTTGTCATCAATGAATACCCCGGAGCCATCCATTTTATTGTTGACCCAGCGGCCTTCATAAATGGATTTATCAGGATTGTATACTTTTCCATAACCATAGCGGTTGCCATTTTTAAAATCACCCATGTAAATCATCCCATCAGGATACAACTTAATCCCATTGCCTTCAAAACAATTGCCCGAAATGCAACCTGGTTTAAACTTTTCGGCAACGCCGTCCAACACCAGGTTGAGGTTGTTCATGGGTTTGGCCAGTTGGCCTTCTTTCCAAATGCCTTGCTCAACTTTGCCATCCCCGGTAAGGCGACGGCCCTCGCCTTCATAGCGGTTGTTTTTCCAGTATCCGGTGTAATTCCCATCGTTGGGCAGATACAAATAACCAAAACCTTCCCTTCTTCCCCCCTTGAATTCACCCACGTATCGCGAGCTGCTGCTGGGGTAATACATGACCCCACTTCCATCGATACAATTGCCCGTAATGCATTGGGCAAGTACGAATTGAAGGTTTAAGGTTACTGCGAGTGAAACGCAAAAAATGAGCTTCTTCATGGTGGAAATAATTTATATGGGTCAAGTTTTCAATTCTATTCATTCCCGAATCAATGCAAAAGGCATCGCCTGGTCAAAAGTACCCAACAACAGGGGGGTCTGTACGTTGGCTGTATAGGTGCGTACGTTGCGTTGTACGTAGTCAAAGGCTTCTTTGACAGTAATCAAATTGTTGTGATCCTGATCAGCAGGGCCTTTCAAACCCTTGATCAAAAAATGACTGAATACCCCCGAACGTAAACCATTGTCTTCCAATGAATATTCTTCACTTTTTGAAGACATAAACAGTGCTGTACCGCCTTTAGAGCTGGTAAAAGCCCGGTAGAATTTTTCTAATTCGATGTGAATAGGTGTACGAGGATTGCCGATGCTCCCTGCATGGCAGGCGTCGGCGACTATGATTTTGTGCTTAGCGCGGCTTTTATCGATGATGTTTTTCAACTCTTCGTGTTGAAGGATATTGTTGTATCCATCGTAATCGATGGGCAAAAACGAGCCTTCAATGCCGTGGCCGGAAAAATAGAAAAAAATCACATCATTATCATCAGCTTTTTGATAAAGTGTGTTCATTGCCGACAGAATTCCACTGCGGGTGGCATCTTCATCGATCAAAAGCCGGATTTGACTCTCCGGTACTGCCCCTCCTTCGGGGCTGCGCAAAAAGGCGTAAACGAGGTAGGCATCGTCGTCGGTAAAGCGCAGGGAGACGAGGTGATTGTATTGTGCGGCTCCGATGACGACGGCCCAGATTTTTACTTCGGAGGCAGGATTGGTAACTGGTTTGACAGGCACGACGGGTTTTTCCCGGTCTTCAAAGATTTTTTGTGCCGGTAGCCCTTTCTCCCATACGGCGGTCAGGATGCGCCCGTCCTGGTAGTACATGATGCCGCGCCCCTGGGGATTGTTTAGTTTCCAGCCTCCTTCATACCGATCACCATTGTTGTAAAAGGTTTTGCCGAGGCCTTCAGGATTGCCGTTGGCAAAATAGCCCACGTAGCGGGTGCCGTTGCGGTATACAAATTGGCCCAATCCAGTGGCACAATATTCAACATTACAATTTCGGTATTGGAGGGAATCGTCGGGCAAGGCTACTTCATTTTGTAAAATTTCGAGTCGAGTAGCGCCTAGGTAGCGGCCCTGATCCCAGATGCCACTCAATTTGGTGCCATTTGTTTTACTCTGGATTCCAGTGCCGTGCGGTTTACCTTCCTTCCAGTCGCCCTGGTATTTTTCGCCGTTGGCATAGAGCATGGTGCCTTTCCCGCCAAATTTTCCCAATTGAAAATCACCTTCGTAGCGATTTTTGTTGGCCTGCAAGAGCACTCCCCGGCCCTGAGGTTGGCCATTGTACCATTGACCATCGTATTTGGAGCCATCCAGATAGGTCATGGTACCCGTCCCTTGCATGATATTGGACTGAAATTCGCCGAGGTATTCATCTCCGGTAGCGAATTTATAGCGCCCTCGGCCCTGGCGCATGTGATTGGACCATTCACCGCTGTAGCGGTCGCGATTGGGAAACTCCATGGTGCCCAAGCCCTGCATTTTTCCTTGCCGGAAGCTGCCTTCGTAGACAGATCCATTGGGGAGCATACATTTGCCGAGTCCATTTTCACAGTCGCCTTTCAGGCATTTAAAAGCCGGATTTTGAGCACATAACATCGGGGATGCCAAAATTAGGCACCATACGCAGCACAACATCTTCATACCCGAAACTGAGTTAATTGTTATAAACAAAGCGTAAAGTTTCACTCAGATTGTAGCGTTTTTTGTGAAGATTGAATAATTTTATTAACCTGTTATGGGTTATGCATATTGCTCGCCTCTGAAGCTTTAAAGAAATTTTAAGCCAATCACAGACGATGTCCATATTTTTTGACTTTTCTCTTTAAAGTAATCTTAATTTTGTAAAAAAAACGACAGCAATGAAAAAATTCTTTCTTTTCCTCATGGTGGCCGCCACCTTTTATGCTTGTAACAGCACCAAAAACAGCGTGAGCAGCAAAGGTGACAGCAAACACTTCGGATCCAAAATCTCTGCCAATGGTGCAGTCACTTACGATCAATTGCTGACCGACCTCAATTCCAAAGACTCCATGAAAGTAAAAGTAGTGGGTACTGTAGAAGGAGTATGTCAGGTGAAAGGCTGCTGGATGAACATCGTTTCAGACGACGCGGGCAAACCAAAAATGTTTGTCAAGTTTAAGGATTATGGTTTTTTTATGCCGAAAGACATTTCTGGCCGCAAAGTAGTGATGCAAGGAATCGCTTACCGGGAAGTAACCGCCGTGGATGAATTGCGCCACTACGCTGAAGATGCTGGCAAATCGGCTGCTGAAATCGCCCTGATTACCAAACCCAAAGAAGAATTGAAGTTTATGGCTTCCGGGGTTGTACTTTTGGATTAGACGCTAAGAAAAGTAGCTCAAAAAGGCCGCTTTCTGGCCAATTGAGCTTCTGTTCATAAAGTCTATGGATTTCAATTATCTTGTTTATATTTGTCGACTAACCGATAGCCTTTATGGGCAGCACGCTGTCCATAAAGGCCAATCACCTTCAACTGTAGGAATGGATTATCGTGCCGCCAAGGTTTTTATCATCGATAAACTCAAACGCGAACTCTCCGCTGATTTGACTTATCATGGTCTGCACCATACTTTGGATGTTTTTGACATCACCAAAGAACTTTGCAACAACGAAGCGGTAACAGCGCGGGAAGCGGTTTTGCTCAAAACGGCGGCCCTGTTCCACGATTCGGGTTTTACCATCAACAACAAAGACCATGAATTATTGGGCTGCCAGATTGCCCAAAAGGAATTGCCCCAATTTGGGTACTCGGCCCACGAGATTGAACAAATTTGTGGGATGATCATGGCCACCAAAATCCCTCAGAACCCACAAAATCATTTGGAAGCCATTTTGTGTGATGCCGACCTGGACTACCTGGGTCGCGACGATTTTTACAGCATCGGTGCCACCTTGTTCGAAGAACTCAAAGCCTACAAGGTGCTGCAAAATGAAGAAGCCTGGAACCGCCTGCAGGTTTCTTTTTTAGAAAAACATACTTTTTTTACACCCACCAGTATCGAGCGCAGAGCCCAGAAAAAGGCACTTTATTTGGATCAGTTGCGCAATTTGGTTGCCTCCTACGAAAAAAAATAAATTTTCCAGGCAGCGAATAATTCCCCTCATGCGTATAAGCATCAGTTAAGGTTACAATTCGCTAGGCAACCTCGGCTTACACTCACTAGTTGCTACATAGCAAAATCTTTTATCAGCCCGAGGTTGCCTTTTTTATTTTCTCTCACCTTCATTTCGATTCCATCCAACAAAGATATTGCCAACCACTTCATTACAAGCAGGAGACATCCCAATTGGAACCCATCTTTTTTCTTGGGAAAAAAGAAAAGGGGTATCAAGCTCGTTTGCCCGGATCGCTCGATACCCCGCAGCGCTTTAATTACAGCGTTCTAACCAATAATATAAACAAAATACAACAAGTAATGCAAAAATCCAAATAATAAAGCGCTGAAAAAGTTAGCAGTACTAATAAACCGTATGTTGGTGTGAATTACATTCCGTCCATGTCGTGATTAATTACCTTTCCTCCCGATGAACATTCCACCATCGTCTCGTCTACATAAGTTTGTTGGCCCTCTTCGATGGTAGTCGTTTGGGTATGCTGGGCACTTTGGTCCAGGTTCCCTTTGTTCAAAACAAAGTCTGCGTTGCTGAAGAACAGCAACAAGCTGATGATAATCGCCTCCATAAGTCATTGATTTTGTTAAAACAAAGGTAGGACGGCGCCTAGCTAGCAACAGTTACGTTTGACAGGGAAAATCAACAGGTGAGATGATTGAAATTTTAGCTAAAATTTTTTACTAAAATTTTGATAAATAGTTATTTCCTTTTGCTACTTTTAAAGTAATCTATACACTTTAGAAGAAAAAAATTATTTACCAGCATGGATCATTTGATCGAATTGGTGCAGTTTTTATCCAAAAACAAGTTCAAACACTTGGAAGTGTTTGCCAAAAACTCCCGCTTACGGGAATTTTACGAAAAATTGCGCGACGGTTCGCTCAAAACCGAACAGGAAGCCCGGGATTATTTTTTCCCCAATGACAAAAATGCCAAAACCTATTATTACCGTTTGGCCCAACAATTGGAAGAGCGACTCATCAATTTGCTTTTTTTGGTCGATTTTAATCAAACCGCAGCCAATGAACTACAAAAAGACGCCTTGATCTGTTACCGCAATTATGCAGCCTTTCAATCGCTACTGGTGCGCTATATGCGCAATGCGGCCATCAAAATTGCCGAAGAAACCATCAAAATTTCACAAAAAAATGAATTTACCGATATCACTTTACTCTTAGCACGTAACCTTGTGGTGCACTACGGCACCTTTGTTAAGCATAAAACTAAATTCGAATACTACACCAAACTCATGGAAAAAATGCAAGAGTTGTTAGTAGCGGAAATCCTCGCGGAAAAATACTACAGTGAAATAGCCATGCATTACAATTTAAAAAGATCTGCCGATTTGATTTTTGCCCAAAAAATTGCAGGTTATGTAGAAAAATTAAAAACTTACACTGATCGACTTTCATCCTACCGATTGAATTTGTACGCCCATCAGGTTTTTATTGCCCAGGCTCTGCACATGACCGATTATGCAAAAACCGCCCAGAGGTGTAGAGATGCATTACGGTATTTTGAACAGCAAAAAGAAAGAACTTCACGCCCAATTTTTATATCCTTTTCTAGCCAGCTGATCGCTTCTTTGCAGATGCTAGGGCAGTACGAGGAAGGAATCACCATCGGAAGAAACATCTTGCCAATGGCACCTGCACATAGTATCAGCTGGTTCATTTTGATGGAAGACCTTTACCGCTTGTACCTCCATTCCCAACAATACGAATTGGCCCTGGAAAACATCATTGAAGTCAAAATCAACCCTGCCTTGTTAAAACAATCCTCTTTGCAGCAAGAGAAATTCCGCACCCATGAAGCCATGATCTATTACCTCATCCGGGCCGGAAAATTGCAACAGCCCGAGGGAGTACAATTTAAATTTCGCACCAAAAAGTTCATCAACGAATTCAGTGGCTCTATCCACGATAAATCCGGCAACAATATCCTTTTGATTACCCTAATGATTTTGTTTCTGCTACTGGACAAAGACTACTCCAGCATCATCGACAAAATTGATGCGCTCAAAGCTTATACCCACCGCCATTTGCGGCGAGACGAGACTTACCGCACCAATTGTTTCATCAAAATGATCATGCAACTGGACAAAGGGGATTTTCACCCGGTTGCGGTACAACGCAAAGCGGAACCTTATTATCAAAAACTATTGGCAGTGCCTTTGCACAAAGCCAAACAGGACTACGACCTGGAAATCATCCCCTATGAAACCCTTTGGGCCTTTATCCTGGAAAGCCTTGAACCTTCTCGCAAAACAAAAGTACAGGGCAAATGAAAAAAAATCAGTTGCATTTTACAGATAAAAACAACAGGTCAGAAATGATTTTTTTATCTTATTTTTTAAATTAAAAAATTGAAAATAAAGTACTTAAATTATTTTTTAGTTGTAGTGATCGAACAAATTATCCCAAAAAATAATTACATTTTTTTCACCATGAATCCCGATCAGATCAATTCCCCGATGTGCATTTGGATGTTTCGGCTGATTTTACCCAGGGGCAAGTCGTTTTCATCAGCCCCAAAAGGCTCCTCAATCTCCTCGGCAATGATCTCCAAACTGGCCAATACGTAAAAAATGAAGGCCACGATGGGCACCACATAGTACCCTAGCGTAAAGACATAGCCAAAAGGCAGGGTCATGATGTAAAAAAAGATGAACTTTTTGATGAACACGCTATAAGAATACGGAATGGGGGTATTGCGGATGCGCTCACAAGCCCCACAGATGTCGGTGAAGGATTGTAGCTCGAGATTGAGAAAAATGAGGTGATCGCCGCTTAGCTTGCCTTGTTCGGCCAGGTACAAGATCCGGCCATACATCAGGGCGGCGATTTGATTGGGGATGTGTTTTTCGTGGTCGAGTTTTTCCTGCATGCCCCTGGGTAGTTTGTCGAACAATTCCACCCGGGTGTCCTCGCTGCGCAAGTGGGTTTGCAGGGCGGAAGCGTAGGCTGGAATCATGGCCCGGAAAAAATCCTTTTCATCCTGCTCATTGCGCAGTAGGGCAGCCAGCTTCATGGCCAGGTTGCGGCTGTTGTTCACCAGGGCACCCCAGAGTTTGCGGCCTTCCCACCACCGTTCGTAAGCAGTATTGGTGCGAAAAACCAGCAAGAAGGAGATGACAAAACCCAACAAGGTGTGCATTACTGACACGTTGCGCACATGGCTCTTTTCACTCAGTTTCCACACTTCTATTTCCAGGTAGGCAACTCCGGCTGAATACAAGCAAATCAATACAATCATCGGGAACAAGCGCCGGACGGTATCCGAGCGGTGAAAACGGAAAATAAAAGTGATCCAATCCTTTGGGTTATAACTGATCATGCTGCCTTTTTTTGGAAAAATCGTTTTTAAACATGCCCTTATTTCAGGCTAAAATAGCTTTCTTTGCCGGAATCAAGTTAAAACTATACAACAAACGAACAAACAAACGCACGAATTTATGTACCTAATCGGATACGACATCGGCAGTTCCTCGGTAAAAGCGGCTTTGGTGGACGCAGAAACTGGGAAAACCCTGCTGCGCACCCAATATCCCGACCGCGAGATGGAGATGCAAGCACCCCATCCCGGTTGGGCCGAGCAACACCCTGACCAGTGGTGGGAAGGCATGGTGCAAGCCACTCAACGCCTGCTCAAAGCTTACCCCGCAGCAAAAGATGGTGTAAAAGCCATTGGCATTTCTTATCAAATGCACGGCCTGGTACTGGTAGATGACGCCGATCAAGTACTGCGCCCTTCCATCATCTGGTGCGACGGGCGGGCAGTCGACATTGGTGCCGCAGCTTTTGAGCGCATCGGTGCCCAAACGGCACTGTCCCATTTGCTCAATTCTCCAGGAAACTTCACCGCCTCCAAATTGCGCTGGGTGCAGGAAAACGAACCAGAATTGTACCGCCGCGTCAAACACTTCATGCTGCCCGGCGATTACCTGGCCTTAAAAATGACTGGCGAGGCTTGTACCACCATTTCGGGGCTTTCGGAGGGTATTTTCTGGGACTTTTTGGAGCAAAAACCCGCCGAACTGGTTTTCCAGGATTACAACATTGATCAGGCACTTACCCCGAAAATTCAGCCAACCTTTGGCGTTCAGGGGCAGTTGCGCGCAGCGGCGGCGGCAGAACTGGGTTTGAGCCCCGGTATTCCCGTGGCTTACCGCGCGGGTGACCAACCCAACAATGCCCTTTCCCTCAATGTACTGGAGCCGGGTGAAGTAGCCGCTACTGGTGGCACTTCCGGCGTAGTCTACGCCATTACCGATCAGGCCGCATTTGACCCACTTTCCCGGGTCAATGGTTTTGCCCACGTCAATTATACCTTGCAACAACCTTATGTAGGCGTACTCATGTGCATCAATGGCGCGGGGATCACCTACAATTGGTTGCGCCAAAATACCGGAGCGAGCGCCCTGAGTTACCCGGAACTGGAGCAACGGGCTGCCCAAATTCCAGTTGGCGCTGATGGACTTTCCATGCTTCCCTTCGGCAATGGGGCCGAGCGGATCTTGAACAACGTAGATATGGGTGCCCAGTTACAAGGACTCAACTTTAACCGCCACAGCCAGGCGCACCTGATCCGGGCTGGCCTGGAGGGCATCGCCTTTGCCTTTGTATACGGCATGGGCATTTTGCAGGAAATGGGACTAGATTTAAAGGTGATGCGGGTAGGCAATGATAACTTGTTTCAATCGCGTATCTTTGCCGAAACCATTGCGACCCTGTGCCAAAGCAAAATCGAAATGCTGGACACGACCGGAGCAGTGGGCGCGGCTAAAGGCGCTGGTTTTGGAGCTGGCCTGTACGGTACCTTGCGCGAAGCCTTGGGTTCTACACCAGTTGTTGGTGGCTACGCACCCCTGGCGGATGCAAGTGCCTATGAAGCAGCTTACCAGCGCTGGTTACATAAACTATCAAACAAATAGACATCATGAGCAATGCTGTTGTATTGGGAAATCGTGAATATTTCCCCGGAATTGGAAAAATCCAGTTTGAAGGGCCAGAGTCGGACAATCCGCTGGCGTTCAAGTACTACGATGAAAATCGGATGATCGCGGGCAAAACCATGAAGGAGCACTTCCGTTTTGCTACTGCTTATTGGCATACCTTCTGCGGTACGGGCGGAGACCCTTTTGGTCCGGGCACCAAACAATTCCCTTGGTTGGAAGCCAGTGACGCGGTACAGTCGGCCAAGGACAAGATGGATGCGGCTTTTGAGTTTTTCACCAAAATCGGTACCCCTTATTTCTGCTTCCACGATGTGGATTTGGTAGACGAAGGCCCCAGCTTGAAGGAAAGTGAGCGCCGCCTGAGCGCCATTGTAGATTATGCCAAAGAAAAAATTGCCGCTTCGGGGGTAAAAGTACTCTGGGGCACCGCCAATCTCTTTTCCAATCCCCGCTACATGAATGGTGCGGCTACTAGCCCGGACTTTAATGTACTGGCTTACGCAGGTGCGCAGCTGAGAAACGCCATCGACGCTACCATTGCGCTAGGTGGTGAAAACTATGTATTCTGGGGTGGTCGCGAAGGCTACATGTCCTTGTTGAATACCGACATGAAGCGGGAACAGGAACACCTGGCCAAAATTCTAACCCTTTCCCGGGACTATGCGCGCAGCCAGGGCTTTAAAGGGGTGTTTTTTATCGAGCCCAAACCGATGGAGCCCAGCAAACACCAGTACGATTTTGATTGTGCTACAGTAGTTGGTTTCCTCAATAAATTTGGTCTGGCCGATGATTTCAAAATCAACATCGAAGTCAACCACGCCACCTTGGCGCTGCATACTTTCCAACACGAACTACAAGTAGCTGCCGACGCCGGCATGTTGGGCAGCATCGATGCCAACCGGGGTGATTACCAAAATGGCTGGGACACCGATCAATTCCCCAACAACGTGATGGAACTGACCGAATCGATGTTGGTGATCCTGCAAGCGGGTGGCCTGCAAGGTGGTGGCGTAAACTTTGACGCTAAGACCCGCCGCAACTCCACGGATTTGGCCGACATCTTCTACGCACACATTGGTGGGATGGACGTTTTTGCCCGGGCCATGCTCGCAGCCGATGCCATCTTGCATAAATCGAAGTTTTTGGCCCTGCGCAAAGAGCGTTACGCCAGTTTTGACAGCGGCAAGGGTAGAGAGTTTGAAGATGGTAAACTCAACTTGCAAGACTTGCATGCCCTCGCTCACGCCAACCCTGAACCGGGTTTGACCAGCGGCAAACAGGAATTGTATGAGAATATCCTGAATCAGTTCGTATAAAAGTTGAGGAAGGTTGAGAAGGTTGAGGGAGGTTGAGGCTGCCGCAGTTATTTGGTCACCCATTCGAGCCGAGGTGCTAATTAACTGCGGCAGCCTCAACTTTCTCAACCTCCCTCAACCATCTCAACTTTTTTAAAATCCAAACCCACTCATAATCGCTCCTGCGATCACGGCAGCCACAATGGGCCCTACCACTGGAACCCAGGCGTACCCCCAATCACTTCCTCCCTTACCGGCAATGGGCAAAATAGCATGGGCAATCCGGGGACCCAAATCCCGGGCTGGATTGATGGCGTAGCCAGTGGTGCCACCTAAACTCAAGCCAATGGCCCACACCA
This sequence comes from Haliscomenobacter sp., assembly GCF_041740695.1. Lineage (GTDB taxonomy): Bacteria > Bacteroidota > Bacteroidia > Chitinophagales > Saprospiraceae > Haliscomenobacter. The sequence continues at coordinate 13,490 of NZ_JBGSLK010000140.1, read as the reverse complement.
ACACCCCTACCAAATAGGGTGACATACCCGAACCCTCCGTCGAATACAGGGCAATCACCCCAATGAGCAACACCAAAGTACCAATGATCTCGCTGATCAGGTTGGCGGGTGCATTGGCAATGGCGGGGCTGGTACTGAATGCCGCCAATTTGAGCCCTTGATCGTTGGTTGCGCCCCAATGGGAGAGATAGTGCAGCCAAACCAGCGTTGCACCAAGGATCGCACCGATCATTTGAGCAGCAATAAAAGGCAATACATTGCTGTAGTCACTGTTTTTGATGGCCATCGCGACGGTTACCGCTGGATTGAGGTGGGCGTCTGCACTGCCAAATTTTTGAGCCACAAAAATGCCCATGGTCACTGCGAAGGCCCAACCTGCGGTGATGGCAATGAGCCCGCCGTTGTTGCCCTTGGTTTTGTTGAGCAGCACGTTGGCGACGACACCGTTGCCGAGTAGAATCAAAACGGCGGTACCGATGAGTTCGCCTAAAAAAGGAGAAGTGGTCATTTGAAGAAAGGGTTTTAAGGCATGAGTTGAATTGTTCCAGGACTGCTGAACAAGATAGGAAGGGGATTTGAATCTTGCAAATTTGCTTTGCATCTCCAAAAAAAATGCCAGTAAGGGCTTGGGAGGCACGCTTACTGGCTTTGTATAGGGTCTAGTTTGAATACTTTGGGGTTCAATGAGTGTTTTACTTAGGGCACAAAAAAAATTAGCACGCTACAGGTATTTCAGTGTTGTTGGCGATAATTAATAATGTAAAGTTAGGGATATAAAAAGTGTGCCCCAATCCCTTATTTAGGGGATGGGGCACACTTCTTATCTGGCGCAACCTTTTTTATTTGGAAGGTTCTGGATAAAAAAAGCGCATGTAGTAGGCGTGGGCGAAACCGATGGTGATGAGGATGATGCCGATGATTTCAAAGAAGTTTTTGATGAGCATTAGGTTGACGTAAAGCGTATAATCTTCTTTTTGTAAAAAATCTGAAGTAAAGTATAGAAAGAGGCTCATTAAATTAGGAAGAATTAAGCCTAGACTTATCCAGAATACGGGGTTTTTGTACATCGCAATTTTGGAGTCATTATGATACAAATACCACATTCCAATCATTGGCACAATAAAACAGTATATGGCATCTGCTGTTGGATTGAAAACGCCAAGTTCCTTATAGCCTTCAATAAATATGTAATTTACTATACTCGCTATTGCAAGAATCATTGATATCAATCCCACAAGTTTATATACTTTCCCTGGATACAAAACTGTAGAAAAAAACCAGCCTAATAATACAAAATCTCTAACATGAGCTAAAATTTGAAGGAAAAAAGTGTTTTTGATTTCCCAGTAATCTAGGATTGGTTTCCAGAATTCATGGTAATATTTTTTTGCGCTCCATAGAAATAATTGTTCTAATAATGCGATTGCTAAACTGATCACACAGAAAGCTAAAAATATTTTTAGTTTTCTGTCTAAATATTTCCATTTAATAAGTGCAGCCATGATCGGAATGATCATAACTGCACTAACAACTTTGCCAAAAAATATGATAATATCGTTAGGATTCATTTTCTTGATTTTAATCATGGAACTTTTGCACCGGCAGAAGGTGTTCCTCCACCAATACCCCCAATTTCACTCAGTACTCCTAAATAAAAAAGAGCATGATAATCTCCAGTATCACTTTTTAATAGACTGAAAATTAGTATTTTTTTGTTATCGTCTGTGACACCTGGTTTTTTGAGAATTAGTTCTATTGCAGAATCCTTTAAAAAGAAGAAATAGTCATTAGTGTCTTTTGCAATATATTCCTGTTCTTGGTTTTTTCGGAAAGGAAGCCATTTTACCCTAACTTCTTTTTCATCTTCGATATCAATAACGCGTACGCCCATATACCCTCCATTTTTTTGTAAATGTGAAATCTCACTATGATGGATGGTAAAGAGTCTTGGAGCATCTGTACCCCAATAATTTTGGGTTTCCGTCATAAAAGTCTCCGAGTCTACAGTTAAACTGGTAACTGCCTCCATAATGAATACCTTAGCCATAATATTAATGTGTTTTAGTGGTGGTTTTAGAAAACAACTGATTGAATTTGTTTTTTTCTTTTGCAATCAAGGTTTCTATTCGAAGCATTGGGGTTTTCAAGAGTTTCTTTGAAAAGCAACCGATTTTGTTATTGAATGTGTGCTCAGAATATACCTCATTTGCTTTAAATAAAATTTTAGTTGGATTTAGGGGATCAAAAACATTTTGATCTGTTATGAATAAAGTTTGCTGGCTACTAGATAAAGAGAAAGAATAATATTTCATACCATAGGGATAGGGTGCATAGATAGCAGTGTACTTAGGCGTGTTTTCACTACCATCGTAACTGATTTTAATAGATTTTCCATGAAAATTACCTACAATAAAATTTGGATACGAGCAATTCTTTATTTCTAACTCTACGGGGCTTTTATCAATTACCTCGTAACCAAAGGTTTTCCCAGTGTTAGGATAATACTTGTCAAATAATTCATTTGGCAAAAATTTGCTTCCTTTAATATTCGAGTGGATATCCAAAATTTTAACAGGTATCGTTATTGCTTCCTCTTCTAGCCCTCTCAAAGCGAGACTCTGTTCGCTTTCAATCAAAGGTATAGGCATTCTTGATTCCTCACAAGGATCGCAAAATGGCTTACTTCTTAAAGAAATATTCATTTGGTAGCCTGATAATTTAATTACACAGGTGTTATTGTAGGTACTTAGGCTAGTGAAATTAAGCTCTGTAATATTACATTTACTACATCTATCTCCAGATGGGTACCATGGATCCCTTATTAACAAATAACGGTCACCCCCCTGTTCCCTATAGCCATAAATCACCATTGCATGGGAGGGCCTATTCTCATTTGGCAAAGAAGCATTAGATGTTGTTCCTTGAGCAATAAATAATACTAGAGGCCTACAATGATCAATTTCATCAACAATTGTTTCCCATGCTTTATTATTCGGGTAATACTCCAAACTCGAGTAATACCCTAAGTTTGAGAGAACACGGCTAAAGCCTTGATAAATTTCGTAGTAAGACAATGGTTCATTATATTCTAACAACGAAAGATTGCCCGGATCATTACAGGCCAAATGGGAACACTCTACTGACAATAAGGGATTGTTTTCAAGTGGACCAAAATACGACTCTACAATTTTACACTGTGATTTGATACTGCGTGTATAGAAGCTATCAATCATTTGAGTGCACGCAGCCCAACACCAGTTTGATTTCATTTGTCCCTTTAACCAAACATTTAATTGAACCTGTGAAAAGCCAGTTTCACAAATCGTAATCAACACAAAAAAGGCATACATTTTTCTCATATTATCTCCCTTTTCTTACCGCAAAATCCCCCTCTTTCTCCCAGCCTCAACAGCCTCCAGAGCGGAATTCACTTTTAGTTTACGAAATATTTTTTTAGTGTGGTCGCCTACTGTAAAGGGACTGATCACCAATTGTTCAGCGATCATTTTGCGACTTGAGCCTTGGCTCAGGGCAAGTAGTACCTTCTTCTCTTGAGGGCTAAGCATCACGAAACCTTCTTTTTCCGCCATGTTGTCCCGGCGGCGGAAGTACTCAATGATCAGGTGTGCCAAACCTGGAGAAATGTAAGCCCCAGAATCACCCATTACCTGTTCCAGTGCAAATTCGAGCCCCTGTTCCCCTCGCCATTCTTTTAGCGCGTAGCCATCAGCCCCTGCTTGAAGAGAGGAAAAGACTGCGTAATCTTCATCGATATTGGTCAACATCAGCACCTTAGTTTGAGTATTGGTGCTGCGGATGGCTTTGAGGGCGTCAATCCCATTCACTCCAGGCATTTCGATGTCCATCAACACCAAATCGGGCTGGTGTTTGGCGACCATTTTGGCTGCATCCTTACCATCGGGATAAGCTCCTACCACCTCGGCAATGCCCCGCACCTCCAAGGCTTTGATCAAACTCCGGCGGAAATTATCGCTGTCCTCAAAAAGTACTACACGGATAGGTGTTTGCATATGCTATGATTTAGGTCAAAAATCATAAATCTAGATTATGGTTACAATCCCTTAAATCGGGGGGGTCACAATTTTGGTATGTCAACGCTCACCATTGTACCTTCCCCAGGTTTGCTGGTTATCTCTACTTCTAAAAAACTGTTTTTGGCGCGTTGTTGAAAATAGCGTAAACCATTTCCCGCAGCATGTGGTTCCTTCACATTAAATCCGCTTCCATCATCGACAATCGACATTTGTATACCGTTTTTAATGGGTGCAAGGCGAAGCTTTACTTTGGATGCATGAGCGTGCTTGAGGCAATTGTTGAGTGCTTCCTTGGCAATGTGTAAAATATCGCCCCGGCGCTCCATAGCAATTTGAAAATTATCAGCTTCACTCAGTTCATTGCTGAATTCAAGTTGCACTTTTTTGAAGGCAAACATTTTCGAAGCGGATTGACCAATTCGACCAGCCAAATTCAACATATCATCATGTTCGGGTTGAATGCTCCAGAGGGTATCTCGGAGCTTGAGGATGGCCTCTTCAGCGGTATTACGGGTCTCAGTGATCAAGTTGTGCAGCTTTTCATTTTCGGTAGGTAACAAACTTTCCAGGGTGCCCAAATCGAGGGATATACTGGAGAGGGTAGAGCCCGTTTCGTCGTGGAGGTTGGCCGAAATTTTGGAACGCAAGGTTTGTAATTTCAGATTTTGCCGCAGGTTGTAAATAATCCAGAAATAAGTAATTGCGCCCAATACCAAAACCAAATAAACGATTAAGGCCGGATAAAACCAGGGCATTTCAATGATACCCCTTTTGATGTTAATTTCTTGAACATACCAAGGCGAAAAAACGCCATTTTCAATTACTCGATATTTGAAATGATGTTCCCCCCCAGGCAGAAAGGTGTATCGGGCAACCGGATCAGAAGTGACATATGGATCGGTGATCCCTTCCATTTTAATTTCATAAACCAACTTTTCATTATGGTGACCACTAGCATCAATAATGAATTGAATGGTTTTGGGTTTAAACCCGATCTCCACCTTTTTTCCTCCCGAAAAGGTTTTTTTATCAGCGACAATAATTAATTCCTTTGCTGCCTCTGGGAAGGCAGCTAAATTTTCTGTTAAATGTAAAAAAATGATCAATAAGAGGACGGAGTAGGGTTTCATCATCTAAGGGTTTGCTGCACTGCCTAAAAATAAATAAATAAAAATGAAAAGCATTATTTTTTTAACATAACATAAAATAAACCATGTATTTAGCTTGTACAAGACTAAAATGATCGCTGAAGAATTAAACTACTTGATTGCATCAAGTGGTCTGCTTCGCCAAAAGCTGAGTCACCCCCACAAAATCCGCCAAGCTCAACTGCTCCGGCCTCTTTTGAAAAAACACATCCTCCAATTCCGTACTGCCTTCCGGAAAAAGCGGTTTCAAGGTATTCCGCAACATCTTCCGCCGTTGGTTAAAAGAAGTTTTGACCACCTGCCGAAATAACCCTTCATCACAGCCCAAATCCTGATTTTCTTTCCGGATCAATCGAATGACCGCCGACTGTACTTTGGGAGGTGGCGTAAAACAACTTTTGTCCACATCGAACAGGGTTTTGCCCTCATAATACGCCTGAGCCAAAACGCTGATTATGCCGTAGTCCTTTCCCCCGGGTTTGGCAATGATGCGATCGGCCATTTCTTTTTGAAACATCCCCACCATTTCGGGCACGATGTCGCGGTATTTGATCATGCGGAACACGATCTGGGAAGAAATATTGTAAGGAAAATTCCCGATCAGGCTAAAACTTTGGCCCTCAAATACGGCCGCCAGGTCGACTTTTAAAAAATCGCCAGAGATCACGCGATTTTCCAGTTGGGGATAATATTTGTGGAGGATATTGACCATGTCCACATCCGCTTCTACCACTTTGAGCAAGGGGTACTGTTTGAGCAAATATTTGGTCAACATGCCCTTTCCCGGGCCGACTTCCAAAACAGGATGGCCCAATTCGTTGTTTATGGTTAAACTGTTGGCGATGCGTTCCGCAATTTCTTCTCGATTGAGAAAGTGTTGCCCGAAGGATTTTTTAGCTTTCAAAACAATTTTCTGCTTTTTTTACCATTACTTTGCAAAACTATCAAAATTACAGCAACCCGTAGGATTTTTACTGTGATGAATGAACAAGCAGCAGCCCAGGAAAAACTGGACAAACTAAAAATCGGCATCAGCATCGGAGATATCAACGGTATTGGTCTGGAGGTCATCATCAAAACTCTGGCCAATCCAAAAATAATCGACTTTTGCGTCCCCGTCTTGTATGGATCTTCCAAGATCGTTTCATACCACAAAAACATCGTCGGTATTGATTTTCCATTTCAGCAAATTCGCAATGCCGAACGGGTTTTCCCCGACCGGGTCAACATCGTGAATTGCTGGCAGGAGAATGTCAATATTGTGCTGGGGAAACCCACCGATGTCAGCGGCAAATACGCTTATCAGGCGCTGGATTTTGCGGTAAAAGAACTAAAAGCCGGCAACATCGACGCTTTGGTGACCGCGCCCATCAATAAAGAAGCCATGCAAATGGCGAACTTTCCCTTCCCGGGGCATACCGAGTTCCTGACCCAGGAGTTGGGCAATGGCAAAGAAAGCCTGATGCTCATGGTCAGCGAAGAACTGCGGATTGGGATAGCAACCAATCACCTGCCCCTGCGCGAGGTAGCAGGCAAGGTGACGAAGGAACTGATCGCGCGCAAGCTCAAAACGTTTGAAGAAACCCTGCGGATTGATTTTGGCGTTGATCGCCCAATCATCGCCGTTTTGGGCATGAACCCCCACGCAGGTGATGGAGGTGTACTGGGCGACGAGGACGACCGCATCATCCGCCCGGCTATCATCGAAGCCAAAAAGAACGGCATGCTGGCCATGGGACCTTATCCGGCTGATGGATTCTTTGGGGCAGGGGATTACAAAAAATTTGACGGCATTTTGGCCATTTACCACGACCAGGGTTTGATTCCTTTCAAACTTTTGGCTTTTGGAACGGGAATTAATTACACCGCGGGGTTGAGTGCCGTGCGCACCTCCCCGGATCATGGCACGGCTTATGACATTGCAGGCAAAAACGAAGCCGAGCCCGACTCGTTCCGCGAAGCTCTGTTTATGGCCATTGAAATTGCCAAAAACCGCAAGGAATACTACGCAGACCGTGCCAATGCTTTGGTACGCCGCAGCAAAATTAAGTCTGAAAGCGGTATAGAAGAAGAGGAAGAAGACCTCGAAGACGAACTGGAACTGGAGGAGGAGCTGGAGGACGATCAGCCATACGAGGAAGAGGGATACGAGGAGGAGGAAGAACAATAATATATGTTGAGAAGGTTTAGAAAGTTGAGGGAGGTTGAGAAGGTTTAGGCTACCGCGTGCGATTTTGACATGCCCTTGTCTAAGTCGCTCGCGGTAGCCTAAACCTTCTCGACCTCCCTCAACCTCCCTCAACCTTCTTAACTTCTCAATGATACCATGAAGTCATCCACTAAAGTAGGAATGCTGATTTTTTTGGTTTTGCTGCTCGATCAGGCTATAAAGATCGGCGTTAAAACCCATATGGAATACGGATCTGAAATTCATATCCTGGGGCTGGATTGGGCGCTGCTTCATTTTGTGGAAAACAACGGCATGGCCTTTGGCTGGGACCTGGGGGGTGAATACGGCAAACTGGCCCTGAGTTTGTTCCGCATTGCTGCGGTCATTTTCCTGATTATTTTCATCCGCCAATTGATCCAGGAAAAGATTCGGTTTGGCGTCTTGGCCAGTTTTGGGCTGATCCTGGCGGGTGCCCTGGGGAACATCATCGATAGTGCCTTTTATGGCCTGATTTTTTCACCTTCTTATTACCATGGGGGAGTGGCTACACTTTTTCCTGCCGAGGGTGGGTATGCAGGATTTTTACACGGCAAGGTGGTCGATATGTTGTATTTCCCGATTTGGCAAGGTGTTTACCCCGCTTGGCTTCCGCTGTTAGGGGGTAAAGATTATTTCTTTTTTAAACCCGTATTTAACATCGCGGATGTCTCCATCACCGTGGGCGTACTCAATATTTTAATTTTTCAACGCGATTTCTTCCGCTATTATCAAAAAGAAGAAACGACTCCTTCGGCGATTATTCCCGCTGCGGTGGAAAACAACCCTGATTTACCCGAAGCTCCGGATTTAAATAACCCGCCGAATAACCCGCAATAAATGACGGCTAATTTCGGATCGTAGAGACGCACGGCCGTGCGTCTCTACAGTGCGTTGCCCGCGATGTTAGCCCGGTGTTGCTACCGTTTCAAAAGGTGGCAAGGTTTTGTGGGCACCATCACAAAAAGGTTTGTTGGCCGATGCGCCACAACGGCAAAAAGTAGTGCGCGGCCCAGGCTTGTTGACAATGGTTCCATCCGCCAGTTTTACCTCCAAGGGACCCAATATCCGCAGAGGGCCATTGGTGATCACTTCAATAATGGTTGGATTTTCTGTGACTTCAGGGCTTGACTTTTCTTCCATAATGTGTTTAATTGTGACAATTCTGAATTTTTACGCGCTAAACTAATGGTTTTTTTGCGTAACTGCTTATTTTGTACCACAGCTTTGAGAGAACATGCGTGAATACAAACCAAATTGGTGGATTGCTGAAACTTCAGCCTGGATTGCGGTCAACAAACCGTATGGGCTGAGCGTTGAAAAAACCATTGGAGCCAATGATACCATTGAGGATCAGGTGCTTGCCTACTTGCAACGCAGTACTTCTATGCCCTTCCTGGGCATCGTACACCGCCTGGACCGGGTGACCTCAGGAATCTTACTGCTGGCCAAAAAAAAGAGTGCCCTACGCAAACTCAATGAGCAATTTTCGCAACGACAAGTCAAAAAAACTTACCTGGCGGTGGTAGAAGGTGTGCCCGAAAAACCCGAAGCCCTGCTTTCCCAGTGGTTGTACAAAGATCAAAAAGAAAAAAAAGCCATCATTTTTGATGAAGCTGGCGAGCAGCGGGATGCCTGCCAATTGCATTACCGGCTGCTTGAGGAAGATGGAAAAAAAGCCTTATTGGAAGTAGAACTCCTGACGGGGAAATTCCATCAGATTCGTGCTCAATTGGCCGCCATGGGCACCCCGATTATTGGAGATGATAAATATGGTGCCAGTCACTTCACTTATGCTGATAAGGGTATCGCGCTACACGCCTATAGTCTTTCCTTCCAGGATCCTATTGACGCGGCCCCGGTTCTTTTGCGGGCAAAAACACCTGCTAACCCGATTTGGAATTGGTAAGGAACGGAAATCAAATAAAGGCACATTTCGGCGCTAAAAAAAAGTGCCCCAGCTGACAAGTATTACAGTGGGGCCCTCTGGTGTATAATGACGAACACACTAGTGGATGCGAAATGAGTGGGAAACCTAGGGGGCGATAAAAAAATAAGTGTTCATTTTGTCAAAGGATTAGATGAGTAAACGGTTCATTTCAAGTGTCTTATCTAATCCTTTGGCTCAAGAAAAATGAACATTTATTTTTGCCCCACTACTAGGCATGGCTTCCAGTGGATCAGGCATAAAATACCCGAAAACCAATAATATAAAGTTCAGACTTATAAGGAGGAAACACACTTCATCAAACGATGATGTTTGATTCAATTCAGTGTATGTTGTGTAGATAACCTAAATGATTTGGGAGAACCTAAATAACAGCATAAATATATATGCTTTTTAAATTTCAAGCAAGTTTTTGTCAGGAAATTGTAAAAAATTTCAGGTTATTTTTTGATCGGTACCACCAAATCCTGTTCGTAATGGTAGCCTTCATCTGTCTGTTCCTCCGCTTGCCAGCCCTTCATCACCACAATTTGCCCTTTGACTTCCAGTGCATAAAAGTAGTCACCCGCTCCGGCATACCAGCCTCCACAAGCAGCCACGGCATTTGCAGGGATTTGAAAAGTAAGGTAGCTATCCTTGGTGATTTCATCACAAGCCGTGACGTCCGCAACTTTGGTGCTTTGGTCATTGACCACCAAAAAAACCTCGTTGTGGGGAACCCCATTTTCGTCCTCGCCAGATGATTCACAACGAAAATGAACCTTGGCGGTAGGTGAATCGGTAGTCAAGCCAGTTCCATTGTCTTTGGTTTTGGGCTCTGATTGACAAGCCGCAAAAAAAAGTAGAAAAATTGAAGAGCAGACCAACAAGCGCATGATAAAGATGTTTAATTTTGAAGAGTTTAAGTGATACGATTCTATCACTTCTTAATCAAAGTTAACATTACCTGAGTAATCACCACTAATCAAATCGCTTATTTTTATTCCATGTTAACAACCAAACAATTACAGTTCAGTTACACCCGCCATCAGGTGATGAACTTTCCCGATTTCAACCTACAAAAAGGTGAACATTGGCTTTTGCTGGGACAATCAGGTAGTGGAAAGACCACTTTGCTCCATTTGCTCGGCGGTTTACTTTCACCCACTAGTGGCTCCATCCAAATTGGAACTACCGAATTGGGCCAATTGCGCGCTTCGGCACTGGACCAGTTTCGGGGCAAAAACATCGGCATCGTTTTTCAAAAGTCTCATTTTGTACGAGCCCTCAACATTGGTGAAAACCTGGCCCTGGCCCAACAACTGGCCGGACTGAAACCCAACCGCGGGCGGATCATAGAACTGCTTGAACGGCTCAACATTGGAGATAAGCTGCGACTGAAGCCCGATCGCCTGAGCATTGGTGAGCAGCAGCGCGCGGCCATCGCCCGCGCCTTGATCAACCAGGCACCCATCATCCTGGCCGACGAGCCCACCTCGGCCCTGGACGATTACAACGCCACCGAAGTCATTAACCTGCTCGAAGAGCAAGCCAAGGCCCTGGGTTCTACCTTACTCGTAGTCACCCACGACAAACGCCTCAAAGACCGCTTCCCGAACCAGATCGCCCTCTAGCCCCCCCAACCCACGGTTTTAACCGTGGGAGGGGAATCCACAGCTCAGCCCATGGCTTTAGCCGTGGGAGCCGTAAGAGGGAATCCACAAAACCAACCCATGGCTTTAGCCGTGGGCAACACCATGGCCTTAGCCCTGGGAAAACATACTCAAATGACCTTACTCAACCTAAGCTGGAAAAACCTCAGCAATAAACCACTCACCATGCTGCTCAGCCTCGTGCTTTTTGCACTAGGCGTGGGGCTCATCTCTTTTCTTTTGCTCGTCAACCACCAAATCAACGAAAAATTCGAAAAGAACCTCGCGGGCATCGACTTGGTGATTGGGGCCAAAGGCAGCCCACTACAACTCATTTTGTCGAGCATGTACCACATCGACGCACCTACGGGGAACATTCCAATCAAGGGAGTTATGCCCTACCTGAACCCCAAAAATCCGTTCATCAAATCCGCCATTCCCCTTTCCCTGGGAGACAGTTACCGAGGCTATCGGATTGTGGGTACCACCGCCAATTTTTTGGAATTGTACCAGGCCAAAGTGCGCACAGGCCGCTCTTTCAAAGCGATAATGGAAGTCTTGGCTGGGGCTACGGCTGCACAGGAACTGGGTCTAAAAGTGGGTAGCACGTTTCAAAGTTCACATGGCTTGATTGAGGATGACAATCTGGTTCACGAAGGGCACGCCTTTAAAGTGGTAGGCATTATGCAACCCACGGGAGCGTCGATTGATCAACTCTTGCTCACCCCTGCACAAAGCATCTGGGAAGTACACGAACACGCCGGAATGGGTGCTGCACCTGCCGTTGAAGAAACGGAGGAAGCCGAGCACGAGCACGAAGATGAGGAACATGCTGCCGAAGACAGCATCGCCGAAAATCACGCTGAAAGCACCGAACAAGTCAATGGCATCGCCCTCACCAACCAAGAACAGGACCACCAAAATGATGATGAAGCGCCTCATGAGCAGGATGAAGCCCATCACCTCAAATCCATTTTGGAATACCCCGACAAAGAAATTACCGCGCTGCTCCTCCAATTCAATGGGCACAACATCACTACGCTCAATCTGCAACGCATGATCAACCAAAACACCAGCATGCAGGCAGCTACGCCCGCCATCGAAATTACCCGCTTGTACAGCCTGATGGGGGTAGGGCAGGACGCACTGCGCTGGTTGGCCTTTATCATTATGGGGGTTTCGGGGCTGAGTATTTTTATCTCGCTGTTTTCTTCACTGCGGGATCGGCGCTACGAACTGGCCCTAATGCGCACGATGGGGGCTTCTCCGGGCAAGTTGTTTGCCATGATCATTATGGAGGGGCTTTTGTTGGCCATTTTTGGATACATCATCGGACTGCTAATCAGCCACGGCGGTATGGAATTGCTGGCGGGAGAAATGAAAGCGGCGTACCGTTATACTTTTACCGGACGGACTTTCCTCGTGGAAGAAGGCTACCTGCTCCTTGGAGCACTGGCGGTAGGATTTGTGGCTGCAGTGATTCCGGCGATTCAGGCGCGGAATACGGATATTTCAGAGACTTTGGCGGAGGGGTGATCATGAAGTGGAGCAATAACCGCCCTAATGGAAATTTTGCTCGGAGGACATGAATTGCCTCCAGCTTTAGCTGGTGGTTCGAAGGTCATATCTTGGATGGGCTTTAGCCCAAGCCTCAATTTTGGAAATGGGGCTAAAGCCCAAAAACTAATGCTCCCTGCTTCCACCAGCTAAAGCTGGAGGCAATTCATAGTCGTCTAGCTTAAAGTTTAAGAACGGTTGTTTCAAAAACCTCATCAGGACTTTGGACCACTTTTAACCTTTCCCTATAAACATAAAATTCCTTCGGAATTAGCAGATAACCGATTGACTAAACTTATTTTAGCGACAAAGGCGCTAAGACACATTGCCCAGTGTCTCAGCGCCTTTGTAGTTTTAAACGAAAAAAATTGAAAAAAAACGTCTAGGAATTTTGACGTACGAAAAAATTCCTAGACCTTGTGCTAGGAAAAAATTCCTAGGCTTACACTATGAAGAATTTACCATCACCACATAACGAAGGAAGCACCCCCACCAAATCTGAGCTGGAGATTCTCCACGTGCTTTGGCAATTCGGCCCTTCTACCGTACGAACCGTCAACGAACGACTCAACGAACAGCGCGAGGTCAATTACTCCTCTACCCTGAAGTTGATGCAACTTATGGAGATCAAAGGACTACTGCAGCGCGATACCAACGACCGCAGCCATGTATACCGCCCAGCAGAAAATCCCGAAAAAGTACAGACCCAGGTGGTCAATGGTCTGCGCGACCTGGCCTTTGGAGGTTCTACCTCCCGACTGGTGATGCGTGCTCTCGGCGATGGCTCTGCTACACCCGACGAATTGGAAGAAATCAAACGACTGATCGAAAAAATGCAGAAAAAAGGTTGAAGAAAGTTGAGTAGGTTGAGAAAGTTGAGGAAGGTTGAGGCTACCGCAGCGGCTTAGACAAGGACATTGTCAAAATCGCTGCGGTAGCCTCAAC
>NZ_JBGSLK010000139.1:0-170843 GCF_041740695.1 Haliscomenobacter sp. | reverse complement strand
GAGAGGACGATTTCTTGGCTCATGTGGTCAAGAAGGCTCTCCCTTGATTACGAAGCCGACACCAGAACTAGTGAGACTTTTGTTTTGATTGCTAACATTCATCTCATATTGAGAAAAACGTAATTTTTTACAGGCTCTTAGCTTATTGGTAAAATAAAAAGTGCATTTTAGCTCGTCATATTTTTTGTAATTCACTGAAAAAAAACGTCTTAACAAGTGGTCGTATATTCAATTCGCGACTTGGAAAAACTTTCGGGGATCAAAGCACACACGATCCGCATCTGGGAGCAACGTTATGGAGTCATCGCTCCTAAGCGCACCAAGACGAATATCCGCTACTATCAGGACGATGACCTCAAGTTTTTGCTCAATGTATCCCTGCTCAACAAAAATGGCGTTAAAATTTCCAAGATCGCCAAAATGTCGCGGCAGACAGTAGCCGAAAAAGTGGCTTCCATCGCCGAAATCAACTTCGAAAACAGCACCCAACTCGACGCCCTCACCCTTTCGATGATCGAAATGGACGAGCAAAAATTCGACCGCATCGTCTCAATGAACATCCAGCAACTGGGTTTTGAACGGACGATGCTGGAGGTGATTTATCCCTTTTTGGACAAGTTGGGCGTACTCTGGCTGACGGGATCCATCAATCCGGTACAAGAAAACTTCATCAGCTACCTCATCCGCCAAAAAATCATTGTCGCCATTGACCAGGAGCCCATTCCACAGGGCAAACAGGTCAAAAAATTCATCATTTATTTGCCCGAGGGGGAAAAGCAGGAACTCACACTGCTCTTCATGCACTACATCCTCAAGTCGCGTCGCAACCACGTGCTCTACCTGGGGCAAGACATTTCAATAGCCGACCTGCGCGATGCCTGCAAAGTACACAAGCCAGATTTTATCTTCACCATGATCAGCGAAACCTTCGCCAAAGAACCTGTGCAAAAGTACGTAGACAAGCTGTCGGAGACTTTTCCTGAATGCCAGGTTTTGCTGTCGGGTTATCAAGTGGTGGCGCAAAAGGTAACTGCACCGCACAATGTACGGGTGTTGCGGAGTTTGGATCATACGCTGGAATTTTTGGAGGTGGTGAAAGAAGTAAGTGCTAGACGAAGCACCACTGTGCTATAGGTTTATCCTTGCTTATCTTCCCAGTAGCCCCCGTTGATACACCTCTTCAAATTTATTCCGCAACAGTGCAATCAACCCCTCATCCATAAAGGCATATTCATCAGGAATGTACAGGCACACAATCTTTTTCTGCGCATAGTACTCCGGGAATTTTGCTCGAATAAAATTGCGATGGCCCTTCTCCATCACCACGATGGCATCCGCCCAATCCAACAAATACTCGTCCAATACCTGATCCGCCAGCGGATGGGTGCCCGCTGATTGGACTTCAAAACGAACGTCATCCTGGTAGATTTTTTCAGCGGTCGCGCTGCGCATTCGGTTGGCTGTGCAGATGAAAAGGATTTTGCGCCGCTCAGCCATTCAAGTCCGCTTTTGCTTCGTTTAAAAAATACAACACCAGCCTTCGTTTGGTCTTGTCCTTCAGTAATCGTTTGAGCATATCATAATGTGCCCTGATGAAAAAGAGATCATTTCCAGTGCCCAAATTATAGGACAAAATTTGATTCTGGCTTAGTTTGGAGCTTTCGTAATCGCCTTTCAGGGTTTTGGTTTTTGCATCCCAACGGTATTGTACATTGGTCGAATCATTGAGGATGTAATCTCCATTTTCGCCGGATAAATAATACACCATCTTCAAAGTAACTGGATTCGTGTCGACGATTGTAGACTCCAGCCACCGTGCACGATAAGCTGGAATCATCGATAAATTTCCATTTTGCAATTCGCTCAAAACAGGCAATAGTTTGCCGTCTTCATACCGATAAAAATAATAATCAAACCACCAGATGCCAGTGCCACTGGCAAAGTTTTCCCTGTAATAAATTACTGTTTTTCCTTCCTCGTCCTGGTAATGTTCCATTTCTAGCCCATAACGATGAAAGATATGGTGCATGGAAATGCACTGGTTTTTACTGAAAAAATAAACATCTCCCTCCGAATTCATCGCAGGAACTTCAAAACAGATGGCGAATTGATCCGGCTGATTTTCATTTTTGTCAAATGGATGGAATGATGCATAAAGTTTTCCCTCATACACCTCACTACTGTCATAATCCGTGTGAAACTGCCGAGCCAGTTTTTCGTTGATGAGACCCTTTTTAGCTTCTCTCAAAAGCGTTTGATAATCAGATGCACTAAGTTTTACCGCCATGTTTTGCCGGCTATAAAACACCGAATCCGAATAATGCCTGGCCTCCTTCACCATCGGCTCAATCGGCAAACGCCCAATGCTATCCAAAAAACTTTCCAACTGTTTTTCGGTATACGCCATTGGCCGGGCATTTTCGTCAACGGGAGCTGCGCTCTGTTTGCAACCAGCAATGTAAAACACCCAAAAAAATAACACTACCAGATGATATAAATATGGTCGCATGAATTCTAGTTTGACAAATTGAATAACGCAACTAATTCCCTCCGGTTACACTCCGCAAATAAGCCCTGAAAGGGCGACATCCCCCAAAAACTGGGCATAGCCCGTTTTCCCTCACCGCATAAGCCCTGTCTGATCAAAAGTACAGGAAAAAAGAATACGCTTCCAATTGCCAGTGCGCTTCTACACCCCAAAGTGCGAAATCGCACGTTTTTTACTTTCAAAATCAAAATAATAAACTAAAAATCAACAATTTAAATTTGGCACACCTTTGGATTTTATTCCTACAAAAGAGCCAAAATGGATCGTGAACTCGCACCCGAAATCATCCGCAAACAACGCTTCAAAGGCTGGGGCATCGCCCTCGTAGCCATCCTCGTGCTAGGAGCAGCCTATTTTCTGCTCAGCAAAATCCTGCGCACCAACGTCCGCGCATCTGAACTCCGGGTGGTCGTGGCCGAGTTGGGTAGCGTCGAAAACACCCTGACTGCCAGTGGGGAGGTAATCCCGGCCTTTGAACAAGTACTCGCCAGTCCTATCCGCGCCAGTGTCAAGCAGGTGTTACTCAGCCCCGGAGCAGCGGTACGGCCAGGACAGCAAATATTGCTACTCGACAAATCACTATCCCTCATCGAACTCGAAAAGCTAAAAGACCAACTGGAACTCAAACGCAATGGGGTGGAAAAACTGAAGTTCCAACTGGAAAAAGACGCTCTGGACGCCGAGCTCGACAACCAGATCAAGGGCCTCAGTATCAACCGTCAGAAAGCCGAACTCGAAGATACCCGCCGCTTGTTCAAAGTAGGTGGCCGCACCCAGGAAGACGTCAGCCGCGCCGAAAATGCCCTCAAAATTTCCGAACTGGAAAAAGACAAACTCGAAAATCAGGTGCGCTACAACCGCCAAGCCAAAAGTACCAACCTGCGCGAATCCGAACTCCAAGTCCGCATCGAAGAAACGGGCATGAAAGAACTCCAGCACCAACTCAAAACCGCCGACATGGTGGCCGATCGCCCGGGCGTACTCACCTGGGTCAACGACAAAGTGGGCACCACCGTAAATGAAGGGGAGATGTTGGCCAAAATTGCCGATTTAAAAAGTTTCCGCGTCGAAGGTTCAGCCTCCGATGCCTATGCAGAACAAGTGCAAGTGGGGCTACCCGTGATCGTTCGCGTCAACGAAACCGACCTGCGTGGTATGATCACCCAAATCAAACCTGCCGTTGAAAATGACGTAGTGCAGTTTTCGGTACAACTCGACGACGCCCAAAATGCCATTCTGCGCCCTAGCATGAAAGTGGAAATTTTTGTGGTTACCAGCGACTCCAAACAATCGGTGCGGGTGGCCAATGGCCCGGCTTTCAATGGTAAAAAACGGCAAACGGTTTTTGTCCTGGAAAACGGCATTGCCCGGCGCCGCGAAATCGAAGTGGGGCTGTCCAACTTCGACTATGTAGAAATCAAAAATGGCATTCGCCCTGGCGAGCGCATCATCGTCAGCGATTTGAGCCGTTTTGAACACCTCCGCGAAATCACCTTGAAACCTTAATACCATGCATGTATCAATCACCCGACTGTTTTTGATTATCCTGGGGAGCATGGCCCATTGCTGGTCCATTGCGCAGGCACCCGCGCGTGCCCTGCGCCTGGACGCAGCCGTTGAACTGGCGCGCGGTCAATCCATCTCTGCCAAACAGGCGGCTACACAAAAAGAGACAGCCTACTGGCGCTGGCGCAGTTATCAGTCCGATTTCAAACCCCAATTGAGTTTGAGTGGATCGCTACCCAGCTTCACGCGCTCCTTTGTGGAGGTGACGCAGCCCGATGGCAACATTGCCTTTTTGCCTGTTTCCTTCAACAATTCTTCGCTCAATCTCGAACTGAGCCAAAGGATTTCGCGCACGGGCGGCACCGTTTTTGTTCAAAAGCAGCTCCAGCGTTTCGATAATTTTATCCAAAACAGCACCTTGTACAACGGAGTTCCTTTTGCCATCGGCATCCAGCAACCCCTCTCGCAGTTCAACGCCTGGAAATGGGACAAACAAACCGAGCCCCTCCAGTACAACGAGAGCCAACAGCAATACCTCGAAAACATGGAGCTGGTGGCCCTCGATGCCACAGTGTATTACTTCAACCTGTTGATTGCGCAAGTCAATTTACAAATTGCCCAAACCAACCTGAGCAGCAGCGATACTTTGTACAAAATTGCCAACCAAAAACTGGCTTTGGGTAAAATTTCGCAAAACGATCTCCTACAATTGCAACTCGGCGTGTTGAATGCGCAAAAAGATTTTGCCAGCGCAAACCAGGCCGCCGAAGTAGCCCAATTGCAGCTCAAAACCCACTTATCTTACCGGGGTGATGAAAAATTGGCCTTGGAAGTACCCACCCCTGGCCCGGCTTTCGCCGTTGATGCGACCAAAGCCAGCCAGGAAGCCCTGAACAATCGCGCCGATGCCATCGCCTTCAAACGCCGCCTGCTCGAAGCCTCTCGCGAGTTGAACCGGGCCAAAAGCGACAATGGCTTCAATGCTACCCTGAGCGCCGCTTTTGGCCTCAGCAACCGGGGCAATCAGCCGCTCGACATCTACCAAAAGCCGCAGGATCGGGAATTTATCCAATTGGAGTTTTCAGTTCCGCTGATGGACTGGGGCCGCAGCCGCTCGCGCACCGCTACCGCCAAGGCCAACTTGCAACTGACCCAACAAACCGTAGAGCAAGACCGCATGAGTTTTGAACAGGAGGTATTCACCCAGGTCACCCTGATGGGCATGTTGCAACAGCAGGTGAGCCTCAACGCCCGCGCCGATCAGATTGCGGCAGAGCGTTTCAAAATTGCTCAGGATCGCTTTTTGCTCAGCGACCTCAGCATCACCGACCTGAGTATAGCCATCCAGGAAAAAGACCGCGCCAAGCGCGATTACATCCTGGCGCTGCGCGATTATTGGCGAGCGTATTACACGCTGCGCTTGTTGACCTTGTACGATTTTGAACAAAACAAAAAAATCCAATAGCCATGATAAAGTTATCCGGCATCGAAAAAGTGTACCGCACCAGTTCCATTGAAACCTTGGCTCTGGACAACATCAATGTAGACATTCAAAAGGGCGAATTTGTCTCTATCATGGGCCCTTCGGGCTGCGGCAAAAGTACCTTGCTGAACATCATGGGTTTGCTCGACGAACCTTCCAAGGGTGAAGTGACCATCAATGAACGCCAACTGAAGGGGTATAAGGACAAGGAATTGGCCCGCATCCGCAACCAGGAGATTGGCTTCATTTTCCAAAGTTTTCACCTCATCAACGACCTCTCGGTTTTGGACAATGTGGAAATTCCACTCTTGTATCGCCCCGGCAGCGGCAGCAAGCGCCGGGAACTGGCCAAAGAAGCCCTGGAAAAAGTGGGCCTCAGCAACCGGATGAAACACTTCCCTACCCAGCTTTCCGGGGGGCAAAAACAACGGGTCGCCATCGCGCGCGCCATCGTAGGCCGCCCCTCCCTCATCTTGGCCGATGAACCGACCGGAAACCTGGACAGCAACATGGGCAACGAAATCCTGAACATCCTGCTCCAACTCAACCAGGAAGGCAGCACCATCATCATGGTCACCCACGATGAAAACATGGCCAAACGCACCAATCGCCTGATCCGTCTCTTCGACGGCCGCCAGGTTTCTTAGCCAACCCACAAGAATGGGTGTGAGTGTGAGTGTGAGTGTGATAGTGTGGGTGTGAAGCCTTTCATTCCTGCACGATTTCCGCCAACCCACGGATTTATCCGTGGGAGGCAACCATAAAGCCCCACCCCACGAATTTATTCGTGGGCTATTCACGGGGAAAAACATAGACTAATGCTAAGCAATTACATAAAAATCGCCTGGAAGGTTCTCCTCCGCAACCCCTTCTACACCTTCATCAGCCTCTTCGGCATCAGCTTCACTTTGCTGATCCTACTGGTGTTGAGCGCATTTTTGGATCACATGTTTGGAAGTCATTACCCGGAGCAACAGCGTTACCGGACCTTGTACATTCATTCCATTATTTTGAAGGATTCTTCACGTACTTCGATGATGAAAGGTCCGCTATCCTATAAGTTTTTGAAAAAAAACCTGAGCGCGCTGGGCGGTATCGAAGACTACGGCATCAGTTCCCTGTTCAAGACGACCAATGCTTATGTGGGTAGCAAACGCATCAAACTCATGGTGAAATACGCGGATCCCGGATTTTGGCGGGTGACGGATTATGAATTGCTAGAAGGCAAATTTTTTAATGAATCTGATATCGACCAGGGTCAGCACATCGCGGTGATCACCCAAAAAGTCCGCGACGAGTACTTTGGTGCCGGCGAATCGGTGGTGGGAAAACCGATTGAATTCAACGGGCTAAAATACCGCATCATTGGTATGATTAAAGGTGGGCCTGTAACCCACCCCTACACTTATTCGGACATTTTCCTACCTTACAATAGTCCCAAGAGTGAATACGAAAGTGACTCAAAAAACGGCTCTTACATTGGCATTATCCGGGCAAGCAGTGCGCGTGATTTTCCTGGCATCCAACGTGAATTTGATCAATTGACCCAAAGAGGCTTAAAATTCCCGTTTATGGAGGGGGGCATGCAAGTGGCACATTTGGAAGCCAAGGCTCAGCCCTTTTTAGCAGGTTTTATCTACGAGTTTTTTCAATCCGAAAGCACCGAAATCTTTTTCGCGGTCGTGTCGCTGTTTATGCTTTTGTTCATGGCTTTACCAGCCATCAACTTGATCAACCTGAACATCAGCCGCATCATCGAGCGTTCCTCGGAGATCAGCATCCGCAAGGCATTTGGGGCACCGTCCAAAACCATTTTATGGCAATTTGTGATTGAAAACGTGTTTGTCACCCTACTCGGGGCCATCATTGCGCTGGTTTTTGCCCAAATCATCCTGAGCATTTTTAACCGCAGTGGTTTGATTCCTTATGCAGTGTTGAGCGTCAACTACACGGTTTTTGGCATTGGTTTGTTTTTGGCATTGGTTTTTGGCCTGATGTCGGGGGTAATACCGGCCTGGCGCATGTCGAAACTAAAACCAGCCGAAGCATTGAAAAACAGTTAGCAGTCAGCCATCAGCATAGGCTAATAGCTGATTTGCACATTCACTCATCGACACATTCTAAACATATGATTCGGCATTTTTTCAAACTCATTTGGAACAAAAAACGCAGCAATGCTCTGCTGATCGTAGAAATACTGGTCGCTTTTTTGGTCCTTTTTGGCGTCATGAGCCTGATGGCTTACAACTACCAAAACTACGCACGCCCCTTGGGCTTCAAATACGAACAAGTCTGGTGCATCAACATCAGCTGGAATCAAGATACCGCCCAGATTGGGGAAAAACTCAAAAGCATCTACCAGCGCATCCGTTCCTACCCGGAGGTGGAAATGGCCAGCCGTACCAATGGCAATACGCCCTTTGCCAACAACCAGTCTAACCGCGGTGTCAAGTACAAAAACGTAAACATCCTGGGGGACATCTACGGTACCGACGAGCACTACGCCAAAACCTTGGGCATTGAAATAGCCGAAGGTCGTTGGTATACACGTGCAGATAAAGGGGCCAAACACACTCCCGCAGTGATCAACCAGGTGGCCAAAGAAAAAATATTTGGCAAGGACAATCCCCTAGGGAAAATCATTCAATTGGAAGGTGATGAACGTTGGAAAATTGTGGGCATCGTGGAAAACTTCAAACAACGTGGTAATTATCAACCCAACACACCTGCTTTTTTCAACCTGAGTGATTGGGACATGGGTTCCGTATTGGTCAAGGTGAAACCAGGAGTGGATGCCAATTTTGAGGCTAAACTCATGCGTGAAATTGGGAACATGCAGCCAGACTGGGTATTTGAATTGTCCTACCTCAAGACGCTACGCAAGTCCATGAACCAGCAGACCTCGATTCCTTCCCTCATTTTCAGCATTGTGTGTGGATTCTTTTTGCTCAATGTGGCCTTGGGGCTTTTTGGGGTACTCACCCTCAACATCGCCAAACGTAAGGGTGAAATTGGTTTACGCCGCGCCTTGGGGGCACCTGCACCCGCCATTACGGTGCATTTTGTAGGAGAAATGTTGGTGATTGCCACCATCGGGGTTTTGATTGGTCTGATTCTGGCCGTGCAATTTCCCTTGCTCAATGTATTTGATCTGGAGGCCAGTGTCTATGTGCTGGGCATGCTGCTCGCTACTTTGACGATTTACGTGTTGGTGACGCTTTGTGCGTTGTATCCGAGTATCCAGGCGTCGCGGATCCAGCCAGCGACGGCGTTACATGAGGAATAGAGGAAAAGGTTGAGGGAGGTTGAGAAGGTTTAGGCTACCGCAGCAATGTTGACATTGTCACCGTGCAAGTCGCTGCGGTAGCCTAAACCTTCTCAACTTTCTCAACCTACTCAACTATTTAGATTTTTTCCCGATCTTGCCCCAAAAAATAGCCCAATGGAAACAACCCAAACCCAACTCTACGATGCCCTCGGCGAACTGATCTACGCCCTGGCCAAGGTCGATGGCCTGGTCAACGAAGCCGAAATCAGCAAACTGGAAGAAGTACTGCAAAGCCATCCCTGGTCCAGCGAAATCAAATGGTCTTTTGATTACGAAAACCGTAAGGCCAACAGTGTAGATGAAGCTTATGCCAAAGCTCTACAAACCTGCAAAGATTTTGGCCCTTCCCCGGAATATACTTTTGTGATTGAAGTGCTCCAGGCGGTGGCTGAGGCAAGCGAAGGGACTAGTGTGCAAGAGTCAGGAATGATTGCGCGGTTTCAGGGGGAGTTGATGGAGTATTTTCAGGCGAATTGAGGGTCTTGAGATTTTTCACCCAATTGAATCATTGATGGGCTGGGATACACAAGTAGGAATACTGATAGAAAATGTAGTGGAGGAAAAAGAGGCCGTTATTGCTCTTTTTTTAAACAATCCGCCGTTGATTTATCCTCCATTTAAAGTTTATGAAAAGGAAATTGAGGAAAGTGTCGGTAAAAAACAAATTAACTAAAAAAATATGAGCGAGGAGCCTATACTGGAAGGAATTGTGACTGAACAGTTCTCTATTCTTCTGTATGAAGTTGAATGTTTTGATGGTCGGAAGTTAGTAGCTAGCCTTGGAAAAATAGTGATCTCTGGGGCAAAGCTATCTATAGGCGCAAGAGTTTTTGTAAAGCTAGTAGATAGGCCAAATTATGATGGAAAAATCCTAAATAAACTTGATTTCAAAATTAATGGTTGGGAAGGTTGGACAGACCAGCATGAACCTAAACTATAGTAGTTAAGAAGTGAAGAGCTGTTTAAGCTACTTTGACTTTCCTTTTCGAAGCGCTAAAATCAAATTGATCAAAAACAATAGTTGAACGAATAAGAAAAGGAGCGCAGCAATCGCCATGATTTCGTCTGCATGTTTATACGTCCAGTAAGAGAATTGCGAAAAATAACTTCTGGGTACAACAACGTAGTATCGCCTAGGGACTCTTGCACTATTTTCAATCAACCACCGAATTATCCCGACATAAAAAATAGTTCCTAGCCCAACTGATCCAAACAAATGTATTTTTTGTAATGCTTTATTCCATTTAAATCCTATACTATAAAGTTTCCAATATAAAAAAAGATAAAAAAACATCAGTATTGGGTATCCTCCGTAGCTGATTGTTTTGACATATTGATCAATTGGATTGATTACATGTGAAACTTCTGAAATCACCACCCAGGCGATACAAAAGGCATTAATTCCTACAAAAGGCCACAACCGCCGGTGGTATTCCCAAAATGAAATGGAGGTCATCATTTGATTGTTAAAAACATAAGGCATCCAGAATTTTAACACCCTAACCGCTGTGATGGTTAGGGTGTTAAAATTCTGGATGCCTTAAATTCAGACCTACGATATCGCCCGCGTCAACACCTCCTGCATATTTCCCACATAATGGAATTTCAATCCAGTGATGTAGTCCGCATTAATGTCTTCCACATGCCTACGGTTTTCCTTGCACAAGATGATTTCCTTCATGCCTGCACGTTTGGCCGCCAGGATTTTTTCCTTGATGCCACCTACGGGTAATACTTTGCCGCGCAAGGTGATTTCACCCGTCATGGCCAGGTAAGGCCGTACAGGTTTGCCTGTGAATACGGAAGCGAGTGCGGTCAGCATGGTCACACCGGCGGAGGGGCCGTCTTTGGGGATGGCGCCTTCGGGAATGTGTACGTGTACGTCGCTTTTTTCCAGTTTTTCGGTGTCCACACCCAGTTCATCTGCGTGGGCTTTGATGAAACTCATGGCGGTAGTCGCCGATTCTTTCATCACTTCACCCAGGTTGCCGGTGAGGATCATGCGACCGGTGCCTTTGCTTACGCTGGATTCCACAAAGAGGATTTCACCACCCATTTGGGTCCAGGCCAAGCCTACCGCAACGCCAGGTGAAGGCACTTCCTGGTACATTTCGGGTGAAAAAGGCGTAATGCCCAACACGCTGGCCACTTCGGCTTCGTCGATATTGGGATGAGGTGTTTCGTCCATGGCCACTTGTTTGGCGACGTGGCGCATCAAAGCGGCAATTTGCCGATTGAGCGAACGTACGCCCGACTCGCGGGTATATTCCTGCACGATTTTTTTCAGTGCTTTTTTGCCGATTTTAACCTGGCTGGCTTTGAGGCCATGCTCTTTCAACTGATCGGGAATCAGGTGGCGTTTGGCAATTTCCACCTTTTCTTCCATCGAGTAACCACCAATTTCGATGATTTCCATCCGGTCGAGCAGTGGCGCCTGGATGGTGCTCAGGCTATTGGCCGTGGCGATGAACAAGACCTTACTCAGGTCGTAGTCCACTTCCAGGTAATTGTCGTGAAAATGGTCGTTTTGAGAGGGGTCCAGTACTTCTAGCAATGCCGAGCTGGGGTCACCCCGAAAATCCCGGCCAACTTTATCGATCTCATCAAGCAAAAATACCGGATTGCCACTGCCCGCTTTTTTCATCGATTGGATGATGCGGCCAGGCAAGGCGCCGATGTAGGTTTTGCGGTGGCCACGGATTTCACTTTCGTCGTGTAAACCACCGAGTGACATTTGTACAAACTCCCGATCCAAGGCCGTAGCAATCGAGCGCCCCAAGGAGGTTTTACCCACCCCCGGAGGGCCAACCAAACACAAGATCGGCGCTTTCATGTCGCCCTTGAGCTTGAGTACGGCCAAGTGCTCAAGGATCCGTTCTTTGACTTTTTCGAGGCCAAAATGATCGTGGTCGAGCACTTTTTTTACCCGTCTAAGGTCAAAATTGTCTTCGGAGAACTGCTGCCAAGGCAAGTCCATCATCAATTCCAGGTAGTTCAACTGGATGGAGTACTCCGCGACCTGGGGGTTCATGCGGCGCAACTTGGTCAACTCCTTATCGAAGTGCTTCGCAGCGGCTTCGGTCCAGGCCTTACTTTTGGCGCGTGACTCCAGGGTATTGACTTCCTCTTCCTGGGGGTTTTGCCCCAACTCTTCCTGGATGGTTTTGAGCTGTTGGCTGAGGAAATAGTCGCGTTGTTGTTTTTCCAGATCGCCGCGTACGCGGGTTTCAATTTTATCTTTCAACTCCAACAATTGGAGTTGGGTACCCATTTCATGGATGACCAGGGATGCCTTTTGGCCCAAGTCGTCGTATTCCAGGATTTGCTGCTTCACCTCCACCTTGGAATTCATGTTGGAAGAGATGAAATTGAGCAAAAAAGAGTTGTCCTGAATGCTGCGCAGCATGGCGATGGCCTCCTGCGGAATGTTGGGCGAAAGCTCTACAATCCGTTGGGACAGATCCATGATGGTGGAAATCTGTGCTTCAAACTCCAGGGTATCGATGTTTTCTGGGTGCGACAATACCCGAATGGCCCCTTCCATAAAAGGACTCTCCTGAAGCATATTGCCCAACTCAAAACGTTTTTGTCCCCGCAGAATCGCAGTAGTCGTGCCATCGGGCATGCGCAGGATTTTGATGATCTGCGCAACCGTGCCAATTTTGTACAAATCTTCAGCACCAGGATTTTCCACCTTCACATCACGTTGGGACAAGACCCCGATTAATTTGCTGGACTCGTATGCTTCGTTGATGGCGCGAATGGATTTGTCGCGCCCAACTGTAATTGGAATGACTACCCCAGGAAATAGTACAGTATTTTTAAGTGCCAATATTGGCAAATTGCCAGGATATTGGTCGTCGGCAATGGTATCCTGTCCCTCGTCCATGGAAAGCATGGGGAGGAAATCACTGTCGTCGTCTAGTTCTCGGTTAACCAATAGCGCGTCGAACATAAGTTTGTTAAAGATGAAAGATGAAAGATAAGAGATGAGAGATGAAAGATAAGAGAGGAGAGCTGAAAGATGAAAGATGAAAGATGAGGGGAAAGCGATTGTCATCTCTTATCTCTCATCTTTCATCTCTTATTTCTCATCTCTCATCTTTCATCTCTCATCTTTCATTTCCCGTGACATTGTTTATACTTCTTTCCACTGCCACAAGGACAGGGGTCATTGCGCCCAATTTTGGGGTCGCGACGAATCGGTGATACTTTTTCGCGTGGCGCACTGGCCGATTCAGCAGCTTCGCGGCGGCGTGGCTCATCGTCGGAGCGGCTGGTTTGGGTGCGGGTTGTTTCCAGGGCGCGTTGTTCCCGAGCTTGCTCCAGGGTAGTGCCATCGGAGAACACCAGGGTACCTTTTGACAAATAACCTGTCACCAATTGATTCACTTCCATGAACATGTCCTGGAACAAATCGTAACCTTTGAGTTTGTATTCCACCAGTGGGTCTTTTTGGGCAAAAGACACGGCTTGTACGGACTCTTTCAG
This sequence comes from Haliscomenobacter sp., assembly GCF_041740695.1. GTDB lineage: Bacteria > Bacteroidota > Bacteroidia > Chitinophagales > Saprospiraceae > Haliscomenobacter. The sequence goes on along the minus strand of NZ_JBGSLK010000139.1, from coordinate 157,487 downwards.
TTCGTCCATGTTGCGCAGGTGCTCCTTCCATTTCTCATCGATGATGGCCAGGGTCACGGTACGCTCGATGTCGCGGAGGATCGTTTTACCTTTAGATTCTACTGCATCTTGCAAATCAGCAGTGACCACGTAAGGGTGTGAACTACCATCCGTGAACGGAATTACGATGCGCTTGTAGATGTGGCCCTGATTGTGGTACACATCTTGAATTTGTGGCAACAACAGGTCGATTATCTGATCTGCTTTGTGGTGGTACGCATCGAAAAACTGGGTATAGAAGGTATTCACTACATCGTTGACGGGGGCATCGCGGAAGAACGCAGCATCAAGCTCAGGATCGATGCCCAATTGGCTGATGGCCTCACGGCGGAAGGTTTCAAAATTCCCTCCTTGGCGATGGATCAGCACCAGGTTTTCAATCATGGATTCAAAGCCGGTATTGAGGTCGACCGAAAGCCGCTCGCCATACAGGGCATTGTCGCGTTTTTTGTAGATGCTCTCCCGTTGTACGTTCATCACGTCGTCGTATTCCAACAAACGTTTCCGTACCCCGAAGTGGTTTTCTTCTACTTTTTTCTGCGCCCGTTCAATCGACTTGGTGACCATGCTGTGCTGGATCACGTCGCCTTCTTTGTGGCCCATGCGGTCCATCAAACCAGCGATGCGCTCGGATTGGAACAAACGCATGAGGTTGTCTTCCAAGGAAACGTAGAACTGAGAGGTACCTGGGTCTCCCTGACGTCCGGCACGACCACGCAACTGGCGGTCTACCCGACGAGATTCGTGGCGTTCGGTACCAATAATGGCCAAACCACCCGCAGCTTTTACCTCTGCCGAAATTTTGATGTCGGTACCCCGACCCGCCATGTTGGTGGCGATGGTCACTTTACCGGGGCGACCCGCTTCGGCTACAATTTCGGCTTCACGTTGGTGTTGCTTGGCGTTGAGCACGTTGTGGTCGATGTTGCGCATGCGCAAGAGGCGGCTTAGCTTTTCGGAAATGTCCACCGAAGTTGTACCGACCAGCACCGGGCGGCCAGCATTGCTGAGTTGGACAATTTCGTCGATGACTGCGTCGTATTTTTCTTTGGATGATTTGAACACCAAGTCGTCCATGTCCTTACGGGTCATCGGGCGATTGGTGGGAACAACTGTTACCTCCAATTTGTAAATGTCCCACAATTCTTTGGCTTCGGTTTCGGCTGTACCAGTCATACCAGCCAATTTGTGGTACATGCGGAAGAAGTTCTGGAGCGTAACGGTTGCGTACGTTTGGGTGATTTCGCCTACTTTTACGTTTTCCTTCGCTTCCAGAGCCTGGTGCAAACCATCGGAATACCGACGGCCTTCCATCATCCGACCCGTTTGTTCATCCACGATTTTCACCTCACCGTTCATCACCACGTAGTCTTCGTCGGCCTCAAAAATAGTGTAGGCTTTCAACAACTGGCTGATGGCGTGCAAACGGCGGGATTTGACCGCAAAATCCTGCGACAATTTGGTTTTGGCTTCCGCTTTTTCCTCTTTGGTCAGTTCGGTATTGCGGTCAATTTCCATCAACTCCGTTGCCAAATCGGGCAGGATATAAAAGTTTGGATCGGCACTACCCAGGGTCAGGTAGTCTACCCCTTTATCAGACAATTCAACCTGGCGGTTTTTTTCGTCGATTACAAAATACAACTCGGCATCCACCAAATGCATGTGTTTGGATTGCTCCTGCATGTAGTGGTTTTCGGTTTTTTGCAAATGGACTCTGGCCCCCTCTTCCCCCAGGAATTTGATCAAAGGACGTGATTTGGGCAATGCCCGGTAAGAACGCAAGAGCGCCATACCCGATTGGCCTTCCTCCACCCCAATTTTATTTTCGTTGTACAATTTACGCGCTTGGGCCAGGTAATCGGTGGCCAGTTTGCGCTGGATGTTGATCAGGCGTTCTACCGCAGGTTTGAGGTCTACATAGTCCTGGTCTTCGGTGGTATACCCAACGGGGCCAGAAATGATCAGTGGGGTACGCGCATCGTCGATCAATACGGAGTCCACCTCATCCACGATGGCGTAGTGGTGTTTGGCCTGTACTTTTTCTTCTACGGAGCGCACCATGTTGTCGCGCAGGTAGTCGAAACCAAATTCATTGTTGGTACCGAAGGTGATGTCGCACTGGTAGGCCGCGTTGCGGTCTTCGGAGTGTGGCTGGTATTTATCGATACAATCGACGGTCAGAAAAAGGAATTCGTAGAGCGGCCCTACCCATTCGGAGTCCCGTCGGGCCAGGTAGTCGTTGACCGTTACGATGTGTACACCTTGACCACCAATGCCGTTCAGGTACGCAGGCAAGGTTGCCACCAGGGTTTTACCTTCCCCCGTAGCCATTTCCGCAACTTTACCATCGTGGAGCACCATACCACCCACGAGCTGTACGTCGTAGTGCACCATGTCCCAGGTAATGTCCCCTCCGGCGGCAGTCCACTGGTTTTTCCAGGTAGCCTTTTCGCCTTCGATGCTGATGTAGCGTTTGCCTTTGGCGGCCAGGTTTCGGTCGTGATCGGTAGCCGTGACTTCGAGGGTAGGATTTTCCTTAAAACGACGGGCAGCCTCCCGACAAACGGCAAAAGCCTCGGGTAGTATTTCTTTCAGGACAAGCTCCAATTGTTTGTCCCGGTCCTTGATGGCTTCGTCTATTTCGTTAAAGAGTTGCTCTTTTTTAATGAGGTCTTCTGCGTCATGGGCTTCATTGCGAAGATTCTGAATTTCTTCATCGATGGCGCTCAATTGCTGCGCAATGTAGGCCCGGAACTCCAGGGTTTTGTTGCGCAACTCGTCATTGCTGATCTGACGGAGTTGCTCTCCAATCTGGTTGATTTGTTCCACAATGGGCGCAAGATTCTTCACATCCCGCTCGTGCTTTGTGCCACCGAGAATCTTGGTTAGTGCTTTTCCAATAGTGCCAAACATGTTGGGTAATTTGTACGTTAGGAGCTTTTAAACTAGAGCTTATATCAGCGCCAAGTAGCTCAAAATTCTCCCAAAGATACGGCGGATTAACGAATGATGGATGGCCAATAATACAAGTTGGTAACATCTGGACTAAAAAAGAAGCCTATTTTCCATGAATCATTTGATACAATTTTCGCTTTATCTTTAGGGGTGTTTTTTTTATGCCCAATTTTGTACCAAATTTGCACAAAAATAGAACCTAAGCCATTTTGGCAGAAATGCCATTTTTTTATTTACAAGAACGATACCATTATGGAAAGAAGTTTGTTTTCGGCCATTTTTCTGCTGCTTGGCAGTTTATTGTTCACTTGTACCCGCCAAAATGACACCATTGACATCCGCAATTATTACTTTCCGCTCAAAGAATTAGAGGAAGGCATGGTCTACGAATATGCGTTTGTAGGCAATGATTCCATTGCGCCGGATTACTGGTATTACCGCAGTTTGATCCAGGATGGGAAAAAATACCTGACCAGTACCCTGTATCGCGCGGGGGATTTAAGCCCGCAAATTCACGCACGGGAGGTGATGGTCAAAAATGGCATGTTGCTGGAGGAAATCACTTTTTACGAACAAGACACTACTGGCAAACCGGAACAATTGCTGGTGCCCGTAAAAATCGTGGCAGGCAATGTGTACCCCTTTTATGTAAACAATCCAGGGGGTATCTTTTTAACACGCCTGGAATGGACCTGGAAACAGGATACGCTGGATAAAACGGTATTGATCAAAAACCGGCGTTTTGGTGGAATCACCACGGTTGAAGTAGAAGGAAAAAAATACGATGCGGTGAAATTTGGAATGAAAGAAGCCATCGAAACCCATAAAAATGGCATCCTGGCGCCACCACCATATCCAGGCGATGAGACTTATGCGAAGGGGATTGGCCGAGTGCATTACCGAAAATTTGTGGGCAATGGGGTAATGGAATACAAATTGGCGAAGCGGTACCCGATGGCGGAATTGGAAAAGAAGTTTAAGGAAATGCAGTGAGGGGGCTAGGGGTTGCACTATGTTTTAAGTAGCACAAAGCGACATATTTTAAGCACAAAGGAAAAAAAGAGGACACCAAGGACACAAAGCAAAGCGTTGTCAACGTATAACTTTGTGCCCTTGGTGTCCTCTTTTTTTCCTTTGTGATAATTTTATCCGTTTTGGTTTTAAGTTGAAAATTTGGGATAATTCTTATTTTTAAAATACATTATCTTGACAGTCAAATACTTATCGCATGGGTCAACCAATCAGCAGATAATCATAATGTATCAGCGCTTTTTTTCCCTTTTGCCCCACATATTTCCGAGCAGTAGCTGAGCCATATTGTACCATCCCAATGCCCAGTTCTTCACTTCCGCAAAAAATAGCCACAATATCACCCCGTTCAAATTCCCCCTCGATGGCGGTAACGCCTACGGGAAGCAAGCTCGATACTCGTTCCTCAGCGCGTAGTGCCAAAGCAGCTCCCTCATTGATGATGATTTTACCCTTGGGCTCTGCCCCTTGATAAGCCAGGCGTTTTTTGAGGTTAGAAGTCTTTTTTTGGCTGGGAAAAAGGGTGTATTCTCCAGTTTGTTGCCAAATGTCGTGCAGAATCTGGTCTTTTTTACCGTTGGCAATGATGGTGTGCACCCCTAGCACGGCAGCTTTGCGGGCAATCCGGTACTTGGTATTCATGCCTCCACGCCCAAAAGAGGAGGTAGAAGGCAGGATAAAACGTTGGAATTGTGCATCGTTAGGATCAATTTCCCGAATCAGGTGGCTATTCGGGTCATTGGGATGCCCATCGTAAATACCCGCCACATTGCTCAGGATCACCAAGGCGTCGGCATTCACGGCTGCGGCCACCAGACCGGCCAGTTCGTCGTTGTCAGTGAACATCAATTCGGTGACAGCTACCGCATCGTTTTCATTGATGATGGGGACAATTTCGTCGCGGAGTAATCCTTGCAAACATGCCTTCATGTTGAGGTAATGCTCGCGGTCGCGAAAATCTTCTTTGGTGACGAGCAGTTGGGCGATGTGAGTGCCCTTATCCTCAAACAGTTGCTGGTAGATTTGCATCAAGCGGGGCTGCCCCACTGAAGCCCAAACCTGGCGGCGCAATACGGGGTTGACATGGCTCAACTGAGGCAAGGCAGAACGGCCCATTGCTACTGCTCCCGAAGAAATCAAAATGACTTCAGCCCCTTGGCTGCGCAGCCAGTCAACCTGTTCTACCAAATGAGCGATGCGTTGTTGATCGGGCCGACTTTGTTCGTCGGTCAGCACATTGGAACCAATTTTTACCACAATCCGGTGGTAGTGGGTGTTTGTCATGTTTTTCCCAATTGCTGGTCTTATTTAGCGGGTGCGCAAAGATACGTAACGTGGGTGAAATAAGTGGCTTTTCTTGTACATCACGGGGTCTATTGGATGAACAAGTGTCCGCAAGCCAACGCTTGCATATCGACATTGAGGGTACCTTTGCCCCATTCATTCACCCAAAATAAATATCATCTCAACATGAAGTATCTACTGTGGAGTTGTCTGCTCCTGATGTCCTTATCCGCTCATGCCCAAAGTGAATTACCAACCAAAGCGGAAGACATTTCGCCCTTGCTCATCGGAGAAATGGTTCCAGAAGCACAAATTGCTCAATTGGATGGCCATAGCACTTCGTTAAGTAGTGTGCTAAGCGACAAAAAAACCGTGCTCATTTTTTATCGTGGCGGTTGGTGTCCTTATTGTAATGCCCATTTGAGCGAATTGCAAAAAATTGAGGGAAAGCTAAAAGAAATGGGTTACCAGATTGTAGCCGTTAGTCCGGATGCACCAGAAAAACTCAATGAAACCGACCAAAAGCATGATTTGAGTTATCAGTTGTACTCTGATTCTAAAGGGGAATTGATGAGCAAAATGGGCATTGCTTTTCAAGCACCTGAACGATACCAGAAAATGTTGTTGAGTGCTTCTGGTGACGAAAATAAGGGGTGGTTACCTGTACCCGCTGTATTCATCATCAATGATAAAAAGGAAATTGTATTTGAGTACATCAGTCCTGATTTCAAACACCGCATAAATGGAGACCTTTTGTTGGCCGCAGCAAGTAACTTATAGTAACAAACAATAGAATAGACAGGGAAACAGGTATTTAGGCTTGCAGAATTTTTTCCGGCTGAAGTACCTGTTTTTCTTTTGAAGCTTTAATTAAACGAATGGAAAAAGTAGTGCCTTTGCCCTCTTCGGAGCGTTTTACAAAAATTTTACCCGAATGGTATTCCTCCACGATGCGTTTGGACAAGGATAAGCCCAGGCCCCAACCGCGTTTCTTGGTGGTGAAGCCGGGTTGAAAGACAGTTTTGAACCTGGAGCTCGGAATCCCCTTCCCCGAATCGGTCACATCTATGTTCACCACATGATCTTCCTCGGTAACATCCACTTGAATGCTGCCCTGGCCATCCATGGCATCGAGGGCATTGCGCAGCAGGTTTTCGATTACCCAATCAAACAAGGGTGGATTGAGGCGTACGTTGAGGGGCGAACTATCTGGGTCTGGGAAATTGAATTGTACTTTGCGCGAAGCCCGGCGTTGCATATAGACCCGGCATTTTTCCAGTTCAGTATAAATATTGACAGGCTCCAAAGAGGGAATGGAGCCAATTTTAGAAAAACGTTCGGCAATGAGTTCCAGGCGGCCAACATCGGTACGGAGTTCGTCCACAATTTCGATGACTTCTTCGTCTTCTTCCCGAATGGCGCGCAGGTTTTCCAACCAGGCCACAATGCCCGAGATGGGTGTACCCAACTGGTGGGCAGTTTCTTTGGCCATGCCAACCCACACCCGGTTTTGTTCACTGCGGCGGGCGGAGCTGAAGTTAACGTAGCCCAAGGCGACAAACGCGGCAATCAGGATCAATTGGATCAATGGGAAATAGCGCAGTTGGCGCAGCAGGGTAGATTCCTGGTAAAATATTTTATTGCCTGTTGTATTACTAACAATAGGTTCAAATCCACTTTTTTGGAGTTTTTGGATGACCTCTTGCAGGTATTTTTTATCCGCGTCCCGTTCTTCTCCAAAATTGATGGCATCTACAATCTGCAGTCTTTCATCCGTAATGATGACTGGAATGGTCGTATTGCCCTGTAAAATTTGTAGTTGGAGACTTACATCTTCGAACTCCTTATCCGAGTTCAATTGATCCTGGGCCAATACAAAATTTTCCACCCGGTATTGCTCCCCTTCCGCCAATTGTTTTGACAAATAAGTGGTATAAAATATCGAGATCAGCAGGATGAACACCCCAGTTCCTGCCATGTAAATTTTCCACCGCGATTTTCGGCTATATATGTCCATAAACCTTTTATCGTTTCCAAAAATATCCTACTCGTGCTACTGCATTTTCGCGAACGTTGCTGTAAAAGAGGTTAAAATCCCCGATGTGGTAGTTCGGATTGTTGTACAGGAAGCTACCTGGGAACTTCGGTTTGTTGACCCACAACACACCATCGTGCACCTGGGCATCACATACTTTTGGGATTACTTTGTTGAAACTGCGTAGTACTGCACCCTTGTTCAATTCGCGGGCCGCATAGAGGGTATCACTTGACCAGTTTAACGGATTTGTACTCACAATATTGTTTCCCGGCTGGTGTAAATCGGGGTAATGCCCCTTGAGGTAGGTACGCCAGGAACAAAAACAGCCCGTTTGCTCGGGACGGTCACAGGGGGGGATGTTTTCCAACAAATCCCGTTTGACGGGCATGCCCACCAGATAGGCCACCACCAGGCGGTTGCGCAGGTTGGTGGTGTCAAAAAACTCTTTCAACAAACGTTGAGTATGAGTCGTGCCCTGGCTATGCGAAGCAATGATGATTGGGCGACCCTGATTGTAATGATCGAGGTAATATTGAAAGGCATTGCGTACGTCAGAATAGGCCAGGTCAAAGATGCGTTTTTGCATGTCGCGCTCCTGCAACCAATAAGCGCCGATATGTGCTTGCCGATACCGGGGCGCATACACCCGCCCCACGCCATTGAAAATGCTGGCCTGAAACCGAATGGCGCTTTCGTCTACCTTTTTGTTCATTTTGGCGTCCTGTACATCGGCATTCCAGGGATCGGTCTGTTCGCGCTCCTGGGTATAAATGGTGGGATGAACAAAAAATACGTCTACTTCCCCATCTTTCTGGCGGTCCTCCATACCTTTGGGAAAGACATCGGCGGCATCTACCCGATCGGGCAAAGCAGCCCAGCTACCCTCCTGAGCATAATCGGGCGCAGCCGGTACCCCACTGGCAGACGAGGCCACCATTGTCTCCTTGGGGGTAGAACAAGCTATCGCGAGGAGACTTATGGCTAGACCAAAAATTTGGGTTGTTTTCATGGAACACGCTTTTTCCTTATTGGAAAGTAAACTAGGAATTTTGACATTAAATTTGAAGCATGTGATAAAAAATAAACAAAACTCGCTTCTCAGCTAACCTTTTATGGCAAAAAAACTGTTTCCCTTTGTAATTTTACCCTTTGGGGCGATAAAAAAATAAGCGCTCATTTTGCCAAAGGATTAGATAAGAAAACGCTTAATTTCAAGTTTCTTATCTAATCCTTTGGCTCAAGAAAAATGAGCACTTATTTTTGCCCAACTAATTCCGTTCACCAACCCGATACAACCTTGGCTACAGATCAACCCAAAAATAAGTTCAATTTTTACCTCCTGCGGCGGGTAATGGCACAGGCCAAGCCCTACCAAAACGTGCTGATCGCCTCGGCCATTATGGCCATTGTATTGGCTCCACTGGGCACCATGCGCCCTTGGTTGGTGCAGGTCATGGTGGACGAACACATCTTTAAACTCGACATTGAGGGACTGGGCTTTATGGCCTTCATTTTCCTGGTTTCTTTGTTGCTCCACGCCTTTTTGCAATACGTTTTTCAATACGCAACCAGTTGGCTGGGGCAATGTGTGGTGCGCGATTTGCGTGTGGGCATTTTCAAACACATCACCAGTTTGCGCCTGCGTTATTTCGATCGTACCCCCGTCGGGAACTCTATCACCCGCACCATCAGCGACATGGAAACCATCAATACAGTGTTTTCGCAGGGGGTGATTACCATGATTGCCGATATTTTGACCCTGGTAGTCGTGCTGGGCATTATGTTTTACACCAGTTGGAAATTGACGCTGGCTTGTTTGTTGACCCTGCCTTTTTTGGTGGCGACGAGTTATTATTTTCAAAAAAACGTCAAAAAATCCTTCCAGGACGTACGCACGCAGGTGTCGCGTATGAACTCGTTTTTGCAGGAACGCATCACGGGGATGCGCATCGTGCAAATTTTTAACGCTGAACAACAGGAAGCTGAGAAATTCCGTGAAGTCAATCGCGATTATACCAAGGCCAACCTCGATGCGGTATTTTATTACGCCGTGTTTTATGCCGTAGTGGAAATCATTGCTGCGGCAACCCTGGGCCTGATGATCTGGTGGGGCGCAAGGGGCGCGATCGCCGATGAAGTGACCATGGGCGCCCTGGTCGCGTTCCCGATTTACCTCAATATGCTTTTCAACCCCATCCGAACCCTGGCCGATCGTTTCAATACCCTGCAAATGGGTTTGGTGGCCGCCGAGCGGGTTTTCGCCTTGCTGGACGATCCCGAGAATCTGGAACAAAACGGGAGCCATAAGCCCGCTGAACTACAAGGCGAAGTTGATTTTGAAAAAGTATGGTTTGCCTACAACGAGGAAGAATATGTGCTGAAAGATGTGAGTTTTCACATCAATCCCGGCGAAACGTTGGCCATTGTGGGCGCAACGGGCTCGGGTAAGTCTACGATCATCAACATCCTCAATCGTTTTTACGAAATACAAAAAGGTGCCATCAAAGTGGATGGGGTCGATATTCGAGAGTACGACTTGTATTCCCTGCGCCGCCGGGTGGCGCTGGTTTTGCAGGACGTGTTTTTGTTTGCCGGAACGGTTCTGGAAAACGTCACCCTGCGCGACGACAGCATCAGCCGCGAACAGGTGATTGAAGCCGCCAAAATGATCGGTGCCCACGAATTCATCGAAAAATTGCCCGGTGGTTACGACTATCAGGTAATGGAACGAGGTGCTACGCTCTCCATGGGGCAACGGCAATTGATTTCCTTTGTGCGGGCGCTGGTGTTCAATCCTGACATCCTGATTTTGGACGAGGCCACTTCATCCATCGATCCTGAAACGGAAGGGGTAATCCAGTTTGCCATCGAAACGATGATCGCCAAACGTACTTCGATCATCATTGCGCACCGCTTGTCCACGATTCGTCATGCGGACAATATTCTGGTCCTACACAAAGGAGAAGTGCAGGAATACGGGCCACACGAGGAGTTGCTGCGCAATGAAAACGGGCATTACAAGCAGCTGTATGAGATGCAGTTTTTGCAGGTGGCGGCGGTGGAGGAGTAGTAGTTATTTCTTCAAATGCCGATCCAAAAACTCAAAAGTCGCCTCATAGGCTTTTACCCAACTGCGCTGAAGCAAAAAACTGTGCACCTCATCCGGAAATATCAACTGCTCAAAAGGCACTTTCCGCTGGCGCAAAACCTTGATCATGTCTTCCGTTTCACTAAAAATGACGTTGCGGTCATCATCGCCGTGGATGAACAAAACCGGGCTTTTCCAACCCGCCGTGTAGAACATCGGCGACGATTCATAGGCTTTTTTGGCGATGTCGGGGTGTTTCAAAGGATCGTAGCTTGGGTTGAAAGTTGGAATGACCTTGTTCCAGTTGTGCACCCCGTGGATGTCTACTCCAGCCGCAAACAAATCGCTGCGCCGCGCCAGGCCATGCGCCGTGAGATACCCACCGTAACTGCCACCCCAAAGGCCAATGCGTTTGAGGTCAACATCGGCGCGGGTTTTCAAGTATTCTCCTGCGCCAATCAGGTCATAAACTTCACTCGCGCCCGTTCTTCCATAATTGAGCGCTTCGCGAAAATCGAGGCCATAACCGATTCCACTGCGAAAATTCAGGGCAATCACCACGTAGCCTTTTAGCGCAAAATACTGGTTCAGGGCATAGGCATTGGAGTAATATTGGCTGTAGTTAAAGCCCAATAACATTTGCCTGCGGCTGCCACCGTGTAAAAAAATGACCGCGGGGTGTTTCTCTCCGGGCCGATGATTGGGCGGTAAAAACAGCTGGGCGGGTATACTCATCCCGTCGGTGGCTTTGATGCTGATCTGTTGTGGTTGCACCAGATCGGTAGGATAATCTGAAATGGAAAAAGCAGTTGCTAAGTCCTTAAAACCATCATTGGTGTACAAAGCGGGCCAAGCGGGTTTGCTTGCCGAAGCATGTAAAAGCGCCAAACCCTCCGCGCTGGGCACCGGGCTCCACTCTATGCCTTCCCCTTTGGTGATTTGTTCTGCTTGAGTGGTATTGATGTCTACTTTCCAGATGTGGCGGCGGTTGAAGTCGCCAATGTTGCAACTGTAATAAAGGGTTTGGCCATCGGGCGCAAGGGTCACATTTTCCACCTCGCCTACCCCGGGAGTCAGCAGTTTGGCTCTCTTTTTATCAATGTCCAAGGCGTACAAATGAACCCAGCCGTCTTTTTCCCAGGGAAAAATGAGTTGTTGTCCCTTGGCCCATAGCAGCTTATTGTCCATTGCCGGAAGGTCGCCCACCAGTACGGAGCCCTTGCCTTCATCCGCTTTCCAAATTTCTTTGGTTTCGCCCGTTTGGACATTGAGTAAACGAATGCTCCACGGAAACCCAGTCCGGCGGGGGGCAAAAATAAACTCGTCGGCTTGAATCGGATTGCGGATATACGCTAGCCACTCGCCATCGGGGCTCCATACGGGGTCTTGGTTTTTATCCGCCGAAGGATCGGGAAAACTGACACTTTTTGCCACTAGCTCATAAATGCCAATGAAAGAGTGATCGCCACGGCTATTGACAAAAGCCAGTTTGCTCCCAGCTGGGTTCCAGCGCAGGGAGCCTACTCCTCCTCTGACTTTGAACAACACTTGAGGCTTGACCATGGTGTCCACTAGAGACGCGAGCCAAACTTGCCCAGCATTCAGGTACGCCACACTGCGGCCGTCTGGCGCAATTTTGAAAGCATACCCCGCAGCAATTTTGCGAAAATCCCGCCCATGTTCCAGGTCAGTTATGTACAAAAAACGGCCAGTTTCCATTTGTAACTGGGCAGGATTGGCTGCGTAACCCTGGGTATTGGGGGTATTCCCGCGTGCAAAAACGACGTGTTTTCCCGAGGGGGTGAAGCTGAGTTCAGAGATGTCAATGCCATTGTCGCGTTCTTCAAAGCCAGTAATGCGTGCTGTATTCTTGAAATCAACACCCTCGGCAGAGTATACATTGCGGCTGCCGTTGTCATTCATTACCCAGGCCACATTTTTGCCATCTGCACTAGCCGTCAAGTTGCTGGGGAAAGGTTGGGCCAGCAGTAACTTGATACTGGGTTGGGCTAAGAGTCCATTGGCAAGCAACAATAGCGAAAATAGGAGCAGTTTTTTCATCCGGTTTATTTTGGTTTGGCATTTTTAATGTCGCTGAGCAATTTACGCAATTCCTGTACCTTCTCTGGATACAGCGCATACAAATCCTTTGTTTCTCCAACGTCTTCTGCCAGATTGTACAACTGTCCAGTTGGGCCTCCCGCTTTGGGCTCCACATTCCTTGGCTCAGTAAAACCGCCTGACCCCAAACCTTCGATCAATTTCCAATCCCCTTGGCGAATCGCAAAATAGCCAATGGAAGAACTGTGTACCACCGCAGCTTGCCGGGCCACTTGGGTGCTTTTGCCCAACAGCACCGGAAGGATACTGTAGCTGTCTTCCACCTTGTAACGCGCGTCTTTCACCTTGAGCATTTCGGCACAAGTGGCCAGCAAATTGGTCAAGGTGGTCGTAGCATTGCTGATGCTTCCGGCTTTTACCTTGCCGGGCCAACGAACGATGAAAGGAATCCGGTGCCCTCCTTCAAAAGCGTCACCTTTCATGCCGCGATACGGGCCAGCTGCTTTGTGGTTGAACTGCTTGACAAAATTTTCACGCCAGTAGGGGCCATTGTCACTGGTAAAAACAACGAGGGTATTGTCAGAAAGACCCATGCTGTCCAGGGTATGGAGCACTTGTCCTACTGCCGCATCAACTTGTTGTAAAAAATCGCCGTATTCCCCCGCTTTGGATTTCCCACGGTAACCGGGAGTAGGTACCCAGGGGGTATGTGGAGCGGCCAATGGCAGGTATAGGAAAAAAGGTTTTTGTCTGGATTGTCGTTTTAAAAAATCATTGGCTTTGTCAACAAAACGGGGCAATACCCCATAAAAGTCAAAGGAAGGCGACTTTTTTCCGGCCCGCCAAAACGGTCCTGTATACCCAGTTTCGAGTTTATTGCCATCGGTGTAAGCGGTCGGTAATTCGGTCAGTTGCTGGTTTTCTAGGTAGCAGTAAGGCGGCATGTCCAATGAAGCGGGTAGCACATAAGAGTAGTTAAACCCAACCGTTTGAGGGCCTTGACTGGCTTTTTGATCGAAATCGATTTGCTCGGGAAGCATCTCCGTTTTGATGCCGTAGTTTTGCTTTTGGAGCGAATCCTGATGGGCGACTTGTGGCACCCAATCCAGCCCCAAATGCCATTTTCCCACCACAGCGGTTTCGTAGCCCTTACTTTTCAACAAAGAAGCAACAGTCGGACGCTCTGCTTCGATCAGCGTGCGGCTATACCCGCGCAATACACCTACAGGCAGGCGACTGCGCCAGGGGTAGCGCCCGGTGAGGATGCCGTAACGCGTAGGCGTACAAACGCTAGAGGGCGAATGCGCGTCGGTGAACCGCATGCCTTGGGTCGCCAATTTGTCGATATTGGGTGTCGGAACAGCTCCGTCAGGGTTGTAAATCGATACATCGCCGTAGCCCAGGTCATCGGCCAGGATGTAGACGATGTTGGGGGATATTTTTTTCTGCAATGGCTGCTTTAAGCCTAATAGAGCAAGGGCGACGAGTGGGCCACCTAGGAAAAAAAGGTATTTGAATGAAGGGTGCATGTTGAAAAAGGTTGAAAAAGGTTGAGGAAGGTTGAGATGGTTGAGGGAGGTTGAGGCTGCCGAAGCGACATGGCCTCCGAGTGTAGCCGAGGTGTAGGTCGCTGCGGCAGCCTCAACCTTCTCAACCTCACTCAACCTTCCTCAACCAATGAATCACAGTTTAATCGCCCATTCTGGCCGCAGCTTCCGGCCCAAAAGTGCATTTGCCTCTTTGTCTTTTTTGAAACTCTCCTTTTTCGGGTTCCATTTGAGCGGTCGTTTCAATTCGTAGGCGATGTTGGCGATGTTGCACACCGAGGCGGTTCGGTGCCCGATTTCCACGTCACAAACGGGCTTGCTGCGCTTGCGCATGGCCTCCAGGAAATCCTTGTAGTGGTTTTCACTTTTGTAGACGTGTTTTTCGGTTTCGCCGATGACCCTAGTGGCCAGTTCCGCGGGAGTCGTTTCAATTTTGCGGCGTTGTACCTTTATTTCGCCCGTGCTGCCGATGAAGTGGATGGCGTTGCTCCATTCCCATTTTTCGTGGGTCATGGTGATGCCGTTGGCGTAACGGAAGGTCAGGTTTTTGTATTCCGCACCGTCGGGAGGGATCACTTCCACTGGGCCGCTGTTGTCCATATCGAGAGCCCATTGCACGATGTCGAACATGTGGGCGCCCCAGTCGGTGACCATGCCGCCACCGAATTCTTTGTACAAACGCCAGTTCGGGAATACATCTTTGCTGAGGGGCGGGGCCAGTTCTGAGTTGAAGGCCACGGGTTCATTTGGCCCTAACCAGTAATCCCAATTCAGTCCATTGGGAATGGGTTCGGCGGCCAGGTTGTACTTCACTGGAGGCGTCCCCACATTGACTTTGATGTGTTTGATCTCGCCGATGTAGCCGTTGCGCACCAGTTCGGCGGCTTGGCGGAATTCCGGCCAGGAGCGCTGCATACTTCCCGTTTGGAAGACCCGGTCGTATTTCCGGGCAGCGTCGACCATGGCTCTACCTTCCTTAACCGTAAGCGCCAATGGTTTTTCGCAGTAGATGTCCTTGCCTGCTTCGGCGGCCTTGACGGCTTGTACCGCGTGCCAATGGTCGGGAGTAGCGATGATGACCGCATCAATGTCCTTGAGGGTCAACAATTCCCGAAAATCGGTGTACAACGCGATGTCGGAATACTGGCCGTATTGGGTGTTTTTTTCGTAATAGGCTTTGGTCCGTTCCATCATTTGTTGGGCCTTAGCCTGGTATACCTCACTGATGGCGGCAATGCGAGCTTCACCCGTGCCGATGAAGGAAGTTGCCAAACCTTTGCCTTGTTTGCCCGTACCAATCAGGCCAAAATTGATCATGTCGCTGGGGGGCAAATAGCGGGTGCCCTTGGGGCTGGTACCACCGAGCACAAAGCGGGGTACGATCATGAAGCCTGCTGCGGCTTTGGCGCTGTTGCCCAAAAAATTGCGCCGGGAGACGGATGTAGGTTTTTTGTTGGTCATATTTGTGGTTTTGGATCTGCTGAAGGTAAAAAACTGGTGTAAGTTAAAGTAAAGAATGGTTCGATTATTCTATCCTCAATCACTATTTTGAAGTTCTGTAAGAATTGTTGCTACTCAGTGTTTTACTCGTATTACCCCTCACTAAGCCAAGGCTTTTGCGTTATATTGTGGCGTAATCCCCTTGCTCAAAATTTGAGACCACATCCCTAAACAGTTATTTTTTAATCCATCATTTCCTCGCTATGTTTTTATCCATCCCAGCAGATTCCGATTTTTCCATCCATAACCTGCCCTTTGGCATCTTCTCCACCCAGGATCGGTCTCCACGGGTTGGCGTCGCCATTGGGGATGCCATACTGGATTTGTACGCGTTGGCTGAGCTAGGACTATTTCCTGAGATTGATCCCCAGGTTTTTCAGCAAAAAACGCTGAACGATTTGATTGCCCTGGGCAAAAAAACGACCTCCGCTCTCCGCCTCGACTTGCAACGTTGGCTCCAGGAAGACCTTCCATTGCTACGCGAAAACCCCACCGCATTCGTTCCTCAGGCTGAGGCGACAATGCACTTGCCCATTGAAATTGGCGACTACACCGATTTTTATTCCAGCATCGAACATGCCACGAATGTGGGGAAAATGTTCCGTGATCCAGCTAACGCCCTTTTGCCCAATTGGCGACACATCCCGGTGGGCTACCACGGGCGAGCCTCTTCGGTGGTGGTCAGCGGCACTCCCGTGCAACGCCCTTGTGGGCAGGTGAAGGGCAAAGACGATCTGTTGCCCCATTTTCAAGCCTCGGCGCGGCTGGATTTTGAACTGGAAACCGGCTTTATCATTGGCAAAACTACGGCCATGGGGCAACGCATCGGCACTGCTGAAGCTGGCGAATACATCTTTGGCAAAGTGTTGCTCAACGATTGGTCGGCCCGCGACATCCAAGCTTGGGAATACGTGCCTCTAGGCCCATTTTTGGCCAAAAACTTTGCTACCTCTATCTCGCCCTGGGTGGTGACGATGGCGGCACTGGAACCTTTCCGGATAGCTGGCCCAGTACAAGAACCCGCTGTATTGCCCTATCTGGTTTATGAGGGTCTGCAAAACTACGACCTGAACTTGTTCGTTGAACTCCAAACCAGCCAAGGCAGCAGCACCGAAATTTGCCGCTCCAACTTCAGATACATGTACTGGAACATGGCTCAGCAACTGGCTCACCATACCGTCAATGGCTGTAATGTACGCATTGGTGACCTGATGGGTTCGGGTACCATTAGTGGGCCAAGCCCAGACTCGTACGGTTCTATGCTGGAACTGGCCTGGTCGGGTACCCAGCCGATTCGACTTGAGGATGGCAGTACGCGCAGCTTTCTGGAAGATGGAGACACCGTGACGATGCGGGGCTATGGGCTGAAGGATGGGGTACGGGTTGGATTTGGTGCGGTCCGAGGGCAGATTTTGCCCGCGATATGTTAAGTACATCACCAAGCACTAATGCATAATTTATGATCTTTGCCGAAAATCTGTACAACTCCAAAAAATTGCATTTATGTCCATCAAAACCATCGACCCAAACAGCATCAGTATACCCGAATTGCAAGGCTACCTCCAAGCTGCAGTTGCGCCACGGCCCATCGCTTTTGCCAGTACTTTGGACAAAGAAGGGCAAGTCAACCTCAGTCCCTTCAGCTTTTTCAACATGTTCAGCACCAATCCACCCATTCTGGTGTTTTCGCCTTCGCGGCGGGCACGGGTCAATACCACCAAACATACGCTGGACAACGTGCTGGAAGTTGCCGAGGTGTGCATAAGTGTGGTCAATTACCCGATGGTGGAACAAATGTCGCTGGCCAGTACCGAGTATGAAAAGGGCGTGAACGAGTTCGTCAAAGCGGGTTTTACACAGGTGCCTTCAACCTTGATCCAGCCGCCGCGGGTAGGGGAGGCTCCAGTATCTTTTGAATGTAAAGTGTTGCAAGTTATTCCCATGGGTACCGAAGGGGGCGCGGGCAATCTGGTCATTTGTCAGGTGTTGCTCATCCACGTGCAGGAGCAATACCTGGATGAAAATGGCCGATTGGATACCACCAAACTCGACCTCGTGGCACGAATGGGCGGCAATTGGTACTCGCGGGCCAGTGGCGATGCGCTTTTTGAAATCCCCAAACCACTCCTGACCAAAGGCATTGGTGTGGATGCCCTGCCCGCGTCGATTCGCAATAGCACGGTGCTAACTGGCAATAACCTGGGTCGCTTGGGCAATATCGAAACCTTTCCTACCACTGAAGAAATAGCCGCTTTGCGCGCATACGCCGAAGTTCAAACCGCCTTACAACAAGGCTCCAAAGCCCTGCACCAATTGGCCAAAACCTGGATCGAAGCAGGCAAAACCGAAGAAGCGCTAAAAATTTTATTGCTGGAAGCTTGATCAGTGTTAGATTTGCCCAAATTTTTGGACACCATGAAGAACAAGATAGCAGTGGTTACCGGGGCGAACTCCGGTCTGGGATTTGAAACGGCCAAGGCCCTGGCAACGCAGGGTGCCCGAGTCATTATGCTCAGCCGCAGCGCCGACAAAGGCCAGGAAGCACTGGATAAAATATTCACTGCCACCCAAAACGATCAATTGGAGTTGTTGACCGTGGATTTGGCCTCACAAGCTTCGATTCGGGAAACGGGTAAACTCATTTTGGACAAATACCCCGTCATTGATACGCTGGTGAACAATGCGGGCACCTGGATTTCACAACATTCCCTCACCGAGGATGGCGTAGAGACCATGTTTGCCGTGAATCACCTGGCCTACGTGCTGATGAGCCATGTGCTGTACCCCGCAATTCGCAAGGCCGAGGATGGCCGGATCGTGTGTGTGGCTTCGGATTCCCACTTTCAGTTCAAGGTCAATTACGCCGATCTGAACCTGACGAACAAATACCACGGCTTACGCGCCTATGCCCAATCCAAGGGGGCGAATGTGATGTTTGTGTCTGAGTTGCACCAGCGCAAGCCAGATGCGAATGTGTCAAGTTATGCCATCCAGCCGGGTTTGGTGAAGACGGATATCGGCGTCAAGCGCACCAATTGGTTGCATGCTTTGGCCTGGAAAATCCGGCGCAGCAGCGGAGTAAGCCCAGCAGAAGGGGCGCTTTGCCAAATCTTTTGTGCAAGCTCGCCAGAGGCAAAGGGGCAAAGTGGTTTGTATTGGGACAAGTGCAAACCGAAACTGTCGGCGAAGTATACTTACATTGAGGAGGATCGGGCGCAGTTGTGGGAGCAATGCCTGGAGATGTGTAAAATCGATTCGTTCTTTTAGATTACCTTTCTTAGGTGTGTCTTAAGTGTCTAAGGTTTCTTAGGTGGTGAAATAATACCTTGCCCTGCTGCGCAGGGCTTTTTTTTACCACCTAAGAAACCTTAGACACTTAAGAGGCACCTAAGAGATTTCAGCTTCAGGGGCGCATTTTACCCAACCAATTCAGCGTTTCCTCCGCGATCTTCGGATTAAAATTCCCCTTCGTATACTGCTGCGTTTTGAAGTTTTGATACGTTCACCGCACCATCAAATCCCGCAACAAGGCCACCGCCGTCGTCCGGCTATTCACATCCAGTTTAAAATAAGCATTGTTGATGTGTTTTTTCAAGGTATTCATGGCGATGTACAAGTCATCGGCGATTTGTTGGTTGGTTTTGCCCGCATAAAGTAGGCGAACCACGTCAAACTCACGTTCGGTCAAGGGGGCCAGGAGGTGCCCATTGAGTTTGTCGAGCATCAGTTTGGGTACGTGGCGATTGGCCTGGGTGGCATGATTGGCCAGGGCAATTTCTATGGTAGCATAAAGGGTTTGTTCATTAAAAGGTTTGACGATGAAACCCGAGGGATTGGTCTTTTTGGCGCGTTCCAGGGTCTCCTTATCCGAGTAGGAGGTGAGGAATACGAAGGGGATGAACAAATTTTTATTGATGTGTTCCGCCAATTGAATGCCGTCGCGTTCACTCTCCAGATTGATGTCGAGGATGGCAAAATCTGGCGGCTGCCGACGCAGTTGAAACAGCGCCTCTTCGGGGTCGTAGGCGATGCCCGATACCTCAAAATTGTTGTTGCGCAGGTACATCGCAATGTTGCGGGCAATCAAGGGTTCATCTTCAACGATCAGGACTTTGATGGCGGTCATGGCTTAAGTGGTGGTTTTGAACTTGGTGATCAGCAATTGTACATCGGTGCCTGGACTACCGTTGATGTTCAGGCGGGCACGGAGTTTTTGGGCCATGGCCTGGATGACCTCGTAGCCGAAAGAGTTGGTGTTTTCGGGGTCAAAATCGGGGGGTATCCCTACGCCATCGTCTTTGACCTGCAACAACAATTCCTGGTTGTTTTTTTTCAAAACCACCCAAATACTGCCCTGCTCCCGATTTTTAAACGCGTATTTCAAGGCATTGCTGATCAACTCGTTCAGGATCATGCCCAGAGGGATGGCGGTGTCGGTGTGCAGTTTGAGTGATTCGATTTGGGTGTGCAACTGGATTTTATCCGCATTGATGTTGTAGGTTTTGAACAAGTGATCGGAGAGAATCTGGATGTACTCGTTCATATTGACGCTGTTCACCGCTTCGTCTTGATACAGGTTTTGGTGGATAAAAGCCATCGCCTGCACCCGCAAAATTGCCTCTTTGATGACTCCTTTGGCGCTGCTGTCTTGTACGGATTGCGACTGCAAATCCAGCATGCTGGAAATGACTTGCAGGTTGTTTTTTACCCGGTGGTGGATTTCGCGGTTCAATACCGCCAATTCCTCCGACTGCTTTTGGATGATGGAGTTGTTCTTGTGCTGCTTGCGGTATTGCAGGTAAATGACCCCGCCCAGCAGGAACATCGCACTGAGCCCCAGGAAGAGGAAGTTGCGGTTGCGGCGTTCATCGTTGAGCAATTTTTGCTTCAAGGTATTCTCTCTACTGAGCGATTGGCTGAGTTCCTTTTCTTTGTTGAGTTGGATTTCGCGGAGCTGCGACTGGTTTTCGAGCACGGCAAAGAGCCGCTTTTGCGAAGCCAAGGAAGAGTCCATCAAGATGCTTTCACGCAAAAGGGCCAAACGGGCCTGTTTTTCTTTGCTCAACTGACTTTCTTTCAGGCGGTTGCTCAGGTTCAAGGATTCAATCTCCTTCTCCCGCAGGGCTGCTCCTGCCGCTTCACGGATTTCAGCGCTGATGCGTTCAACGTTTTCGGTACGGAACACATCTTTGTAGCGATCCATCCAGACAATGGCGTCGAAGGCAGCGGCATAATCCCCGTTGTTTTTATGGATCTCGGCCATTTGGCTCAAGGCATCCACGGCGAGTTCCGGGTTTTGGGAGCCTCGCAGCAAGACTTTAGCAGAATCTACATAGCCTTTGGCGCAGGTTTTGTCTTTTTTAGCCAAACAAAGATTGGCCATTGCCGACAGCAATTTGATGGAACTGCTGGGGTTGTTTTGTTTGGCTACCAAAGCTTCAGCGTTTTTTAAGGCCTGCTCGGCTTCCCCAATATTACCCAAAAAAGTCAAAATCACCACATCCTGAATGGCGGTGCTAGTTTCAGCGGCCCAATCCTTCCCCGCGAGTTGTTGCGCTTCACGATTATGCGAAAGCGCCAACTCGTAGTTTTTATCTGAAAAATACAACTTCGACAACATCAGGTGGCATTGCAGCCTACCCTTGGTATCATTGAGCCGATCTTTTACGCTGAGTGCCCGGGTATAATTCGCAATGGCTTGGGCAGAATAGCCAAAATTGAAGTTGATGTTGGCCAAACTTTCGAGGCAATCCCCCACCAGTTCTTGTTGCCCGGTTTTGCGCAGCAAGGTAATGGCATCGCGGTAATGCTCGGCGGATTGGCGAAAGTAGGTGCGGGCGGAGTACAGGTCGCCAATTTGTTTGAGCAAACGCCCCAGGCGGTATTCGTCGTTTTGGTGTTCCAGTAGGGGTTTGGCCCGGTCAAAACTTTTTAAGGCATTGACGTAATCGCGCTTTTGCAAAAAGGCCTGGCCTGCTTCGATCCAATTATCGGCCCGATCCTTTGGTGGCGTTGCGTTCGAGTTGACTTGAGCAAAGGTCAAATCAAGCTGGATGAACCAATAAAGACAGAGCAGGATTCGCAACATGTTGCAGGTTTGAGTACAAAATTATCAGGATTAGTGGCTTGGCGGCTGGTACTTAGGGGTTATTTTGCAACCATTCCTTAGTTATTGGGTTCTGAAAACGTGCTGCCCTGACTGTACATTTTTGAGGATAAAAAATCCATTTTGTGGGGCAACAGCCACTTTTTTACCATCCACAAACAACGCTGGGTGCTGCGGATCATGGGGCATGTAAACCATGGCCACCGTACCGCCTGGGATGATGACCTCCAGCAGGTTTTGCTTCGCTTTTTTTTCATAAACTACCGACACCAGCCCTTTGATCGTAGGCGTTTTTAATCGAGCAAAAGTGAGTCTACCCAGCTGCGGCTTGATTTGAAAGGTATCAAAACCAGGGCTCAGTGGCGCTACGCCCATGAGTTTGCGCACAATGGTGTTGGCGGGGGTTGCACCCCAAGCGTGGTTCAAGTCGAGGTTGGGTTTGTACACCATGTCCCAGGCTTCCATGGAGATGGTCGAGCCACTGCGGATCATGTTGTACCAGCTCCGTTGGGTGGTCGCAGTGAGCAATTCCAGCGCATAATCGCCATAAGCACCCTCGTATAAAGCATCCATCAAAAACTGGGCGCCATACACGCTACAAGCCATGCGCCGACTCTTGATGAACTGCAGTACTTTTTCCTGATCGGCAGCCGGTACCAGGCCAAAAGCCAAAGCATACATATTGGCGTGCAGGGAGCTATGGCTGGTGCTATCGCCATCTTTGATCAACCCTGTGGCAGGGTCGCGGAAGGTCATTTGAAAAGCCTGATAAACCTGTTGCGCTTTGCTTTGGTACTGTTGGGCATCCGTTGGTTTTTGCAGCAGGCGCGCCATTTTTTCCATCAACAACAAACTGTGGTAGTAATAGGCGTTGACTACGGCGTTGTAAGGATTGTACACAAAGCCATCGGTTTCTCCCGGGTGCTCTTTTTCTGGCCCGATGTAATTACCCGTTTGGGGCCAGTCCACATTGTCGTGCAAACCGCGGCGACCGTCAAAAGTTTTGGTGATGTGAATGGATTGTAAAAAGGCATCGCTTTGCAAATTGGTGCGGGTACTGATGAGGCCATTGAGGCCAGCCAAAGCCTGGAGGGTTTTGTGTTGCAGGTCGGGGTAGTACTTTTGGATGGCGCCTACATCACCCGTGTAGAGGTAATCGTACCAGGCAATCAGGATGTTTTGCAAGCTCCATTCGGTGGGCCAGGTGGGATGAAAAATCAGGTAATCTAAACTCCGGCGAGCCATGCTGTATTCGGCATCCACGGCGTAATGGGAGAGCTGGTTGATGAGCGCGTCGGCTTCGTAGGGGATTCTTTCACGGTCGCCATCCACGTAGTAGCCCGTAAAACTGGTGGCTTTGATAGAATATTTGCACAAGTCCCAGACCTGATTCAGGATGGTGTCGCTGGAATGGAAGGAAGCCGCATTTTCATCAAAAGGATAAAAAACGATCTTGCGCTGCACCGATTCCAGGCTGAGTTCACCCGCAAAATTTTCAATGGACACATACCGAAAAGGGTACACTTCGCCAATGTAACTGGGCATTTGCACAGGATTGCGGCTGTCGCGCCGGGGATTTGGAGGCCAGGTGATGCGGTAATCGAATGTGCCTTTTTGCACCAGCAGGGGGAGTCTGAGGTAGCGGATGTTGCGCCCGGGATTTTTGTGTACCACCTGCGGTGCTTGCAGCAATTCCCCCACTTCGATCCAGACCGTGTCGGTTTTTTCACTGCTCAGTTTTAGTTGCAATTGCGCCAGGGCGTCTTTGCCAAAATCGAGGAAATAACTTCCAGCTGCTCTTTTGACCAGCGCCACGGGCTTTTGGATTTCCGCCGCGAGGGGCTGATGGGAAAAAACTTCCGCTGGATCGGGAGGACTGTAATAAAACGCAGTGGGCACCGAAAAGGAGCTGACTTGATTTTTTTGATCCCAAACCTGTACTTTC
The DNA here is from genome assembly GCF_041740695.1 of Haliscomenobacter sp. Classification (GTDB taxonomy): domain Bacteria; phylum Bacteroidota; class Bacteroidia; order Chitinophagales; family Saprospiraceae; genus Haliscomenobacter. Next base: position 133,895 of record NZ_JBGSLK010000139.1, on the reverse strand, counting down.
CAATGATAAACCTTGCCTGGAATCAGTGCCTTGCCCGCATAAGTGGCCTGCTGTTGGCCGGATTTTACTTTTTTTGAATCCCAATAATCTGCCTGATTTTGTTGGAGCAATTGAAGGGAAGAAGCTACTAAAATCCGGTAGGCGCTGGCTCGGCGGATGGCGGTGTCGAGTGCCCAGTTGAATTGGGGCTGGGGGCTAAAAATGCGGGCAAATTGGTAAGTTTCCGCTCGTTGGCTAGCCGTTTCGAGGGAGACGGTTACGGGCAGTCCGTTTTGCCGCACCTGATCGGTATGGCGCAGCAGGTCACAGCGCAAATCCAGGGGTGCAGGGCGGATTTGGGCGTAGGTAGGACAAATCATCCCTACCAAGACCAGGAGTTGCCAAATTGTAGAAGTAAACCGATAGTTGTGCATGCTCATTTTTTTACCGGAATTTCCCGTACCCCCACTTGTTTCGCCCAAACCTCGTACTCCGCCTTCAGTACTTCCACTTTTTCACTGGCTTGTGGCGCCAAGTTTACACTTTCGCTGGGGTCGGCGCTCAGGTCGTAGAGTTCCCAGTCCTCATCGCCGTGCTCTTTGACCAGCTTCCAGTGGCCATGACGGAGGGCTTTGTTACCGATGTGCTCCCAAAACAAGGAGCGGGTTTTGGGCTTTTTGGCCTTCCAAAAATGGCTCAGACTTTGGCCAGGCAGCTCTTTGGGGATGGGAACCTGCGCCAGTTCCAGGCTAGTGGGCAGCAGGTCAATTACGTGGCCGGGGGTGTTCTGATAGCCAGTCCGGGGCTTGATTTTGGCTGGCCAATGCATAATGAAGGGGCTGATGATGCCACCTTCGTGCATGTAACTCTTGTACAGTTTGAAGGGGGTATTGGACACATTGGCCCAGGGGGCATCGTAGGTGCCGTAAGAGCCGCGCTCGCCTATCCTTTTGCCAGGTTCGCCCAGTTTTCGATCGTCGACATTCTCAGAGGTGCCGCCATTGTCCGACAAAAATACAATCAGGGTATTGTCCAACTCCTGTCGGGCTTCCAGGGTCTGGATCAGTTTGCCAATGTTTTGATCCATGCGGTCGATCATGGCGGCGTACACGGCCATTTTTCTGGCCCAGTTCTTTTTGTCGCTGATGCTGTTCCAGTCAGGAATGTCAGCAGGCCGGGGGCTGAGTTGGTAGCGTTTGTCCAATAGCCCGAGTGCTTGCATTTTGGCAAAACGTTGTTGCCGCAGTACGTCCCAACCTTGCAGGTAGAGGGCTTCGTATTTGGCAATGTCGCTCTCGTAAGCATGCAGCGGAAAGTGGGGCGCGGTATAGGCCAGGTACAAAAAGAAAGGCTTCGACTGCGGTGCCTGCCCCTGGATGAACTCAATGGCTTTGTCCGTAAACGCATCCGTGGCGTAGTAACCCTCCTTCGGGAGCACGTATTCCTGATCCTGCAAAACCATGTAGCGCTTGCGCTTCTCGGGCAAAACTTCAAAAAAACTCGACGCTCCGGAAATGAGGCCGAAATATTTGTCAAAACCCCGTTTCAGCGGCCAGTGCTCCGGGCGCTCACCGACGTGCCACTTGCCCGTCATGTAGGTACTGTACCCCGCCTGGCGGAGGTGCTCGGCGATGGTGGGGGTGTTGGGGTCTAAAAAGCCCTGATACGGCCCAGGACTTATTTTTTGGTCATCAAACGACACCATATTGCCCATTCCTGCTGAATGGGGATATTGCCCGGTCAGGAGCGCCGTTCGGGTGGGGCAGCAGCGCCCGGCATTGTAAAAATTGCGCAGCTTGAGGCCATTGGCAGCCAGTTTGTCGAGGTTGGGGGTTTTGGCTTCGCCGCCGTAGCAGCCGATGTCTGAGTAACCCAGGTCGTCGGCCATGATGAAGATGATGTTGGGGCGCGAATCGCTCGTTTCCAACTTGTATCCGAACCATAGACTACTGAGCGCAAACAGGCCCCAAAAAATGCTTCGTGTTTTTTTATGGCTCATGATCATAAGATTGCTGCGCTTACTGCTGTCCATTGAAGACGGCTCTGCTGAAAAGCACCCTTAAGCCGGAAGAATCATTTACCCTCCACTTTTTTCAAGGCAAGCGCATTGATGCAGTACCGCAGCCCACTTGGCTGTGGGCCATCCTGAAAAACGTGCCCCAGATGGGCATCGCAGGTATTACAAAGCGTTTCGATGCGGTACATGCCAAATCCACGGTCTTTGTGGTAGCTGATCGCATTTTCCCGAATCGCTTGGGTGAAAGAAGGCCAACCCGTGCCACTTTCGTACTTTTCAGCCGAATCAAACAGCAAGCTGTCGCAGCACACACAAGCATAAACCCCGGGCTCGAACAGGCTGCACATTTCAGAACTGAAGGCGCGTTCGGTTCCTTTTAGCCGGGTAATCCGAAAGGCTTCCTCGCTCAGCAGGTTTTTCCATTCTGCTTCACTTTTTTCGACGCGCTGATCCGGCGCGGGGTTGCCATTGTTGGCAAATCTTAAGACATTCAGCCAATTGAGCATACTAATTTGGTTTTTATACTGCTATTCTGCAAACGAAATCTGCCCGAGTTCCCGCATTTTGAGCTCCAGACGAAGCAAGGCATTGTTGGGATCTGAACCAAAAATGGAATACACCACTGTACTGTCCTTGTCCACTAAAATCCAGTGCGGGGTTCCTCCGGCACCGTAATTCAAAAACGTGGTGTCGTAGTTTTTGTCTTTGAAAAAAGGGAAACGGATCGCGAATTCCTTCCGCGCTTTGGCGAATTTTTCAGTAGAAACATCCAGGGACTCAAAATTGGTGTGGATGCCCAATACCTGAATTTGATCGCCCAATTCGTACACCATCCGATTGGCGTAGGGAATGGCCCGCCCCAAACAACCCGGACAACCGAGGCTGAAGAACAAGATCAGCAGGGGCTTACCCAAAAATGCTTCCTTCTGAGGGGGCTCTTCCTCAAAAATCTTTTCCAGCGACCAATCGGGCAGCGGCGCCCCAACGCGGAGTAAACTTAGATCTAATCGATTGTGCATGCATTAATAACGTTTTGGCGGGCGGGTGGTTGATGTAGAGGGTGGAAAGAAACCGAGTGCTTGGGGAAGCTAGAGGCGGTTTGTTCTATTTTGGGGGCAACAGGGGAGGCTGAACTGAGGTACAAGGAAAGGTGGTTTTTGCTACCCAATCAGCCAGAACGGGGGTAAAAATGGTGGTTTTGGCTGATTGGATCAAATTAAGCCTCAGAACCTACTGGCGTGTCGCTTTCGGTAGCCTCGGTCGTTGCTTCATCGTTGGTGTTGGAATCGGTCGAGTTGCCGCAGGAGCTTATCCACAATAGGCTGCAAAAAGCGAGCAGGGTGAGCGTGAAATTCCAGGATTTAAACATATTTGAAAGGATTGATTGATGAAAAGCTACAAAATACTGCGTTTCCCAAATGTTTTCATTTTGGATTCGCAAATAAGCAGCTTATTTTAACCCCTGAAAAGCAAAAACCATCGAGCAATGTTTCAACACCTTAAAACACTTTGTCTACCGCTCCACTTCAAGCCCAACACCCAAAATCCGGCCCAGTGGCTCTTTTTCAGCAGTCTCTTTTTTATGCACCTGTCTCTCCCTGCCCAAAAGCCCATCGAGTTGTACAATCGGTACCAAAAAGGCTCGCTGCAGATGGTCAACGGCAAGCCAAGTCTAAGCACCCAGAGCAAGCCCATCTGGGCAATCGAAAAAATAGCCAATAGTGCCGAGGTGCGCATCAAACACCTCCCCACTGGCGGGTACCTGCACGCGGAAACCAATGCCCAAACTCCCAGCATTGGCACCATCCAACCCGGTTGGGAGAGCGCCAGGTGGCTGATTGAAGAAACCGACGAAGCTTTTTACCGCATCAAAAACAAGTGGCGGGGCACTTACCTACGCAACGAAACCGGGATAGTAGAATTGGGGGAATCTCAACCCGGCTGGTGGGGTGGCCAATGGCTTTATATGTCGCCAGCGGCGATGACCGCAACCACTACAGCAAATCCACCTTCGGGTCGATTAAAAGTTCGGGGGGTCTACATTGTGCCCAGTGGCCAGCAGGAAAAGCCTGGTGCCAAAGCCGCCATTGCCAGCATTTTGGCCATGATGCAATTGCACTTTTTGCAACAAATTGGGGTCACTTTTGAGTATGAGCCCGAGGTCGCCGTCATTCGCACCAATGCGGATGCGCCCGCAGCTTCGTCCTTGGACATTGCCCTTGAACTGGGTAAAAAAGCACTGAACAAGGATTACGAGGGGAATAAAAATATCCTGTTCACGGTGGTGGAAGGTGGTTTGGGCGGGCCCGCGTTTGGTACCCCGGGTATGGTCAGGATGCCCCAATCTTTTTGGGGGGATGTATACAACACCTACCTCAATCGACCAAATACCTTGGCTACAACTTTGGCGGGCTGGTCGCATGAGTTGGGGCACGCCTTGGGGCTGGAACATACCGGGGAAGAGACCAAGGCTTGCATGATGAAAAACTGCCGGGTAGACATGGGCACCTTGCCCTCCTTATTGATGCAACAAAGCAAAGCCTTTCCCGTGGTTTACGACTATCCCTTCCACAAGGATGAAATAAAAATGCTGCTGGATTCGACCTACTGCCAGGAATGTTTGATCGACCGGGGCAAGCGCCCTGCGGCGGCGCGTTACCTGCGTGTCCGGCAGGTGCAAGCCAATAATTTGGCGACTGCCGCCAATGTTACGATGCTGGAATATTATGGCAGTGGCGGTGCCAAAGGTGCTTTTGTGAAGCAGTCGAGTGGCGAATGGAAGGAGACCGACCTCTTGGGCAAGGCTAGCTTCACGTTTAAAGAAGTCCGCCGGGACCAAGCTGCGGTATACCTCGAAGATGCTTCGCGCAATATGGCGATCACGCTCAATTTGAGCACTCGAATGGTGCTGTACAACCTTATCAATCAAGGGAAGCCGCAGGCGTTGTATTCGATTTTGTGGGCAAAACGCGGTGGCTGATTTTCAATACAGTGGGTCTATAGCCGATTGTACGCCTGATCAAAATAAGCAAAGATTTTCTGCGTATGGTTGGTGGGAAAATGATACTCTGCTGGGCAGTTTTTTCACCACCTAAGAAACCTAAGACACTTAAGAAACACCTTAGCTGTTAAGACACCAAATAATGAAGTTTGGATATCCAAAGCAACTCCTCTCCACCCTTCTGCAACTTTCCTTCCAAATTCCCCAAAAAACGGGTACTTTTGCCTCCCGAAACCAACTTTTGACAGCAACATGCCGCGCTTTTCAACGCTTACCCAAGTTCAAGACGCCCTCCAGAGCGGAGCCACTACCCTGGTAGATCTGGTAGAGTATTACCTGTATAAAATTGAGGAAAACAGAGCACTTAACATTTACGTAGAAGTATTTGAAGAAGAAGCCCTGGAAAAAGCCCGGCAATTGGAACAAAAATACCGCGACAATCCGGCGCAACTAGGCCGGCTGTTCGGCGCAATTGTGTCCATCAAAGACGTGATTTGTTACCAAGGCCATACTGTTACAGCGGGTTCCAAAATCTTGAGTGGGTTCCAATCCCTGTTTTCCGCCACTGCCGTCGAACGCCTCCTTGCAGAAGATGCCATCATCATTGGGCGCACCAACTGCGACGAGTTCGCGATGGGTTCCACCAATGAAACCTCTTATTACGGCCCGGTGCGCAATGCTGCCGATCCAACCAAAGTACCTGGTGGATCATCGGGTGGCTCGGCGGTTTCGGTACAAGCCGATACCTGCCTTTTAGCCTTGGGTTCCGATACGGGAGGTTCTGTTCGCCAACCCGCTGCGCTCTGTGGGGTCATTGGTATGAAGCCTACTTATGGCCGGATTTCTCGCCATGGACTCCTGGCCTACGGCTCTTCCTTTGATCAAATCGGTATCCTTGCTCACAACGTGGACGATATCGCCCTGACCCTGGAAATCATCGCAGGTCAGGATGAGTTCGATGGAACCAGTAGCCAAAGCCCGGTTCCTGCTTATAGTCAACTACTGAATGCCAAAGGCCCGGTTAAAGTGGCCTATTTTGATACAGCGGTACACCACCCGAAGCTGGATTCGGGTATCCAGGCCCAATGCCTGCGCATGATCGATTGGCTGAAAGCCCAGGGGCATACTGTCGAAAGTGTACCTTTTGACTACCTCGATTACATCATTCCCGCTTATTACGTCTTGACTACCGCTGAAGCCTCTTCCAACCTATCTCGTTACGACGGCATCCGCTTTGGCTACCGTAGCCCCAATGCCAAAAACTTGGAAGAAACGTACAAAAAATCGCGTTCAGAAGGTTTTGGCCAAGAGGTCAAACGCCGGATTATGCTGGGCGCTTTTGTGTTGAGCTCGGGCTATTACGATGCCTATTACACCAAGGCGCAGAAAGTTCGCCGCCTGATTACCGAACAAACCGACGCCATTTTTGCGGAATATGACTTTTTGTTGATGCCTGCTGCACCAACTCCAGCCTGGAACTTGGGAGAATCCCTGGAAGATCCCGTGGCGATGTATCTGGCGGATATTTTTACGGTACAAGCCAATATGGTAGGTATTCCTGGTATTGCCCTGCCCGTAGGTACCCATGAATCGGGCCTGCCCGTAGGTTTGCAGTTTATGGCCGGAAAACTCCAAGAAGCGGAACTCCTGGCATTTGCCAAACAAGTTTCGGAAAGCTATCCGCAACAATAGATTATTTGATAATTATTTCTATATTTCACTCGTCATTTGACTTGTGTATGAAACGCTGTGGCCGTCACTTCAATTCAGGAGTTGGCCAGTAATCCATACACAAGTTACCCATCCTAATAACCGTAAAACATCTTGCGATGAAAAAGTTACTATTGCTTTTGGTGCTTTGTTTTGTTGCCTTTCAATTCCAGGCACAAGCGCAAAGCGGAATGAGCGAAAAAGAGAAAAAAGAAGCATCCAAGGCCACCGCTGACGCCAAAAAGGACGCTGCTAAAGAAAAGGAGGACGCAGCGAGGTTAGCTGCCGAAGAAAAAGAGGATGCAGCAAAGGCTAAAGCTGATGCGGCCAAAGAAGCGGCGAAAGTCAAAGCAGACGCAGCGAAAGAAGCCTCAAAAAACAAAGCGCTAACTGCTAAAGAAAAAGAGAAAGCGAAGAAAGAAGCGGTGAAAGCCAAAGAAAAAGCGAAAAAAGAAGCGGCCAAAGCCAAAGCTATAGCAGCCAAGGAAAAAGACAACGCTAAAAGGGATGCCGCCGATGAAAAGGAAGATGCCAAAAGAGAAGCCGAAAAAGTGAAGGCAATGGAGATGAAGGCGAAGGAGAAAGCGGCTAAGGAGGCAAAGAAAAACAGATAAAAAAAGGGCTATCTCATTTTCTATTACATGGGATAGCCTTTTTAGCCTTTTAAGTATTCATAGAAATAAAATGGTCTTTGTAACATTCCCTACGGTAAACTCGTCTGATTTTTTAGCTCAACAAAAGTTTTTCCCGTAAAATACACCACGATACTTATTAGTTTACCTTAAGTACCAACCTATTGCCTATGAATACCCTTGTCAATTGTGCCGTGGGAACCCTGAGTGTTTATACTCCCAGCGCGTCCAAACCCTGGGATCGCCATCGGGCGCAGCACCTGTTTCGCCGCATGGGTTTTGGGGCCAAGCCCACTGAAATCGAAGCAGCGCTCAAGCGCAAACCCGCTGAATTGGTGGATGAACTGATCAGCGGCGCCTTCAACCTTGCCCTACCTCCAGCACCAACCTGGGCGAATATGCAATACAGCGATTACCAAAACTTCGACCAACAAATTGGCCCGCAGTACATCGAATGGACTACCCGCTGGATGCGTGACATGTACAAAAATGGGTTTCGGGAAAAATTGGCGCTGTTTTGGCACAACCACTTTGTCACACAGGCTGAAATTTATGCGTGCCCTTCCTACTTGTATGCTTACCACAAAATTTTGCAGCAATTTTGCCTGGGTGACTTTAAGGCTTTTGTCAAAGCCATTGGCACTACGCCTGCGATGCTGATTTATTTAAACGGGGTACAAAACAACCGCTTTGCCCCCAATGAAAACTACGCCCGCGAGTTGTACGAATTGTTTACCCTGGGGCGCGACAATGGCTATACCCAGCAAGACATTGTGGAAAGTGCCCGGGCGCTGACTGGCTGGAATGGCTTTACCGCCATTTGTGCCCCAATTGGATTCACCAACCTGGGCTTTGATCCGGGCAACAAAACCATTTTTGGCAAAACGGCCGCTTTCAATTACGACACGCTCCACGACCTACTCTTTCAGGAGCGGGCGGTACAAATTTCGACCTACATTTGCCGCAAAATTTACCGCCATTTTGTACATCCTGAGGCTGATGAGACCATTGTGGCAGGCTTGGCCAAAACCTTCCGGGACAACAACTTCCAAATCTCCTCGGTCTTCCGCCAACTCCTCAAAAGTGAACATTTTTTTGACGAGGAAGTCATTGGCACCATCATCAAAAGCCCCATCGATATGATGGTTAGCTTTTTCCGGCAAGGCGGCTTCGCTTTTGAGGTACAAGAAACCACGCTGGGAGTGGTGTATCTGGCAGGGGAATTGGGACAACAAATTTTCCAACCCGTCGATGTAGCGGGCTGGCCGGGCAACCGCACCTGGTTATCAAGTGCAACCCTGACTGGGCGCTGGGCCTCAATGGATTTTGGTTTGTACGGCTTGTACAATGCCGAGCCTGAAACTTATCGTGAACTGGCCAAAGCGCTCAGCCCCAAACACAACGATCCGATAATCACCGCCCGGGCCATTGTAGATTTTTGGCTGCCCCGAGGGTTGTTCCGCGAAGCCGATTACGAATCGGCTATCAAAACCTTCAAATGGGAAGTACCCGAGACTTATTATACCAGCGGTTCCTGGAATCTGGAATGGGAATACGTACCAGCACAAGTCGCCTTGTTGATCCAGCACATTTCGCGTTTGCCCGAGTTTCAATTGACCTAAGCGTTTGTTTAAATCTCTAAAAAACGAATTCACATGTTCAATCATAAAAAAGGCATTTCGCTGAACGACCCGCAGGCGCATGCCCTTTCTCACGAAGCCTGGAACCGCCGCACCTTCCTGCGTATGTTGGGACTGAGTGGCGCTGGCTCTATCTTGCTGGGTGGCAGTCCGATTACGGCCCTGGCCAGTTCCAAACTGGCCGCCCTGATCAGTTCGATGGAAGGCGACCGCATTTTGGTGCTCATCCGTTTGAAAGGTGGAAATGATGGCCTCAATACGATCATTCCGGTGTTTGATTACAGCACCTACAAAACCCTGCGCCCCGGAATCGCCATTCCCAACAACCAGATCATCAACCTCAATCCCTCCTTTGGCATTCAAAGCCGCATGGGTGCACTGGAAAAAATGTGGAAAGATGGAGATATGAAAGTAGTGCACAGCGTGGGGTATCCTGAACAAAACCTCTCGCATTTCCGCTCTTCCGATATTTGGGCGACAAGCAGTGACACACAAGTCCTGGAAACCAGCGGCTGGTTGGGCCGTTGGCTGGAAGATGTCAACCCGGATTACCTGACCAAGCCGCCCAAAATGCCCCCGGCCATACAAATTGGTGGCGCGGGCAACCTAGCCTTTACCAATACCAAAAATGACAACATGGCGGTAGTGGTGAACGACCCGGAGGAGTTGGCCAGAATTGCCCAAAATGGCCGCTTGTACGACCCCACCGACGTGCCAGAATGTTATTACGGCGAACAGTTGAGCTACCTGCGTACCCTTACCAATGCGACCTTCACCTATGCTCAAGGAATTGAAACAGCTTACAAAGCAGGGAAAAATACCGTGCAATACCCCGCTAATCTGGGGGCACAACTGGCCCTGGTGGCTCGTTTGATTAAGGGAGGTTTGGGTACCCGTTTGTACATGGTTACCCTGGATGGATTTGACAACCACGCCGATCAAAACCAGAATCATCCAGCCTTACTAGAAAACATTGCGCAATCGGTGAGTCTTTTTTACCAGGACTTACAAGCCGGAGGCTGGGCGGATAAAGTACTATCGATGAGCATTTCTGAATTTGGTCGCCGCCCCGAGCAGAACGCCTCACAAGGTACCGATCACGGCGCTGCGTCACCTTTGATGTTGTTTGGCCCTGGGTTAAACGGCAATGGTTTTGTGGGTCAAAATCCCAACCTAAAAGACCTGGATCGCGATGGCAACCTAAAGTTTTCTACCGATTTCCGACAGATTTATGCCACCGTGCTGGAAAGTTGGTTGTGTATCGATGGGGCAGAGGTGGACAATGTGATGGGCCGGAAATTCAATCGACTGCCGGGGTTGGGGCTACAATGTTCGGTGAGTACAGGCACCAACGCCGTCCAAACGCGGCGACTTATGCTTAAAGTTAGCACTGGGCCGCGGGAATTACGTTTGCAATATGAGTTGCCGGAAAGTGGTAGTGTGCAACTGCGCATTGTGGGGATAACCGGGCAAGTGTTGCAGGAGCAAAGCCTGGGCTTGCAGATGGCGGGCGCGCAGCAAAGTGCGCTGAGGTTAAAAGAAAATATCTTGCCGGGGATTTACATCGTGCAGTTGGCGGCGGGGAATTGGATGGGAACGGAGAAGGTGTTTTTGCACTAGATACCCTAAGGTGTCCCTTTAGTGTCTTAGGTTTCTTAGGTGGTGAAAGAGTAGTTTTTTTTCACCACCTAAGAAACCTAAGACACTGAAGAATCACCTTAGAGGTATGCGCTCCGTTTACCGCATAAACACCGCGTTCCCCATCACCAGCTTTCCATTCTCCCAGAAAGCCCGAAACAGCGGGTTGTCCACCAAGTACACCACAGCACCTGCACCCTTTTGCTCCTGTGCAAACACCACGGTATTCTTTTGTTTTTCCTTCGCTTTTGCACCCGCAAATCCAGAAACCATCAATTGGCCACCCATGGTACCCACGTTGGCTGCCCCTTTGAGCGGTTGATAAGCGAGATCATTGGTTTTGAGGGAAAAATAAGTATCGGATAAGCCAAAGCCCAGCGGATGAGTATTGTCAATTTTCACCTTGAAAATCGCGCCCGGGATGTTGCTGCTTTGGGAGCGGCGTTCTTCGCCAGCGTGATCCAAGAAACGTGCGGCCAGGGTGGCTTCGTCCGCGGCGCGTTCGGCTTTTTTCTTGTCGTCCTCATTGGCAAAACGGGTGAGAGCAAAACCTTTGCGCTCTTGCAAACTGCCCAGGGCATCTCCAATGGCAATCAAACGGCCACCCGCGCTGACCCAGGTACTGATTTTTTCCAAAACCGCATCCGTCAAACGGTAACGGCCTTCGGGCATGATCAGGGTATTGTAGGCACTTAAGTCGAGGCGGTCGAGGCGATTGGCGTCCAGAACGGTATGTGGATACTGCAACTCCTGGTCAAAGTAATACCAGACCTGGCCAAATTCATTGTTGGAGGTTTGATCTCCGCTCAAAATGGCCACTTCGGGGCGTTGGATGAATGTGTAGTTGCTGGAACCAAAGTCGCTGCCGCTATCGGCAAAACCCGTACTTACGGTGCTCAATTCTTGGTCGAACTGGCGAGCTGCTGCTTCCACAATCTGGCGGTAGGCGGGCGACATTTTGCGGTTGTCTCCTTCCGAAATCACCAGTGTGCCCCGTCCGTAACTTTTGCCTTCCACACTAAAAGGCGACTGAGCATAACGCACCTTCACCCCTTTTTTCAAAATCGCTGCCAAAAACTTGACATTGGTGCTACTGCGCCAGGAGGCCAGGTAGGCGTAAGGTTTTGCGTTGGCGGGAATGGTGTTCGTTGTAAAAGTATAATTGCCATCGGGATCCAGGCGTTGGGTGCTGGCATAAGCTTCCAGGCCGTGGGCATAAGGCAGCGCCCAGGCGGTGATGTCGTAGGTTAAAGAGTCGACCAATTCAGCGGCTGGCTCCAGCAGGATTTGGGCCATGGCGCCCCTGGTTTGGTAAGCACTTACCACGAGGTCATTGGGTTCTACCTTCAGTGTAATGTTTTTGCCAGTCTGGTAATCGTAGGCATTCAAGCTGCTGGTTTTGCCCGCCTTGCCATATTTGACATGGTTGCGGTCGAGCAACTCGCAGAAGGTTTTGATGCGCTCCTTGGCGTTGGTCCCTTTGATCACAAAACTTTTGTACTGCCCCGGAGGATTGGTACGGGAACGTTGGAAGAAGTCGGCAAAATTTTTATTCAATTGAGCTGCATTTTTTGAAGCCGTTTCAATCGTGGCCAGAGAAGCGGTGTAATGGTGCATCACCCGATCCTTCAATGTTAGCGTGTCACCGTTGCGCAAAGTCATGGCCAGACCAGCCCCAATGCCCCCTTGCTCATAAGTCATCCCAATGGCGCCATTGTACATTGGGTAAGTATCGCCGTAGCTGGGGTAGAGTAGGTCGAACACTTCTTTGGTGAAGTACAACCAGCCTTCCTGGTCGAAGTATTTGGCGTTGTTTTTGCCAATTTGCACCTGAAAATCGCGCTGCCACTGGGTGATGTAGCGGTGGTAAGGCTGGGCTGCTGGCGCAAAGTAGTATGGGCTGTTGGGGCCTTGCTCGTGTACGTCGACGTGTACCTGAGGCATCCACTCGTTGTATTTGACGAGGCGTTGGCGGGTTTCTGTTTGGGTTTGCCAAGCCCAGTCGCGGTTGAGGTCAAAGTTGTAGTGGTTGACCCGGCCACCTGGCCAGGGCTCTTGGTGCTCCCGTGCGTTGGGACTTACGTTGGGGGAAGTGCCCACTACGTTGCGGTACCAGTGGGTGTAACGCGAGTTGCCATCCGGGTTGATGCAGGGATCAATGATGATCAGGGTATTGTTGAGCCAATCTTTGGTTGTGCGGTTTTGGGGATTGACCAGTTCGTACACCACTTTGAGGCAACTTTCGGCCCCGGCGGCTTCGTTGCCATGTACGGAGTAGCTCAACCAGACGATGCTGAGGTTGTCCAGACTGGAATCGGTATTGCCTTCCAGCAAACCTGCCCGGCGCAGGTTGTTTTGGCGGATGGCTTCCAGTTTGGCCAAATTGGCTTCGGTAGAAATGAATGCCAATTGCAGCGGGCGTTTTTGATTGGTATAGCCGTAGGGCTGCAGGATGATGTTTTTGCTATTGGCCGCTACGTGCTGGTAATAGCTGACCTGCATTTCATGGGGGGTGAAATGTTCACCCCATTTGTGGGGTAAAAACTGGTCGGGAGATTGTAGCTGCGCTTGCGATACCTGAAGAAGGGTAAAAAAACATAGGAGGACGAGAAGTGGTCTCATACGAATCTTGGATTTATTGGTTTGACGGTGAGGAGCAGTAATCTATGAATGAACTGGTCCTAAAATAAAGAAGACGCCTAGCTGTGGGGCAAAATAAGTGTTCATTTTTCCTGAGCCAAAGGATTAGATAAGGCACTTGAAGTGAACCGTTTACTTATCTAATCCTTTAGCAAAATGAACACTTATTTTTTATCGCCCCTAAGCAAAGCATTTTTCACTTTGTTTCTTAGTGTCTTCCTGGCTAAATATTAGAAATGACTGCTATTTTCCTTTTTTGGCTCAATACACACTCTCTACAATCTTCCGAATCGTAGGTGCATCGCCCATCGTATAGTAGTGTAAACAAGGCACTCCGGCGGCTTTGAGCTCTTTGGACTGCGCCGCACACCATTCCAGGCCCACTTGGCGCCGAGCCTCGGGCGTTTCAGCCTTGGAGAACTCTTTCACCAATGGCTCGGGCAAGTCGATGAAGAAATGCCGTGGAATGGAACTCAATTGGTATTGCTTGGTGATCGGTTTTAAACCCGGAACAATGGGAATGTTGATCCCCGCTGCCCGACAATTGGCTACGTACTCAAAGTAGTGCTTGTTGTCAAAAAACATCTGGGTGACGATGTAATTGGCTCCGGCGTCTACCTTGGCTTTGATCCAGGCCAGGTCGGATTCGATATTGGGGGCCTCGAAATGTTTTTCGGGGTACCCTGCAATGCCGATGCAGAAATTGGTGCGTTGCCCATTTTCGATGTTGGTATCGAGGTACTTGCCATGGTTCATGTCGTCAATTTGTTTGACCAACTCCAGGGAGTATTCATGGCCCCCAGGTTCGGCTTCAAACTTGGTGTCGAACTGCCGCGCGTCGCCGCGCAAAGCGAGTACGTTTTGCACATTGAGAAAATTGAGGTCAATGAGCGCGTCTTCGGTTTGCTCGCGGGTGAAGCCCCCACAAAGCAGGTGCGGCACGGCGTCTACCCCATAGCGGTTCATGATCGCGGCACAAATCCCTACAGTGCCAGGGCGTTTGCGGATGGCGACTTTTTCATAAAAACCCGCTGGGTTTTGTTTGTAGACGAATTCTTCGCGGTGATAAGTCACATCGATGAAGGGAGGTTTGAATTCCATGAGTGGATCCAGCCCTTTGAAGATGTCCTGCATGCTACCGCCCTTGAGCGGTGGAAGAATTTCAAAAGAAATGAGGGTTTGCCCCTGCGCTTTTTCGAAGTACTCGGTGACTTTCATCGATGGTACAAATGTCGGTGATGCTTGACGATACGGTCAATTAACAACGGAAACTTTATTTTGTTTCCGTTCTTTAGCGGGGCAAAACTAGGCAGGTTTGAGGGGAAATGCTAGGTTTCGGTAGAGTTTTTTACTCCATAATGGTTATGAACGCCATTATCCTTGCACTCTTCCAGCTTTTGCTTACCTTTAGCCCAGTACTTTACCTTCCGTACTTTGGGATATGTCGCTGGATACCATCAAGAAGCCAATCGATCAGGAACTCACCAAGTTTGAGCAACACTTCAAACAATCCATGCGCAGCTCAGTTCCGCTGCTGGACAAAATCACCTATTACATTGTGCGGCGCAAAGGCAAGCAGGTGCGGCCTATGTTTGTGTTTTTGGCAGCCAAGGTCTGTGGTGAAATCGGTGAACCCACCTACGTGGCGGCTTCTCTGATCGAACTCCTGCATACGGCCACCCTCGTACACGACGATGTGGTGGACGATTCAATGGAGCGCCGGAGCTTTTTTTCGGTGAATGCGTTGTGGAAAAATAAAATTGCGGTGCTGGTGGGCGACTTCCTGTTGTCACAGGGCCTGCTACTGGCTGTCCGCAATCAACAATTTCGAGTGCTGGAAATCGTCTCCAATGCGGTCAAAGCCATGAGTGAAGGTGAACTCCTGCAAATTGAAAAAGCCCGCCGCCTCGACATCAAGGAGGAAATTTATTACGAAATCATCCGCCAAAAAACGGCTTCGTTGATCTCATCGGCTTGCGAAGCGGGCGCTGCCTCTACCACCACGGACGATGACGCCATCGAACGCATGCGTATTTTTGGGGAAAAAATTGGCCTCGCCTTCCAAATCAAGGACGACCTCTTCGACTTTGGCACCGACGACGTAGGCAAACCCCTTGGCATCGACATCAAGGAAAAAAAGATGACCCTGCCCCTGATCTACGCGCTCAATCAGGCTGATGCCAGCACCCGCAGGCACATTATTGGTCTGGTGCGCCGCCACAACGAAAACCCCGAAAAGGTCAAAGAAGTGATTGACTTCGTGCGCCAAAGCGGCGGCATTCAGTACACCGAGCAGGTCATGCTGAAGTTTCGGCAGGAGGCTTTTGAGGTTTTGGAGGGGTTCCCGGAGTCGGAGTCGCGGACGGCGTTGAGGGAGTTGGTGATTTTTGTGACGGAAAGGAAGAAGTAGGGGGCTACCCACCAATGAATGCGGCATATTGCTCTCCTTCAAGTTCATAGCAGTCCAATTCGGACAATATTATTTGTAGATCGTCCATAATGTGAGAGTCTTGTGTCTGAACTTTGGGTGTGAGTGAAAAATAATCACCCCAATGGTAGTCCCAACCGTGCTCTACTTGAATGAATTGCCCAAAATCAGGCATTTGAGTGATTTTTTCGATCAAGGCTAAAACCACCTTCCTTAAATCGGTTACTTTAGTCCAGCCCTCATTGATTTGATCATAATTTTGTTCCCATTCTTCATTCGTGGCTTCAATTTGCATCTTTAGTTCAGCTATTCGCTGGCTATCTCCTGCTTCTTCCGCCAAATAAAGCTGATATTCTAACTCACCTACATTTGGAAGATAGTTAGCTGGGTAATTTCTAAAGATTTGTAAATCAAGGCTGAGTATTTTTTCTATTTGACCAAGTTCATTGTTTTTAAAATCCCGGGATTGGAACATAGCGAAGTTATAGCTTAAATGATACGGTCCCTTACTTTGAGTGCAGATCCAAATCTTGAATTGCTTTTTTTCATCTCTCGTTTTAGAAATTAATTGTACGTGGTAGCCCATTTTATTGATTTTTAATGTTTATAACCTCCATTTGGTAGAATATTCCCTCAAGATTGCTTATTTTTTAGTTGCTGTTTCAAGTTATCTGTTAGTACATACTTACCCGTTTTAGCTACCCCATGAAATTCCACTAAATTTAGCGTTTTTAGCATTTGAATATATCGTTGAACCATTCTACGAGATTTTCCGACTGCTCTCATGAGGTCGTGTAGAGTTGCTTCGCCTTGATTAATAATAATAGTGTTTATGACTTGTACTAGTACCTCTTTTACAGCGCCATTTACAGCGCCGTCTATAACGCCATTTGCAGCGCCATCCAGAATGCACTAATCAATCACACCTCCCCCAAAGACATCCCTTTCAACTCTACTTCATTTTTACCTCCACCAGCAGCGCTTTTTTTGTCAAATGATTTAGCACTACAATGTCAATTTAGGTTGAAGATTTTTTTCGTAACCGTAGTTACCGTAACCACGGTTACGAAAAAATCAGCAGGCTTTTTACAGAAAATAGTGCTGTTCTTAGCCACTTATGAGTACTTATGGTTCATTTCAATCCTCCCTCAATTTTCCAGGCAACCGCTTTTTATCAATCCAATCCACGAAAGTATTGGAGTACACCCAATTTCCTCGGGACCTTAGTTTGAGTCGGCATAAGGTTTTATAATCTCCCTGGTAGCGCATGAGTTTGGCGACTAATACCCAGCCGGGTTCCAAAACAATATCCCGATGGCCAGTACCACAGGCATATTCAAGGAGGTTCTCAATATCCACCCATTCACCGGCCGGGTTTTGAGCTTGTCGTACGGTTCGCCACATTTCACTGAAAATGCCCATTTGAATGAGTGAGTCGGAATGATTCTTTACAATTATTGGGAAAGCGCTGTAATGGCGAATAGAATCCAAAATTGGGTCATTATCTGGGTATTTTGAAAAATGGCCGTAGGCGGATCGATGAGCCAGATCCATGGCCGTGTCGACAAAAATGGTCAATAACTTTTCAAATGACATTGCCCAGTTTCTGAGCGGCCCATAATCTCTAGGCTGGGCACCCCGATGTCTGGGGATGGGATATTGTCGCAGCACAAAGCTATCTGTTGCTTCTCCGATGTAGAAAATAGGATAATAAGCCATCTTGTTTTCAAGGCTATAAAAATAGAACTTTTTAACAAGGGCAGTTGAATCGATGAGTACCAAATCTCCGTTTTGCTGTACGTTGAGCACGGCTTTGTAAGGCTCTTTGCCCTCCAAAAGCATGCATAGCAATAGTGGAAAACAAATGTTCAGGTTCAGGATCGTTTGCATAAGTTGTCCATTTATCCAACAACCCTCACCAACCTAGAATCCCACAAAAGCGGCATTTTTTTACACAAAGGACACCAAGGCAGCACAAAGGTCACAAAGTTAGATGTTGACGACGCTTTGTTTGGTGTGCTTTGTGCTCATTGATTCCGAAATTTCATGAATAACCACAACTCACCTCAACAACCCAATCGCCCTTTCCAAAATACTATCCACCCCCTTTGCCTCATCCGCCGGATCCAAATCCACTTTCACATCTGGCACCACTCCGTTTTCAATCTGTTGATTGTCCGGGGTGAGCAACAAGGTGGTAGAAAAGGTATAAGTCCAGCCATTCAACAATTGCCCGGAGTAGGGTGCACCGCCGCCGCCGCCCGTTTGGTCGCCCAGAATGGTTACATTGTTGAGGGTAGACATGGCGGAGGTAAAAAAATTAGCCGCGCTGTAGACCTTGCGGTTGGTCAGTACGATGATTTTGCCAAGGTACTTGTTGTTGCTTTCGGAGGGTTTGATCAGATAGGGGAAAAACTTGCTGAAATCATCGCGTTCGGGGCCGATTTTGTAGCGCACTGCACCCACTTTGGTTTCAATGTCCACAAAACGGGTCATGATCGCATCCACGTTGCCCAGGCTGCCGCCCGTATTGTCACGGATGTCGATGATCCAACCTTTGGCTTTGCCGTAATATTTGAACAACTCAGTCATGGATTCCCCTGAGACCGCATCGCTAAAACTCGAATACCGAATGTACGCCACCGTACTATCGGCCAGCCACTGCGTTCTAAAAGGCAGGATGATGCGGCGGTTTTCCTGCAGGTAATTGCGGTCAATGATGTTGGCATTGTAATTGGGTGGGTAATTGAAATACCAGCTGCGGTTGCTGGCCGCATTGAAGGGGGCAATCAGGGCTACATGCCCATCTTTCAGCTCATTGAGCATGGCGTTGAGCACGTTGAAGAGGGTTTCATCCGTGGTTTTTTCGTTGACCTGGGGGCGGTATTTCTGGTAAATCGCCTGCCAATCGATGTTTTTGTACTCAAAAAAAGTGTACTTGGCATTCACTTCCCGCCAGAGCAGTTCAAAATTTTCAACGGGATTATCGGTCGGGTCCGGCTCGATGAGCAACTCCGAACAAGCCGAAAAACTGAGGAAGAACCCGAGAAGCAACAGTACAGGGTATGATTGTTTGATGCTCATGGTGATTAGTATTTGAGGATTCTGGAAAAGGTAATGGTTTGGATCGCCGACTGCAAGGCATTAGACTGACTAAACTGGTCATACTGGAAGGTGTAGCTGATGCGGTAGGGAACGCGCTCGATCACCTGTTTTTTGCGCTTGCGGTTGCGGTACAAGTCCAGGCTGGCCTTGTAGATCCAGCCAAAGCGGCGGTTCAGGGTGCCGAATTGGAATACACTCACTTCAGAATCGGTTTCACCCAGGATTGGCCCAGTAAACGTATACAGCGGTCGTACAAAACCACTCGCCAAGGGTACACTCAATTGCTGGGTCAGGATAAACTCGCGGCGGCCCGGTTTAAATTTGTAGGCTAATCGCCCAGTAACGCCCAGGTCTAAACCCGCATCGTACCCCAAAACATTGTTCACATTTTGCAGGGCGAAGCGCATATTACCAAAACCCTGTGCCCATGGCCCCACATAACCTTGCCAGCCCTTTTTTTCCAAAACTGGAAACTGCCAACTGTACTGTCCCGAAAAATTGAGCAGCATGAGGTTGAACTCAGCCGCTGGATCAATGGCAATCCCGGCAAACATACCAGTGCTGGACTCCTTCAAGGCTTGTGGGGTGTAATGCAAGCGGTTGTAGCCTATCTTGAAGCCACTACCGACCAGCCGCAAGGGCGAAACAAAAGCATCGCGTAGCATAATCGACCCAAATTCCACCGTCCGCAATCGGTAATCAGCATAAGCCTCGGTGTGTGTGGGATCTACTTCAATTTTTTCCAACAAAGGTGTTCTAAAAGCTGCGCTTTTTTCTTCCTGAGCGTTGAGCGACTGTATCAACAGAAGCATTATACCCCAGATAGTGCAAATAATGGTCAGGGTTTTGGATTTAAACATGTTGTCAATGTAAATTTTAGGTTAATATTTAATCAACAGTTCTAAAACGTAAACAAGTGCATTTTGGTCGTACAAAATTAGTGCTATATTTCGGCGATTTTGTACATCAGCTGTCAATGCTAAATATTGACCTCTAATTCAGACACATGAACACTTTTGACTTGTCCGCTCTAAGCACTGGGGGTGCCATTTTGCTGATCGCCTTCATCCTTGCTGTATTGGCCTTTGAGTTTGTCAATGGGTTTCACGATACAGCGAATGCGGTGGCTACAGTGATTTATACCCATTCGCTCAAACCTAATGTTGCAGTGGTTTGGTCAGGGATATGGAATTTCATTGGCGTCATTCGCGGTGGAATTGGCGTAGCAGTAGGAATCATTGTACTTCTTCCTGTCAATGACATGATGAATATGTCTATTGGTGAAAGTGGGAGCATCATTGCAGCAGTATTGTTGGCTGCAATATTTTGGAATTTAGGTACATGGTATCTTGGTATACCTTGCTCTAGCTCGCACACCTTAATTGGGGCTTTGATAGGGGTAGGGATAGTTTTCTTTTGGCAACATGGGGGCGAAGGGGTGAATTGGGGTAAAGCACGAGACATTGCTATTTCACTTTTATTCTCGCCACTATTTGGATGTTTCTCTGCGCTTTTTTTAATGTGGTTTTTATCTAAACTTGTTAAAAATAAAGCCATTTTCCAGGAACCAGAAGGAGGAAAAGCTCCTCCCCTTTGGATTCGGATTATTCTGATATTGACCTGTACGGCAGTAAGTTATTCACATGGCTCAAACGATGGGCAAAAAGGGGTTGGTCTCTTTATGATTGTACTGATGATTTTTTTACCTGCTCAATTTGCTTTACACAAGAGCTTTAATGCGGATGTTGTATTTTCAAAAATAAGCAAAATTGAAAAAACGGTCTCAGCAACCGAAGCGCGGATAGGGGAAAATCAAGCCGCGGAAGAAGTCTTAGAATCCATAGGGAAACTTAAGCCAATGCTGACTGCAAGCACCATCAATGCTCCATTGATCCGCAAAGAGTTGCAACGCATGAACAAGTTTTTGAAGGAAACCACAGGTGATAAACCCTTCTTTAATGCGCAGGATAAAGAAGAGATCAAAGCCTCCGTCAAGAATGTTGCAACTTATTATGAGTTTGCGCCTTTTTGGGTGATCTTTTTGATCTCCTTGTCTTTAGGCATTGGGACCATGGTTGGTTGGAAGCGAATTGTTGTAACTATTGGTGAAAAAATTGGGAAGTCGCACCTTACTTATGCTCAAGGAGCTACCGCAGAAATCATTGCTGCATTCACCATTACATTAAGCACCTATTTTCATGCACCTGTAAGTACAACTCACGTGCTATCCTCGGCGGTTGCTGGTACGATGATTGCTAAAGACGGCACCAAAAACCTCCAACGCTCCACGCTCATCAATATCCTTACCGCTTGGGTACTTACCTTGCCTGTGACGATTGTTGTTTCTGGTGGCCTTTATTATCTGTTTTCTGCAATCTTTGGATAGGTGAAGCGAAAAACGAAAAGTGAAAAGCGAATAGCAGGTACACCATTTGGATTCCACCGCATAGTTTTTCACTTTTCACTTTTCACTTTACCCCACAATCCCCTCCGTTATCCCACCCTCATGGTGTTGGTTATCCAAAATTTGTTTTGGGGAAACCGGTTCGGTAGCCAGGGCTTTGATGATGTCGTAAGTAGTCAGGATACCAATCAGTTCATCATTTTCTACTACAGGGATAGCATGAAAACGATTGACTAAAAAGATTTCCAGAGCCACATTGATGCGGTCATCAGGGCTCAATTTGGCCAAACCTTTGGTCATTATTTCTTCAGCGGAGTAAGAACGTAGTCTTGCATAGTTTATAAAACGGTCTTCTTCATTGGGCGAAAACCCCTGCATAAAATGCATGAAGTCCGTTTTGCTGATGATGCCAATCAACTCCTTGTAGCGTACTACCGGAATGTGGTGGATATTGTGATCGTCAAAAATATCTTTGACAAGACTGAGTTTGTCAGAAGGAGCAACGGTGATCAAGTGGCTGCTCATGATGTTTTTAACGGGTGCCAGGACGTTCATAATCAGGAAATTTGTGAATTAATACCGCTAAATTACCCGCTAAAAAAAACCAATGCATTGATTATACTCAATCCATTGAAGTGATTTTGGTCAATTGGTTTACCAAGTTTTGATAAAAAAGGAAGCAGCATACAACCCAAGATTCCCTCCTGGCCTCTATATCCTCAGAACAATCTTTTTTTGCGTGATAAAAAGGTGGAGTTAAAAAGACAATTTTTTAAAACCTTTACCTAATGCAGCAAAAAAGGAATAATGACGTACTTTTGCGCTCGTTATTGAAAAAAGAAAGAACTGAGGACTAATGAGATACATTCAGTGTAGTATGCAGGCGCTTTTGCGCATCACCCGAAACAACATTTTGCTCCTTGTTGTGGCCATGTTACCCCTGAGTCTGTTGGCCCAGGAAGTCCGCGACAGCTTGCCCGTCGTTGATTATTCCACCCCCGCCAATTTTGAAATTGGCGGTGTGCGGGTCACGGGCGCTCAATTCAGCGATGCCAATGCCATCACCAGTATTTCTGGGCTGAAAGTCGGGGATAAGATCCGCATTCCTGGCCCCAGTATCCCTAAAGCCATCAAAGCGCTGCTCCAATTGCGCTTGTTCACCAACGTGCAAATCCTTCAGGAAAAAACCATCGGCGACGTGGTTTTCCTCGAAATTCAGGTGCAAGAGCGCCCGCGTTTGTCCTTGTATAGCTACAAAGGAGTAGGCAAAGGCCAACACGAAACCCTTAATGAAATTGTGAACCAACACATCACCAAAGGGGGGATTGTGACCGAAAACATGAAATCCAACGCCGCCCGTGGTTTGGAAAAAAACTTCATCAAAAAGGGCTGGCTGGATGTTCACGTTGATGTACAGGAGACGGCCGATACTGCCCGTTTGAACTCGGTCAAATTGATTTTTGACATCAACCTTGAAGAAAAAGTAAGAATCAAGGACATTTCTTTTGTCGGCGTCACCAACGTCAATGAGAAGAAGTTGTTGAAAAAAATGGACAAAACCAAGGAGAAAAAACGCTTCCTGGCGGGATCCAAATTCATCGGCGACGAATACGCTGACGACAAAAAAGAAATCGTCAAATACTTCAATACAGTAGGTTACCGCGACGCCCGCATCATCAGCGACAGCATGTGGCGCGACGACAAAGGGGAGATGCACATCCAACTGAAAGTCAACGAAGGCAATCGGTATTACTTCCGCAACTTGACCTGGAAAGGGAACTCCATTTACGGCAATGAGCAGTTGGATCAAATCCTGGCCATTAAAAAAGGCGATGTGTACAACAACGAACTCCTTGAAAATCGCCTGCGCTTCAGCCAGGATGGTCGCGATGTGAGTACCCTGTACATGGACAATGGGTATTTGTTCTTTAACGTAGAACCTACCGAGGTATCTGTTGAAAATGACTCCATTGACCTCGAACTCCGTGTTTTTGAAGGCCCACAGGCCACCATCGATAAAGTCATCATCAAAGGCAACGACCGGACCCACGAGCACGTAATCCGGCGCGAATTGCGCACTTTGCCCGGTGAAAAGTTCAGCCGCTCCGAAATCATCCGCTCACAGCGGCAGATTTTGGCCCTAAACTACTTTAACCCTGAAAAACTGGGCATCAATACCCCGGTAAACGCAGAACGGGGTACCGTAGACATCGAATACGCCGTGGAAGAACGCCCTGCCGACCAATTGGAACTCTCCGCAGGTTGGGGTGGTGCCCGGCGCGTGATTGGTACCCTGGGGGTATCCTTTAACAACTTCTCGATGCGCAACGTCTTCAACAAAGAAGCCTGGCGCCCACTGCCTACCGGGGACGGCCAACGCCTTTCCATCCGGGCACAAACCAACGGGCAATTTTACCAGTCGTACAACGTATCCTTTACCGAACCCTGGCTTGGGGGCAAAAGGCCCAATTCTTTCACCATGGGTGGCTTCTTCAACCGCTTTGCTTACCCGATCTTTGATGGCACTGGTGGCAGCCAAAGTTTGAACATCGTGCAAGGTTCAGTGAGTTTGGGTACCCGCTTGAAGTGGCCCGACGACAACTTTGTATCCAGCACCACGGTCAACATCCAGTCGCTGCGCTTGAACCAATGGACGCAAGGTTTGTTCCGTACCGACCAGGGGGAAATTGTCTCCACGGGTAACTTCAATAACTTCAGTATTCGCCAAAACATCGTGCGTTCTACCGTCAACGATCCTACCTTCCCCAAAGATGGTTCCAATATTTCTTTGATCATCCAGGCTACCCCACCTTATTCTTTGTTTGGCAACAAAGACAAAAACTATGGTGAACTTTCCGCCAACGAGCGTTTCCGCTATCTGGAATACCACAAATGGCGTTTTGACGTAGACTGGTACACCACCATTGTGGGCAAACTGGTGCTCAAAACCTCCTCTCGCATCGGTATCCTGGGCTTTTACAACCGTAAAATTGGTACTTCGCCTTTCGAACGCTTCCAGGTGGGTGGTGATGGTTTGAACAACCAACAATTCGGTTTCCAGGGGGTTGACATCATTTCCTCACGGGGTTATGAAATCGCCGACTTCGAAAACAACGCCGATCCATCAGGCACTGGCCAGACGCCAACTCCAATTTTTAACAAATTCACCATGGAGTTGCGTTACCCCTTGTCGCTCAACCCCAGCTCAACGATCTACGTACACACCTTTTTACAGGGAACCAACACCTGGAAAAGCCTGCGCGACTACAACCCCTTCGACCTGAAACGTTCGGCGGGTGTAGGTCTGCGGGTATTCCTACCGATGTTTGGTATCCTTGGTTTCGACTATGGTCTGGGCTTCGACAAACCCAACGTAACGAACCTGTTTGCTAAAGGTGTTGCAAACTTTAACATTGTACTTGGGTTCGAACCAGAGTAGTAGAGACGCACGGCTGTGCGTCTTCAGATGATATACGCTTTACTGGTTAAGAGACGCACGGCCGTGCGTCTCTACCTTCAACCCGCCCCCATGCTTTCAGTTGACCTCAACTGCGATCTCGGCGAGGGGTATCCTGCCGACGCCGCCTTAATGCCACTCATCACCTCGGCCAACATCGCCTGTGGCTACCATGCCGGGGATAAAGACACCATGCGGCGCACTATTGGGTTGGCGCTGGAACATGGAGTCGCCATCGGTGCCCATCCGGGTTTTGAGGACAAAGTTAATTTTGGGCGTACAGCCATATCCCTTTCTCCTAGTGCGGTGTATCACCTGGTGCAGGAACAAATCCTGGACTTGGCCAATTTGGCCTATGCTGAAGGCGCTTACCTGCAACACGTCAAACCACACGGGGCCTTGTACAACCTGGCAGCTCAATCCCTCGAGTGGGCATCGGCCATTGCCGAAGCGGTGCGGGATTTTAATGCTGATCTGCTTTTATTTGGGTTGAGTGGTAGTTTTTCCATCAAAGTTGCTCAGACCTTTGGGCTGCGCACGGCTAGCGAGGTTTTTGCCGACCGGAGTTATCAAGCCGATGGCTCTTTGACGCCACGCAACCAAGCTCATGCCTTGATTGAAGACTCCGAAGCCTGTATTGCGCAGGTGCTACAAATGGTGGAACAAAGGCAAGTCACCGCCCTTTCGGGACAAAAGGTGCCCTTGTGCGCGGATACGATCTGTCTCCATGGCGACGGTATCCACGCTATCTCCTTTGCGCAGGCCATTCGGCATGCATTGGAGGCAAAAAAAATCGTTATTCAAGCACCTTTCTGAAAGATAGGCTCAACTATTTCAAAATTTTGTTATTTTAATTAGTGTGAAATTCTCTGTAACTTACGCAGGGTAACCGAACTATTGTGAGTCCTTCAATGAAAATAATGATGAGCAACGAAGCATCATATTGGTATTTAGAAAACATTGACGTTACTGGTATTCTTTGCCCTCAGAAGATTCGCCGGGGAGATTTGGAAGCGCATTTTCACCGCTGCTACAAGCGGGGAGAATACATCTATTTGCCAGACGAAATGTCAGATCGGGTGTTTTTTCTCACGGATGGCCGGGTTAAAATTGGTACCTATGGCGACTCTGGCAAAGAGATCACCAAGGCCATCTTGGGCAAAGGAGACGTATTTGGCGAACTCTCGCTCATCGGTGAAGACCACCGCCGCGATTTCGCTTATACCATGGAAGAAGCGACGGTTTGTGTGGTCAATGTGGATGAAATGAAATTGCTGATGCGCGACCATACTTCCTTGGGTTTGTTCATCATGAAAATCATGGGCTCCCGGGTTCTGGAGATGGAAAAACGCCTGGAATCCCTGGTGTTTAAAGATTCCCGTACGCGGATTATTGAATATTTGTTGGAAAGTGCTGAGAAAAAAGGACGGCGGGTAGGTTTTGAAACCGAAGTACGCAAGTTCATCACCCACCAGGAAATTGCCAACCTTACCGCTACTTCACGCCAAACGGTAACCACCTTGCTCAATGACTTGCGCGATCGGAATATCCTGACCTTTGATCGACGGAGGTTGTTGATTCGAGACATGGATAAGTTGAAAGGGGAGACCTTGCCAGTAAGTTAGAGAGAAGATAACTCTGGAAGATTTTTTACAACCCCGGCATCCACTCCTCCTTCAATTCATTCCGCAACTTGCTCAGCGCCCGACTAATCAGTCGTTCCACGGCACTGACCGTGATGTTCAGCTCTTCCGCTACCTGAGCATATTTTTTTCCCTCCAGTCGATTGAGTTGGAAAGCCCTCCGGCATTGTGGGGGGAGTTCCTGGATGACCCGGTCGAGTTTTTGGCACAATTCAGTGTAGTGCAGAATATCGTCAGCTTGTAGCACGGGAGTAGTCGTGTAATCGGGCTCGAAGGACTCGGTTTGATTCAACTCATACTTGATGTAATTGTAGCTGCGGTAACGTACGGCCTGGTACAGGTAAGCGCGGTAGGAGTTGTTGATTTTTTCAAAAACCTGCTGTTGCCAAAAGTTGGCAAACACTTCATTCACGATGTCTTCAGCGGCTTCTTTGGAGTACACAAAGCGCATGGCGTGGTTACAAAGGTTGTTGTAATAGCGCTTGAACAAAAGTTCACAGCCTTTGCGGGCATCCTGGGCAAAAATTCTTTGCAGGAAAACCTCATCACTAATCAGTTTGGGCTCAGCAAACAATTCTGAATCTGCCCTTAATGCAGACAATCGGCTCTCCTTGTCTTTGACCTCTAATTTTGATAGCTTCTCCATGCTGTGAGTGTATTGACCCCCTCGTTCAATAGTAGACATAATTTTGGGCTTTTACCCTACATCGTGCACTAATGTTTTTTTACTTAGGGTCAATAAAAAATAATATTCTGAAAAAAATCACCTCATTTGATTTTTTTTCTTTTCCAGTGTGGGGTAAAGCCCCTCGCTTTTGTCTGATTACAGTGATGCGGCGATGAGCACTTGAACTAGCCTCAAGCTGATTGTTACCCTTTTCTCCGAAGACTTATGAAAGAAATGATGATTCAAAAAATACTGTTCGATTGTTTCGATGGAAGAGCAACTTCTTTGGAGCGGAAGCTGATTGAGGATTGGTTGAAGGAAGATGTTGAAAATGAAACTTTGTATTACCAGTACCTCGATGAATGGGAAAGCCAAAACCCACAATACCTTTCCGACGATCAGGAAGCCTGGCAAAAATTCCAAACCGTACTCAATACTCCACTAAACCCAAGTCAAGAACCAGCGACGACTAAAAACAATGCCGCAAAACATGCCACGGTGCGCAGTCTACGCAAATTTTGGTACGTGGCTGCTTCCCTGGCGATACTGATGACGACGAGTATGTTTTTTCTGCAAAAAACCATCTTGTACAGTACCTACAAAACGCCCTACGCCCAAACTCAACAATTGACCCTATCGGATGGCACCGAAGTAGTACTCAATGCCAATTCAACCCTGTACGTACCCAGATGGGGTCAATTTGTACAAAACCGCAAGGTTCTGCTGGACGGAGAAGCCGAATTCCATGTCACCCACACCATCGACAACCAGCGCTTTGTCGTCAAAACCAGCAGCGATTTTGAAGTGGAGGTTTTTGGGACAAAATTTGTGCTGTACGCCCGCGAGCAGGCCAAAAAAGTGGTCTTGAATGAAGGTAAAGTGCAGATCAACTATCAAGGTGGAAAAAAACAACTGATGAAGCCCGGCGATGTGGTGACGCTAACCACCGGAGCCCCAAGCCTAGACCTCAGCAATACAGACGACACCAAAAAATACAGCGCATGGAAGGACCACCAATTTTACTTCGATGATACCCCACTTGCCCAAGCTTCCATCACCATCAAAGAGCATTTTGGCCTACAATTGGCTTTTGAAACCCCAGCATTGGCTGAACGCTGCTTGTCCGGGTATTTCAAGGCTGAAGAATCAACTGAATTTTTTCAAGCACTATCAGTCCTGCTGAACGTAGATGTACGGCAGCAAGGAGATACCATATACCTTTCAACCAAACACTAAAATCAGATCGTATGAAACAATATTTTACCAAACGCACGCCATTAAGCATACTCTTGCTATTGCTTTTGGCTTGCCATCCATTCTTGATGGCGCAAAGTTTGGCTTATGTGCAGCAAAATAAGCCAGACTTAGAAGCAAAACCCAGCACGCCTTCCAACCTCATTCGGTTGAAAGATGCCCTGAATGAACTGAGTCAGGAATACCAGGTGAGTATTTTATTTGAAGATGTAACCGTAAAAGGTTTGCAAACTACCGTAGATAAAATCAAAGGGGGTAAACTCGAAAGTAAACTCGAAAAACTGCTCAAACCCCACCGCCTGACTTTTCAAAAAGTCAATAAAAATGCCTACGTCGTGGTGGCACCTGTGCAAAAAAATGAAAAACCGAGCAGCAAAGAACTGCGAAAAACCGAAGACGGCAGCGTACCGACCCTGCTAAAAACCACGCCGGAAAGAAACAGCTTGTTGAGTGTAGTCAGCCCACTACAATCAGCACCCATGTCCGTGATCATCCCCGATAAGACCATCACGGGCAAAGTGATCGATGACACTGGCGAGGCACTTCCAGGTACCAACGTCTTGGTCAAGGGCACTACCATTGGTGACATTACCGACGTCAATGGCGAATTCCGCGTGGATGTACCCGATGAGAACAGCATTTTGGTGTTCAGTTTTACCGGTTTTCTTACGCAGGAAATTGCGGTGGGCAACCAAACGACCATCAATGTGACCCTCAAACAAGATGACCTGTTGCTCAACGAGGTAGTGGTAGTGGGGTATGGCGAAATCAAAAAATCAGATTTGACGGGGGCCGTGGCGTCCGTACAAACCAAAGATATTGTGCGGGGCAACCCCATCATTGCCGCAAAAGCCATTCAAGGGCAAGTGGCTGGTGCAACGGTAACCAAGCTGAACAACAAACCCGGTACCGGCTACAGCATCACCATCCGGGGCGAAAACACCATCAATAACTCTACCGAACCGCTCGTGGTCATCGATGGGCTGATGGGTGGCAACATCAACAACCTCAACCCCAACGACATCCAGTCGATGGACATCCTCAAAGACGCTTCTTCTACGGCCATTTATGGTTCACGGGGAGCCAACGGGGTCATTATCATTACCACCAAAAAAGGCGTTTCTGGCAAACCTAGAATCAGCTACGACAGCTACATCGGCGTGAAAAATCCGGCTCACTTGCCTGAGTTGATGAACACCGCGCAGTTTTACAAATCCATTTATACCGACCGGATTTTAGAAGGCGCCACCGGGGCAAGCTTTACCGCTGCAGAAAGAGCGAACATCGATGCGAATCAAACCACCGATTGGGTAGACCTCATCACTGGGCCTGGCATGCAGATGAGCCAAAACCTGAGCGTCTCGGGTGGTACCGAAAAAACGACCTATCGTTTTTCAGGTGGTTTTTTGAATGAAGATGGCAACGTATTGTACACCGGATTCAAACGATACAACCTCAACGCGGGGCTGGACAGCAAAATTGGCAAATATTTCAAACTTGGATTCACTTCCTATGTGAGTTACGGCGACATCAACGTGGGTTCCGGCGAATCCCTGCGCAATGCCTATCGGGCTCGCCCCACTGGAACGGTGTACTACGACGACCTGGCCAACCCTTCCGAAAACTCCGACATCAATGTCAACGGCTACGCCTTTTGGATGGGCATCAACGACAAACAAGTGGGGAACCCTTTATTGGACATTGATCCCACGGTTTCAAAATTGCAAACCACCAATACCTCCATCATCAGCAATGCCTACGTTGAAGTTACACCACTCAAAGGTTTGAGCATCCGCTCCTCCATTTCCGCTTCTTATACTTCCGAAAGAGCGGGTGATTTTAGAGGTCGCTGGTCCAAATCACAAATTGGAAACAAGCCAAGGGCCCAATTCGACAACCGAACCTTGGCCAATTACACCCTGGACAACATCATCAACTACAGTGTAGACTTCGGTCGCCACAAAATCAACCTGACTGGTTTGCAGAGCGCGTTCTACCAAAGAAATGAAGCCTATTCTATTTTTGTACGCGATCTTCCTTACGACTCGGATTGGTATGCCTTGGGTACCGCAGCAACCATTGGCAGCATCGGTAGCTCATTGGTTGAGCGCTCAATCCTCTCGTACATGGGGCGGATAAACTACTCTTTCAACGACAAATATTTGTTGACCCTGACCGGCCGTTCCGATGGTGCTTCCCAACTTTCCGAAGGCAACAAGTGGGCCTTTTTCCCTTCAGTAGCAGTGGCTTGGCGTTTGGGCGATGAGCCTTTTATCAACAACCTCAATGTCTTTTCTAACCTCAAAGTGCGCCTAAGTTATGGCGAAGTAGGCAATGCTACCGTGAACCCTTACAGCACCCAAGCCGGGTTGTTGAACACGGGTTACGATTTTGATGGCACCGCCGCTTTTGGTTTTGCACCAGCGAATTTGGGCAACAAAGATTTGCGTTGGGAACGCAGCAATGAACTGAACCTGGGCATCGATTTTGGCTTCTTCAAAAACCGCATCTCCGCATCCCTTGAATTGTACAACCGGAAAACGGTGGATTTGATTTTGAATCAAAAAATACCTACCGTTACCGGGTTCTCTCAGGTGATCGCCAACGTGGGTCAGATTGAGAACAAGGGCGTTGAACTCACCCTCAGAACGACCAATGTGGTGACCAAAAGCTTCAATTGGAATACCACCTTTGCCTTTACCAAAAACAACAACAAACTACTGCAATTGTACGGGGATGGCCAAAAGGTGGACAAAGGCAACCGCCTATTCGTGGGCTATCCCATCCGCGCCAATTTTGACTACGAATT
The DNA here is from genome assembly GCF_041740695.1 of Haliscomenobacter sp. Taxonomy (GTDB): domain Bacteria; phylum Bacteroidota; class Bacteroidia; order Chitinophagales; family Saprospiraceae; genus Haliscomenobacter. The sequence continues at coordinate 102,871 of NZ_JBGSLK010000139.1, read as the reverse complement.
TGACGGCATCTGGCAAACCGTAGACAAAGACCAAGCCGCAAAATACAAACAAGTGCCTGGCTCAGTAAGGGTGGTTGACCAAAACAACGATGGCGTTATCTCGTCTACCGATGCCATCGACGACCGGGTTGTACTGGGTTCTGAATTACCCAATTGGATTCTGGGAGTTACGAACCGGCTTAACTTTAAGCAATTTGACTTTTCTTTCTTTGTTTATTACCGCAATGGTACCCAATACCGCAACAACACCTTAGCCGGAACATTTGGCGAAGTAACCGGTACCCGTTACAATCGCCTGGCCTCGCTTGATTATTGGAGAAGTGACAATCCTTCCAATACTTATTTTGGAGTTGTTGCTGCCAATCCATACCGAAATGCAATCAACTATCAGGATGCCAGCTTTTTGCGCATTTCCGACATTACCCTGGGCTATACCTTGCCACAAGCCGTAATGGACAAGTTGAAAATGTCCAGTGCCCGTTTTTATGGCCAGGTGATCAACCCTTATGTGAATTCCAAATTTACGGGCTTTGATCCAGAATTCAACTCAGCCATTTTCCAGGACGATGTTCCGTCGATGACTCTACTTTTTGGCGTAAACATCAGTTTCTAATCGTTTAACTCAGTACACAATGAAATCAACAATAATAACTCGTTTCACTTTTTTGGCAATCGCTGCACTTTGCTTGGTTGCTACCGGCTGTGATGAAGATTTTTTGGTTGAAAAACCAGTTACGACCCTCACCACGGACGTGTATTACAAGACCGAGGCAGGTTTTGAAGACCTGGTGCGCTCTTGCTACTCCTTGCTGCGTAACATTCACCAGAACCGGACCCTCATGTTGAACGGTACTGACATTTTTACCACAGGGGGATATGGTGACCCTAAATTTGCTACACCCACTGTAAACACCGGGCCGATTGAGCAATACGATGTGCGCTTCAATGCCTCTTTGGGTGAATTACAAAGTCTTTGGACCTTGTTGTACACCGAAATTGGCCGCACCAATACCGCCATCACCCGCGCCGACGACATTACTACGATGGCTGCTGCGCTGAAAGATGCGCGGGTTTCGGAAGCCAAGTTTTTGAGAGCGCTTTGTTACTTTTATCTCGTTCAGCATTGGGGCGATGTCCCCATGCCTTTGACCGAAATAGTGAGCCCAACCAAGGAGGCCAACCGGGTAGCTTCAGCGGACATCTACAAACAAATCATCACAGACTTGCTTGATGCCGAAGCTAAACTTCCGGTTACCGCCACCAACTACGGTCGGATTACCAAAGGCGCTGCCCAATTTTTGTTGGCTCGGGTTTACCTGACCCGGGGCTGGAATTTCAAAAATTCACTGGGTGGCTCTCCTGCTGATTTTGATCTGGCCCTGCAATACGCCGACAAAGTCATCGACGTTTATCCCTTGGCGGCCAATTACAATCAACTGTTTCCGACCCGCTCGGAGAATCCATTGAAACAGTACACCGGTGCTCAAAATGACAAAAACGCTGAGATCATTTTTGCGGTACAGTACAACGCGGATGTTTTGACGAACAAAACCGATCCAGCATTTACGGTTGACGCAGCGGGAGGCAACAACTTGCACTCCGTGTTCAATGGCAGCGGCGAAGGATTTCCAGGCTCCAAAGGCAGAACGAGTGATTACAATCGCTCACTGGGATTTCACAACACAACGCCAGCCATGTACCGCCTGTATGATCCCGAGAACGATTCGCGCTATGACCACAATTTTCTGGAGGTGGGTTATGCCATGCAAGCCGTGGCTGGTTTCCGGCCCCTGCCAACGGTGAATCCCAACCTTAGAATTGACATCAAGGCGGGTGATACCGTGGTGTACTATCGTCCCTGGAACAAACCTGCAACTACGCTGGAAGAAAGAGGAGTTGATTTGGGCGGCAAAAAGAAATATTCGGTGGTAAACCCCGAAGAATGGGGCGGTGGATACGGATTCATCAATGGCAGTACCGTAAACGTGAGTGGATTTCCAGCGGGAGAGCCGCACATGTGGAAGTTCTGGCAGCCAGGGATCGCCTATGGTGATGCATTTGGCACCTTCAACGAAGCCGTGTTCCGTTCAGCAGAGGCTTACCTGATTGCCGCCGAGGCGATTGTTAAAGGAGCAAAAGGAGGGAAACTGGGACCTGCTGAAGTTTATTACAACCGGGTACTCGACCGCGCTCTGGGAACTAAAAAAGGCAATGATCCTAAATGTGCACTGATTCCGGAAAATGTTAAATCACTGGAAGCGATATCCTATCGGGCTACTTCCGCCAATATCACGATCGACCTGATCCTGGACGAACGCGCCCGTGAACTCATGGGTGAATATTCACGCTGGTTTGACTTGAAAAGAACGGGGAAATTGGTAGAACGAGTAAAAAAATACAATCCCTGGGCTGCCAAAAGTGGTGCCATCAATGACGTCCACTATTTGCGCCCCATTCCACAGGCAGAGATCGACTTGTCTTTCCCGGCCATGACTCAGAATGCGGGGTATTGATTGTTGAAAAACCATAAAAGCATGAGTCATTCCGAATTTTCAAAATAGGATCAAAATGAAAATTTAGGATGACTCATGCACTTGCTCCCAACCAAGCCAAAATCCAATGAAATCAACGCTTACCTTTTTACTTTTTTCACTACTTTCCATCTCTACTTTTTCCCAACCCCAATGGAAATCCCTCTTCAACGGAACGGACTTAAAAGGTTGGGTCAAACGCAATGGCACCGCTGAATATAAAATCATCGACAAAGCCATCGTGGGGGTTTCCCAACTCAACACCCCTAATACCTTTTTGTGTACCGAAGCAAGCTACGGCGACTTCGTTTTGGAACTGGAAGTCAAAGTAGAAGTTGGCCTCAATTCGGGTATCCAAATCCGCAGCCTCAGCGATCCCGCCATCATGAACGGCCGCGTCCACGGCTACCAGGTGGAAATCGACCCCGCCGAACGCGCCTGGAGTGGCGGACTCTACGACGAAGCCCGCAATGGCTGGTTGTATCCTTTGTCCATCAATCCTCGGGGACAAAAAGCCTTTAAAAATGGCCAATGGAATAAATACCACATCGAAGCCATCGGCCCTTCTCTCAAAACCTGGATCAACGGCATTCCCTGCGCCAATGTGCTGGATAATCAGACGGCTCGGGGTTTCATCGCCCTGCAAGTCCACGCCATCAAACGGGAAGATCAAAATGGCCTGACTGTACAATGGCGCGACATCCGCATTGCCACCGAAAACCTGGCCGCCTACACCTGGAAAGGAGGCGAAGAAGCCCCCGAAGTCAACTACCTCCCCAATCAATTGTCCGAATCCGAAAAACGGACGGGCTGGCGTTTGCTTTGGGATGGCAAAACCACGGCGGGCTGGCGCAAGTTCAACACGGATGCCTTCCCTCAGCAAGGTTGGGCCGTAGAGGACGGGGTACTCAAAGTACTCAGCTCGCACCAGGACAGCACCAGCAAAGGTGGCGACTTGATCAGCAATGAAAGTTTTTCAAATTTTGAACTGGAGCTAGACTTCAAAATCACCAAAGGAGCCAACAGCGGCGTGAAATATTTCGTACAAGAAGATCGCAAAAGTAAGGCTACCGCAGGCCTAGGCCCAGAGTTCCAAGTCCTCGATGATCAAAATCACTCCGATGCTAAGGCCGGAGTTGGAGGAAATCGTACTACCGGATCGCTTTACGACCTCATCGCCGCCGAAAACCTCTCCGAAGGCAGTACCGAAAAGCGCATGAACCCACCGGGCAAGTGGAACAAATTGCGCATTGTATCCAGAGATGGCCACGTTGAACATTGGTTGAATAACCTCAAAATGGTGGAATACGAGCGCCATTCCCAGGTTTTTCGCAACTTGATTGCTAAGAGTAAATACGCGCCGCATCCGAAGTTTGCACAAGCTCCGGCTGGTCATATTTTGTTGCAGGATCACCACGATGAGGTGCATTTCCGGAGCATTAAAATCCGGGAATTCTGATTTTTAGCTTTACAAACAAGCGTAGTGAGTGCTTAGGTGTTTCTTCAGTGTCTTAGGTTTCTTAGGTGGTGAAAAGAAAGAAAAGATAACTTCACCACCTAAGAAACCTAAGACACTAAAGAAACACTGAAGTAGATTGTGCTTAAATACTCATACCGCAACTATTACCAAAAATAAATGCCGTGAAAAGATTTTTTACCTTCAGTGTTTTTCTATTCATCTTGCTCTCTTCGGCTTTTACCCAAAATGCCCCCAAAGCCCCCGTCGACCTCGTTTACCCGCTCATCGACGCAGCCAACTCTCGTTGGTTCTTTTTTAACTCCGCCTGCCGTCCCTTCGGCATGGTCAACCTGAGCCCCGACAACGCCGTCAACGCCGACTGGGGAGCAGGCTACCGCTACAATCTGGACAGCATCAAATGTTTTAGCCACATCCACGGTTGGCAATTATCGGGCATTCCCGTGCTGCCTACCACTGGCACTTTCAAAGGCCATTTGGGTGCCAATCAATACGGCTCCAAATTTTCCCACGACAAAGAAACCATCAAAGTAGGCTACCACAAAGTAGTCCTGGATGCTTACAATATCACTGCTGAATTGAGCTCCACCACCCGGGTGGGATTTCACCAATACACCTTCCCTAAATCCGAGCAAAGCCATATCCTTTTTGACTTTTCGACCTTTTTAGGCCCATCCGATACCGAAAAAGGTTTTGTCAAAAAAGTCAGTAATCAGGAGATTGAGGGTTATGCCGTCATGGGCCCTACCGTTCGCCGCCCCAAAACTGTGACCGTCTTTTTTGTAGCCGTTTTTGACAAGCCCTTCGATACGTTCAAAGGCTGGCGCAACGGCAAATTGGAAGAAATTGGCGACCGCATCGAAGGTGCGCGCACCGGGGCATACCTCAGCTTTACCACCCAGGCTGGCGAAGTCCGCAAAATGAAAGTGGCCATTTCTTACGTCAGCGAGGAGCAGGCTCGCCTCAATCTCAATGCCGAATTGCCCCACTGGGACTTCAACAAAACCGTTCAAGACAGCCGCAGCGATTGGAACCAATGGTTGAGCCGCATTGAAATTGAAGGGGGTACCGAAAAAGAACGCAGCCGTTTTTACACCGACTTATGGCATGCCCTGCTGGGTCGCCGCATCATCAGCGACGTGAATGGGAAATACTGCGACATGACCGGCCCGCAGCCGCGCATTGGCCAAATCCCGCTCGACGCCCAAGGCAAACCCAAGTACAACCATCACAACTCCGACTCCTTCTGGGGCGGACAGTGGACGATCAACAGCCTCTGGCACCTGATGTACCCCGAAGTAACCGAGTCCTTCGTCAATTCCATGGTGATGATGTACCAGGATGGAGGCCTGATTCCTCGTGGCCCTGCCGGGGGCAACTATACCTACGTGATGACTGGGGCTGCGACCACCCCTTTCATCGTTAGCGCCTACCTGAAAGGCATTCGGGGTTTTGACATCGAAAAAGCTTACGAGGGTCTGCGCAAAAACCACTTTCCCGGTGGCATGATGAGCAAGGCGGGCTATGAGCACAATACCTTCAAAGGTGGAGGCATCGAATACTACATCGAACGTGGCTACGTGCCGCACCCTTTGAGCGAAACCCGCTACGGGTTCCACCAGGATGGTTCCACCCAGACCTTGGAGTACGCCTACCAGGATTTTGGCTTGGCACAAATGGCCAAAGCACTGGGCAAAATGGATGATTACAAGCTTTTTATGAAACGGGCGGAGAACTACAAAAATAGCTGGAACCCCGAAATTGGCTGGATGTGGAACCGCACCCTGGACGGCAAATGGGGCGAACCCGTCGACATCCTCACCTACGACCACGGCTGGGAGGAAGGTACCGCCGCCCAATACGTCTGGTTTGTGCCCCACGACGTGCAAGGACTGATCAAACTGATGGGCAGCCGCGAAACCTTTACCCAGCGATTGAACGAATCTTTTGAAAAAGCAGAAAAGCACGACTTCGTATCCGGCAAATCCCACGACAAAGAAACCCTGGATCAATTCCGCCGCGTGTACATCAACTACGGCAACCAACCCAGTATCCAAACCGCCTACTTGTTCAATTATTCTGGTGCTCCCTGGCTGACCCAATACTGGTCGCGGCAGGTGGTGGAAAAAGTGTACAGCGACCTGACACCCCAACTGGGCTACAGCGGCGACGAAGACCAGGGCCTCATGGGAAGCCTTGCGGTGCTGATGAAAACGGGCCTTTTTTCCGTCAACGGCGGTACCTCAGCGAAGCCTTTTTATGAAATCGGCAGCCCCATTTTCAACAAAATCACCTTGCACCTCAATTCCAAATATTACCCAGGTGGAAAATTTGTCATTGAAGCCAAAAACAACGCGCCTCAAAACTACTACATCCAGTCGGCAACCCTGAATGGGAAAGTGCTGAACCAATCCTGGTTGTTGCACGAAACCCTAGTCAAGGGTGGGAAAATGACCCTGCAACTTGGTCCCAAGCCCAATAAATCCTGGGCAAGTAAGCCAGAGCAGGCGCCACCTTCGATGACTGCGAAATAAACGCTAAGGTGCCCCTTTAGGGTCTTTGGTTTCTTAGGTGGTGAATATTACCCTGCTTCGCAGGTTTTTTCTTTTTCACCACCTAAGAAACCTAAGACACCTAAGAAATCACCTTTAGGGGTGATATGCTAGAACTGAGGAAAATACTTGCCATATGAAAAATAGCCTACTCATTTTATTGCTCTTTTTCAGCATCAGCCTTGAGGCCCAAATCAGGGTAGCTGCCCCAGTGCCGCAAGAAGTAATGGAAAAAATCTACCAGGAAATCCAAACCCCTTACAAGTACGGCATTGTATTTAAACACCGCGATTCCACAAAACTCATCGACAGCCCCACTATTTTTCGCAAAAACCAGCGCTGGTACATGACCTACATCGTCTTTGACGGCCAAGGTTACGAAACCTGGCTAGCTGAAAGTGAAGACTTACTCCATTGGCAGGAAAAAGGTCGCATTCTATCTTTCACGGAAAAAACCTGGGATGCCAATCAAAAAGCGGGCTACCTCGCCTTGGTCCACACCAAATGGGGCGGGGGTTATGGCGTAGAAAAATTTCGGGGCAAATATTGGATGTCCTACCTGGGGGGTAATTCCAAAGGTTACGAAGCAGGTGAATTGGGCGTGGGACTGGCGCATACTCAAAACTTGAATCTACCGAAAGAATGGACTCGCCTTCCCCAACCCGTACTTCAGTCCAAAGACGCCGACGCCCGCTGGTTTGAAAAAAAAGTCATTTACAAAAGCCTGATCATTCGGGATAAACAAAAACTGACTGGTCACCCATTTGTGATGTACTACAACGCCAAGGGCGACACTGCCAATTATGAAAGCATCGGCATGGCCGTGTCGGACGACCTGCTCAATTGGAAACGCCTGGGTGACAAACCCATCATTACCCGCTACAAAGGCATTTGTGGGGATGCTCAAATTGCCCGGATTGGGGATGTTTACGTCCTATTCTACTTCGGTGCCTTTTGGAAACCCGGCGCTTTTGAACGTTTCGCCTGCTCCTACGACCTGCTCAACTGGACGGACTGGAACGGCCCCGATTTGATTGCCCCCTCTGAACCCTACGACCAGCAATACGCCCACAAACCCTGGGTCATCAAGTGGAAAAATACCGTGTATCACTTTTACAATGCGGTGGGCAAACAAGGCCGGGTACTGGCCTTGGCCACCTCAAAGCCCCTAAAAGGCTAAAATTTCCAAAACATGAAACGAAGAACTTTTGTCCATATTGGAGCCACTACGCTGGGCGCTTTGCCCTTACAAGGCTTCTCAACGCTTGACTTTACTGCTCCGGCCAAACCTCAGTGGATCATCGACCTGATCAAACTGAATGATCGGGGTTTTGATAATTTGTTCGCAGCACAAATAGTGGATACCACCAAAAAGGCTTACGGTGCCATTAAAGACGGCGAAGAAATCCCCAACGTGCAGTCCAGCGGGCATTTTATCGCCAAAGCCGCCATCGCCCTGGCCAATCCCGAATCGCAATACTACCAATCGGCAGATTTGTTAAAAAAGGTCGGCTTGGCCGCTCAATACTTGCTCAAGGCACAACACGCGGACGGCACCATCGACCTGCTGAGCACCAATTTTCACTCGCCGCCCGATACCGCCTTTAGTGTGGAGAAACTAGCTCCGGCTTATGTCTTCCTCAAAACCTCCCAAACCAAAGGAGTTGAACCCGTTTTGACCGCCTTAAAAACATTTTTGCAGCGCGCCGGAGAATGCCTCATTGTTGGAGGCATCCATACGCCCAATCACCGCTGGGTGGTTTCGGCGGCCTTGGTCAAGTTGAACGAACTGTGGCCCGATCCTCGCTACATCAAACGAGTGGAGCAATGGCTCTTGGAGCACATCGACCTCGATCCCGATGGACAATACACCGAAAAAAGTACGGGTGGGTATACCCCCTTGGTCAACCGGGTGCTGATCACCATCGCCAAAGGTTTGAACAAACCCGAAATCTTCGATGCTGTGCGCAAAAACCTCAACATGACCATGTACTACGTACACCCCAACGGCGAGGTGGTCACCGAGGCATCGAATCGGCAGGATAAAGGCACGATTGGCACCTTGGAAAACTACTACTACTCATACCGCTACCTCGCGTTGCGGGATCAAAACGGGGAATACGCCGCGATGTGCCGTTTGATAGAAAAAACCTGTTTTCCCAAGATGGTCGGTTCCTTGGATGCCTACCTGGAAGACCCCAGTTTTTGGCGCGAACTACCTGGCAGCAAAGCACTACCCGACAGCTATGCCAAAGCCTTCCCCCATTCGGGTGTAGTGCGCATTCGGCGTGGCAATTGGGATGCCACCCTTTTGTCCAACAACGCTGGTTTTTTGACTTTTCACAAAGGCAACGCTGTATTGCAAGCTTTACGCATCGCCGCGTCTTTTTTTGGCAAAGGCCAATTCCAATCGGCGGAGATCAAACAGGAAGGAGATGCCTGGGTTTTGCGCAACAAACTGGAAGGCCCTTATTACCAGCCCTATCCAGTTGACCAAATTGACCCCACCGGAAACCTGGACAAAATGCCCCGCAGCAACCGCCAAAAAAGTGAAGTGCAATACCTGGACTATACGGTTAAAGTCACTGAAATCAAGGACGGAATCGCCGTCGATTTTGACCTGAGTGGAACGGATGGGGTGCCAGTGTCGCTGGAACTCATCTTCCGACCAGGTGGAGAGCTCGGCAGCGTAAAGGCCCATGCTTCCAAACCCAAAGCGTTTTTGCTCAGCGCACCCACTGGCAGCTATACTCAGGGTGGAGACAACATCCAATTTGGTTCTGGACTGGTCGAGCACCAGGCCGTGCAGTTGCGGGGAGCGCTACCAGCAATGGATGCCCCAACGGTGTACGTGACGGGTTTTACTCCTTTTAAACACCGCATTACGTTGACCTAATCGAAGAAACATCAGACCTTTTCTAAGGTGAATGCTAAGGTGTCTTTGGTTTCTTAGGTGGTGAAAAAGAAAAAACTGCGAAGCAGTATATTATTTCACCACCTAAGAAACTAAAGACACTAAAGAATCACCTCAGGCTATCTCATCTAAACCGGATTTTACACCCAATGAAAATACATCAGACGCTAACTATTGCCTACTTCTTTCTCCTGAGCACCCTTTCCGCCCAGGAAACCCGCCCCATCTGGCTCGATGAACTCCCCATCAAATCCTTCTCCGAAGGCATCCCCGCTGTATTGGGTAAAACCAACGCCGCTGGCGACCCTTTACGCATCGCCGGGGTCACTTACCCACACGGAGTTGGTGTAAATTCCACCAGCATCCTGGCCTTTTTCCTGGATGGCCATGCCGAATCCTTTTCCGCACTAGTCGGCGTCGACGATTTGGGCAATAAAGATTTACCCCACAAATTCTACGTCATCGGCGACCGCAAAATCCTCTTTGAAAGCCGGGAAATAAAATGGGGCGAAGCTGCTCAAAAAATAGAAGTCAACCTGAGCGGCATCAAACGCCTGGGGTTACTCGTAAAAGTCAACGACCAGGGAATGACCCGCACCTACAGCAATTGGGGCAATGCTCAAATCCTAATGCAAGGCGAATACCTGCCCCAAACCATGCCCAACACTGCTGAACGATACATCCTGACACCGCCAGCACCTCAAACGCCTCGAATCAACTCCCCCAAAGTTTTTGGCGCCCGGCCGGGGAATCCTTTTTTGTATACTATTGCTGCAAGCGGGACGAGACCGATGACTTTTTCAGCGAAAAAACTGCCCGAAGGCCTGACTTTAGATACTCAAACGGGCATCATCACCGGAACAATCACCCAACGAGGAACTTATCTGGTGACTTTAGGGGCAAAAAACAAAATGGGTTCAGCCCAACAAACATTGAGCATCAAAATTGGCGACACCATCGCCCTCACCCCCCCCATCGGCTGGAATGGTTGGAACTCCTGGGCGCGCAACATCGACCAGGGCAAAGTAATCGCCTCCGCCGATGCCATGGTGAAAATGGGCCTCAACCAACACGGCTGGACTTACATCAACATCGATGACGCTTGGCAGGGCCAACGCGGTGGGCCTTTTAACGCCATCCAACCCAATGAAAAATTCCCGGATTTTAAGGGGATGGTGAACTACATCCACAGCCTAGGACTCAAGGTGGGCATCTATTCCACGCCGATGATCACCAGCTACGCAGGTTACGTGGGTGGCTCCTCCAACTTTGAAAAAGGTGAATTGCCTGATTCCATCGTGCAAAACAAACGCGCCTACCGCTATGTCGGGAAATACCGTTTTGAAAGCAACGACGCCCTTCAAATGGCCGCCTGGGGCATCGACTACCTGAAATACGATTGGCGCATTGAGGTGGAATCGGCAGAACGCATGTCAGAAGCCATCCAGAAATCGGGGCGGGATATTTTTTACAGCATTTCCAATTCAGCCCCTTTTGCCAATGCCAAAGACTGGGTGCGCCTCTGTAACTCCTGGCGCACTGGCCCCGATATTCGCGATTCCTGGCACAGCCTTTTTGTATCGGCTTTTACCCTCGATAAATGGAGCCCCTACGGCGGCCCCGGCCACTGGAACGACCCGGACATGATGATCCTGGGCAACGTAACCACGGGCTCGCCTATGCACCCCACCCGTTTGACGCCTGACGAGCAGTACAGCCATGTGAGTTTGTTTAGCCTGCTTTCGGCACCATTACTCATCGGTTGCCCCATCGAGCAATTGGATGCTTTTACCCTGAATTTGCTGACCAATGATGAGGTCATTGCCATCGATCAAGACCCGCTGGGGAAACCTGCCCGACTGATTGCTACCGAAAATGGCGTGCAAATTTGGATCAAATCCCTCGCCGATGGTTCCTATGCCTTGGGGCTATTCAACGTTGGCGACTTCGGCCAAACGCCCCAATCCTACTTCCGCTGGGACGACGAACAGCCTGTAAACTTTACCCTCGATTTAACCAAACTGGGGCTTACAGGGAAATACCAACTGCGCGATGTGTGGCGGCAAAAAGACCTCGGGGTGTTCAGTGGAAAGTTTCAGACTACGATCCGGCATCACGGCGTGGTGATGCTGAAGCTATTTTCTAAATAAAATTCCCCCCTTTAACCAGGATAATTCACAGCGATGGGTAAACTTTCAAATTTGTTGATTGTACTGAGCATCTGCCTGGCTACCCGAGCCTCTACCCAGACCAACTTTGCCGTGCCCCCTTTACCCGACCCCGTCGAACGTATGGCCAACCTGAAACGGGAATGGGCCGCCTTGCAACAAAGCCCCCCTCAACTGGCGGTGCGGGACTGCTTCCTGTTTTTACTTGATGCCCTCGACACCCAATTCCTGGAACCACAACAAGTAGAGTGGGTGTTAAAACTGGTTCAAACCCGGATGGTTTCCAACCCTGCAGCTGGAAGAAGTTACGGCAACATCTTTTGGGGTTGGCACGAAACCGGGATAGATGTAGGCGATGGCAACAACATTGAATTTTGTATGCAATACGGTCTGCCCATCAAACTGCTTTTTAACGACCGCCTCTCGCCAGCAGCCCGAAAAACCCTCGACGAAATATTCACCCTGGGCATCAAAGGGGCCAGAAATCAGGTAGTCCGCATCTCCTATACCAATATTTACCTGATGAAGATTTGGAATTTTGTGGCTTTTGCTCAAGTGTACCAACAGCCCGAAATTCTTGAAGAAGGTCGAAAGTATTTCGATCTATGGTTAGACCATGTTGCCAGGTATGGCAACCGGGAGTACGATAGCCCGACCTATTGTGGGGTAGACCTCGAATCCCTGTTGCTGCTTTGCCGCTTTTCCACCGATGCGGATATCCAAGCCAAAGCCAGAGCGGCCCTACGTTTTTTCCTCAACGACCTCTCGGCGCATTATCTGCCTCGGGCGGGCATCCTGGGTGGTGCGCACAGTCGCGACTACAACCGGGTGTTTAGCCGCGACTTACTGGAGGAAAAGTACATGAATCCCCTGCTGGGCGGCCCCAATCGCAACCTGCACTTGTTTCACGAGTTATGCCTGTCTACACTCAAAGAAATTGGTCTTTCTGCCGAGCAAAAAGGGTGGATGCAGCGCAAAAACCGCTTCATTGTTCAGCGTTGGGACAGCCTGGCCCATACCTTCGCCTGTGATTTTGTAGGCAATAAATTTTCCATGGGCTCGTCCAATCAAGCTTACAGCCCCGACGACAAACCCTTCGTGATCTACCTCAGCAGCAAACGGATTCCGGAAATGCCCAATATCGCTTTTGTGCTGGAAGGCCGCAACGACCATTACGGCACCTGGTCGGCAGAAGGAATGGGCGAAAAAATGCGCCACCTGATCCCTGCGAACTACCCTTCGAATGGCGGCTGGAACAAAGCCCGGCACCTGATGCCTTTTATGCAATCCGCCCAAAACAAAGGGGAAATGGTCATGCTGGTATCGGGCAACAAAGACCACAACTGCATCTACGAATACCTGAACTCAACGATTGTTTTACCCAATACTTTTGATGAAATCTGGCTGGGCGATCAGCCAACTGCCGTGCCTGCAATAGGTGCCAAAACCGATTTTGACGCCACTCAAACCCTTTTCGCCCGCTTCGAAGACGTGGTAATTGCCTTCCGCTTCCTGTGGTCGAACGCGGAACAAGGTGCGAGGCCCGCTTTGTACAACGATGGCTTTAAGTTTGTAGCCAGTCGTGAAAAATTCCCGCTAGAACACAACGCTGCCCTGCGCATCACCCTCCAGCATCCCGACGACGGGAAAGCCAATGTGGCCATGTGGTGGAAAGTGGCCGAAGGCATCAAAACGGATCGCGCTTTTGCCGCTTTCCGGCAGGAGGTTTTGCAGGCCGAGGTGGCGGTAAAAACGGAAAACGGCCTGCTGGATGTGGCGGTGTCGACCAAGGCGGGTAAACTGGGCCTTCGTTCTGACTTGGCCAACAAAAAACGCCTGGCCTATTACAATCCTCAACCTTTGCCCACGGATTTTCTGCTGAACATTGATGGCGTAGAAATTGGAAAACCCATTTTGGAACCATACAAGACTACTGCCAAAAGATAAACCTATGTGTAGACGAAATGCCTACTTACTGCTTTGTTTGGTGTGGACAGTAAACATTTTTGCTCAGTCAACAAGCACCGTTTGGCTCGACGATTTACCCATCCAGACTTTTTCGGAAGGCTTGCGCCCGGTTGAAGCCAAGGCGAGTTATGCCAAAGACACCATTCGTATCCACGGCCAGCGCTTTTTGCGCGGCATCGGAGGGCAGTCGCCCATGATTCTGGCTTTTCACCTCAATAAAAAAGCTGCTCGTTTCACTGCCTTGGTCGGCCCCGATGACAGCGGCAACCAGGACATTTCCTTGAGCTTTTACGTAGTGGCCGACCACAAAGTGCTCTTTGAAAAACTCGACATGAAACACGGTGATGCCCCTGTAACCGTAGAGGTCGACTTACGTGGCGTTGAGCGCTTTGGATTGCTGGTGACCGATAAAATAGGAGGCTCCAACAACAAAAGAACTTATGCCAATTGGGCAAACGCCAAACTGGAAATGTTGGACGACAGTAAACCAGGCTACCTTCCAAATGAGAATGAAAAATACATTTTAACGCCAGCTCCCGGCAAAAGCCCGCGCATCAATTCTGCTAAAATATTCGGAGCTAGGCCGGGCAATCCGGTTTTGTACACGATCGCTGCCACGGGTGAAAAACCCATCCTCTTTTCAGCTAGCCCTTTACCCAAAGGTTTAAAACTCGATGCCAAAACTGGCATCATCTCCGGCCGGGTTGCCCAACGCGGCAAATATGAACTGACCTTAAGTGCCAAAAACAAATACGGCAAAGCCAGACAAAAACTCTTGCTCAACGTTGGTGATACCATCGCCCTCACCCCTCCCATCGGTTGGAACGGCTGGAATTCCTGGGCGCGGGACATTGATCAGGGCAAGGTAATTGCCTCCGCTGAAGCAATGGTCAGTAAGGGTTTGCGCGACCACGGCTGGACGTACATCAACATCGACGACGCCTGGCAAGGCATCCGAAGCGGGCCCGATACTGCATTACAAGCCAATGAAAAATTCCCGAACATCAAGGGTATGATGGATCGTATTCATGCTTTGGGCTTAAAAGTAGGTTTGTATTCCACCCCTTACATTGCCAGTTACGCTGGTTTCATCGGGGCTTCATCGGATTATCCAGCGGGTGGGGAAACCCAAAAACTATTTGTCCCTAGCCGCCAACCCTACAGCCGGATTGCCAAATACCGCTTTGAGCGCAACGACGCCCGGCAGATGGCTACCTGGGGTACCGATTTTCTCAAATACGACTGGAGGATCGATGTAGTTTCGGCCGAACGGATGTCGGAAGCTTTGAAAAAATCTGGTCGGGATATTGTCTTCAGTATTTCCAACAATGCCCCTTTTGACAAGGTGAAGGATTGGAACCGGGTCACGAATATGTACCGCACTGGCCCCGACATCAAGGATAGTTGGACCAGTTTGTACCACACTTCTTTTACCCTGGATCGCTGGGCCCCGTTCTCTGGCCCTGGCCACTGGATGGACCCGGACATGATGATCCTGGGCGACGTATCGATTGGTCCCGTTTTACACCCAACCCGTTTAACGCCGGATGAGCAGTACAGCCACGTGAGCATCTTCAGTTTGTTGGCTGCGCCCATGCTGATTGGTTGCCCCATTGAACAATTGGACGATTTTACCCTTAACTTGCTGAGCAACGACGAGGTAATTGCCATCAATCAGGATCCACTGGGAAAGGCGGGGCGTCTGGTTCTGGAAGAAGATGATGTACAGGTCTGGCTAAAACCACTGGAAGATGGCTCTTTTGCCCTGGGGCTATTTAATATTGCAGGTTATGGCAAAACGCCTCAATCTTATTTTCGCTGGGGCGATGAGCCAGAAAAAATATTCACCCTTTACCTCAATAAAATAGGTCTAAATGGAAGATATTTAATGCGGGATGTTTGGCGGCAAAAAAATGTCGTAGAGTCTACTGGGCAATTTCAGACGAATATTGCCCACCATGGCGTACTCCTACTTAAAATGACACCCATCAAATAATTCAACATGCAAGTAAATGGTTACGGTGCCCTGAGCAAAACAGCTCCAATTGCACCCATTGATTTTGAAAGAAGAGCAGTCGGCGCAGACGATATTTTGGTCGACATTTTGTATTGTGGGGTATGCCACTCCGACATCCACATGGCCAGAAGCGAGTGGGGTCCCTCGGTTTATCCGATTGTGCCCGGTCATGAAATCGTTGGTCGGGTATCCGCAATTGGCAACAATGTCACCAAATTCAAAGTAGGAGAGCTGGCTGGTGTAGCGGTTTTTGTTGATTCTTGCCGGACTTGTCCTTCCTGCCAAAGCGGGATGGAGCAATATTGCGATGAAGGCATGACGCCGACCTACAATGGGTTTTATCGTGACGGCGTTACGCCTACTTTTGGTGGGTATTCTTCCAAGTATGTCATTGATGAAAAATACGCCCTGCATATCCCCTTTACCGATCAGTTGGAAGCAGTTGCGCCCTTGTTGTGTGCCGGGATCACGACGTATTCCCCGCTGCGCTTTGCCGGCGTAGGCAAAGGGCACAAAGTAGCAGTACTGGGTTTAGGTGGATTGGGACACATGGCCGTTAAATTTGCCGCATCTTTTGGTGCTGAAGTAACCATGTTGAGTACCTCGCCCTCCAAAGAAGCCGATGCCAGACGCTTGGGTGCACAGCATTTTGTACTGACTACGGATGAAGCACAAATGAAACCGCTGAAAAATCATTTTGACTTCATTTTGAATACCGTTTCAGCCGTTCATGACCTCAACAGTTTTCTTGATTTGCTCAAAGTAGAGGGCAAAATGCTCCTGGTGGGTATTCCTCCTGAAGACCATAAAGTGGCTGCGGAAAAACTCATTTCGAAACGCCGCAGTATTGTCGGTTCTATGATCGGGGGCATCCAGGAAACGCAGGAAATGCTGGACTACTGCGCCGAGCACAACATCGTTTCAGACGTGGAAGTCATCGCCATGAAAGACGTTAATGAAGCCTACGACCGCATCCTTAAATCCGATGTAAAATACCGCTTTGTGATTGACATGAAAACACTGTAGGAACGAATATATAAACATCAAACAACATCATGAAAACACGCAGGACTTTTATCAAAAATACCGCCACCGCCCTCGGTGGCCTCGGGCTTATGGAGTTTTTACCCCTTGAAGCCATCGTTGCGATGCGAAAATCGGTTGCTCCCAGTGACAAAATTAACGTTGGCCTCATCGGCGTTAAAAACCAAGGTTTCAACAACATCCGGGCTTTTTTGAAAATCAACGATATCAACGTCACGGCCATTTGTGATGTAGATGACGCCCAATTGGCCAAGCGCAAAGACGACCTGAGCAAAGCCGGAGTACCCAATCTGACGGTGTACAAAGACTACCGCAAGATGCTCGACAACAAAGACCTCGACGCGGTACTCGTCGCCACCCCCGATCATTGGCATTGCCTGCAACTCACCGATTCCCTCTCGGCGGGCAAACACGTGTACGTAGAAAAACCCGTCGCCAACTCCATCGGCGAAGCCAAAGCCATGATCCGCGCCACCGAAGCCTCGGGCAAAGTGGTTCAAGTCAACCAATGGCAGCGCAGCCAAAAGCACTTCAAAGACGCCATTGCTTTTGTCAAATCCGGCCAACTCGGCCCCATCATCAACACCAAAACCTGGATGTATCGGGGCACCCAACCCCTGCCCGTGGTGGCCAACAGCCCCGTTCCCGAAGGTGTAGATTACAAGATGTGGCTCGGCCCTGCGCAAATGCGCGACTTCAACGCCAACCGCTTCCACTACGAATTTCGCTGGTTTTGGGATTACGCGGGTGGTCTGATGTGTGATTGGGGTGTACACCTGCTCGACATCATGCTTTGGGGCATGGGCGTAAATGAACCGCTATCGGTATCCGCCGTGGGTGGCAAACGCCTCTTCCCCACCGACGCCCGTGAAACGCCCGACTACATCCACGTCACCTACGATTTTGGCACTTTCACCAATACCTGGGAGCACTACATGGGTGTTGGCGCGGGCCAATACGGCAAAGGCCACGGGATAGCATTCATCGGCACCAAAGGTACCCTGGTGGTGACCAGAAATGGCTGGGAGGTCATCCCGGAAAAGGACGGTGAAAAGTTCCGCATGGAAGGAGTTGCTTTGCAAAACCGCGCGGACAATGGCCTGGAGCTCCACGCCCAAAACTTTGTGGACGTGATGAAAAGTGGCAAACGGGAGGATCTGGCCTGCCCCATTCACGCAGGCGCTACCGTGGCCGTCAACGCGCATATGGGCAACGTGGCGTACCGTACCGGAGAGAAAATTTATTGGGATGCGGCGAAGGGTAAATTTGATAGCAAAAAAGCGAATGCCTTGATTTTGCCGACGTATCACAATGGGTTTGATTTCCCGAAGGTGTGAAGTCGAGCCGTCACGAAGTTTTGCAATTAAACCAAAGCGACATTTTTTTTCACAGAGAAAACACAAAGGGGCACAGAGGACACAAAGACCGTCAACATCTAACTTTGTGTCCTTTGTGTCCTTCTGTTTTTTCCTTTGTGCCAATATAAATGTCGCTTTGGTGGTGTTGAAAAAAACGAAGGTTTTCATTTCTCAACTCATTCTCTTTTATCCGCTATAGTGTTTCACGGCTAATGCTGCTGGTGCTGGATGAGGTCAAAAGTTTGGAGTTTGATGGGGTGGAAGTCAATTAAAATCTTTTGACACACTTTTTTGAACAATCCCTTTGTCCATGTAAGACGATTTATCTCAACGCCCCCCACAACACCTCACTTGGATGTAGCGCCTTCCTCCCCGTTCCATCCAAAATCTGATGCCGACAACTCGTTCCCGGTGCCGCAATGATCTCCTCCGTTCCCGCTGCCCGCACGGCCGGAAACAACACCAATTCCCCCACCTGCATGCTCACTTCGTAATGCTCTTTTTCATAGCCAAACGAGCCCGCCATACCGCAGCAGCCCGATGGAATCAGCTCCACCGAGTAGTTGCGGGGCAAATTCAAAATTTGCGCTGTTGCTTCTGCTCCCACAATTGCCTTTTGATGGCAATGGGCGTGTACTTTTATCGTTTTAGCCTCGTCTGTAAAATCATCGGGGCCAATGCGCTCAGCCTGGACTTCATGGAGCAGGAAACTTTCGAGTAAAAAAACGTGCTGCCCCAGGGCTTGGGCACTTTCCCGCTCGGCAGCGGGTACCAGGCGGGGATACTCGTCGCGGAAACCCAAAATCGCCGAGGGTTCGATGCCAATCAAGGGCGTTTCGGTGCTCAACAAGGGTTTAAACACTTGTATATTGGCCCGTGCCAGGGCCCGCGCTTCTTTCAACAAGCCTTTGGAAAAATAGGCCCGCCCAGAATCGGGGTGTTGCGGCATTTCGACCTGATAGCCCAGTCGAAGCAGGAGTTTGATGGTGATTTCCCCGATGTGAGGGTCATTGTAATTCGTGAATTCGTCGCAGAAAACATAAACTTTGCCCTTAGGCGTGCCGTTTACCGCCAGTTTTTTACCCTCCCGGTTCCACCAGCTGCGCAGACTGCGGCCTACGGGAGGCAAGGAGCGTTCGGGTGCCACGCCGAGGATTTTTTTGACCAGGCCGCCCAAAAGACTGCTGCCCAACACTGCATTGCTCAAACCCGGCGTCAGTGCCGCCAGCTTGTTGATTTTGCCGATGTTGCCAAAAACGCGGCTGCGTAGCGGTGTGCCATTGGCCTTTTGGTAATGGTACAAAAACTCTGCCTTGAGGGTGGCCATATCTACACTGGAGGGGCATTCCGACTTACAACCTTTGCAAGACAGACACAAATCCATCGCCTCGTAAATCTCGGGGTGATCGAAGGGGTTTTCCTTGGTATTCATGGTCAAAAACTCGCGCAAGGCGTTGGCACGGGCGCGGGTGGTGTCTTTTTCGTTGCGGGTGGCCATGTAGCTGGGGCACATGGTGCCGCCGGAGAAGGACAACTTGCGGCAATCGCCGGAGCCATTGCACTTCTCTACCGCCTCCAACAAACTGCCTGGATCTGAATAATCAAAAATGGTCTCGATATGCCGTTCGGGCTGATCCTGCTCGTGTCGCAGGGAGGTGTCCATCGGCGGCGCATCGACTATTTTGCCGGGATTAAAAATGTGCTGGGGGTCCCAGGTTTTTTTGATGCGGCGCAGGATTTGGTAATTGTTTTCGCCAATCATCAGCGGGATGAACTCGCCGCGCACCCGGCCATCGCCGTGCTCACCGCTGAGTGAACCCCGGTATTTTTTGACCAAATGCGCGGATGCTTCCGCAATGGCGCGCATTTCGGCTACGCCCTCCACACTTTTGAGGTTCACCGAAGGGCGCAGGTGCAACTCACCGGCCCCAGCGTGGGCGTAGTACACCACCTTTTGGTCAAACTGCTTCATCACCTCCGCAAATTCGGCGATGTAGGCGGGCAGGTCGGGCAGGTCGACGGCGGTATCTTCAACAAATTCAATACTTTTTTTGTCGCCCTTCATGTTGGATAAAACCCCGAAACCAGCGGCGCGCAGAGTCCAGACACTTTTGCTTTGCGGCGCGTATACTTTGGGATAATGATACGCCAGGCCTTGCTGCTGCATGTCCAGGATCATGGCATCGGCTTTGGCTTCGGCCTCCTGGATGGTTTTGCCCCGAAACTCGATCATCAACACGGCCTCGGGGTCGCCTGAGATAAAGAAGCGGTTTTTTTGTTGCTCGATGTTGTCTTTGGTGCAGTCCAGGATCATTTTGTCCATCAACTCGCAGGCGGTAGGTTGGTGGGACATGGCCACCAAGACGGCCCGCATGCTTTCATCGAGATTGGTAAAGTGGGGCGCGACGACCACATCGACGGGATCGGGTAGGGGATCGAGTTGCAGTTTGATCTCGGTGGTCAGTGCCAGGGTGCCTTCCGAACCACAAAGCATGGTGGCAAAATTGAAGGGTTTGCCCTCGGGGCTGAAGGGCTGCTGGCGCAACAACAAGTCGACGGCATACCCAGTATTCCGGCGGTGGATGCTGGGCTTGGGGTATTGGGCGCGGATTTCTTCCTGCACTTCGCTGGGGCTCAACTCGGCGAGCATTTGGCGGTAAAGCTGGCCTTCCAGGGTGTCCAGTTGCAGTTTGGCATCCAGTTCAGCGGCGTTCAAAGGGCCAAAAACGGCTTCGGAACCGTCACTCAGCACACAATGCAATTCCACCACATGATCCCGCGTGGAGCCGTACACGATGGAGGTGGTGCCGCAAGAGTTGTTGCCCACCATGCCACCCAACATGCAGCGGTTGGCGGTAGAGGTGTTGGGGCCAAAATAGAGGCCGAAGTTTTGCAAGTGCCGATTGAGTTCGTCGCGGATCACCCCGGGTTGTAGGCGTACCGTTTGTTCGGCAGTATTGACTTCCAGGATTTGGGTGAAATATTTAGACACATCCACTACGATGCCTTCGCCCACACATTGCCCGGCCAGGGAAGTGCCCGCCGTGCGGGGAATCAGGGAAGTATGGTGCTCGCGGGCAAAGGCAATCAGTTTTTTGAGGTCGGCTACCGAGCGCGGCAGGGCCACCGCCAGGGGGTAAGCCTTATAAATGGAGCCATCGGTGGCATAAAGGGCGCGGAGCAGGCTGTCGGAATAGAGCTCTCCTTCCAGTTGTGTAGCCAGTTGGGCGAGTGCTTGTTGCATGAGTCGTGGATTGTGGGGGGAAAGATATACCACACTCGGGATGGGGAGGTGAAATTTTGGCGAATTTATTTTTTTGACCTGCAAGGCGCAAAGCGCAGACATAGCCAAAGCTACGGCGAGCATTTGCAACGCAGCAGGGCGAAAAAAGAAATAGACAAAAATCGCATGGTCATCCCGAGTGTGGTATGGCATAATGTGGGGAAAACAAAAGTTGATATTGCTGTTGAAGCAGGTTATTTTTGTTGACAAAATGAATTGTCGATGATTGCTCTTAAAGGTCCACGCAAAAGATTTGTTCCAGTGAAAGCTAGTGCCGAAACAGAAATCCAGCTATATTTGTTTCTATCTAGATGAAGCAACCTGATGAACATTTTCCATAAGTTAGATGATTTTCTGTTTACGATCTTTCCGGATTTAATAATAGGGGGGGGTAATTCATTGATTATCAATAAATTAGAAGAATATTATTCTTATGGCCCTTTCAAACCCAAAGTTGAGATTAAAGATGGCTGGGTAAACATAGAGATAGATACTCCAACAATACTGAACCAAGAAGCCGATTACCGCAAGACAATCGCCCTGTGCGAAAAAGGAAACTATGCAGAGGCGAAAATAATTTTGGAAAAGCTAATCGAAAAGAACCCTACTAATTCGGAGTACCATCGAATTCGCGGGCAAATTTTTTCAGATCAGGGGCATCAAGAACAAGCAATTGATTCCTTGATTGATGCGCTTCGCTGGGATCCTAAGAACAGTTGGGCTTTGCTGATGATGGGAAACATCTTCGCAAAATTCAAGAATGACCTCCCAACTGCAATGAGGTACTATGATCAAGCCCTTATTGTCAATCCAAATGATAACATCACGGTCAATAATATTGGAGCTAATTTGCTGCAACAAGGTAAACTGGAAGAAGCCAAAAAGTATTTCTTAAAGGCAGTAAAAATAGATGACCAATACCCCAATACTCATTTTGCATTAGGCATCATTGCTGAAATGGAGGATGATTTATTTACTGCTTTTTTGAGCACGGTGCAGGCAATTAAAGTAAACAAAAAGAAAGATGGTCTTTATCAAAATTCAGTTAAACAGGCATTTGATTTTGCCAAAAAGATAGTTGAAACCGATGCGGGTAGGGCAATCTATCAAGATTACTTTCATAAACTTGAGCGTGAAGGCAAGAGAAAAATAGAAATTCATCGCGATGATGCCATTCCTACCGCTGCAAAATTTGAATTTGCTGAAAATTATGATCGACCTAATCACACATTAAGATACAAATCGAACTACCCTGCTGTTGAGCACCTGATCATGCATGAACTTGTTCATTTGGACTTGGTTATTGAGGCTAGAAAAGAAGAGCTAAATCAGCTGTTTATTTCAAAAAAAGAGCATAAGACACTTTTTATCAAAGGATTGGAGCAAACGATTAAGAAATTGAGTAAGATGGGTGTTGCCGATCAAATGATCGCAGATTATTGTTCTAGCCTATTTGAAGGGATGAATCGTCAAGCATTCAATGCACCAGTCGATTTATTCATCGAGAATTTCCTTTACAAACAATATCCTAAGTTAAGACCTTATCAATTTATTTCACTCTACAATCTTTTGCAAGAGAGTTTAAAAGCTGTAACTGACAAGAGAATAGTTGAGCTGTCCCCCAAGGATATTCTTTCAAAAAGCAAAGTTTACAACGTAGTGAATGCGCTTCAATTCAGGGATTTGTTCGGTTTAGATTTTATTAAAGATTTCCAAACAAGTCCCTCCGAACTAAAGCAAGCCAATCAGTTTTATGAAGAATACCTACAATACAAGGATGACAAAGAACCTGCGGAAGAGTATGAATTGATTTTGCATTGGGCAGAAGATTTAAAACTCGACAAATATTTTGAGTTGGTGAACGAATCGGAATACCGAAATAAAAGAACCAGCATTGATAATTCTGTAGCCACAGAAGCGACCTTGTTGAATAATGATACCAAAGATCAGGAAATAAAAAGATTTGAGCAGTCGCAGCAAGCGATGGGGACTAATATGGCAGTCGTGATGTTTATGGTGGAAGCATTGCAATTCTTTGAAAAAATGCCTCAAAAACAAGTCAAAGAAATTGCTTTTGAAATTGCGATGAAAGGCGCCCAAGGTTTTAGTACGGATGGAAATGATTACCGCATTGCCCTCATACCAGATAAGGTATTTTCGGGCTACCACATTTTGGCTTATTACTATGTAAGTTGGGCTCTTGCTATCCCGGATATGCTTATCCAATTACAGTTGCCCTACGACGGTGAATATCAAGTAGCGTTGACCATTTTTAAACCCAATAAGCCATGACCGACCTTCAAGAAATTATCGATCAGCTAATTGAATTTAGAAATGATAGAGACTGGGAACAATTCCACAACCCCAAAGATTTGGCTCTGGCAATAAATATTGAAGCTGGAGAATTACTGGAGCTCTATTTGTGGAAAAATGCGGATGATGCTGATCAAGAAAAGGTCAAAGAAGAACTGGCAGATGTTTTTTCATTTGCTCTCTTGTTGGCCCATCAATATGGCTTGGATGTCAAACAAATCATTTTTGATAAAATAGCTAAAAATGCCGAAAAATACCCCGTCGAAAAGGCAAAAGGAAGTGCAAAAAAATACGATGAATTATGAAGGAAAGAGACTTATTTGAAATCAGAAATTATGAGTTCAATTTTAATTTATTTGATAAGTTCAGAGATCTTCACTACGCAAAGGATAATTGGCCTATTGTTTACATTTTAAGCAACTCAGAAATAAGACAAGCTTACGTTGGGGAAACGACTGATACTTACGCCAGAATGAGTAACCATTTAAAAAATGATACCAAGAGCACGCTTACCTCAGTACACCTTATCTCTAGCGATAAATTCAATAAATCAGCAACTTTAGATATAGAGTCAAACCTTATCAAATACATATCAGGAGATGGCCTGTTTAAGCTGCTTAACGGTAATCTTGGACTAGCCAATCATAACTATTACCAGAAAAGGGAAATTTACTGGGAGCTTTTTAAATCAATCTGGAATGGACTTCGTGCCAAGGGTGTAGCAAAACACTCCATTGATTACATTGACAACTCTGACTTGTTTAAATACTCCCCCTACAAGACTTTATCTAGTGAACAGAAGAATGGACTGAAGGTCATCATGCAAAACCTGCTCAATAACGATTATCGGAATTTTATCATTGAAGGTGGAGCGGGTACAGGCAAAACAATTTTGGCTATTTTTTTATTCAAACTATTGAATTCCAATCTTCAAGATTTTAGTTTTAAAGAGTTTGGAGAGGAGGAAAATGATTTTATTGAGCTCGCCAAAGCACTAAAAACAGCATTTCCAAATCCTAAAATGGCCTTGGTGGTTCCAATGTCATCATTCCGAAATACCTTGAAGAAAGTATTCCGAAATGTAAAAGATTTGAACGCAAAAATGGTGGTTGGTCCTTCGGAGATTGCCAATGAGCCCTATGATATAATTATCGTAGATGAGTCTCATCGATTGAGAAGAAGGGTAAACTTAGGAACATATTTTGGGGCGTTTGATGCAGCATGTAAAAAATTAGGTTTGGATAACAACCATTGTAGTGAACTGGATTGGATGGTACAACAATCGAAAAAACTCGTGTTGTTTTACGATGAGAACCAGTCGATTAAGCCATCAGACACAACAAAGGAGTCATTTGACAAGCTAAAAGCGGATAAAAAAACAAAGATTGAACGTCTGAGGTCTCAATTTAGAGTAAAGGGAGGAAATGACTACATTCAGTATGTTGATGACTTACTTCGATGCAAAAAAGTAGAAGATAGACCGCTTTTTAACTCAAAGGAATATGAGTTTCTCCTCTTTGACTCCATTGAAGAGATGGTTGGCGAAATCAAGCAGAGGGACGAAGAAAATGGACTATCCAGAATGATCGCAGGTTATTCATGGGAATGGATTTCAAAAAAAGATCACTCTTTATTCGACATCAAAATAGGAAGTACCGAATTGAAGTGGAACAATGTGGCTGATGACTGGATCAATTCTCCAAATGCGGTTAACGAGGTCGGATGCATTCATACAACCCAAGGTTATGATTTGAACTACGCTGGAATCATTTTTGGCAACGAAATATCTTATGACAAGGCAAAAAATGAAATCGTCATTATCGAGAAGAATTACTTTGACAAAAACGGGAAACAATCAATTAAAGACCCTCTTCAACTCAAAGAATATGTGATCAATATTTACAAAACAATTATGTTAAGGGGAATAAAAGGTACCTATGTTTACGTCTGTGATCAGCATTTAAAGGAATATTTGGCTCAGTTTATTGCAAAATTTAAAATTCAAAATGAGCCAAAAATACTCCCTATCGATTTAGTGATTCCTTTCCAAAATGCAGTCCCTCTCTTCAATTTGAAAGCAGCAGCCGGGGCCTTTAGTGAAGTTCAGGAAGTAAGTGATTATACTTGGATTGAGTTACCCTCGAGGTATAAACCTTCAACAGATTTATTTGCGTGCACGGTCGTTGGAGAATCGATGAATAAGGTCATTCCCAATGGTTCGATATGCCTTTTCCGGAAATATTCTGGAGGTTCGCGCAATGGTAAAATTGTTCTGGTAGAATTGACAGATGTACTCGATGCCGATACGGGATCTTGCTACACAGTGAAAGAGTACCAGAGTATAAAAACAACTGATAGAGACGCCTGGAAGCATAAAAACATTGTTCTCAAGCCTTTATCTTATGACGAAAACTATAAAGAGATTACTTTTAGTGAGGATGATGAATTGAGTCTGCTGAAAGTGATCGGTGTATTTGAATCTGTGTTGTAACGATATGCCCACCGAACGTTTTCCCCCATTTTACGGTTCAATAGCATTGAAACGATACCTTTTATTAACTTTGCACCCAAAAGCCAGCAGGCTTTGAAAAATAGCGATTGATGTTTCCCGAATACGATGTGATAGTAGTGGGGGCGGGCCATGCCGGTTGTGAAGCCGCGGTGGCCGCAGCAAATTTGGGCTCCAAAGTGTGCCTCGTGACGATGAACATGCAAACCATCGCCCAAATGTCGTGCAATCCAGCCATGGGCGGGGTTGCTAAGGGGCAGATTGTGCGGGAAATCGACGCGTTGGGGGGCTATTCCGGGATTGTGACCGATCATACCATGGTGCAGTTTCGCATGCTCAATCGCTCCAAAGGCCCCGCCATGTGGAGCCCGCGGGCACAAAGCGATCGCATGTTGTTTGCGCGCAAGTGGCGGAATATGCTGGAAGCGCATCCCAATGTAGATTTTTGGCAAGACATGGTCAAAGGGCTGGTCATTCGCGGCGGCATTGTACGCGGCGTGGTAACCAGCATGGGCCTCGAAATACCCGCCAAAGCCGTGGTACTCACCAATGGCACCTTCCTCAATGGCATCATCCACATTGGTGAAAAACAACTCGGCGGTGGCCGTGCGGGCGAAAGCGCCGCCAAAGGCATCACCGAGCAATTGGTCGAGCTGGGTTTTGAAGCCGGACGTATGAAAACCGGCACTCCGCCCCGCGTAGATGGCCGTACGCTCAACTACGACGTGATGGAAATGCAACCCGGCGACGAACAACCCGGTAAGTTTTCCTACACCGACACCCCGCCGATCACCAAACAACTCCCTTGCCACGTGACCTACACCAGTCCGGAGGTACACGAGATGTTAAAAACGGGTTTTGACCGTTCGCCGATGTTCAACGGGCGCATTCAAGGCTTGGGGCCACGTTATTGCCCTTCGATTGAAGACAAAATCAACCGCTTTGCGGATAAAGATCGGCACCAGTTGTTTGTGGAACCCGAAGGTTGGGACACCTGCGAAATTTATGTCAACGGCTTTTCGTCTTCCTTGCCGGAAGATGTCCAATACAAGGCACTGCGCCTGATTCCGGGATTTGAAAACGTCAAAATGTTTCGGCCTGGTTACGCCATTGAATACGATTATTTTCCACCTACTCAATTGGAATTGACGCTGGAGACCAAGTTGGTGAAAAACCTGTTTTTTGCGGGCCAAATCAACGGTACTACGGGATACGAAGAAGCCGCCTGTCAGGGCATGATGGCGGGATTCAACGCCCATTTGGCCATCCAGGAAGAGGAGCCGCTGATCATCAAACGGTCGGAAGGTTACATCGGCGTACTCATCGACGACCTGGTGAACAAAGGCACCCAGGAGCCTTACCGCATGTTTACCTCACGGGCAGAATACCGCATTTTGCTGCGCCAGGACAACGCCGATTTGCGTCTGACGCCATTGGCCCACAAACTGGGGGTAATCGGCTCGGAAGAGCGGATGGAAAAGGTACGTACCAAAGCAGCCTCTGCTCAGGCCATCGAGCGCTTCCTGGAAGAATACAGCATTGCGCCAGAGCAAATCAACCAATATTTGGAGTCGAAGGAAAGTTCAGCGACCCGCCAAAAGGTGAAGTTGGCGACCATTCTACTGCGGCCCAACATCAATTTGGACGAAATGCGCAGCGTTGTGCCCGACCTGGATCAATTCCTACAAGGCCACGACCAAGGAAACATCGAACTGGCCGAAATCAACATGAAATACGAAGGCTACATCCGCAAGGAACAAGAGCTGGTGGACAAAATGAACCGCCTGGAGGAAGTGAAACTGTGGGAGACTTTGGATTACCACACCCTGTCTTCCTTGTCCAAAGAAGCCCGGGAAAAATTGACGCGCATGCGCCCGCGCACGATCGGGCAAGCCAGCCGGATCAGCGGGATCACACCGTCGGATATTTCCGTGTTGTTGGTGCACATGGGGCGGTAGGGGCAACCCTATGTGGTTGCCCATAAAAGTGCCGGAGGCACCCGCGAGGAATGTAGGGCAACCACATAGGGCAACCACATAGGGCAACCACATAGGGCAACCACATAGGGCAACCACATAGGGCAACCACATAGGGTTGCCCGTACAGGAGAGATTTTTCATTAAATAAAAATACCGTTATGTATCCAATGCTTGTACACTCCCATTCTGGTTTGCGCTGGGTGGTTTTATTGTTGCTGTTGGCCGCCATTTTTAATGCCGGAACCAAGATGGGAGGCAAAGCCAGCTATACCGATAAAGACAAACGTTTGGGTTTGTTTGCCCTGATTTTTAGCCACGTCCAATTGGTAATTGGGATAGCACTTTACTTCATTAGTCCTAAGGTACAGACTTTCCGTTTTTTCAGAATGGAACATTTGGCACTGATGATTATTGCCATTGCGCTGATCACGGTTGGTTACAGCCGTGCCAAGCGTAAGGCTGATGATGCTGGTAAATTCAAAACTACCTTTTGGTTTTATTTGATAGGTCTGCTGGCTATTTTAGCGGGCATTCCCTGGCCATTTATGGGCTATGGAAGTGCTTGGTTCTAAGCCCTCTGGATAAGGCTTAATGAATTTAAAGCCAGGGCATTTGAGGCTAAATACCCCCCAATGCCCTGGTTTGTTTTTTTGCACAGGAGACAACTTTTTTTGAATAAACCTGTTTCAGAAATAAAAGTTATCTTAGCGAACATAAACAGCAAACAAAGCTTGATGAAGCATTTCGTCTCCATCTTCTTCTTGATCATCATGATCCTGAATGCAGCGCTGCCATTGGTGGAGCAATTGCAGGTTGAGGATCTGTATGAGTTGGTCGAAGCAGGTGCCGATGACGCTGACGACGAGAATAAGAGTGAAAAAGAAAGCGAAAAAGAAACGGAGAAAGAGGGCGAGAAGGAGCAAGAATTAGAGAAAAAATCAATCACCTTGTCGGCATACTTGTTGATTAAAAATGCTGCTTATCGGCTGGAACAGTTCAATAGATCAATATTTCCTTTAAACGAATTGCCTGAGTCCGAGCTTTACACCTCACTTCTCGAGCTACCTCCCGAGGCCTAATTCACGCCTCAATTTCCATTCATAAAGTCTATTGTTTTCATCTAAAATTCCTATTTGGGTGGTATTGTAACCACTAGGGGGGTTCAAATGTGCCTTGCACGTCAAATCTTACTTGTAACATGAGTAACAGATCCACGTATTTTAAGACGGATATCCTGTCCGGAGCAGTTGTGTT
This sequence comes from Haliscomenobacter sp., assembly GCF_041740695.1. Taxonomy (GTDB): domain Bacteria; phylum Bacteroidota; class Bacteroidia; order Chitinophagales; family Saprospiraceae; genus Haliscomenobacter. The sequence goes on along the minus strand of NZ_JBGSLK010000139.1, from coordinate 73,504 downwards.
TTTAGTGGCCCTACCCTTGTGTTTGGGCATTGCACTGGCTAGTGGCGCTCCACTTTTTGCGGGCATTATTGCTGGGGTCATTGGTGGTATTGTTGTGGGGATCCTCAGCAAATCCCAATTGAGTGTTTCTGGCCCAGCGGCAGGACTTACTGCGATTGTATTGGCTGCAATTGGGACATTGGGCTCCTATCAAACCTTCCTGGTGGCTGTAGTTTTGGCAGGTGCCATTCAAATTGTATTGGGGCTGGTTAAGGCGGGTACCATTTCAAATTACTTTCCATCCAATGTCATTGAAGGAATGTTAACGGCCATTGGTGTCATCATTATCCTCAAACAGCTGCCTCATGCCATTGGATATGATGTAGACAATGAAGGAGATTTCTTTTTTATTGAAAAAAATACGGGGCACAATACCTTCTCAGCCTTGATTGACGCAGTCAACTACTCTCACCTGGGAGCAATCACCATTACGCTTATATCCTTAGCCATTTTGATTGCTTTCACTAAGATCGATTTTCTGAAGAAATTAAAGGTGGTACCGGGAGCGCTCGTCGTAGTGGTGGCAGGGGTATTGATCAATGAATTTTTTAAAGCATCTGGCTCTAGCCTAGCCATCAGCCAAGACCATTTGGTCAGTTTACCAGTGCCCAAATCTTTGAACGATTTTGTCGGACAGTTCTCCTTGCCCAACTTTGCAGAGATTACCCGGCCCGATGTGTGGGTGGTAGCGCTGACCATTGCGGTGGTGGCAAGCATTGAAACCCTGTTGTGTATCGAGGCATCCGATAAGTTGGATCCTTTGAAGCGCTACACGGATACCAATGTGGAGCTACTGGCCCAGGGCACTGGCAATATTTTAAGCGGTCTCTTGGGTGGTCTGCCCATGACCTCGGTGATTGTACGTACCTCTGCCAACATCAATTCTGGTGGACGCACCAAGACGGCAGCCATTGCCCATGGTATCTTGCTCTTGCTTGCGGTTGTCAGTATTCCGGCCATCCTCAACAAAATTCCCTTGGCATGTTTGGCAGCGGTATTGTTGATGATTGGTTACAAGTTGGCCAGCCCCGCTGTGTTCAAACACATGTGGAAAAGCGGCAAGTACCAATTTATCCCTTTCATCATCACGGTGGTGGCGGTGGTTTTCACCGATTTGTTGGAAGGGGTAGCCATTGGTTTGGTGGTTAGTGTGTTCTTCATTTTGAGGGCTAACCTGAAGCTTGCTTACTTCTTCAAAAAGGAAGAGTACCACCAAGGCGAAGTCATTACCATCAAACTGGCCCAGGAGGTTTCCTTTTTGAACAAAGCGGCGATTAAACAAACCTTGAATCACTTGCCAGAAGGCAGCAAAGTAGTGATTGATGCTACCGATACTTTTTACATCGACCATGATGTGGTGCAACTCATCAAGGACTTTTTAACCATCGGTTCCCAGGACAAAAACATTCAAGTATCCTTGGTTGGGTTCAAGGACGAATACACCATGGCGTTTTCCAACTACGTTTCGTCACACTAAAAAATGAAAAGACACATGAAAGCACATACTTCCGTAACACAATCTTCGATCACTCCTACCAAAGCCATTGAGTTTTTAAAGGAGGGCAATGAACGTTTTGTTAACAATCTAAAAGCCAACCGCGACCTACTCCAGCAGGCCAATGAAACCCGCGATGGACAATGGCCTTTTGCGGTGATCCTGAGCTGTATTGACAGTCGCACTTCGGCAGAGCTGATTTTTGACCAGGGTTTGGGTGATGTTTTTTCGATTCGCATTGCGGGCAATGTGGTCAATACTGACATCATCGGTAGTTTGGAATTCGCCTGTAAAGTGGCGGGTTCAAAATTGATCGTTGTATTGGGTCATAGCAAATGTGGGGCCATTAAAGGTGCTTGTGACCATGTAGAAATGGGTAACTTGACTGAGCTGTTGTCCAAGATTCAGCCCGCCGTTTACGAGGAGGACCTCACCACGGATAAGGGTAAACGAAACTCCAAAAACCCGGAGTTTGTAGAAAATGTAGCCACCATCAACATTCGCCGTTCGGTGAAAGCCATCGTCAACCGCAGCTATATTTTGGAGCAAATGATCGAGGCGGGAGACATTGCGATTATTGGGGCCAAGCATGATTTGGATACGGGGCAAGTAGAGTTTTTAGAAGATACACTGGTGTCTTGTAAAACCGACGTGTTGGTTCAGATGGCTTAAAGTACGCTCATTTATGGTAAGGCTGTTTTATGTTATTTCAAATAAATAACCCGGCAGTTCGACTTCTGGTCGACTGCCGGACTTCATTTCCTTCACTTATAGCCCTTTGCTTACATATACTTGGTCTAAGCCCTTATTCTTTTTAAACGCAGTAGCCCTTACGTAAAAGTGGGCGCTTATGTAAGGAGTTTGATGGTCTCACCAATGTATTTTATGGCTGCTGAGTAGGTCTCAATCCCATGCCCAACATTGGGAAAAACTTTGACCTCCTTTAGCTCGCTCAGTTTTGCCTGTGCATTGCTGATGGACTTTTCAAAGGGGAATAGCAAATCCCGATCTCCTTCGAGCAGGTAAGTAGCCACCTTCACTTGTTCCAATTGCTCGTCCATGTAATATGGCTTCTGGGTATTGTCCTGATAACGAGTCAAGGCAAAAAGCTCGTAGTCGATAATGTATTTTTCGGAACTTGGCGAGAGTTGGTGAGTAGGTTTGCAAAACACTGCTTTATCTAAAAATTTGCTTACATTTTTTCGGCTTGGCGAAAGAATGGGTAGCAAATTGAAATAAAGGTTTTTAAAACTGAGGGAGAAAGCTTGCAAACACCCAGGATTGAGTAGAAAAGCGGCCTTGATTTTTTCTGGCGCTACAATGCCCAATTTCATACAAATCAAACCGCCAAAAGAAGCCCCAGCTACATAACTGCGTTCAATGTTTAGCGCATTGAGTACCTCTGCCGCCCATTTGCCATAATCTAATCCTTTGATATCAGGAGTATTGCCATCACTGAGGTTAGGTAAACCATTGGTTTCGACCAGGTAAATGCGCATGGCCTGGCCGAGGTGGTCCAAGCCCTGGTCAAAATCCCAAAACAGTGCCGTGGTACGTGCGCCAGGAAAAATGACCAATGTTTCCAAATCGGGTTTTTCCAGATTGAGTCCCCAAACCTGCGTTTTGCCAAGGGAGGTGCTGAGTTCAAGGCGTTGATATTGCCGATTGTTGCTTTTTTCCAGTTCGGCCACCCATTGGTTGAACCACTGCAGGTCTTTTTCGGGATCTTTAAAAAAAGAGCGTTTATTAATTTCCATAACAAGTGAGGATTTTGGGCAGGCAAAGGTAGGAGAATCTTCATTACGCGGAGCGACTAAGACCTCAATTCGTGACCAACTCAATCTTTTTCTGACAAAGCCCGGATGTTTTCCTGCAATTGTTCGAGTAAATCCCCAAACATTTTGCGATTCACCAATTTGGTAAACCACCAAAACAGGGGTGTCACGACCAACATTCCCAGCAGCAGAGGAAGCATGAATTTTTGGTTTTGTAAGATATCCACGATCCCACGATCCGGGCGGATCAGCGCATAAAAAAAGCCCAGCGCGAAAGACATCGGATAAATGAACCAGCCGAGAATGGCATCGATGCGGATGCTGTTTTTGACAACTTGATGATAAGCTTGCAAAGTGTGCAACAAATTGCCGTCCATGCCCAGCACTTTTTGTTGCAGTTGCCAAAGTTGCCAGCCACTAAACACCAGGGCCAGGCTGTAGTACAGCAAGATGGTGAGGGCAATGGGTAGTTTTTCGGGGTAAGTCCAATTGTACCACATGAACCCCAGTGCCAGCAACAGATACGCCACGACCGCGTAAAGCCTGAATCGGATCACTCGCTTTACGCCAGCCAAAGGTGCACGCGAGCCATGCCGCAAGGCCTCCCTGATGTCAGCTTCTGAAAGCGGAGGCGCGGCCAGATTGGTTTCCTGCAATTTGTTCCATTCCTGCTGCAAATCCATAGTACACTATATTTTGGAGCTAGTCCAGTTTTTTAAACGTTGCACCACACTTTGTTTGGCGCGGTGCAAACGCACGGTTGTATTGTTTTTGTTCAGCCCGGTTACCTCGGCAATTTCCTCGTTGTCATAGCCATCCAGGTGTAGTGTAATGATTACGCGGTCTATTTCGTTCAATTGTTTGATGGCCAGCAACAAAAGCTCGCTGTCTTCGGGGTTGTGCCGGGTAGGTTCTGAAGCCAGCTCAAATTGGCTGGACAATTCACTGGTTGGCATACGCTGCCGACGGCGAAAAGTAAGCACGGTATTGAGGCTGATGCGGTACAACCAGGTGGAAAAAGCGGCCTCCCCCTTGAAGCCAGCATAGGACTTCCAGGCCTGCAGGAGGACTTCCTGATACAGGTCGCGCCGGTCCTCAGGGTGATCCACATACAAGTGAATGACCTTATGGATGATCCCCGCGTTTTGTTGCACCAATTGGACAAACTCTTTTTCCACACAAAAAAAATTAACGCTGCGTTGAAATATTTTAAGCTAAACGAAGACAAGTTAATGAGTTGTCAATGAAAGTAAAAAATTACGACAACTGCCAAATTTTTGCGCGATTTGCAGTATCATTGAGCGTTAAATGCCAGAACCTATGCTCTTGAATTACATTCACTGGAATGCTTCTCCAGAAATTGTTTCGATTGGCCCCATTACCCTGCGTTGGTATGGATTGCTTTTTGCCTCCGGCTTTTTGGTCGGCTTATTCATTGTCCGCAAGATGTTTTTAGCGGAAAAAGCTCCGGAAGAATGGCTGGACAAAGCCTTTGTGTATATTGTCTTAGGGGCAGTAGTTGGTGCACGTTTGGGGCATGTCTTTTTTTACGACTGGCCTTATTACAGCCAGCACCTAAACGAAATTCCACAGGTGTGGAAAGGCGGTCTGGCTAGTCATGGTGGAGCCATTGGCGTGATTTTGGCGCTTTGGATTTTTTCTATCCGGGTGTCCAAAAAATCAGTCTTGTGGATTTTGGACAAAGTGGTGGTGCCTACTGCGCTGGCGGGTTGTTTCATCCGCTTGGGCAATTTGATGAACTCTGAAATTCTGGGTAACCCGACTACCGTGAGCTGGGGGTTTGTCTTCGAGCGGGTAGATGGACCCAACGGTTTGCCCCGGCACCCGGTACAACTGTATGAGTCATTGAGCTATTTGATCAGTTTTGTTGTTCTGTATTATACGTACTGGCGCACTGAAAAACGCCACAAACCGGGCTACATGTTCGGCTTGTTCATGATTTTTATTTGGGGCATCCGCTTCGTCATGGAGTTTTTCAAAAGCAGCCAGGGCGGCTTTGAAACCGCATTTAATAATGTATTGTCTACTGGCCAATTGCTCAGTATTCCGTTCATATTGATCGGGGTGTACTTTGTGCTGAGGCCGGTAAAAACTGAATAGGTTCCAGGGTTCCATCTTGTCACTGAGCGTAGTCGAAGTGCCAGATGGAACCCTGGAACCCTGGAACTTGGCAGATGAAGGACGTTCAAATTCTCCGCGTATTTTTCCTGGGGGTGATGGCCATCATTGGGATTTTGTCTTTGCAGACATACTGGGTGGTCAATACCTGGAACATCAACGAGGAGGAGTTCAACCAGCAGGTACACCGTGCCTTGTATGGCGTTGCGCAGTCGATCGCGACCATGAATGACATCTCGCTCCCCGCACGCAACCTGATCAAACAGCGCAGCGCCAACTATTACATCGTCAATACCGAGACGGAGATAGACCCGGTGGCCTTGCAGTTTTATTTACAGAAAGAACTGGAGCGGCAGCAATTGCGCATTGATTTTGAATATGCGGTTTTTGATTGCAGCAACCGCCAGATGGTGTATGGCAACTATTGCGCGTATGGCCACGACTGCAAAACATCCAGTGTCGTACAGCAGAATTTGCCCTTCGATCACGAGTTTACCTACTACTTCGGAGTCCGTTTTCCTACCCGCAGCAATTTCCTTTTTGGCAAAATGCAGATTGCCCTGATCATGACGGGGATTTTGTTCATCACGGTGCTGTTTTTTTCCTATTCCATGTGGGTGATTTTCCGGCAAAAACGTTTTTCGGAAATGCAAAAGGATTTCATCAACAACATGACACATGAATTCAAAACCCCCCTTTCCACCATTCAAATCGCTGCCGACGTTTTCCTGAAACACGAAGAAGTCCAAAAAGACCAACGCCTGGTCCAATACGCGGGCATCATCAAAGAACAAAACTCCCGCCTCAACCAACAGGTAGAGCGGGTACTGGACATTGCTCGTTTTGAAAAAGACAATTTTGACTTACACGAGGAATGGCTGGATTTACCAGATTTGATGCAAACGGTTTGTGCTAGCGCACGTATCCGCGTTCAAGAGCGGGGTGGCACCCTGACGGTTAATTTAGATGAAGACCTGGAACCCATTTGGGCCGACCGCTTCCATTTGACCAACCTACTGCACAGCCTGCTCGACAACGCCACCAAATATAGCAAAGAGGTGCCACAGATTGAATTGTCCCTGCAAAGCCTGGGCGCGGCCACCATGCAACTCAAAATACAAGACCAAGGCATTGGTATCGCGAAGGAATACCAGGCTAAAATATTCGAAAAATTTTATCGAGTTCCTACTGGGAACGTACACAATGTCAAAGGATTTGGATTGGGCTTGTACTATGTGCAACGCATCTGTGTTGCACATGGCTGGAAAATCCGCTTACAGAGTGATGCCGGTGAAGGCACCTGTATGGCCATCCAAATCCCCAGAACCCATCCCAAAAACACACCCGTTTATGAAAGCGCACCTGCTGTACGTTGAAGATGACGCCAGTTTGAGTTTTGTGACCCGCGACAACCTGGAGATGAATGGGTACAAAATCACTTGCTGCATGGATGGCCGCGAGGCCATGGATGTGGTCAAAAATGAACGCTTCGACCTTTGCATCCTGGATGTGATGTTGCCCGAAGTAGATGGTTTTACCATCGCCAAAGAGATCCGCAAATACGACGCAGAAGTGCCCATCTTGTTCCTGAGTGCCAAATCCCTCAAAGAAGACCGCATTGAAGGATTGCGCATCGGTGGCGATGATTACCTGACCAAACCCTTCAGCATCGAAGAATTGCTGCTAAAAGTGGAAATATTCCTGCGCCGCCGACACATGGTGGCACCCCAAATGCCCAAGTTGATCCGCATCGGGCAATACCTTTTTGACTATACCAACCTCACCCTGGAGCAAAACGGGGAACTGCGCCGCCTCACCCAGCGCGAAGCCGACTTATTGCGCTACCTGATGAGCAACCGTGGCCAGGTCATCCGGCGTTCGGCCATCCTGGAACAGATTTGGGGCGAAGACGATTATTTTTTGGGCAGAAGCCTGGATGTGTTCATTTCGCGCTTGCGGAAGTATCTGCAAAAGGATGAGGGGATCAAGATTGAGAATGTGCATGGGATTGGGTTTCAGTTTGTGTGCCCGGAGTGAATGTTGGAAGCGCAGTTTCGTTGCTTTTAGAGAATAAAATGAGACCATAAATTTTCTAATCATCCAGACACAACTGATTTATAACTAGGCAATTGTGCATAAATATAGATTATGGGCTAGTAAAATGTCGCATTTTTACAATGTTTCAAACCTGCGACATCCTAAATTTGACGGGTCAATACTAAAAAACAAGACCATGAAAAAAGGGCTATTAGCCGCTACAGGCCTACTGCTTGGGCTACTCAGTTTTGCGCAGACAAATATGGATGAAGAAGCCATAAAAAAACTAGTATCAGAGGAAACCAAAAACGCTTATGCCCTGCGGGAAAAGGAATACTTGGAGTCGTGGGTACAAGCCCCTTACACTTTTCGTGCTGGAAATAATCGTACCGGGTACTATGTCAATCAAGGTTGGGCCTCTCTCGAAACAGACTTGCTGAAAACTTTTAATAAAGGCAATCCTCGAGTAGTAAACCCTGTTTTAGAAAACTTCGTCTTTAAGTTTTATGGCAATGAAGCCTGTTTTGCCACCTATGACCAATTCCTGTATGGCAAAGAAAACAAACCCTCCAAAGAGGTACGTGTGTTGGAAAAACAAAACGGTACTTGGAAAATTGCCGCAGTAGTTGCGCTTTGGGACTATTCGAAGAATAAATATGAAGAAGATTTGGTACGCAAAGCCATAGAAAAAGAAACCAATGCCCAGAACATCAGCAATTATGAGGCGCACATCGCAAGCAGTACCGCATGGGCTACTTATACCCAAGACGAGATCAAAGAAGGAAAAACCATGGCCCAATCCCAACAAGTACGGATATTAGAACGTATTGATGGCGTTTGGAAAATTGTTTTTGTAGGCCTCCAAACTTTGCCGCATAAACCATAGCCTACGTTTTCTATTAGAGGGGCTACAAATGAGCAAGTACAGCGATTTCACTGTGCTTGCTCATTTTGTTTTGCAGGATTATTTGATTATACTGCTTCACATCACCTGAATTTTTGCCTTATTTTTTTTCGGAAGATCAACGGAAGTTTTTATATTTTTGGTGATGTGCTAATTTCTGCTAAAAAGATTAACCCAATCATGCGCTACCGCAAAATTCAACCCCCAGTTCATTTAAAGCCTTATGTTGAATGTTTTTTTGTTTGGGAATGTACCTTGGATCAGCCTTTGCGGGTTGAATCGCCACCTACGGGTTTTTCTTCTGTGGTCTTTAATTATGGCGAACCTTATCATGTCAGCAACTTCAAATTTGATGAACCAAAGCTGGTACCAAAGGCCTTTTTGACAGGGCAGTCGACCCGAAATTATGAGCTATCTCTAATTGGTACGATTGGTATGGTGGGCATCGTTTTTCGACCAGCAGGTTTAGGAACTCTTTTTAACCTTCCACTAGCGGAACTCGCCGATGAACGGATCGATTTAAGGGACCTTTTTAAAAGTCAAGAGGTGGCGGATCTGAGCGATAAGATTTCCGATTCAACTACTTACCAAGAACGTATTTGGCTGCTGCTTGAATTCCTCAACCTTAAATTATTGCAGAACGAACATCGTTTTGACAACATTGATTACGCCGCCAATCGTATTGTAGATGCCAACGGAATAATGAATGTGCAGGAATTGATGAACGACTTGTACATGTGCCGGCGGCAGTTTGAACGCAAATTTCTTCAAAAAGTGGGCTTAAGCCCGAAATACTACGCCAGGATTAGGCGATTAGGTCATATTTGTTCACTCATGGCGGGAAAACGCAAAGTCAACTGGCAGCATCTGCTCTATGAGTGTGATTATTATGACCAAGCTCATTTTATTAAAGACTTTACTGCTTTTTTAGGAAGAACGCCCACTGATTACCTCCAAAACAATGTCGAGCTCGTCCATTTTTTGAAACAAGGCTAAAACTGTCGCATTTTTACAATATCGAAAGCTGTGGTAGCCCCATTTTTGCATCAAACAATACCTACTAAAAATGGAAACAATCGAAAAATTAGCGCAACTAGACCTCAAAAGCAGCGCCATTGCATTTATGTTTGCCTACGAGGAGCAAGCAATCGACCGGATGATGGCTTTGTGCGATCCAGATGGTGAAGTCTGGTTCAAACCCATGGGGCAAGACGGCCGCGGGAAAATTGGCGAGTTAGGAAAAACCATCTGGACATCATTGCTTGATTCTTTTCCCAATATCAATAATACCGTAGATTCTGCGGTGTTGGAACCCGACGGCAGTGTTCGTTGTCAGGTCGTAATTCGGGGAAAACAAGCCAAAGCATTTGCAGGCATTGAAACCAAAGGTGCTGAATTCAACAGTGAACACATTTTTGTCTTTCAGCATAATCCCAATGGTAAGATCGAGCGCATTTATATTGAGTGGGATCATGCCGATTTTCAAAAACAGCTGAGCTGAATGCCCTAGGTGGTTAATAAAAATAGTACAAAAATCATAAGCAGTTATTATACCAGCGCAGCTCAAGTGTACTGTGCGCTGTCGCTGGGATAATAGCCTTAGAAAATTAGGGTAAAAGCGTTATCTCCTGCTTTGAGTAGCAATTCCTCCGCCAACTCGACTGCAACGATGCTACTTTGCGCAATGCTTTGAGCAAAAACATCCGCAGCATCCACCCCTCCACCCCAAAAACCAGTAACTTACCCCAAATCCTCTATCATGTCGCAACTCCACTACCGCAATTGCAACCTTTGCGAAGCCATGTGTGGCCTTGAGATCAAACTCGAACATGGCCAGATTACCAGCATTGCTGGCGACAAAAACGATCCTTTCAGCCGTGGCCACATTTGCCCCAAGGCGGTCGCCCTCAAAGACATTTACGAAGACCCCAATCGGCTCAAAACGCCGATGAAAAGAACCCCACAGGGTTGGCAGGCCATTTCCTGGACAGAAGCGATGGATGCCGTAGTGGAGGGGATTCAATCCATCCAACAAAAATTTGGCAATAATGCCGTGGCGCTTTACCAGGGTAACCCCTCTATCCACAATCTGGGCACCACGATGAACTCCCCGGCTTTTGCCAAAGCCCTGCGCAGCAAAAACCTGTATTCCGCCACTTCTACCGACCAATTGCCCCATCATTACGCCTCCTGGCAGTTGTTTGGGCACCCCTTGCTGATTCCCATTCCAGACATTGACCATACCCAGTTTATGTTGATCATTGGTGGCAACCCCATCGCTTCCAACGGGAGTATGATGACCGTACCCGATGTAGCGCATCGCCTCAAAGCCATTCAAAAACGGGGTGGTAAAGTGGTCGTGATTGATCCCAGGTATACCGAAACAGCGGAAATAGCCGATCAGCACCATTTCATCAAACCCAATGCCGATGTGTTGCTGCTCCTGGCGATGATCCAGGTTTTATTTGCCGAGCAGCGGGTAAACTTGAAGCAGCTCGCCGATTTTACCGACGGCGTCGCAGACATTCAGCAAGCCTGTGCACCGTATACCCCAGAGCGGGTGGCCAACGCTACTGGAATTCCTGCGGAAGCGATTCGGCAATTGGCTCGCGATTTTGCGGCAGCAGAAAGCGCAGTCTGTTATGGCAGGGTAGGGGTGTCTACCCAGGTATATGGTGGACTTTGTCAGTGGCTGATCAATGTGTTGAACATCCTCACGGGTAATCTCGATCGGGTAGGTGGGACCCTGTTTACCAAACCCGCCGTTGACTTTATCGCTCGTGGCAAATACGAGCAACGCTTCGCCCGCTGGCACTCCCGCGTAAGGGGTTTGCCGGAGGCGCTGGGCGAGTTACCCGTCGCCGCCCTGGCCGAAGAAATGTTGACGCCAGGAGAAGGGCAAATTCGGGCTTTGATCACCAGTTGTGGCAACCCGGTACTGTCTACGCCCAATGGAACCCAGTTGGAAAAAGCACTGAGCGGCCTGGATTTTATGGTGAGCATCGACATTTACATCAATGAAACCAGTCGCTATGCGCACATCATCTTGCCGCCAGCCACGGGATTGGAAGTGCCGCATTACGACCTGACTTTTCACGTACTTGCAGTGCGCAACACAGCAAAATATTCCCCGGCTTTGTTTGAAAAAAGCACGGATGCCCGGCATGATTACGAAATTTATCAGGAATTGGCGCATCGCCTAAGCGGCAATTCGGAACCTTTTCAGGCCGAGCCACCCGAAGAGAAGCTGAATCTCGGCTTGATGTTTGGGCCCTACGGACTTTCGTTGGATCAATTGATCGCCAACCCACATGGGATTGACTTGGGACCCTTGGAGCCTAGTTTGCCCCAACGATTGTTTATTCCAGGAAAACGGATTCCCCTTGCGCCACTCGATTTGCTCAAGGATTTACAGCGGGTGGATTCTTTATTGGATGAAACAAAAAGCACCCCCGATTTTCCTTTTCTGCTCATCGGCAGGCGGCACCTGCGTGACAACAACTCCTGGATGCACAACACCCAACGCCTGATGCGGGGCCGTAATCGTTGTACTTTACACATGCACCCCCAGGACGCGGAGCAGCTCCATTTGCAAGACCAACAAGTGGTTAAAGTGGCATCCCGCGTGGGTGAAATTGAGCTGCCAGTGGAGATCAGCACGAGCATTATGCCGGGCGTAGTGAGTATGCCGCATGGCTACGGGCACGCTCGTCAGGGTGTCCAACTCGATGTGGCCAAACAATACGCCGGAGCCAGCATCAACGACCTGACCGATGAATATGTATTGGATGAGTTAACGGGAAATTCGGCGTTTAGTGGAGCAAAAGTCAGGGTGAGCAGCCTTTAAACTTTTTATCTGTTCAATTGTATCCTTAGGTAAGCACGGGTAAAAATAAGTCTAGTGACACAATATTTTCTACCCATGCCTTATCACGACCAAAGTCGTGTGAGCACAGAAACCTGATAGGCATGAAAATCGGCATTGTATGCTATCCCACATACGGAGGTAGCGGCGTCTTGGCAACTGAACTAGGTTTGGCACTGGCCAGAAACGGACACGAAATCCATTTTATCACGTATAAGCGCCCGGCCCGGCTTACTCATTTCCACGAAAATGTGTATTTCCACGAAGTGGATACCGAGCAATACCCCCTTTTTGAATATACCCCTTATGATACGGCATTGACCAGCAAACTGGTCGATGTGGTGCAACACGAAGAGTTAGACCTTCTACATGTTCACTATGCCATTCCACACGCTGCGGTGGCCTATATGGCCAAAAAAATCCTTTTGACTCAAGGGCGCTACATTCCAGTGGTGACCACACTGCACGGTACGGACATTACTCTGGTGGGCAAAGACAAATCCTTTGCCCCAGTGGTGGAGTTTTCCATCAACAAATCGGACGGCGTAACTGCCGTATCCAATAGCTTGCGCCAACAAACCTACGATATCTTCAATTTGACCAGGGAAATCGAGGTGATTTACAACTTCATTGATTTTTCCCGCTTCCGCAAAAGCAATAAAGACCATTTCAAAAAAGCCATTGCGCCCAAAGGGGAACGCATCCTCATTCACGTATCCAATTTCCGCAAGGTAAAACGCATCAATGATGTGGTGCAGGTCTTTCACAGGGTCAATCAAAAGATGCCGTCCAAGTTGCTGTTCATTGGCGACGGCCCAGAAAGGCGCGCTGCTGAAGACCTCTGTCGTGAACTGGACCTTTTTGACGACGTCCGTTTTCTCGGCAAGCAGGATGCCATTGAAGAACTCATGGCCGTAGCAGATGTGTTCATTATGCCTTCGGAAAGTGAAAGTTTTGGTTTGGCTGCACTGGAAGCCATGGCTTGTGAGGTGCCCGTCATTTCAACCAACGCTGGTGGCTTGCCCGAGGTCAACATTCACGGAGTGACCGGTTTTTTGAGTGATGTAGGGGATGTGGATGACATGGCTAAAAATGCGATCATTATCCTGAGTGACGATGCGGTATTAGCTGAATTCCGAGCCAACGCCCTGGCGCAAGCCAAACGGTTTGACATTGAGGAAATCCTGCCGCTATACGAGGCTTATTATGAATCTATTCTTAAGGCAGCGGTGTATTAGGGGCGATAAAAAAATAAGTGCTCATTTTGCCAAAGGATCAGATAAGTAAACGGTTCATTTCAAGTGTCTTATCTGATACTTTGGCTCAAGAAAAATGAGCACTTATTTTTGCCCCACTACTTAGTTCTTCACCATGAGCATCCTGGTTCTAAATAAAGGTTGGTTAGCTACGCTGCAAGACCTGGGCCGTCCTGGTTATGCACAATATGGCATCAACCGCTCAGGTGCGATGGACCCATTGGCTTTACAAGTAGGCAATTACCTGGTTGGCAATGCTGGTTCAGTAGCTGCGCTGGAAATTTGTTTCCCCGCCGCGAGTTTTTTGTTTCTTGAACCAACTTTAATGGTTTTGGCCGGTGCCGATTTTGGCGCCAGCGTTGCCGGGAAAAAAATTAATCCTTACCGGCCAATTTGGGTTGCCGCAGGAACGGAATTGCATTTCCAACACAAATACTGGGGCCAATATGCCTACTTATGTGTACAAGGTGGTTTTGACCTGAAACCCTGGCTAAACAGCCAAAGCACCAACCTCAAAGCTGCACAGGGAGGCTGGCAGGGGCAAAGTCTCCAAAAAGGAGCTGTTTTACCCTTTAAAAAATCGGATTTAGCATTTGGAGAAGAGACACAAATAGCCAGCTATTATGCAGACTTGGCCCCATTTTACCACTCAAATGTCATTCGTTTCATTCCAGGCCAGCATTTTGAATCCCTGACTAAACAAAGCCAAGTACAATTGCAAACTCAAAATTGGCGCATTACTCCTGCCAGTGATCGGATGGGCTACCGACTGGAAGGAGAACGGCTGCAATTGATACATGCGGAATCCCTTTTGTCGGCGGGGCTAAGCCGGGGCAGCATTCAATTGCCACCCAATGGTCAGCCCATAGTATTGATGGCTGATCATCAAACTACGGGCGGTTATCCGATTTTGGGACAGGTAATACAGGGGGATTGGCCTAAATTGGCACAAATGGGGCCAGGGCAAAGCTTTCATTTTCAAGCAACAACTTTGACCCAAGCAACTCATGCCCTTCAGGGACAACTCAAGAGTTTGAATCGAATAAGATGTGGTGCTTGCTGGGCATTAGGCACGATGAAAAAATAAATTTACATTTTGACTGAACTCTTTATTTGATTTTACTACGTTACTCGTCAGTTGCGTAGTTCACTATGCGCCTTCCTCGCGCCTTGCCAAATCAAAAAATAGCCGAGTCAAAATGTAAATTTATTTCCTCATCGTGCCTTAAAACTTTCGCAACTGCGGTAATTGCACGACCATATCAGCATCATCTTCCAGTCGGGCAAGGTCGGTAGGACTCAAATCCAAATCCATTTTGAGTTTCAGCGGATTCGGGTGATGCAGCGACAAAACCACTAGTCCAATCCCTGCGATGCCCAGGAGCACAAGATTGGCCGTGAGCACATAAAAAACGACGGTTAACAATGCCGCACCTTCTATCAAAGCAAAACGAATGATGGTAGCCGCGCGATAGGTATTCAATTTGTCACTCAGGCTGCTCTGCTGCTTTGCCACATTGAGCCGCAGCCCAAAAAGCCAATAGCTGAGGGCCACAGCAATGGCCAAATAAGCCGCCGCTATATTGATGAACAAGGCAGTATTTTCATTGGGCGTGAAATCGGATACAGGAATCAATACAAAATGGACAATGAAACCCAGAACGACCACTGCTGCTGTCATGGCCAAATGCAGGAGGCGCAGGATGAAAAAATATTGCTTGAAGTTCTGTTGAGGAATTGACATTTGAAAAGGATTTTATTTTTTGCTACCGTCACTAAAAGTCACTTCTTTGACCACTACCCAAGCTTTGTCTGCACAGTTTTTGTCGTAACCAGCAGGTATAGGCAGGTTCAGTGTTTGATTGGCATCTGGCGCAAGGCTCAGGCTAATTTTTTTTTCAAAATGACAATTGGGCGAAAGTTCATCGCTGTTGAAACTAAAGTCCACGGCAATATCCGCGGCACTGATGCTTTTGGTGGCGTAATTGCGAAAAGTGATGCGGAGGATAGGATTAAAATTGGCATCAAATTGCTTCTTGGCAGAGAGTACAGTCAAGCCATCTAAGGGGCCGTCGGCAGCATTGGTGGGCACTTTGGGCGTGTTTGTGCGCGGCCCGTCCTCCTCTTTTACCTCTTCCAGTTCATCTTTTAGTGCTTCTTTGATCTGGCGCAGGCTGTCTACCTCGCGTTGTAACTTTTCGGTTTCTGGATCTGTACCATTGCCAGTAGGTTGACAAGAAAAGGAACCTATCAACAAGATGGTGAATAAGGAAGGAATCATCAAGTGCTTATACATGACGTACAATTTTGCCACAAGATAACAAGCATTGAACCTTGATCAAAGGTTATCAGCGGATAATGCTGCGTGCGGGATGATAATCGGGTTGTAAAACACATTCCTCCTTCCGTCCGCGTATTTTGAGGCGCAGAGTTTCCCCCCGATTGGCTTTGGCACGGATGTAGGTTTTGATGGCGCACCAGTCGCCCAGACTGTCTACAACCTGACCATCTACTTTTTCTACCACTTCACCTAAGGTAAGTCCCAATCTGGCCACATTTTCACAAGCGCTCAAACGCACCAGGCGCTGCTGACCTTCTACGGGGTAAAACACAACCCCATAGTCTTTTTCCTCCCGGATGGAGCTCAATAACTTATTCGGACTCAGAATGTATTCCTTGGCATCCGAATTGATAATGAGGTTGAATTGGTGCAGGTAACCCAAACCCAGTCGGGCGTACTCCACGTCGCGCTGTAATTCAATGCGCGGTGAATTGGTGATCTGGTATTTGTCGTAGCCAAACTTGAAGGGGCGATTGAGGGTATAAAAAGTATCCACTGCGTTTAGTCCAAACAGCGCCAGACTGGAGACACCTACATTCATTTGGGCGGGCAATCCTGCAAAAATCGGGGTGAACGCTGCTTTGTTCAATTCCAATTCGCCGCTGGAACCCAGGTCGATGTGCACCCAAAAAGGCACACCTTCGTACTTGAATTCAATGAAATGGCGATTGCTGCGGCTGATCGTGTAGGAACAGCGCAACCCTGCGTCAATGAAGGGGCGGGAGGAAAACTGGAGGCGTTTTTGTTCAAAATCAATTTTCCAATTGGCCTTATTGATGACGGAACTGCCGATGAAGCCATCTACTTTTTGGCAAGCTGGCAAACCGTCGGTATCGATGATGGCCACGCGGGTATCGCGAAAATTGACCTCCGCGATCTGGATCAAGCCAGCGCTGCCCGTTTGCCCTTGAGCTTCCGCTTCGTTGGCATCAGCCAGGGTGATGCTAGAGTCCGCTACGATGCCACAACGCGCCGCAAAATCATCGTCCAGTCCGGTGATGGTGAAACCATTATCAAAGATAAAGGTGCCTTCAACGCCATTGATTTTGGCTTTGAAATAAATGTGATTTTGTTGAAAATCGAAGCTGGTTTCGCTAAGAAACTGCGTAGGTTCTACCGTCCCGAGGTTCGGTTGCACTTGGGCCAGGACATAAAAAGGCATGCTGAAGATCGTCCACAGCAAAAAATGGCGTAACTCTTTCCACATCATAAAGCCAATTTTGAAGGATAGATGCAGGAAAGAAACGTTTTGGTGGGCTATAAGTAGTGGGGCAAAAATAAGTGTCCATTTTTTTAGAGCCAAAGGATTAGATAAGGAACTTGAAATGAACCGTTTACTTATCTGATCCTTTGGCAAAATGAACACTTATTTTTTTATCGCCCTAAGGTTAGTTTTATTTCACCCGAATTCGTGACCCTACCTTACATTGTTCAGTATTCAAATTGTTGAGTTTTTTCAGCCCATCAATGGAGGTCTTGAACTTTTGCGCCAAACTTTCCAGGGTATCTCCTTCCATCACCAAATGGTATTGCGGCGCTACTACGGAGCCATTGGTGCCTGCACTTTGTGTGCCTGCACCGGGCAGGGTGTTGGACTTTCCAAAAGGATCACTCCCGCCGTTGTTGGTTGGGTTGACCTTATTATTTGCCGACTCAGTAATGGTGGTGGTGCTTACATTGATGACTGGTACTTTACTTGGTGGTGCCTCAGTTTTTGATCCAGTAGTCGTGGAGGTAGTGGCTGGGGGAATAGTGGAAGTGGTATTGCCGAGTGCACCTGTTTGAGGTACCGTAGGCAATGGCGTTGGTTTTTTATCGGGCTGATCACTTTTTAGTTTTGGTTGCCTTTTGATTTTTCCACCCCGAATTTTGACTTCAGCATTTTCAGCAGGCTCTTGCCCGTGGCTCATCTTATTGCGGTCATAGAGTTTATCCAAGTCGATGGCATAGAGCACCGAAATATCGATCATCCTTTCTTCTTTGCGCACCTTATGGTATGTCTCCTGACCCCGCCAGCCTTTGGGTTTGGATTGCAAAAATACCCGCGTTCCTGCTTGGAGTAGCTCATCCGCACCGCTGATGTGGGCGTTGTGGTGCATCAGGGCTTTGGGGGATACATATTGCTTGGAGGCAATGTCTTTAACCGTTTGTCCAGCCACGGCAACGATGAACTTCACATCATTGGTGGATTGTGGTATGCCTACGACCAAAATGGGCTTGGGCTTTTCAGGCGAATCGGGCTGGGTAAGTGTAGGCAAAGTGCCAATTTCAGACAACAAGTCCTGATAAGTGATTTCGTCGTACCGGTACAAATCCAGGGATTCAATCAGCTTGATCAACTTGCCAGGATATCCAGGGTCAGTGGCGTAGCCCCCTTTTTTCAAGCCCTCGGCCCAAGCTTTGTAATCCGTCCGTTTGAGCTCAAACAAGGGCCCATAACGTTCTTTTTTGGCTGGATTCATCAGGAAAGCCGAATGGTCGCGGAAACACTGCTCGGCGCTACCGTAAACGCGGAAGCAGGATTTGATGAGTTCCCCTTTATCATTGAGGTCGTCGTCTTCTTTGTAATAACCTTCACCGTTCCAATCTTTGCCACATTTGATGCCAAAATGATTGTTGGCCAGGCGGGACAAATCACTGGTACCCCAACGCGACTCCAACAATCCCTGGCCCAGTTTGATACTGGCGGGAATGCCGGTACGTTCCATTTCTTCTACGGCCAACAGGCGATAACGCTCCACGTAGGCCATTTTTTCTTCTACGTCCTGGGGTTGCGCATGGGCACATCCGTACACCAAAAGCGACAAACAAATCAATAGGCTGTTTTTCAAAAAAATCATGAGCAAGGGATTGTTTTCAAACTCGCATTTAGTCAATATGTTTTTCAACGGCGGCGAAAAGTTAATCAATATCAAGCGATTGATAATTAAAATTTATTTAACGTTGCATTAAAACCCGTGAACGGTAGTATACGCTAAAAATAACCATGCAAGCGACAGTTCAATTTTTAGACCAACCTCGATCCGTCGATTTGGCTGCACCGATCGACATTAGTATGCCACTGGTGTCAGGGGAGGGCAATGCCAACTGTTTTTATGCCCCTTATCCCGAATTTTGGCCCGTAGAAGCACCCGAATTTGGCTTCATCGGCGACACCAATCGTGGCGGCGCGGTCAATTTTTACAACCTAAAAATCAACCCCCACGGCAATGGCACCCATACCGAGTGTGTAGGACACATTGCCCGCGAAAAATATACCATCCACCAGTGCTTGCGCCGCTTCCATTTTTTTGCCAAATTGGTTAGTGTTTGGCCGCAGCGGCTGGACAATGGCGATCGGGTTATTTTGCGACAACAATTGGAAGATTTGTTTGTTACCCATGTGCCCGAAGCGCTGGTTATCCGCACTTTGCCCAACGATGAACGCAAATTGCACCAGAATTATTCTGGCAGTAATCCACCGTATGTGCACCACGAAGCCATTGCCTTTTTGGTCGAACGAGGAGTGCAGCACTTACTCCTGGATTTGCCTTCGGTGGACCGGGAAGAGGATGCTGGAGCCTTATTGGGGCACAAAGCCTTTTGGCAGTACCCCGATGATCCGCGTAGCGAGTGTACCATTACCGAGCTGATTTATGTGCCTTCCGAAGTGCCCGATGGTGATTATCTGCTCAACATACAGATCGCCTCTTTGGAACTCGACGTCAGCCCAAGTAAACCTGTGCTTTATGCCATGAAACCATAACACCGCCATGTATAAACCAACGTATTACTCCAAAATCTACCGCACTTTTTTGAGCCTGGATGAAATGGCTTTCCAGGAGTTGATTCATTTTTTTGAAGAAAATGAAAAGGAGATTCGCGAACTAGATTTTGAGGAATACTTTGAGGTGTTGGCGGCTTATGTTACTGCGCTGTTTGAGGTGGGCGCTTACCGCGAACATTTGTTGATGGTGGACGTGGTGATTGAAACCTCGATCAGCAACAATATTGTGGAATACAAAGGGGAGGATCTCTTTCGGCGGATGTTGTTCCGCAAAGCAGCCTCTTTGTACCATACTAGGCAGTTTCAAAAAGCGGAGCACGTATTGGCCGAATTATTGCGAATGGATCGTGAAGATCAGGGTGCTATTTTGTTTTTGAAAAAATGCCTGCGTACCCATTATCCCCAAATCCGCAGCAACGCTCACGCTGTGGCAGTATTTTTATTTCTGCTCACGGCTTTTGTAATTGCATTGGAAGTGCTGCTGATCCGCCCATTTTATGAAATGCATGCCAAAACGGTGGAAGTATCGCGCAACTCGATTTTTGTGATCGGGATTTTGTGCATCCTTTTTGGAAATTTGTACCATCGGCTTTTGGCCGAACGGGAGGTACGGGGCTTTTTAAAGGCTTTGCGAAAGGGGAAACAAATAGATTAGGGCGATAAAAAAAATAAGTGTTCATTTTGCCAGAGGATTAGATAAGTAAACGGTTCATTTTAAGTTTCTTATCTGATCCTTTGGCTCAGGAAAAATGAACACTTATTTTTGCCCCACTACTTAGTACCCAAAAAGACTAAACTTACTCCGTCTTCAAACTCTTAATCGGGTTCATCAAAGCAGCCTTTATCGCCTGGTAGCTCACTGTCAATAGTGCAATCGTAATGGCGATCAGGCCCGCCAAAACGTACACCCACCATTTGATTTCAATGTGGTAAGCAAATTCAAGTAGCCATTTGTTCATCGCCCAGTAGGCAATCGGGAAGGCGATCGCGATGGCAATGCCGACCAATTTTAAAAAATCCATCGAAAGCAGGTTGGCCAAGCTCAGTACACTTGCGCCCAATACTTTGCGTACCCCAATTTCCCGGATTCTTTGTTCTGCCGCATAGGTTGCCAGACCAAAAAGGCCCAAACAAGCGATCAAAACCGTGGCTAGGGCCATCCAAATCAACATGGTTTCGCGACGGGCATCTTCGGCGTAAAAAAGCGCCAATTGCTCGTCGAGGTAA
This sequence comes from Haliscomenobacter sp., assembly GCF_041740695.1. Taxonomy (GTDB): domain Bacteria; phylum Bacteroidota; class Bacteroidia; order Chitinophagales; family Saprospiraceae; genus Haliscomenobacter. The sequence continues at coordinate 52,660 of NZ_JBGSLK010000139.1, read as the reverse complement.
TGGTATTCAAACAATTCCGCAGGATCAACTTTTGCCAAAATAGCCTCCATCGCCTGGATGGTTGCGCTCGCGTCTTTGGCTTCAATTCTCGCCGTGTAATAATCGATGCTGTGGATGGGATTTTGCTGATAAGCCATCACCAAAGGCGCGATTTTTTCCCGCAAAGTCTGGAAATGAAAATCCTTGACAATCCCAATCACCCGCGCTTTAAATGCCTGTCCTCCACGTAGCGGATTAAAACTGAGGCCATAGGAAGCCGCCGGAATTTCAATCAATTGATCCGAAGGCTCCTGGATGTTCAGCAGTTTGGCGGCGGTTTCGTTGAGGATGACCGATGCAGAATCGCCAGTGCCACTGAAGTTTTTGCCTTGTAACAAGTCCACCTCAAAAGTTTTGGTAAAATGTTCATCTACCCCCAAAAAGAAAGCCTCTTTTTGCTCATCCAGGCGACCCTCTTGCCTAATTTTAACCGAAGGAAGGTTTTTCCATTCACCGGGTACCCGTGAAGTAGCCGCTACGGTTTTTACGTTGGGGAGTTTACCGATCTCTGTAACAATCGTTGATGCAGCCCTGCGGATGGCACCACTGTTGATGTCCACTACCACCAATAATTCTTGGTTAAAACCCAAATCTTTGTTGTGCACATAACGGACTTGCAAAAACACCACCATGGTGGCAATGATCATGAACACCGAAACCGCAAACTGAAACACCACCAAACCCTTGCGCAAGGAAAAGTCGGAACTCTTTTGAGCTTTCAGGCTCTTCAATAACATATTCGGACTAAAGCGGGAAAGCATCAAGGCCGGATAAGACCCCGCCATCAAGCCAGTCAGGATGGCCATCAAAAATGCGGAAAGCCAAATGCGGTAATCGGTCGAAAAGCCAAGCGAAAGCTCTTTTTGGGTGAATTCATTAAACAAGGGCAGGATCAGATTGACTAACAAAACCGCCAAACCAAAGGAAATCGTAGTGACCAAAACCGATTCAATCAACAGTTGTGTGATCAATTGCCCTCTAAATGCACCCACTGCTTTTTTGATGCCAATTTCTTTACAGCGGGTGGAAGCTTTGGCCGTAGTGAGGTTCATGTAGTTGATGCAGGCAATGGTCAATACAAAAAGCGCGACCAGGGCAAATATTTTAAGGTACAAGAGTGAGCTGTTGCCCGGCACAGCTGGCGTTCCAATGTTAGCACTGTCCAGGATGCTTTCGGAATGGAGGTGCACGTCCTGGAGGGCTTGCAGACTATAAGAAAGAGCAATTCCTGCGTCAGGTTTAAAATTGGCATACACCAATTGGCGCATTTTTTGGGCGACCGACTGTGGGTTGGCATTTTTTCTCAACAGCGCATACACCAAAAATTCATGGGATCCCCAATCGGCATTCAATTCCTCCATGTATTCGGGGTCGGACAAATAAGTACTTTCTGAATACACTGAGCTAAACGTGAAACTGGAATTCCGTGGATGGTTTTTAAGTACGGCGCTGATTTTGAAGGGTTGCTCCATACCGTGCCATTTCAGCGTTTTGCCGGCCACCTGCGTACTGCCAAACAATTGCCGGGCCAGATCTTCCACAATAACGATGGAATAGGGCTCGATCAGGGCAGTTTTGGGGTTGCCATCCAGCGCTTCAAAGTCAAAAATTTCCATCAAACCATTGTTCGAGACAGTAACTTCTTCGTTGATTTTCTTTCGATTGGCCAGGTTTTCCAGGTTGTCTCTGCCCCCTTGGGTAATCCGGGCGGTGTTTTCGATTTCGCCGATGCTTTTTTTCGACTCTTCCGCCAGTTTGTAGCTTGCTCCGGCGATGTTCTGGGCTTCAGTAGGTGTTTTTCTATGCTTGATGACCCGGTAGATGCGGTCTGAATGAGGATGATGACGATCAAAGGTGAGCTCGTCCAGTACAAAAAGGCCCAGGATAAAAAAGCAAGTAAGGCCAAAGGTAAGCCCAGCTACATTCAGCGTAGTGGATAATTTGTTTCGCAGGAGATTGCGCAAGGCGATTTTCAGGTAATTGTACAACATTTTGCGGTGCTTGAAAGTGTATTGTTTCCAAAACAAACGCTGTGCCAAAATAAGTAAGGATTTGATTTATAGAATTTTGTGTAAAATGGTTTCCGCTGCGACTGTTCAATAACGAGCAATTGGGCCTAGAATCGGACATATGTCCCTACCCCCACACCCGCCGCAAAAACCGCAACCAATTCCCATGCATCACCCCTTCAATATCCGCATCACTGTACCCATGGCTCTGCAAAACGGGAATCAACTTTTGCAAATCCGCAATGGTTTCAACGTCATACGGGCATTGTTCTCTGCCAAAGGCACCGTCCAGGTCTGAGCCTATACCCACATGCCGGGCATTCCCAGCCAATTGACAAATGTGGTCGATGTGGCGCACCACCTTGTCCAGGTTAGAATCCATACCCATGGGGGTGGATTTTCCCCGCACCCAATTGGGCACAATCATCCAGGAATCAAAAGCTGCCCCGATGATGGCGTCGCGTTCGATCAAGACCTTGAGCTGTTCGTCGGAAAACTGGCGGTTGTGGTCTACCAGCGCCCGGCAGTTGTTGTGGCTGGCCCACACTGCCCCGGAAAAATGATCCATGGCTTGCCAAAAAGCATCGTCACACAGGTGGGTGGCATCCAGGATGATGTTGAGCGACTCAATTTTTTTCAATAAATCGATGCCCATTTGCCCCATTTTACCCGTTGCGTCGGTGCCATTGGCATAACGCCCTGGCCCGTAATGCGCAGGGCCAATGGCGCGCAGACCATAGGCGTGGGCGATTTCGAGGTGTTCCAGGCTGACGATTGAGTCGGCACCTTCCAGGCTCAGGATGAAGCCCACAGGTTTCTGTGTCGTATTTTGCCCATCGTTCCAAAAACTCAAATGTTGCTCCAGCCCCGCCAAATCACAGATTTGCACCATTTCACCAGCCGCTACCATTGCCTGGTACCAGGCCAATTGCGCCTGGGTATGCGCCCAGGCTTGTTCGGGAGAGTGCCAGCCTGGTAGGGGATTGTCACGTGCCACAAAGCGGGCAATTTGGGTAGCCACCACCAGGCCCACGTTGCCTTTGCGGAGTTCGGGCAGGCTGACGGTGCCCTGGCTGCGGTCGGGTTTGTCGTGCAAGCCTTGCTCGCGGGCATTGATTTCATTGAGGGGGCGCCGCAGGTCCCGATTCCATTCCATGGCATTCATGCTGAGGTCGAGGTGGGCGTCGATGGTGAAAAGTGGCTGAGTAGAGGTGTATTTCATTTTGATAAAAATAGAGTTGCGGCAAAGCTTGCCTATTGTCCCCAAAAATAATGCGCTGTAAATTAAAAGGAATTAAAGTGCTCTTTTTTATTTTGAAAATGCTCTTTTGTTTATTACTTATCTCAATCTCCTATAAAATCCCACAAAGCTTTGTTTATTTTGTTTAACTCCTGATAGAATTCATCTTTGGAAAGTACACCCTCAATATTGTTTTTTTGCACCCGTTGATACCGCGCGGACAACAATTGTATTGCCTCACATTGCTCACTACCATCAAACTTTCCATTGCAGTAATAATCAATCAATTCGACTATTAATTCTTTGGCTTTATCCGCTGCAATCAACATCCGCCATGTTTTTTTTAGTTGATCATTGGCTAGCCGAGTCCCTAAATCTTCATCCAATTGTGGATCAAGATCCTGGTTTAATCTGTTCGTCTCAAATTCATGCTCAAATTTTTTCCCATACTCAGCATTTGGATCACTCGTACTAGCCTGAGTAGACTCCAAAATCATTATCGAATTAATTTCCTCAGCAATAGATTCTGCCTCTTCTATGATGGCCTTTTCCTGTTCTGCTCGGATAATTTTATGGAGCTGTTGAATAGCATGCCAAGTATTTGCCGTTTCGCGCAGATCTTCTAAATACAGATTTCGTAGTGCAGCGTCAAGTATACTATCCCGACTGTCTTTCATAGGTGTCAGGATATCGAAAAGCAATTGTTCTAAAAAAGCATCAAAAAATATCACTTTTAGGCAGTAGTTGCTGGCTGTTTTGATGGCGCTGGCGTCAAAAATAAATTCCAGTGCGGGAAAATCTGCAGCAGTTCCTCGAACCACCCAGATATAGGTAGGTAAAAAAGTATTATAGATTTGGGACTGTTGCGCTTGAGTATAAGGGCGATTAATACTCACGTTTTGTTTGTACTCAGAGGTCTTCGTTAAATAAATATCCCAAACAAATCTCTGGTCGTGTTCAATAAGTTCATAAAAAACATGCTCAAAGAATTCTATTTGTTCATAAATATCTTCATAGTTGATCCTAATTTCTTTAGGGATAGGTACTATAATACTCGTTACAAATCCCTTGTGCTTGTCTTGCTGCTTGCCATTTTTTTTCCAGCGTGATGTTTCAATATTTTTTTCATCTTGTAAAAAATAAACCCTTGAGAAGGGACCTACTTGATCATCGTGGGCGTAGAATTCGCAAATGTCTTGTGCATAAATGATTAAATCTGACTGAATTGGCCACTCAGTGGCAAGCGTCTCTTTGAAGCCAACGATGGTAACCAGATGCTGTCCTAAATTCTCTAACTTTAAACCCATCAAAACGGGTACACCTAGTTTTAGATGGGCGTAGATATAATTTCGAATAAAACTATTGGTTACACCTTCCTGTCCACGACTCTCAAAGGTGCGCAACTCCGGGGCCAACCCAAGATGTGCAATCACTGAGCAAATCTGGGCTAGGTCGAGACCTAAACCAGGAAGCGAGCCATTGAAATTGAATTGATTGAATTTGGCAATCGAGTTGATTTCACTGGGCGTTAAAAGAGATACCTGGAAAAGCCGATGCAACATATGAATAGCAGACCATAAAGCAGTCGTGGCACAGGCACTCACCATCGAATCCTGTTCTTGAAAAGGTAAAGACCGAATGGTAATTTTTTGATTAAGGACTGAAATTTCATAATCTCGGATTGCGCAGAAATGCCTGGGGTTTTTTTCAGAGTATGGATACGGTTTAAGTAATACTGTTCCCAATTTTGCTCTAGGGATTGGTTTTATCGTAACAAACCCCAGGTAAGATTTCCATATTTTTGACTGATTGCCTGTACTGATTGACAATTCACTGAGGTCTGAAAATCTGGACGAGAAGAAATGTATACGCTTGCAAAATCTTGAATATTCTTGAAACCCTAAAGCGTAGAACGAGACATAATCACTTTGATAGGAATGACTTATATGTTGATTTTCAATCAAAATAGTACGCGCTCTTGGACTGTCTTTTCCTTTGGACAGATGCTCGTATAAAAAAATGTAATGGAATTTTTCTCTAATAATCCATTCCGGAGAACTCCATTCATTAGAAAGAGCCAATGCCAGATTCTCTTTGTTGAATTCAAGAATTTCAAACAAAGTCCCTGATATTTTATTATCCATCTAAAATCATACTTCAAATTGTTGATTTAAACTAGAAGGGTTGACTTTTTTATACTTCTTTACTTTCTCCACTTTATCTCTCACCTGTTTGTTTCTATGCCATAACTCTTTTGAAGTTGGATCAATTTTTTTGATCTTGGCTCCTTCCCAAGGAGATATTTTGCCATCCGCTTCGTTCATAAATTTACTATTTGTTAATAACAGTACAATATCTTTTGCTTGCAGCGTAGATGATGCAAGCTCTACAAAACGAAGATATGTTTTTCTATGACAAAATTCAAGCATTTCGTTCTTATTTTATTCTACACTTAAACAAGGGGTAGTTCATTTTGGTTCTGTGCCGTGAAGAATTCAGTGCTATCCTCATTCTTTAACGGTGATTATTCCACCATGAAATGGCGAAAGGAAAAAATTCATGCCCAATTCTTTTTCGAGCAAAATGAGTTTGTTGTTCAGGGCAATACTTCTCAGACCGATGTTTTGCCTTAAGGAATCCGCGTGACTGGCCTCTTGGGCATTGATGGTTTGCTCCCAGATTGCGAATCCCTGGTCTTTGCGCTCAGTATCCACTACAACTCTCCAGGTTTCAATCATTGCCAGTTCAATGGCAGATAATTCACCTTTTTCAAAAGCTTTGTACAATTTGGGTCTTAACTCCTTATAAATGGTATCGTGCTCATTGTGGCTGATGATCACCGTAGCCCAAGATTTATCGCCAATGATTTTTTCACCAGGGTAACCGAACTCGTCAATGATTTGATTGATTCGCCTGACCTGGGCTCTATTGTTGGGTACAAACTTGCGATTTGTATACCGTTCTCTCCAGGCCCTCACAGGGGTCAGTGCAACCCTAAGTGCTCGTTTTTGATCCTGAGCCAACATTTCTTTCATTTCTATTCGGAGGGGCTCATTGAGGTTTTTATGGAACTCCTTTTCGTATTCCAGTTGATTGTTCTTTAATTTTTGCCAAAAACTATGGTTTTTATACGCCTTGAGTATTTTGTTTTTCTTGATCTCTTTTAAAGTCCAACCCTTTTTCATGCCTTGTTCCAGGAAGTAGAACAAATGGTCGGTGTCATTGATCTGGGCTGATAGTTGAGCCGCCACCTTAAAATCTCTACGAAAGACATGCTCGTACCGATCAGATAGGCTACGGTAAATGGTCAGGCTTTCTTTAAATTGTTGATTGGCTAGATGTTCTTCTGCTCGAACAATTTCACGGTGATAGGACAGGTAGTTGTTTACCTGAGCCGTACTGAGCATTGGTATGAAGATTAGCAAGCATAAAAATCTTTTCATCGTTAGTTTTGCTGAAAATGACTTTTATACGTACAAAAAAGTTGTTTGCCACATTTGGAGAAATTGGCATTAGTACATTAATAAATCAACTCATCAATAGATTAATCAACTCATTTTTAACACATTCATCAAATACTCCCCATACCCACTCTTCATATAGCGATGAGCCAGGACTTCCATTTGTGTTGCATCGATGAAACCCATCTCAAAAGCTGTTTCTTCGATGCAGCCAATTTTGAGCCCCTGCCGTTCTTCAATCACCTGGATGAATTGGCCCGCTTGCATCAAAGATTGGTGGGTGCCAGTATCCAACCAGGCGATGCCCCGACCCAAAACGCCAACTTTTAGCTTTCCTTCCTCAAGGTAGTATTTGTTGACGTCGGTGATTTCGTATTCCCCTCTTGTGCTGGGTTTCAGGTTTTTGGCAACCTCCACAACGCTGTTGTTGTAAAAATACAAACCGGGTACAGCGTAATTGGATTTGGGTAGAGTTGGTTTTTCTTCGATGGACAAGGCCTTGAATTTTTTGTCGAACTCAACTACCCCATAGCGCTCCGGATCGGCTACTTGATAGGCAAAAACCACTCCCCCTTGAGGGTCTACCGATTCTTGCAACAACTCTTTTAAACCGTTGCCATAAAAAATATTGTCGCCTAAAATCAGGGCTGCGCTGTCGCCTCCAATAAATTCCTCTCCCAATACAAAGGCTTGCGCCAGCCCATTGGGGTCATGTTGAGCGACGTAAGAAAAGTTACAACCGATCTCCGAGCCATCCCCTAGCAATTTGGCAAAATTGGGCAAATCATATGGTGTAGATATGATCAGAATATCCCGAATGCCCGCTGACATCAGCGTAGACAAAGGGTAATAAATCATGGGTTTATCGTACACTGGCATCAACTGTTTGCTCACCGCAAGGGTGAGTGGATACAAGCGGGTACCGAGGCCACCAGCCAGGATGATTCCCTTCATTGTAGTTTAATTTTATTGGTTTGAGAAAAACAAAGGCAAAGATAAGGAAGACAAAGGCTCTCCCGTCTAAAAAGAGCTGCCTTTTATCGAACAATGCACAAGCCCTAACGATAAGACCTTATCTTTCGTACCTAGGAACGAGTAAAAAATAATGAGTCGTTTTACCAGCGTTCCTTGATGAAATGGTTTTGCTATGAATTTTACAGAAAATATCAATTTGGCCTTCCGCTCTATCCGAGCGAATTCCTTAAGAGCAGTGCTTACCCTGCTGATCATTGCCCTGGGCATCATGGCCCTGGTGGGTATTTTGACGGCCATTGACAGTGCCATCTATTCGCTGAGCAGCAATTTATCTTATTTGGGTGCCAACGCTTTTGATGTGGATCCCAAGTTTGATGAAGGGGTGCGGGGCAACCGGGGTGGCCGCGTCGCCAAACGTGGCGAAGTATTCACCTTCCAACAATCAGCGGCTTTTAAAGAGCGCTTCAGGTTCAATGCCCGGACGGCCATTTCATTCCGTTGTACCAACAATGCTGCCTTGCGTTCAGGCAAGGAAAAGACCAACCCGGTCATGCTGGTTTTCGCAGCAGATGAGAACTATTTGGAAGCTAAAGGCTTTGACCTGGAAATAGGTCGTGGATTTACAGCTAGAGAAGTGAATAGTGGCGGATATGTCACCATCATTGGTGCCGAGGTTGTGAAGTTGTTGTTCAAAGGCAAAGCGGATAAGGCCATTGGACAAACCATTTCTACGGGGAGTATGAAACTCACGATCATTGGGGTCCTCAAATCCAAAGGCTCCAGCATGAATCAGGATGAGGATCGCCGCATCATCATTCCATTGTACAATGGTAAAATGTCTTACGCCACTCAAAATACCAATTACCGCATCATGGTAGCGGTGACTGACCCTACCCAAATTGACAACGCGATTGCGATTGCCACCGGCCTCTTGCGCAACATCCGCAAGCTACGGGCTTCCCAAGACAACGATTTTGAAATCACCAAAAGTGATAATTTGATTGGCATCATCAAAGAAAACACGGTTTATTTCCGGGCGGCGGCGGCAGGTATTGGGCTGATCACACTATTGGGTGCCGCCATTGGTTTGATGAACATCATGCTGGTATCGGTGACCGAACGAACCCGAGAAGTAGGCATCAGCAAAGCCCTGGGCGCAACCCGACGACATATCCTGATCCAATTCCTCACCGAAGCCGTAGTTATTTCCCTGATGGGTGGCTTTTTGGGCATCATCCTGGGCGTATTGATTGGCAATACCGTGACTTACTTCATGGGCGGCGCTTTCTTGTTCCCTTGGATGTGGATCACCATGGCGGTATTGACTTGTACGGTGGTGGGGCTGGCGTCGGGTTTGTATCCGGCTATGAAGGCTGCAAGGTTGGATCCGATTGAGTCTTTGCGGTATGAGTAAAATCGACCACCTCCATCAACTCACTCACAATCATCGCCGTAGCACCCCATAATATTCTCCCTCCCAGGTCAAAATAAGGTACATCCGTCAAGGTAAAATTGGGATTGATCACCAGATCCTTCATCTTTTGATGGGCTGGATTTTGAAAGTACTCAAAAGGCACTTCCAATATATCGGCCACCTCCGTTACTTGGGGCTGCCATTGGGGAGCATACTCCATAAAGCCCACGTGGGGATGCACCTGGAAGTTGCTAACAGGGATATACAACTCGGTCAATGCCCCCAGCAAGGTGATGTGGGCTGGATTCACCCCCACTTCCTCATTCGCTTCGCGCAAGGCCGTTTGCGCAGAGTGCCCATCACCATCATCAAAGCGGCCACCAGGGAAGCTGATCTGCCCTTTGTGTACATCCCGGAGATTGTGCGAAACCCGCTCAATGAACACCAAATTCCATTGTCCATTTTTGGGAAAAAACAGTGCCAGCACCCCGGCTAATATGGCCGTAGGGGGGATGTTCCGCCCTTGATAACGAGCAGGATGGGCCATTTTGATTTGAGCCATTTCCCCTGGTAAGGGATGTTGTAGGTTTTTTTCTAGTCTTTGTATAAATGTCAAGTCCATGTTTGGTAAACAGGGTTACAAGTTGAATGGTTGAGGAGTTGAGAAGGTTGAGACAGTTGAGGCTACCGCAACGATCCATGCACATCGACTACGCTCAGTGACCGGATCGCTGCGGTAGCCTCAACTCCTCAACTTTTTTCCGTTCCTTTACTGCTTGCAAAAATATGATTGCCATGTATTCCATCGAGGCTATTCAACACATTTTACAAGCCAAAACCGCGGATAGGCCGCTGCATGAGGCCCAAATTGAGCATTTGTTGCTGGATAGCCGCCAAATCATTTTTGCCGAGCGCAGCCTCTTTTTTGCCATCAAAGGCACCCAACATGACGGGCATCAGTTCATCTCGGCGGTATACCAGGCAGGGGTGCGCAATTTTGTGTTGACCGAATTGCCGGAGCCCCACGCATTCCCCGATGCGAACTTCCTGGTAGTGCCCAATGCCATCGCCGCACTACAACAAATAGCCACTCATCACCGCCAGCAGTTTTCCCTCAGGGTCATTGGCATCACGGGCAGCAATGGCAAAACCACCGTTAAAGAATGGCTTTTTCAGTTGTTGTATGCCAATTACGCGATCATCCGCAGTCCCCGCAGTTTTAACTCCCAAATTGGGGTGCCACTCTCAGTATGGAACATCCAGACCCAACACGAATTGGGCATTTTTGAAGCAGGCATCTCTCGCCCAGGCGAGATGGCAAATTTAGCAAAAATCGTCCAGCCCCAGATCGGAATTTTCACGATGTTAGGGGAGGCCCACAACGAAGGATTTGCTTCCAAACAAGCCAAATTACGGGAAAAATTACAACTTTTTACAGCCGTCGAACTTCTGATTTATTGCGCTGATGATCCAGCAATTCAGGCAGAAATTCAAGCTCTTCCCTGTAAAAAGCTAAGTTGGTCATTGGAACAAAATCCCAATGCCGATTTTTTTGTGCAAAACCCCGAAATATTCCTGAGCCATACCCATTTGGAAGGCAATTTCCAGGGGCAAAGCCACCGGATTACCCTTCCTTTTACCGATCAGGCTGCTATTGAAAATGCCATTCATTGTTGGGTGCTTTTGTTGCACCTGGGCATCAAAGCTGAACAAATTGCCGAACGAATGGCGCAGTTGGAGCCCGTAGCCATGCGCATGGAATTGTTGGACGGGCAAAACGATTGCCTCATCATCAACGATACCTACAATGCCGACCTCAGTTCGCTACGGCTAGGTTTGCAGTGGATGCGCCAGCATGAACATGGGCGCAAACGCAGCTTAATCTTGTCCGAAATTCTACAAAGTGGTAGCACTCAAAAACAACTATATCAAAAAATTAGTCGGCTGATTGAAGGATATCAGGTTGAGCGGGTAATCGGGGTTGGGGCAGCTACGATGCAGTTGCAAGACTTTTTGCCAGAGGGATTTGAGCAAAACTATTTTGAAAACACCGAACACCTACTCGATGCCCTGCTACAACTCGACTTTCAATCCGAAATCATTCTACTCAAAGGTGCCCGGCAATACCACCTCGAAAAAATAGCTCAAGCTCTGGCTCGACAGGTACATCAAGCGCGTTTGGAGGTTAATCTGAGTGCCCTGGCTCATAATCTGCGCGCCTATCAGCGTTGTTTGCGTCCTGGAGTCAGAACGATGGTGATGGTCAAAGCCACCGCTTATGGTGCAGGCAGTAAGGAAGTAGCTCGTTTGCTCGAACACCTGCGGGTAGACTACTGCTGTGTGGCCTATGCCGATGAAGGTATCGAACTGCGGCAGGCGGGCATCAGCGCCCCGATCATGGTGCTGAATCCTGAAGCGGGGGCTTTTGAACAAATGCGCCAACACCGTTTGGAACCAGTCGTGTACAGTCTGGAACAACTCCGCAACTTGCGCCATGAGGCCCTTCCCTACGGCATCCACCTCAGCATCGACAGTGGCATGCACCGCCTGGGCTTTGACAGCCATGAACTCCCGGATTTGTTGGGTTACCTGCGGCAACATCCTGCCCTGCAGGTCAAGTCCATCTATACCCACCTCGCCGCCAGTGAAGACCCCCAACACGATGCCTTTACCCACGAGCAAGCGCGCCGTTTTCAGGTTGCTTTTGAACAAATTTCGACTACTTTAGGCTATCGCCCCCTGCAACATGCGCTCAACTCCAATGGCATTACCCGTTTTCCACAATACCAGCAGGATATGGTGCGTTTGGGAATTGGCCTGTACGGCATCGATGTAAGCAATACCTTACCCGAGCCACTACAGGTAGTTTTGAGTTTTAAGGCTACTATTTCACAAATCAAGGAGGTTGCCGCTGGCGAAACCATTGGTTACGGTCGCCGCGCCCAGGCCCATTCTCTCATGCGAACTGGAACAATTTCGGTTGGATATGCCGACGGTTTACGTCGCGGGGCAGGCAATGGTGCTTTTCAAGTGCAGGTACGCGGGAAAAAAGCCCCAATTTTGGGCAGCGTGTGTATGGACATGTCGATGATCGACCTCAGCCATATTCCCGAGGCTCAAACGGGGGATACCGTGGAGATTTTTGGATTGGATCCTTCTGTAAATGAACTGGCACAAATACTCGGAACCATTCCTTATGAGGTATTTACCGGAATTTCACCCCGAGTTAAACGTGTCTATTTACAGGAATAAGTATATTTTTGCGACGCTTTGGGGCGAAAAAAAATAAGTGTTCATTTTGCCAAAGGATTAGATAAGAAAACGATTCATTTTAAGTGCCTTATCTAATCCTTTGGCTCAGAAAAAATGAACGCTTATTTTTGCCCCCACTAATAAAATAAAACTTGATATGGCAAAGAACCTTTTGCTGCTTTTGGGCTGCTTTTTCAGCCTGATCGTTTTCACCCAGGCACAGGATAAAGACCCGGTGTTGTTTACGGTTGATGGCACCCCGGTGCATGTATCTGAATTCAAGTACATCTATTCCAAAACCAATGGAAAAAATGCGGACTTTTCCCGCGCCACCCTCCAAGAGTATTTGGATTTGTACACCAAATTCAAACTCAAGGTAAAGAAGGCCAAAGACATGAAACTGGACACCGTTCAGGCGCTCCAGGAAGAACTGGCTGGTTACCGCCGTCAATTGGCCGACTCGTACCTGTTGAACAAGCAGGTGACCGAAAAATTGACCAAAGAGCTGTTTGAGCGCTCTCAATTCGATCTCGACATCAGCCACATCCTTTTTGCGCTGCCCGCCGAGGCCAAAGGCACCGATACCCTCGAAGCCCATCGCATGGCTATGGAGGCTCGTGCCCGTTTGCTCAAGGGAGAGAAATTTGCGACCGTAGCCCAACAGGTTTCGGCGGATAAATCTGCAGCTACCAACGGTGGCCACATTGGCTACGTCACCGCTATGTTCCCCAACGGGTTTTACGCGCTGGAAAGTGCGGCTTATCGCCTGCCTTTTGAGCAAGTCTCGATGCCCATCCGCACTAGCGCAGGCTACCATTTGCTCAAAGTGCACAGTAAGCGCCCAGCTCGTGGAGAAGTGGAAGTAGCCCACATTTTGCTGCGTACGGAAGGCAATGATGCAATTATTGCCAAATCTCAGATTGACACCATTTATGCTTCACTGAAGCGCGGTACTAATTTTGAAGAATTGGCTGCTAAAAATTCCAACGATTCCAGAACCGCAGATAAAGGTGGCTATGTGGGTTTTGTGACCATCAACCGCTTTGAACAAGCCTTTGAAGATGCTGCTTACAGCGTAGCCAAAGATGGCGACTACTCCAAACCTTTTCAAACGAGCGTGGGTTGGCACATCATTAAGCGCATCAGCAAAAAGGAGATACAACCTTATGACCAAATGCGTGGTCAATTAGAAGCACGCATCAAACGAGATGCCCGCTTTGAAATGGCACGTAAGGCCATGGTGGAGGACATCAAACGCGAAACCGGCTTTAAGGATTATCCCAATCTGCTGACCGAGTTTGCCGCGACCTTGAACGATACCTTTTTCACTTTCCAGTGGCATGCACCTCAACCACCTAGTACCAAGGTGCTGTTTACGATGGCGAAAAAGGCTCACACCATGGGTGACTTTGCTCAATTTGCTGAAAATGCTACCCGTCAGCGCATGCGGATGTCGGGGGAGACCAGTGTTGATGCAGCAGTACAAAACCTGTACGAGGAATACGTCAATGAATCTTGCCTGCGCTTTGAGGAGCAACGCCTGGATCAAAAATACCCGGAGTTCAAAGCCTTGTTGCGCGAGTACGAAGAAGGTATTCTCTTGTTTGAAGCGACCCGCATCAACGTATGGGACAAGGCTTCACAGGATACCGTGGGGTTGAAAAATTATTTCAAAACCCTGAAAGGCAAGTACCGCTGGGAAGATCGGGCCATGACTACGGTATTTTTTGTAGATGGTATTTCCAAATCGGTTTTGGAGCCCATGCGTGACTATGCCCTCAAACATTCTACGGAGGAGGTCTTGGCCAAATACAACAAATCAGATACCATTGGCATTCGGGTAGAGGAACAAATTTTGGAAAAAAGTAAGACTCCCGAAGCTACTGACTTGAAAGAATGGAAAACGGGAGAAGTGACCATTGCCAAATTTGACCGACAAAACAATGAGTATTCTTTCCGCAAGGTTGAAAAAATCATCCCTGCACAAGACAAGATGCTCAATGAAGCCCGGGGCTACATCATTGCCGATTATCAGGACTACCTGGAAATACAATGGGTCAATGAACTGAAAAAGCAATATCCGGTGAAGACTGAAAAAGCGGTATTTGAAAGTTTAATTAAAAAGTAGTTGAAATGTTGAGCAACTGGCACTTCGGTCGCTGAGCGAAGCCGAAGCGTCGAAGTGCCAGTTGCTCATCATTTCAACTTCCCCAACAACAGCTATGTTTGGTAAGTGGAGCTTGAACCTTCTGGTGTTTTTTGCACTGGCAGCGACCTTGGTCGCCTGTGACTGGAAATCAGACCAGGGCGCAGATCGTTTGCTGGCACGTGTTTTTAACCGGGAGTTGCACCTTTCGGACCTGGAAAACATGTTCCCCGAAGAAGCCTCCCGTGCCGACAGTTTTTTGATCATTCAAGCTTTTGTGAGCCGCTGGGTGCGCGAGGAATTGTTGATGCACGAAGCTGAAAAGAACCTGCCACCTGATCTGAATATTGACCAGTTGGTAAGGGACTACCGGCGTTCGTTGATCCGCAACAACTACGAGCAGGTTTTGGTGGAACAACTCCTGGACTCTACCGTAACCAAAACCGAGTTGCAGGGTTTTTATGAACAAAATAAGGAGCAGTACGAGTTGGAAACGCCCATCATTCGCTGTTACTTCATCAAAATAGCCGCTCCGGTTCCCAAAACGGATAGTTTAGTGAATTTTTGGACCAAACCAAGGGGCAGCAATCTCTCCAAATTGGAGGCTTACTGCCAAAAATATGCCACTGCGCATACCCTCGTTGACAGCATTTGGCACAAGGTAGATGTGATTGGTTCGGTGATGCCCAAAGGCACCATCACTGCTGACAATATCGCCTCCAAGCGGGAATTCCGCCAAAGTGATGGCGAGTTTGTGTATTACTTCCGCTTGCTGGAGTTAAAAAATCGGAAAGAAATTGCCCCTTTAGGGTACATTCAACAACAAGCGCGTACCTTCGTGCTGCACAAGCGCAAATTGGATTTGTTGCAGCGCAAACGGGAAGATTTGTACGAAATTGCCTTAAAAAAAGGCAATATTGAAATATTCTAAACATGAGATATCTAATTTTTACTGTCTTGTTGACTTTGTCAATGGCAGCAACCGCGCAGAAGCAAATTTTGGACAAAATGGTCGCCACCGTTGGTGGGGAAATCACCCTATTGTCCGAAGTAGAGGAGCAGTACGCCTATACCAAAGCCCAACGCAATGGTACAGTGCCACCCGATGCACGTTGTATGCTGGTCGAGCAAGTACTGGTGAACAAACT
The DNA here is from genome assembly GCF_041740695.1 of Haliscomenobacter sp. Lineage (GTDB taxonomy): Bacteria > Bacteroidota > Bacteroidia > Chitinophagales > Saprospiraceae > Haliscomenobacter. Next base: position 36,976 of record NZ_JBGSLK010000139.1, on the reverse strand, counting down.
GCTGCTCAATCAGGCCAAACTGGACAGTATCGAGGTAAAAGACGAAGAGGTGGAAAGCCAGTTGAATGCCCGGATCGAGCGCATTCTCAGCTACATGAACGACGACCTCAAACAGTTTGAAGAATATTATGGCCAAACCGTGAATGAGGTACGCGAGCAATTCCGCGAGGACTTGCGCAACAACCTGCTCATCGAACGGATGCGCAATAAAATCATGACCGATGTAACGGTTACGCCTTCAGAAGTGAAGGACTTTTTCCGGCGGATTCCCAAGGACAGTTTGCCCTACTTCAGCTCCGAAGTAGAAGTGGGTGAAATTGTACACAAGGTGCCCGTCAACGCTGAGCAAAAACGCGTAACCATGGCCAAACTGGACGACATCCGCAAGCGGATTGTCGACGGCAAAGAGGATTTTGCAGAGCTGGCCAAAAAATTCTCCGATGATGGTTCTGCCCGTGGTGGTGGCGATCTGGGCTTCGCCAAACGGGGTAAGTACGTTACCGAATTTGAAGCGGCGGCTTATAAGTTGGAAGAAATGGAGGTGTCTCCAGTGATTGAAACCCAATTCGGCTTCCACATCATTCAGATGTTGGGCCGGCGGGGAAACTCTATCCACGTGCGCCACATCCTGATTCGTCCAGAAATCACCGATGACGATGTTTCGCTGGGCAAACTCCACATGGATACGGTAAGAACCATGCTGCTGAAAGACTCGCTCTCTTTTTCCCGCGCCGTGAAGAAGTTTTCGGACAAAAATGTACAAAGTTTCAACAACGATGGCCGGATGGTGAATGCCACCTCGGGCAATACCTTCTTTGAAGTGGGTGACCTCGATCCTGATATCTACTTCGCGATTGATACCATGAAAGTCAACTCGGTATCCAAACCCATCGAATTTCGTGACGATGCGGGGGATTATTTCTTCCGTTTGGTGAAATTGATGTCGCGCACCACGCCACACAAAGCCAACCTGGCTCAAGATTATGCCAAAATCCAAAAGGCCGCCATCGAATCCAAACGCAATGAAATTGTGAACAAATGGGTGGATGAAAGGATTCGGAAAACCTTTATCCTGATCGATCGGACGTATCAAGGCTGTCCAAATTTGGAGCCCTGGATGAAAGAGAATATGGCGGCGATTAAGCCGTAATATAGCTCAGGAACGGAAACGAAAAAAAGAAACTTCCTGGCAGGTCTTGGGAAGTTTCTTTTTTTTGAAAAAAAGTTCTGATGTATGGAAATCAAGACTGTAGAAATTATTGAAACGGAGACTATTTTAGAAAAAGCGATGTCGCTCAACCATTCCAGACTGACTTATAGGTTGTGCATTCTTTTGTCCAAATATGAGCATCGTTATGATGTTCTCCCAAAATTAGAATTAGAATTAAATACAGGAAGGGCGAAACCGGATGTATCCGTTTTTGAAAATCTGGTTTTTAATTGGGAAGAGGACGTAATCCGGTATCCCAAACCTCCCATCACGGCAATTGAAGTCCTTTCACCTACCCAGGCTTTTGATGAATTAACTTCCAAAATTCGCAAAGTATATTTTCCTGGCGGAGTCCGTTCAGCTTGGATTGTAGTGCCATCCATTAAAGCTGTTCACTTATTTTTGCCTGATCAACCCGTCGCTACGTTCATTGAGGGGAGGTTTTATGATCCTGCTTGCCAGATTGAATTGGAGATAGGGGAAATTTTTCAATAGTTTGCAGGAGACGCAGCTCGGTACAACTCTAATTTTCGCCCTTCGGGATCCTCCACTACCGCCATCCAGCCATATTCACTCTCATATGGAGCCTGAATGAGCTTAGCTCCTTGCTCAATCAATTTTTCCAATACCTCTTCAAAATGCTCAATCTCAAAACCCAAGCGTAAGTTTGGATCAGCAGCTACTTGCCCTTTGGCCAAAGGATAAATTTCCATTACTGCTTGTGCAAGGGTGCAAGAATAATGTAGTGGGCCTTTACCGTGCCGATGTTGCTCAAAGGTACAGCCCAATTGGGTGTAGAATTGAGCCAGTTGGGCAGGATTGGCGCTGCGGATGACCAGGAGTTTGAGTTGCATCTTTTAAGGTATTCCACACTACTGGACACTTTGCTCGGAGGACATCAATTGCCCCTGGCTTTAGCCTGGGGGTTGAAAAACCCTCTAATTTGGGCTTTAGACCTGGCTTTATAATCATGGCTTGGGCTAAAGCCCGATCTAGGTCGGCAATCTCGATCCACGCGCTAAAGCACGTGGCAATTGATGTCCTCCGAGCAAAATGTATTGTAGTGTGAGTGTAAGCACAAATGTAAACAACCGCTCGGTAACATTTTCCCCTCCAACCCATATAGATATGGATCAAAAACCATTCTATCATGGAAATCAATCAACCCAAGGCCATCGCGGCGATTTTCAGCATTGTTGTGCTGTTGTTGGTGTTGTCTCCAGTTGTGGAGAACTGGAGCAAAACACCAGCGGATAACTTCCCACTCTCGTATTATCCCATGTTTTCCAAAAAACGGGAGGCCACTTACACCCTGCGTTATGTAGTCGGTTACGATGAACAACAACGGCGCTACCACATCCCCTACCATTACATCGGCAACGGAGGCTTCAATCAGGTGCGCCGCCAAATCATCAAACAATGTAAAAATGGAAAGGCTAAAAAGCTGGCTAAAAAAGTGGCTCGTCGCCTGGCCAAAAGTAAGGACCCACTGTACCAAGACCTCGAACGAATTGAGGTGGTAAAGGGTACTTACAACTTTGAAATCTATTTTGAAATAGGGGACAAAACTCCCCTAAAGGAAAAGGTACTGTACACCCAAAAAATCGTCAAGCTATGAAAAAACTCTTCTTCCACATCCAACAATATTGGTTTGCGGCCATCTCCCCGCTGCGTTTGGCCATTTTGAGAATCGCAACGGGTTGTTTTTCCTTATGGTATCTATTGGATCGCTACGCCATGTTGCAACGGCTTTCCAGGTCGGACGCTTCTTTGTTCGAGCCCGTTGGCTTAGCCAATGTATTATCCGGCCCCTTGTCTCCCGAAACATTCCAGTACTTGCTTCTCGCTTGCATTGCCCTGAACCTTGCCTACATTCTGGGCTGGCAATACCGCTGGACTGGCCCTGGTTTTGCCCTGACACTACTCTTTTTTATGTGTTACCGTAACTCCTGGTCGATGATTTACCACAATTACAATTCCCTCGTGCTCACAGTTTTTGTCATCGGTTGGGCCGCAGCAGCCGATGCCCTTTCGCTGGATCGGCTAAATCGTCGCGCTCAGGCTGTACCCATAGCGAATTGGCGTTATGGCTGGCCCGTGAAACTGATTTGCGCAGCTACGGTTGCTGCTTATTTTTTATCTGGTTTAGCCAAAGTGATGGGCGATTTGGCCTGGGCTTGGATCGACGGTAGCGCCATGCGTTCACAAATTGCCGTAGATGCCCTGCGCAAGGAAATGCTTGGGAGCAGCGCAACGCCCCTGTTTGAATGGCTGTATCCGCACACTTGGCTGTTTTTTTTGATGGGTTTTGGGGCTTTAATCCTCGAATTAGGTGCACCATTGGTGTTGTTGAACAAACGTTTGGCCTGGGTTTGGGCGGCACTTACGCTTTCGATGCATTGGGGTATTTACCTGATCATGGGCATCGATTTTCCGTATCACACTACTGGTTTGATCTTTTTGTCCTTCTTTGAATTGGAAAAAGCTTGGGCTTTTATACAAAGGTCTTTGTCTGTCAAATCGGTTTTTGCTTAGGGGCGATAAAAAAATAAGTGATCATTTTGCTAGAGGATTAGATGAGTAAATGTTTCATTTTAAGGGTCTTATCTAATCCTCTGGCTCAGAAAAAATGATCACTTGTTTTTGCCCCACTACTTAGGAATGGTTTTGAAATAAAGCTACCGAAGCTATTTTGAAGTTAATCATCTATCTTTTGAATCCCAACCGCGGGAGCGGTTGAATCTTGAATAGCCGCAGTCGTCCGCGGATTTAGGCATTTTTTGAGGTTTTGTAACCGCGGGAGCGGTTGAATTTCGCCTGATTTGTTCAACCGCTCCCGCGGTTGTGATACATTCCGCTGGCCATTTTACCGCGGACGACTGCGGCTATTCAAGATTGAATCACTCCGTGATTCTAAGGGAATTCGACTGTATTGGATTGAGTATCAAAAGGGCCTCCCGAAGATCAACTTCGGAATGCCCTTTTTTTACACCCAATCCAATACATAATGATTGATTCAGGCCACCGCCCGCAGCGCAACTGGCATAGGCTTTTCCTCCAGCAAGTAGATCAATTCAGTACCCTCCAACAAATCCGACAGGCGTAGGATTGGAGTACTGCACACCCGCTCTACCTCCTGAATCAACAACTCGCTAGAGGTGAATAAGCCCGAAATAGCAAAGGGACGAATGCCCATTTGCAGCAGTACATCAAGGCCAGCTCGTACACCCATACTGTCTCCGCAAGAAAAAATAACCTGATGTACCGTATCCATAAAGCGTGAATTGTTGAGCAAGAGCGCCGTTTCGCGTTGCAGGATGCCATCGGCTATTTCCATCACGATGTAATCGGGATTGGCTTCTGTAACCGCCAGATCAACCAATGATTGGTACAAATCCAGCAGCGTTTGCTCTGAACACATGAAGGTAGATGGGAAGCCATATTGAGCAAAATCGATGCCCAAATCCGCCCCACGGTCCACACAAAAACGTGCATCTTTGGGGAAAGCGGTACCGGTAAGTTTGATGTAGGCAGCGCTATGGCCATTTTTTTTCAGTCCGGCACACAAGTACGCCGCAGTGGTGGTTTTACCGCTGTCCATCGACGTTCCGATCGACAAAATCACCTTGGTTTTAATTTTCCGAGGATTGAAGTGGGTCAACTGGTCGGCTTGAATGGTGTTGAGCACTGCTCCGTTGGCACCAACCGCGTAACCAAGCAGTTCCAGCTCAGCGGGTTGATTGCGTACGGTGGCGTTCAAGGTCTTCATACTTCCCACTACGCCGCCACGACCCAACAATTGACAATTGATCGTTGGTTGTTCGGGTACATATCCTTCAATCTGGCTGGTAGCATAGCGGTTGCCGAAAGCGGCCATGATGATGTCTTCGTCAAACAGGTTCCGAGCTACGCCATTGCCATCCATCAAGGTCGCAGAATTGGCCATAACGACCCTGAATATCCCTACATCACCCATCTTAGGCGTGTAACTGTTGGTTAGTTCTACATTGACTTCAAAGGATTCGATAGCAGCACAAATCTGGGCTTTTTTGATTTTGGTTTTCATGTGTAGTCGTTTTTGATGTTATTCGACTACATATCGGTGCTGGAGGAGAATGTTACCAAGGGCGTGTCTATTTTTTTAAAATTTCGCTCAAATTGCTGCTGGTTGGCTAGGAATAAAACCCCCGTTTTGCTCTTTTTTTGTGCCAACAATGCCTGTAATTGCTGGCAAGTTGTGGTTGACAACCCACGAAATGCGTCCTGCAAAATCCAAAAAGGTTTATTGGTCAAAAAAGCCCGCAACCATTGTAACAGTTGTACCTGAGCCGAGGTCAATAGCGTGCGCTCGGTTACGGGAGTCTCCGCGTGGATGGTTCTCAATTCTGGAAAAAGTACTTGCCATTCTGCCAGCATTGTAGCGGCTCTGGCCTGGTGTTTACGGCTATAAGCGATCGCCTCTAGGACGTTTTTGCCGTACAATGGGAAAAGTGGCGACACAAAGGTGAATTGTCGGCGGATACTTTTGGGTGATAAGGTTTCACTTGCTACCTCATCTAGCTGTATCGATTCTTCCGGCGGCGACTCCAGGGCAGCCAGGTATTTGATCAAAGTTGATTGTACACTCTCGTTTAACTCCAGGTGCAACTGTGTCCCCTTTTGCAGCTGAAACTGAAGCGCTGGATGCGTGGGTGTTTTCGGCAAATCGACCTGCACACGGGCAGCCTTCCAATCCTGCTCCCGATCGGCCCCTGCCGGCTCCAGTGGTTTGGCGAGCAATTGATCAATTTTCCGCAAGGAAATCCCACCTTTTTTCCACACCACTCCAATTTGCATCACTCGATTCAGCACCGGTTTCCAGGTCAACAAGACCAGAATCAAAGCAAAAAGAGCATCCTGGGGAAAAATCACGCCTTGTTTTTTCCAAACATACGCAGTGCACAGTACCAGCAGCAATAACAAATAAATGAAAAAAGGAATCAAGGCGTTCAGCAATGCGACTTGTTGTTGGTATTGATCCCCGAGTGCCTGGATTTTTTGGGTACGTTTGGCAAACAGTTGTTGCTCGGGCGTCTCTCGGTTGAGGGCTTTAATGCTCAGGATGTTGGACAATCGTTGGTTGACAAAACTAAGTAAGCCGGACTTGCGGTCGCGCCGTTGTTCTTCCAGCCGCTCGATGCGCCGATTAAAACCCATCACCGCCCAGCCTGCCAGCAAGCTCAAACCCAGAATCAATCCACCCAACTGTACATTGAGCCAGAGCAACAACAAGGCACCCAAAGTCAACAAACTGGCGTCGGCAAAAAATTGAAAAATCCCTTTGTTCAACAGCTGCTGCGCACTGCCCAAATCGCCACTGAAGCGCATGAGGTACTTGCTGGTGCCCGTTTTTTCGTATTCCTGAACTTGCATGCGCAGGTGCTGCGTGAATAATTTTTGGCGCAGCCAGGTCAAAAAACGTTCCATGAACAAGCCCTTGATGTAGCGTCGGTAATAGTCAAAACCCAGTTTAGCCAGAATGGCTAGGCCCAAGAGTAGTAAAAAATTAGGCTGAAAGTTCAGGCCCATCTTTTGCAACAAACGCCCCCGCATTGATTGAAATTCGAACACCTCAGCAAAGGCCTGGGCGACCAGCAAGGGCAACAAAAGCGTAAGGATGCTGCCCAGCAACTCCAAACCCAAGACCAGTCTAAATGCACGTCGTTGGGTATCCAAAAATTGGCGCAACAAGCCTGAATTTTGCATCAAAGGGTATTTTTAGCGGTAAGTATCAAATAGAATGGTCAAATGCAACTCATGCGAAGCCCCGAGCGGCAGGTCAAAGGCGGAAATATTGTAGTCAAAACCATAGCCAATCTTGAGGCTAGCATCTTCAAACAAGAGGCCTGGTACATTGAAACCCGCCTCCAGGTGCGCCAGGCCATTGATGCCAAACCCTGCCCCAAACCACACCGGGCGAGCCGGCTGGAAACGGCCGTAAATGTCCAGATTGAAAGGCGCTCCCGGGGTGTATTTGGCCCACATGGAGGTTTCTAAAAAAGCTTCCTGATTGAAAAAATGATACCAGCCCGCCGTAGCGTAATAGTGCGCGACCCTCCGCAAGGGGATGAAATCTTCACCAACGGGTACCAGAGAATTGCCGTGCAACAACTGCGGTGCTGACAGCCCCAGGTAAATGTTATCGCCATCCAGGGCACCTTCCATGCGGCGGTAATAAAATACCCCCAGACCAACTTCGGGCTGATTTACCGAAAAATCGATGTCGGGCGCAAGAGGATCACCCAGGTCTTTCCAGGTAATCCGGTTGGAACTGACCCGGTGATTGACCATGCCGATACTCAACCCTACCGAAAGCCCACCGAAGTAAGGATCGTTGGTGAAAATGCTGCCGATGCGCCCCTGTACCCCACTTGAGCCAAATGGCCCAGTACGGTCTTGCAAGACTGAAAGCCCGGTGACCAACTCAAAAGCCCCTCCAAAATCGCTGATGAACTCCCCCGTAGCCTGCAAGGTACGGGGCGTCTCAGGGTGGCTGATCCATTGCATGCGGTAGCTGGTCGCCAGCGATACATTGTATTCGTAGAGGAAAAAATCACTGTTGATCGAAGCAGGATTCAACAGCGGTTGGTGCTGCCGAAATTGGGTAAAATAGGGCAATTGTTGCGCATAGAGCGACATCGAAAACCAGAGACAGCAAACAAAACTAAGGGTTATGCGCAACATGTTATTTGTTTTTGGGCAATTGAAACAATACAACCGGCGAACTGAGCGGGTCGCTGACCAGGAGGGGTTGCTGGCTGGTTTGGGGTTTGGGGCGTTTGTTTTGCACCAGTTTGGGGACCTCTTTTTCCAAATGGGTATACAACTCCTTGATATCGAGCGCCCCATCCTGATTCAAGTCAATGCCGGGCACCCGGCGGGTAAACTGTTCAATGGTGTGCAACATGGCCTGCGTAAATGCCCCATTTTGCCATTGGTCATCTTCGTAACTGTACTCGTTGGCCCGGCAGGACATCATCAAACTCAATCCTTTTTGCCCACCTGTCAGTTGGTTCATCCGCTCCCCACTCAACTGAGAGCTAGCATATTCCTCACTCCCCGCCCCACTGTGACAAGCATCGATCAGGAACAATTTCCGGCAACTGATGCTGGCCAGGTAATTGATGATTTCCTTTTCAAAGTCCAGGCTGGTCTCCTGCAAAAATGGACCATCGTAATCGCTGGCCGCAATGTGAAATACCCCTTGGGGTGTGTTGATGCCGTGGGAAGAAATGAAGACCAAAATCAGGTCTTGCGGTCCAATTTGGCGGTCGGCAAAACGGTATTGCAGCCGCCGCAGGGTTTTGAGGATTTCGGTTTTAGCGGTGGTTTTTTCCTGAATCAAGGTGTCGACAAAAACACTTTGAAACTGCTGGTTCAGTTGGCCATTGGATTGCAGCATGACCCGCGCAAAATCGCGGGCGTCGCGGTGAGTATACTTCAAATCAACCGCAGGTACCCCAATCGAGACCAAATGCAAATTGGGCTTGCTCGGTGAATAGATGATTTGAATGGGTTCGGTTTCCATTTTGCCCGCCTCGTTTTGCACTTTGCTGCGGATGGTCGTGGTACCTTCAGTCAGTTTCACCCGCTGCGTATAGGTTCGGCTGTATGCTGTGCCTTTGATGCTTACTTCGTCCATTTTTGTCCCCGAAACGCAGGGCTTGCCATTGATTTCGAGGCAAAAATTGGGTTTGTCCAGGGTTTTATTGGATACGGCTTTGACTTGCACATAGATTTCATTTTCTCCCCAAACAATTCCCCGCCCTTCAAAGTGATCGGGATTGGGGTGCAGCCACACGGCGGTCAGGTAGTCTTTTTGCAAACTCTCCTTGGCAGGTGGATTGGCAGATGCAGCGGCGAGGGGCAAATGCCAATCCACCACCTGGGTATGTTCAAGCATCAAGTCCGCGACCCGACCCCGAATCCAGACGCTGTCTTCCGCAAAATTGGCGGGCACTCCAAAAGGCAATTCGTAGGTGCGGTATTCGCCGGGTGCCAAGTCCCCGATGCTGATCGCTTTGGGGATTTGTAAACCTTTGGATCCGTGTAGCTCCAGGCTTACGGCACGAGCGGTACCTTGCCCTTTGTTGCGCAGGGTGAAGGAATTCCGTAGCAAAGTTCCTCGTTCTACCTGCGTGGGGAAGGTATTTGCGCTGAGTTCCAATTGAGGTTTGCTCAAGCGCCCCAGCCGCAGGGGAATTCGGGTGGAACTGCCCATTTTCTGTTTGCCCTGAAACAACTGTACCTCCAGGGGGATTTCACCCTGAAGGTCGCTGGAGATGGCCAGTGCAAGTGGTATGTGCAGGTCTTCGTTTTGTCCGGGTGCCAAGGAAGGCAACTTGATGGTTCGGGTGACGGTTGAATCGTTTTGGACATAACTGAGTTTTGCCCGCAAATGGGTCAAACCCTTGCCCGGTGGCGCATCGATGTGGACGGCCAAAAAAGAGCGTTCATTGGGGCTCAGGTATTGGCCGTTGGGGTAATACAATTGACCTGCTTTGTAATTCCAGGAAACCGCGTTGGGCTTTAAATCGAGCTTTTCGCCGATCTGGGCCACCCAGCCCTGAGCCCCCTTTAGAATCTGTTGATTGGAAGCGCCTAGTGCAACCAGACTACCATCACCCCGTTGCAGAATGGCGCAGCCCTCGTCGGACAGTTTGCTCCCATAATAAGCTTCTTCCTGCAAAAAACCATCCTGATCGACCCGGACTGCCCACACGGTGGGGCGACGGCTGCCCCGTGCGAAGGACCGGCTGTGGCCAATCAGCGCGATTTCACCATTGTACAACAAACAAAGGTTGCTCAAACGGTCGTCCTCCCGCCCGCCTATGGTTTTGTAAGCTTGTACATTGCCATTGAGGTCGATGCGGCAAAAGAATCCTTCCTCCCGGTGATCCGGGGTGTTTACATATCCGGTGACTGCCAAGGATTTTTCATCGATGCGAATGATGTTGGCGCCCTCGGTAGCTTCGGCGGCGGGAAAAATTTTACCCCAGGATTGAGTTCCTTTGGCATCAAAAGCAGCCAGCCACATTTTGCGGCTGGATTCTTCTTCGGCGTAGCCAGAAATAAAAACTTGTTCCGCTCCACCCAAGGTAGCACCTAGAGCCTGGGTAGGCAAGCCGTGGTACTGTACCTTTTTTTGCCACAAGACCTTCAGTTGGGCGTTGATGCGCAACACCCAGGCTTGCTCCCCGGAATTGCCGACTATTATTTTGTCGCCATTTGGCAAGAGCAAAACCTCAATGAACACATCATTTTCTTTGCTGCCTAAAATCAGTTCTGTTTCGGTCTGCCCGCTTTCATTCAGCACCAATAACCAGCCGTCTTTTTTTCCAAAATACTTGTCCCTTTGTCGGTCTGCCGGGGTTTCGGAATGCCCTACGATAAGGTAACGGCCATCCAAATCCTGGCGGATGCGGTGGGCGGCATCGTCCCCGTTGCGGCCAATGTAAACCTCGGTGGTTCGTTTCAGCTTTTCATCCAACAATAGAAGGTAGATGTTGCTGCCCTTCGCGGCACCGTTGCTCTGATTTGTTTGCCCAACTGCGGCAATGGTTCCTTCCCAGTTTTCGACCATAGAAACCAGGCGGTCCTGTCCAGAACGCCCGTAAAGGTGTTCAATGATGGGTTCATCCTCCAATTGCTGAGCTGGCAAAGTGAGGGGGAGAAACAAGTATAAAAACAGGGCGATGGAATAGGAAAAAGGTTTCACGGTGAATCGGTTTACTTTATTTAGGGACTATTGTGCAAGCACTTTTAAAATCAAGGGGACGGCGATTTTTCCTGTCGCCGGGTCGGGTCGGGCGCTGAAGACCATTTTATCGGCATTGTAGCGCACTTGAGTTGCAGGAATGGCGATATCCGCAAATACTTTTTGGACCCGCTCGACAAACTCGCCCGAACTTTTTTCCAGTTGTTCAACCCGGCGGCTGATGTCCGCAATGGGGCTATGGCTGTAGATGATGCACAAAAAGTCCTCGCCCGGCAGCGGCAGTTGCAACACGGATTCTTCGCTGGGAATGACAATCTCGGCCGTTTTTTCCAAAACAAATCCCGCAGTCGCTACCTGATTGTCCATTTTGGGAAAATGAAAATTGATCTTGCTGCCGGGGCTTTGGCTGAATACATAGGCATAACGCCCCCGGGGAATCTCGCGGGCTACCAATTGAAAGACATCACCTACTTCAAAACTGGCCTGTTGCGTTTCGTAAAGCCCCGCTGCGGTGTTCCAACGCGTTGCGACTTCTTCGTAATAAGGAATTTCCTGCCCATCGCTGGTGCTGAGGTAACCGCTGGGTTTGCGGAAAGCGAAGGTGCCGCTCAGGGAAAGTTCCGTTTTTACACTCGGTGTTTCCTGGGCATTGGGTTGCAACTGGGCCAGGGATTCCGCCCGATCTTCGGGGAGCAGCACGTAGGCGTATTTGCACAAGCGGGCAAAATCGTCGTATTTCATGCGAATGAAACCATTGCGGCCCCAGGAAGCGCCAAAGCTGTTCATGAACTCAAATTGTTTCTCGACATTGTCGTAGCCCACCAAAACCAGGGCATGATGGCTGCTGCTGGGGGCGTCTTCTGCTGGATCCCAAAGCTGGGTGCCCGGTTTGATTTCCCAAAAATCGCTGGTTACGGCAATACCGACCACCAGAGGGGTTTGGGTGGCCAGGACCTTACAGGCCTTGGAAATTTTGCTTTTGGGCTCTTCGTGGGTGTTAAAAACTGCGGCGAAATCCTGAATGCGGTATTGTAAAGCCTCGCTGGCGTGAGCAGTCCCTGGGTTGGCGGTGCAATCTGTTTTTTTGTAATTGAAGGTGTTTTCCAGGCAGTCGCCTTTGGTTTTGAGTAAGGCCAGAGCGTCTTCAATGTAAGCTCCGGCGCTACAATCGTCGGATTGTAAGCGGATTTGGTTGTACACAAAAGCGGCGGAATTGGCCATTTGGGTGATTTTGGAGGGATCGTTTAGACCCATGCGTTGTGCCCGCATGAGGGTAAGCGCGCCGTAGCCCACTGCCCAGCCCACACAAGAGCCCATGCGCTGTTGGTCGCCGGGTACGGGGCAGTATTGGCGTAAACTGACCCGCAGCGGCACTTCATTGTACTTGAGGCCGCTGTAAGAAGGCAACACGGGGATGCTTCGGTATTTGTTTTCCGAACAGAGGAGCCCACTATTTTGGGCCACAGTGTGCCAAACTGGGCCAATCATCCAAAAAATCATCCACAACAATACACTGCGCTTCATCCTATCACTCATTTAAGGGATTCAAGTAATTCCTGGGCTTTGGGGCCGTAAATGCTGCTGGCCGGGATGGCTTCCAAGGTATGGATGGCAGCCTGGGTATCCGATCTTTGCAAATAGGCCAGTGCCAGGTACCAACGGCTGGCTTCCTGAATAGGGCCTGATTTTTGGAGGCCGTTCAGCAGGATTGGCGTCGCCTGATCCGTTTCTCCTTCCATAAGGTGGCTGATTGCCAGGAACAGGCCAGCGTTGCCGTCTTGTACCTGTGCGTAATAGCTTTTTAAATACTGGGCGGCTTTCCGGTAATTTTGTTGATCATAAGCGGCCATTCCCTGGCGTAGATCTTCGATGGCGGGTGCTTCATTGTCCTCCAGGTAAATCACGTTTTCCATGGGCTGCAGGTATTGCTGCGCCAAAGCCTGAGGATCGATGGCCCACCAAGCCATACTTTTACCGACAAAAAACACGCCAGTACCAAGCAAAAGGAATAAGGAGAGCCCCAAGATCCAATTCAGTCCCAATTTACCCAGCCAGGAACCGGGTTCCGCAGCGGGCAAACCTTCTTCCAGAATCAGCCCGGCTACAATTTCCTTCACTTCAAATAAGTCACGCTCCTTCAAAACCGTAGTCAACTTTTGACTAAACTGCAATTCTGCCTGCTTTGTTTCCGATTCGGCTGCTTCACGAAGGACACTGGCCGCTTCATCGGGGGTAAGTTCTCCGGCACTTAAGGCGCGGAGTTTTTCTTGCCATTCCATCTGCTCCATTGTAGTGCTGTTTATTCCTGAACATCTTTGCCAAATTATGACGCAAAAAATTTCTTCCCGATTTTTTTAGAGGCTTTTTAATAGGAAGCTCACTTGAAATGAACCGTTCGACTTCCTATTCAAAACCCAAATCGGGAACTTAATTTTTCTGCTTTGCCAAGATGTTTTCAGTCAGTCGTTTTAATTTTTTTCGACAATCAAAAATGCGCTTGCGCAAATTGTCGTAATCGTATTCCAGGCGTTCGGCGATTTCCTGAAGCCTGATCTTTTGCAAGTGGTACATCTGGATGATGTCTCGACAAACTTCGCCGAGTTGGGTCATGCCCTCGTGTACGGCATTCAGATAGCGATCCTTGACGATGGCAGAAGCTAAATTTTCCTCCGCGTCATCTTCAATTTGTAAGTCGCTGTCGGATAGACTTTGTTGTGGTCGGTTGCGCCGTTTGCGCAATTCATCACGCCAGGTATTGGAGGTCAACTGGTAGATGTATTGCCCCAGTTTGCCTTCTTCTTCGTAACGGCCATCGCGTACCGCCACCCAAAGTTCGAGAATAACCACCTGAATCATCTCGGTAACGTCTTCTTCTGTACCGCTGTTCTTGCGGATGTAACCTGCAATCATGGGGCCATAGGCCTTGTAGAGGTAGCGAAATACATCGGTCTTTTTTTCCAATAACCCGCTTAAAATCTCCTGTGGTGTAAACTCCATCAATCCTTTTTCTTTGGCTTTCACTAACATATTGCCTGACTTAAAAAATGTTACTTTGGGAAAATGATTTTTTTGAAAAAAATTCTGATCGAATCAATCAGGTAGGAAGTTTACATGTTCAATACGCAAAGGGTAAAAAATGTTTACTACAATGCAATCCAGTTTGGTTTCATGAACCAAGTAAGTTTTTTTGACTTTATCAAGGTAACATTTTGCTTTCCCGGCAATATGCCATAAATCAAAGACAATGTTGCAGCAAATACTACTGACCAGTTTATTCCTGGTATGCATGGCCAAGGGGATGGCGCAAGTAGACAGTCTTAAAATTGAAACCGGAGCGCCAAACGTAGCGCCACTTATTTCTACACCTCAGGCACCGCGCGAAATCAGTGCCAGCGATGGCATCTACGATAAGTTCATTCTCATCCGTTGGGAGGCCAGTGAGCAGGCTTTGGCGTACAAGGTCTTTCGATCTACTAGCTCCAAAGCCAGCTCTTTGCAGGAAGTGAGCAACGCCTGGCAAAAAAGCACCTGGTTGTGCGATTATACTGCCTTGCCCAATGTGAATTACTACTACACCGTGGTGGCCAACGATGGAAAAAGCAACTCCAAAATGGGCCCACTGGACAAGGGTTTCCTGCGCAAAAATGAGGCCGTCGCCGTCGAACCTGGTGACTTGTTGGCAGAAAATGAGGTATTTGGGGCGCAGCGACAGATTTTTTTACTCATCGGAAGTGTGGCAATCTCGAATAAAGTATTTCGTTCGGGAGAAAACATGGAGGTCAACACCCCAATTCAGAACATTTTTGAACAAACCACTCCACTGACCGAGTTGCGGTACTTCTTCTCCGAAGATGGGGTGTTGGATTGGAACGACAAACTGTTAAAAACCAAAACTTTGAGCAACATCCCTGCCAACGCTCAATTGCAGGTCAAAGAACAAGTTACGTTGCCTGGTAACTTGTTGAATGGCACGTATTATTTGATTGTGGTCAGTTCCACCGAGGGGCAAATTTTGTCGAGTAAAACGGCAATTGGTTCCATCAAAATCAGCAACTAATGGCTCCAAAAATCGGCATTCTGGTTTTGGGTTTGTTTCTTTTGCCCATCATCATTCTGGCTCAATGCGACGACGATACCCTGCCTCCCAGCGGAGCCATGGAAGTTGTGGGTGGTGGCTGTAGCCCGGCAACTTTTCGCCTGAAGTTCATTCTGGCTTCCAATGACGACGATGACGACGACGACGATACAGCCGTTTTTGATCTTAGTTACCGCATCGGTGGGCAGACTTTTCAGTTGACGGGTGTGTCCAACGAACAAGAGGTAGAGCATACCCTTTCAGCTACCGCTACTGCAACCCTTTTGACCGTGACAGTCCTGGGCTGTACGGCCAACATCAACCAAAGTATTGGCCTCGAAGTATTTGTAGCTCCTGGACAGAATATCAGCTCAAACCCTCCAAGCTGCAATCAAAACAATGGTAGCATCGCTACGAATGGGACTGGAGGTACTGCACCTTATGAATACAGCCTGAATGGAGGGTCATTCCATAGTTCGAGCAGTTTCACCAATCTGGCGTCAGGAAACTATACCGTAAGTGTGAGAGATGCCAATGGTTGTAGCAGTTCGCAGAATGTAACCTTGAATGCTGGCAGTGCCCCCAGCCTCAGCATTGCCAATGTGACCCAACCCGGCTGCGGACAAAATAATGGTAGGTTCACCGCTCAAGGTTCAGGCGGGACTTCGCCCTATCAGTATAGCCTAAACAGCGGCACCTTCCAAAGTTCAGGCAGCTTTACCAATCTGGCAGCGGGCAGTTACAGCGTCACGATACTGGATGCCAACGGCTGTACCAGTACTCAAAGTCAAGACTTGAGTGCTCCTGGTGCCCCCAACCTCAGCATTGTCACCCCCTTACAGCCCTCTTGTAACGAAGCCAATGGCGCCTTCACTGCTCAAGCGAGTAACGGACGGGCACCTTACGAGTACGCGCTCAACAATGGCAGCTTCCAAAGTGCAGGCCGCTTCGGCAATCTGGCTGCGGGCACCTATACCGTAAGTGTACGCGACGCCAATGGCTGTACTGCCTCAACAACAGCCAATTTACAAGGTGCGGCCAGCCCTAGTGTCAGTGTTTCCAACCTGCGCCAGCCTACCTGTGCGGGCAACGACGGTCAGATTCAAGTACAGGCGCAGGGTGGCTTGGCCCCGTATACCTATTCGCTCAGTGGGGGGAGTTTTCAAAACAATGCCACTTTTACGGGTTTAGGCCCCGGGAATTACACGATCACAGTGCGGGATAGCCGCAGTTGCCAGGCCAGCCTCGCCGTGGTGCTCAATTCCGCAAATGGCAATTTAGCCCCCGCCACAGTCAGCGGATCAGGAGCTGTTTCTGCCTGTTTGTTTGAAAATTTACGCTTGCAAGGTAATTTGCCCGCTGGCACAACTGGCCGTTGGAGTTTATCCAATAACCTGGGCACATTGGCCAATGCTCAAAATGCCCAGACCACATTTCGCCCACAAAGGGCAGGAACGGTAGATGCCATCTGGACTTTGTCGGTAGCTGGCTGTGCCAATTATAGCCAGGCTAAAATTCAAATCACCGTTGCGGCGGCACCCTCCGGGAAGGATTTTCCCGGGATAGGAGTCAACAAAGATGCGGTCTCGCTGAAACTTTATGCAGGCACCGCGCTGGTTGAGTTGAATGTGTTGCAACAGGGCAAAAAAGGCTCCGCTAGCATTGGGGTGGACCATGTGCTGATCTATACGCCCAAAGCGGGCCAGAGTGGTGCAGATACCCTTTATTACAGCATTTGTGCGGCGGAATGCCCCAATGCTTGTGACACCAGTTGGGTAGCATTTGTGCTCAACGACGAAGCGGCCATTTGTGAGCTGGAAAAAATTGATCCAAGGGCGATTTTTCCGGAAGGCATTACCCCCAATGACGATGGATACAACGATCGGCTGGTGTTCAATCTCATCGATAAATTGGGCTGCCCTTCCAACTACGCCAAAAGTGACATCACCATTTTCAACCGTTGGGGGGATAAAGTTTTTGTGGAAGAACCTTATGAAAACCAATGGACTGGTACCTCTCGGGATGGTGGAGCCTTGCCACCTGGAGTATATTATTACGTCTTGCGCATTCGGCCAGAAGGCCGGAAAGAATTTGTAAAATTTGGTTCCGTTTCAATTTTTAAATAAAATTTTCAGGTAACATTTTTCTCTTGCTGCGATATCAGGTTACTCATCTAAGATAATACAAATGAAAAACCTGACTGTCCTGATTGTGCTACTGATTGTTACTTTGAGCTTAAACGCCCAGCAATTGGGCATTAACCTTAGACTGGATGCGGCCAAAAGTTTTAAGCTGGATAAAAAAACCAAAATTGAGGTTTCGCAACAATTGCAGCTTACCCCTGAGATTAAAAACATCAATCGCAGATATGATCGCATTTTTGATGAATTTGAACTTTTTCCCTTTTTGCGTGAGGATCAAGATGACGTCGATGATGATGATGACGATGATAAGCTCGGCGGCACTACCAGCAGTGGCTCCACCAGTGGCGGCAGCACGAATTTTAATAACCTAAATGATGATCCCTACCGCATTGACCTGAGTTGGCGTTCCTCTTCTACCTTTGATTTTGATTACAAAATTCGCAAGTGGTTGCGGGTAGGTCAATCTTATTCCTTGTTGGTGGACAACGAAAATCTGCGCCACCTGAGTCGAACCGACCTCACGCTACAACCTAAAATGCCCAGCAAAAAATTTGATTTGCAATACCGGATTGCTTATCAATTGGGGGCTGAATCCCGAAAAGGCAAGTTGAGGCTGGACTCCGATTTCAGCTCCCGCCTGGGTACCGATTGGGAATTTAAAAATCGCCACATCTGGTTCAACAACTTTTCCGTCAATGGTGCTTTTGACGATGGCATTTGGGAATGGGATCGCTTTCGCTACGATACCGGGCTTGAATACAAATTTTCCAAAACGCATTCTTTTTCTTTTGGCTATCGCTTTCAACAGCGTTTGGACCGCAAAAAAAACGCCGTATCGCATGGCGTAAGCTTGGCTTATTCACTGGATTTTTAGACATGTTCTAAGGACGATAGAAAATGTTATGGGTTCCCGCTATTGCAGTGTTTAGTAGACTGGAGAGTTTGCTGGCAGCCGCTTCCATGGACTTAGGGTAGACGTGGTGCGGCTGCTTTTTTAAAACGCTACGCCATCACTGCCAACATATCCAACACCACCGCTCCCATTTTTTGATCCCCTTTAATCTCCACCCATTTCGCCGCCTCTGCTTTGGCAATTCCTTTAGTCAACATGCGCCAGGCAATTGTCCCGTCGATGTCTACCGAAGCAAGGGGCGTTTGAGTTAGCGTTTTGCTCAAGACCCAGGCATTTTCGTCGCGTTGCAGAAACCATTGCGCATTTGGAAGGCCTTGCACCGTAAAAGCAATCACACTGCCCCTCGCTGCCACTGCATTCCTGTAATGATGAGGCAATGCCCGCATGGAAGTATCCAAATAGGGAAAATACAACTCCGGGGAGTACAGCACCTCGTCTTGCCCCATTGCAAAACGCATTTGCTGCTGGTGGTGCCATTTTTCGGTGTACTCACGGGCGATGTGGAACCAGTTTTTAGACTCCTCTTCACCTGCCCAGGCTACTGAAAAGAGGGCAGGAGCATCGGGATCAAGCGTACCGAGATAGGCATTGTATTGCGCCCCACTGAGCTCCAAAAATTCAATCAATACGGTCGGACTCACCCTTTTGAAGGCTTTGACCCAATCGGCATTCAGGCGATTTAAATAGCCCACCAGGTCTCCGTAGGATTCAATTGGGTCTGGTTTTTCACTAAAATATTGGTTTCGGGACATTGATAGGGTGCGTAGGTTCCCGTCCAACAAATGCCCAGCAATGTCTTTGATCGTCCAAAGCGGCACGATGGTCTGTTTTTCCCAATCAGCAGGACTGAGGCTGCGCAAAAACTCCAACAACAGTTGATCCAGTTGTGTAAAAAGGTGCAACGTAGGAATAGGTGTTTCCATAGGCATAAAAGGCATTTTTAAGCGCAATTTTAAACAGTACAAAATCAAAAGGCAAATGATTCCAAAAACAGGTAATTTTCAGCTTCATTTCATTCATTAACTCCATTCATTTTATGAAACAACTACTCATTTTCGCAATAACATTACTGCTAGGCAACGTCGTTGCTTATGCCCAATTGGACCTTCCACCTGTCGCCGGGAACCCTCGGGCCACGGTCAGCGAAGAGGTGGGCATCACCAGCATCACCATCACTTATGCACGCCCGGACGTCAACAAACGGGAAGGAAAAATTTGGGGGGCTTTGATTCCTGCTGGATTTACCAATTTCAGTTTTTTGACCAATAGCCCTACCGCACCTTGGCGGGCTGGTGCCAATGACAATACCACCATCACTTTTGAACACGATGTAAAGGTGGAAGGTAAAGACATCAAAGCCGGGAAATACGGCTTTCATGTAGCCTACAGCCCCGATAGTTCCATTTTGATTTTTAACAAAGTCAACAATGCCTGGGGCAGTTTTTATTACGAACAAAAAGACGATGTTTTACGCGTGAAGGTCAAACCTCAAGCACTGGATAAATCTGTGGAATACCTCAAGTATGAATTTACCAACCACAGCACCAATGCTTGTACCATCGCCCTGATGTGGGACAATCTTTCCTTGCCATTCCGGGTGAGTGTGAATACTGAAGACATTGTGATTGCTACAATTCGCGACCAGTTGAAGGGCAACATGGGTTTCAATCCTCAAATCGTTTTGGCTGCTGCTCAATATTGTTTCAATGTCAATAAAAACATAGAGGAGGCCTACGGTTGGAGCAAAAGAGCCGTCACCGGTTTTGGCGGGCAAAAAAGCTTCCCGATCATGAGCAACTGGGTCAATGCAGCGGTGAGAACCAATCGTTTGAAAGAAGCCGACTCCCTGATGACAGAGGTGGTGGCCTTAGGCAATGCCCAGCAACTGGCTACTTTTGGCCGTGCCTTGATCACCCTGAAACAGGCGGATCTTGCCCTGAAATTGATGCTGGAAAACCAGAAAAAGCACGGAGACAATTTTGTGGTGAACAGTGGTTTGATGCGGGCTTATAGCGCCAAAGGCAATTACCCCAAAGCCATTGAATTTGCCGACAAGGCCATCGCTCAGGCACCGAATGACCAACAAAAAAAAGCAACGGAGGACTTAAAAACCCAGTTAAAGGGAAATAAGGACATCAATTAAGCTATATGCGCAAGCTCCTGAGGTGATTCTGAGGTGCCTTTGGTTTCTTAGGTGGTGAAAGAGTTTCCTGCTTCGCAGGTTTTTTCTTTTTTATCACCTAAGAAACCAAAGGCACCTCAGAATCACCTCAGAAAAACTACTCGTTCCGCAGAGAATCCACCGGATTGACAATGGCCGCCCGGATGGCCTGATAACTCAGCGTCAGCAACGCAAAAGCAATCGCTAGTCCCCCCGCCAAGGCGAACATCCACCACTCAATGGCAATGTGGAAAGCAAAATCTTTCAACCATTGCTGCGCAAAATACCAGGCAATTGGTGATCCCAACAGAATGGAGATACCCACCAACAACAAAAGGTCTTTGGACAACAAGGCTACAATGTTGGAAATGGAAGCACCCAGAATTTTACGCACCCCAATTTCTTTGGTTCTCCGGCCAATCATAAAGGAGACCAAACCAAACAAACCAATGCAGGAAATAAAAATGGCAATCCCGGTAGCTGCACTCATGATTTTGGAGGTACGTTGTTCGTTTTCATAAAATTTCGCAATGTCTTGATCCACAAAAGTGTATTCAAATTTTTCACCTGGATAAATGGCTTTCCAGCTTTGTTCCACCCGCTCCATCGTCGCTTTAAACGAATCGGTTCCACTGCCCTGCGTAGCCAATTTAAGGCTCAGTTCACGGCGCTGACCCAGAGGGCTAAGCGCAAGCACCAAAGGGCGGATGGGTTCGTGTAAGGATCTGCTGTGAAAATCTTTGACCACGCCCACAATCGGATACTCCGTTTTATCCTCAATCAAATTTTTGCCCAAGGCTTCTTGTGGATGTTTAAAACCCAGCTGTTTTAGTGCGGTTTCATTGATCAAATACTCTCGCGTGGAGTCGACAGGCAACAGATTGCGCCCCGCCAACAGGGTAATATCGTACAAGTGTAGGTAAGCTGTATCGGCGCCCTTGACCAAAAATTCATGGTCTTCGGTTTCTTTTTTGCCCTTAAAGTTGAAAATGCGGGTATTGATTCCTTGAGAAGCGGGTGCATCGGCATGAATCGAAACCCCTTTTACCCCAGTTAACTGCCGGACTTGGTTGGCCAATAGTGTTTTTTTCTCCGGCTCATATTGGAAAGGTGGCCGAAAATGTACCACTGCATCCGCATTGAAGCCCATTTCCGCGTTTTGCATGAACTTGATCTGCCGCCCGATGATCAGCGTTCCAGCAATCAACGCCAGGGAAAAAGTAAATTGAAAAACAATCAAACCTTTGCGCAGCCATTCCACACCGCTACCACCGCCTTTGCTGGACAACTTGGCTTTCAAAGCCACTGCTGGCCGAAAACCCGAGAGCACAAAGGCCGGATACAAACCCGCCAACACACTCACCAGCAAAAGAACAGCAGCCATAAAAGCCAAAACAGTAGGGGCAAAGAGTTTAAAAGTTAAATCCTCGGGCAAAAATTCGGTAAAAAATACGAGGGCGCCCTTGGCCAGCGCAATGGAAAACAGCATAGCGACCAAAGTAATCACCAGGGTTTCACCCAAAAATTGACGGATCAACACGCTTCGCGTGCCGCCCAAAACCTTGCGCACACCCACTTCTTTGGAGCGTTGAATCGATTGGGTAGTGGCCAGATTGATAAAATTAATACAGGCAATCAACAAGAGCAATCCCGCCACCAGCGCCAGAGCATTGAGTGTTTTGCGGTTCGCAGGAGCGGCGCTGTCGTTGAAAATTCCAATGGTGGAATAGCGCAAGTCGGCCAAGGCTTGCAATGGGTACGCCAGTTTGAGTTTGGGATCATTATCCACTTGGTATTTTTTGACCAGTTGCTCGAGCTGTTTGCTTAGTCGTTCTGTTTTGGCCTCTTTGTCCAATTTGATAAAAACCTGGGAAGCACTGGTGGTGCTGCCCCATTCTTTCATGCCTTCCAATCCACCTACATCGTTCTTCAACCAACTTTGAGGGATGGTGCTAAAAGAGATAAAATCGGTGAAATTCAGGTCGGTTTGTTTCTGCAAATCACTAACAATCCCCGAAACGGTCACCAGCAAGGAATCGTTGTAATTGATCTCCTGACCAAGTGCAGCGCGAGGTTCAATGTTGCCAAAATAAAACCTGGCCCTGCTCTCGGTGAGCACCACTTTAAAGGGCTCGCTCAGGGCCGTTTGGGGTGTACCAGCCAACCAGTGGTAACTATCGAATACCCGGAAATAGTCGGGTTCGGCGGCAACGACCTGATTTTGTTCTTCAAAAACCTTACCCTGTTCTTTTTGTGCACCCAGGCTTATTTTTAGGTTGCTAAAAGTCATAAAATGCCCCACTGCTTCCACTCCGGTGCACTCCTTGCGAATGGCGTCGGGTATCGGGAAAGCTATGCCACTATTGGTCGCATCAAACAGGCCACTATAAATGGTATACACCCGGTAAATGCGCTCTTTGTCGGGATGAAAGGTATCAAAACTGCGTTGGTGATGAACCAGCAGAAAAATAACCAAACATGCGCTGATGCCAATGGCCAGGCCCATCACATTGATGGAGCTATGCAATTTGTACCGCAACAAATTGCGGAAAGCGATTTTGAAATGGTTTTTCAGCATGATTTATTCCTTTTTTAATGCTTCTACCGGATTCACGATGGCCGCTTTGAACGCCTGATAACCCACCGTCAGGATGGCAATGCCCAAGGCAGCCACTCCCGCCAATACAAACACCCAAGGCTGCAACTCGATATGGTAGGCAAACCCAGTCAGCCATTCCCGCATCAGGTACCAGGCAATCGGAAGTGCCAACACAATGGCCAACATGACCAGTCGTACAAAATCCATGGAAAGTAGTCGCACCACACTCAACACCGATGCCCCCAACACTTTGCGGATTCCAATTTCTTTGCCCCGCCGCTCGGCAGTGAAGGCCGCCAAACCAAACAGCCCCAGACAAGAAATCAGTACCGCCAAGGCCCCAAAATAACGCGACAATACTGACACTCGTTTTTCGGCCACATATTGCGCCTGATAGGTTTGATCCAAAAAAGTATAGTCAAATACAAAGCCAGGATTGTAATCTTTGTAAAACTGCGTCAAGGCAGCCAAGGTCTTTTGTTCAGTCCCCGCTGCGATTCGTACCATAACTGTTACGGCATACATGCGGTCAAAGCGGAAGAAAAAAGGTTTGACGGGTTCGTGCAGGGATTGCAGGTGGAAGTTTTTGACCACACCCAAAATTTCTACTTTTCTGCCACCAAAATCGATGACTTGCCCCGGCACAGGTTCCGACAAACCCATCACTGCAACCGCCTCTTCGTTGAAGATCAACTTGCTGGTATCGGAGCTAAAATCTCTGGAAAAAGGCCGACCAGAGCGCATCTCGCAACCCAGGGTTTCGATCATTCCATAACTCACTCCGGCATTTTGAAAAGCAATTTTTTTCCCTTTCCAATCTACATTTGGTGCATTGCCACCTGGCCCCCAAACGATATTGCCCGGCATATTGGAAACCGATTCCACGCCAGGAATTTTGCGCAAAGCCTCCAAAAAGCCTTCTGGGTTGGCTGTGGCTTTTCCTTCCATTTCAAAGTAGAGCAGGTTGTCTTTGTTGTAACCCAGGTTTTTATTTTGTACAAATTCGATTTGCTGGTAAATGACCAGTACCGCTACGATGAACACGATGGAAATGCCAAATTGAAAAACCACCAGTCCTTTACGAGCCAGCAGCTCGCCGCCTGAAGTGTTCAGTTTTCCTTTCAGTACCGCTACTGGCTTGAAACTGGAAAGGTAAAAGGCCGGATAACTGCCCGCAACGAGGCTGGTCGCGGCGGCAATGACGAGGGCACCGAGAACCAAATTGGTATTCCAGTTCAGCGCCAATTGTTTGCCCGTAAGCTCATTAAAAGCGGGTAATAGCAAAATTACCAACAGCGCTGCCACCAAAAAGGAGAGCAAAGTCATGGCGGTAGATTCGCCCAAATGTTGCCAGATGAGGGTGCTCCGCCGGGCACCGATGGCTTTTTTGATGCCAACCTCCTTGATCCGGTTGGCTGCTTTTGCGGTAGCCAAATTCATAAAGTTGACGCAGGCGATGAGCAGGATAAACAGAGCGATGAGGGAAAAAAGGCGAACGTATTCAATTCTTCCACCTGCCTGGACACCATTTTCGTATTGGCCGTACAGATAGTTGTCGGCAAAGGGTTTGATGAACAACTCGACCTTCGCACCTGGGTTTTTACGCTGGATAAAATCGGCAATTTTGGCATTGAACCGCTCATGGTCAACACCTTTTTTCAACACTAAGTAGGTATTGAATACATTGTCCCAACTTATCCCCCGACCGATGATGTCCAAAAAAGATTCAAAGGGCAGCACAAAATCAAACTGCTCGGAGGCATTGGTGGGGAGGTTTTTAAATACACCACTCACGGTACATTGTTTTTTCAAACCCGCCATGTCCCACTCCAGGTTTTTGCCTAGGGCGTTTTTATTGGATTTGAACAAACTTTTGGCCAGTTTTTCTGAAATGACGATGGTACTTTTGTCGGCCAAAACCTGGTTCTTGCTGCCTTGTAGGAGTTCATAAGAAAACAATTGGAAGAAACCTGCACTGGCAAATTTTCCTACCCCTTTGATTGGCTCATGCTGAGCTTTCAGGGTGAATTTAGGAAACCAGGCGGGCGGCGTAACCGTGGCGGCTCTTTCTACTTCTGGCATTTCGGCATTGAGCAGTTCAGCCAAGTGTTTGGGTGTACCCGACTGAGTGACCACCTTGCCTTCGTTTTCCAGATTGCCCATGACCTGAAATAAATGTGGGTCGTTTTGGTGAAAACGGTCAACACTCCGCTCATCGTTCACCCAGAGGTAGATCAATAAGGTACAGGCCAATCCGGTAGACAAGCCAATCAAGTTAATGAAAAAACTGTGTTTAAATCGTTTGATGTTGCGGTAAATCAACAGCAAGTTGTGATGGAGCATCGCGCATACAGTTTTTCAAAGCCAATTGTAAAATAACGGCCAATTTTTATGCCAAGAATAAAAAATATTTGTAAATCAATTAATTAGACATTTTTAATTCCTTTGTATTGTTCACCTACGAACACTTTTGTTCGGTTTTGTAAAATTTTGATTTAGGATAAAAAACGTTTTGTATTTTGTGTAACATTCAGTGCTTGGTTAAAACTATAAACTACATGAAAAACTTTTTCCTACTGATCGCAGTGATGGGCACCCATCTCCTTTTTGCTCAAACCAGCAAAGTGTTTGACAACCTTTCCCTCCAAAGCAAAATCCTCAATATGGAGCGGAAGTATGCGATTTATTTGCCTCCCGATTATGAAACTTCTTCCCGGACTTATCCAGTGCTCTACCTTCTACATGGTGCAGGCGATGATCAAACCGGTTGGGTTCAGTTTGGCGAAGTGCAAAACATCACCGACAAAGCCATTGCCGCAGGTACAGCTACACCTATGATCATCGTTATGCCCGATGCCAATACCGGACGCCGGGGTTATGCCAACAGCGCCACTGGTACCTGGCTCTATGAGGATTTTTTCTTCAAAGAATTGATGCCCGCTGTGGAAAAAAAATACCGAATCAAAGCCGAAAAGCGCTTTAGAGCGGTCGCAGGTTTATCGATGGGCGGTGGCGGAAGTTTTGCTTATGCACTGCACCATCCCGAGTTGTTTTCTTCGGCTTGTCCCTTGAGTGCCGCAACCGGGCCTTTAAACTTGGAGGCAGCTAAAATGCAGATGAGGCGTGGACCAGATTCTACCGCCACCGATGCCCAAGTTGATGCTTTTTTTAAACAGCAGAGCGCGGTACACATGATCAACAACATCCCCGACGACCAAAAGAAGGCCGTGCGCTGGTACATCGATTGTGGCGACGATGACTTTTTGTACGAAGGCAACGCGCTGGTACACATCGCCATGCGTAAAAAAGAAGTTCCTCATGAATTTCGCGTCCGCAATGGTGGCCATACCTGGACTTACTGGCGTGAATCCCTACCCGATGTACTCGCATTTATCTCTCAGGCATTCCATCAATATTGACGCTAGCCCGACCTCGTTCAGACATTCCTTTTTCACCTATTAAATAACAACACTTATGAACTCTACCAAACTTTTGTTGGGAACCCTGGCCGGTTTTATCGGCTATTTTATGGGCGGTTTTGTGATGTATACTATGGTGTTTAAAGATGCGCTGGCCTCGGCCATGCCCAACATGGCGAGTGCTCAAGCCGAGCCAAAGATGGAAGTGCTGGTTTTTGGAAATCTGGTTGCTTCATTCCTGCTTGCCTGGATTTTTGAAAGATGGGCAGGCATCCGTACGCTGGGCACTGGGGCCCTCTACGGCGGCCTCATTGGTTTTTTGATCGCGGTAAGTTTTGACTCCATGATTCATGGTACCTCCAATCTGATGAGCTGGGGCGGGGTATTCTTGGATGGAATCGTGTATGCGATCATCAGTGCGATTGCCGGGGCTCTAATTGGCTTTACACTGGGCTACAAGCGTAGGTAAAACGATTTTTTTGCCACGAAGGCACGGAGCTTTACTGTACGAAATTTAGTACTTTGGTGCTTTGTGCCTTTGTGGCTAAAAATAAAATGAATGGCCTGTTTTCAATTCCTTACAATGCTTAAGATCAAGCTTTTTCAAGCCATCCGCACCACTCTTTTATCCCTTTCATTTTTATACCTTTTCCTGACCACTGCTCAGGCCCAATCGGGTGTAAAAAGATACCTCTACGTAGCCGAACCCGGCATTCGCAACTACCTGGAATACGGCGGCCACGGCATTTTGGTGTACGACATCGATGACAACTACAAATTGGTCAAACGGATTCCTACGGGTAGCCTGGACGCCAATGGCCACCCCTCCAACGTCAAAGGCGTTTGTGTGAGCCTGGCGACCCAATGCATCTACGTGAGCACCGTCAAATCGCTGATGTGCATCAGTTTACAAAGTGAAAAACTACTTTGGGAAAAAATATACGAAGCGGGTTGCGACCGCATGGCCATTTCGCCAGATGGGCTGACTATCTTTCAACCTTCTTTCGAAAAAGACCAATGGTACGTACTGGATGCTAAAACGGGTGAGGTAAAAGAGCAGGTCGTGCTCAAAAGTAAAGCCCACAACACCATTTTTGCACCCAACGGAAAGGCGGTCTACATGGAAGGCCTCGCCTCACCCTATGTGACTGTAGTCAATCCTAAAAACACCAGCAAACAACGCCAGATTGGGCCATTTTCAGCTAGCGTAAGGCCATTTACCATTGACGGCAAACAGTCGTTGTTGTACGGCAATGTGAACGAACTGCTGGGTTTTGAAATAGCTGACTTAAAAACGGGAAAAATGATCCATCGGGTGGAAGTACCCGGCTTTGAAAAAGGCTTCATCAAAAGACATGGCTGCCCCAGCCACGGCATTGGCCTAACTCCCGACGAAAAAGAACTTTGGGTAGCCGATGGGGCCAACCAACGCATGCACATTTTTGACAACCAACAAATGCCACCACGTTACCTGTCTTCCGTAGCCTTGCGCGACCAGCCGGGTTGGGTCACTTTTAGTATGGATGGGCGCCACGCCTGGCCCAGCACTGGCGAAATCATCGACATTGCCAGCAAGGAAATCATTCACCGCCTTGCGGATGAAAAGGGCGAGATTGTCCAAAGTGAAAAAATAGTGGAAATCCATTTCCAAGGAAATAAGGCAGTGAAAAAAGGGGATCAATTTGGCCTGGGTCGAAATCGTTAACTTATTTCATTTCCGTTCCTAGGCGACGGTTTAGCCCTCTAACCAGGATTGATAATACACTCCATCGTCGATCTTCAACGCTGCCTCCGTCACCATCAGCGGTTTGAACGTATCGATCATCACCGCCAACTCTTCCGTGGATGTTTTGCCGATACTCCGCTCGTAAGCACCCGGATGTGGCCCGTGTGGAATGCCGCCAGGGTGTAGGGAAATATGCCCGGCGGCAATGTTGTTCCGGCTCATAAAGTCGCCATCCACGTAATACAACACCTCATCACTATCGATGTTGGAGTGATTGTAGGGTGCGGGAATGGCCCGTGGATGGTAGTCGTACATGCGTGGGCAAAAGGAACAGACCACAAAGGCTTTGGTTTCAAAGGTCTGGTGCACGGGAGGTGGCTGGTGTACCCGTCCGGTGATCGGTTCAAAATTGTGGATCGAAAATCCGTAAGGGAAATTGTACCCATCCCAGCCAACGACATCGAAGGGGTGCGTGTTGTAGACCAATTGGTGGAGTATACCCTGCTTTTTGACCTTGAGCAAAAACTCCCCTTTTTCATCGTGGGTTTCGAGGTCTTGGGGAAGTTTGTAATCGCGTTCGCAAAAGGGGGAATGTTCCAACAGTTGCCCAAACCAGTTGCGGTAACGTTTAGGGGTATAAATCGGATGAAAAGACTCGGCGTAGAGCAAACGATTGTCGGCGGTATCAAAGTCGATTTGGTAAATCATGCCACGCGGAATCAGCAGGTAGTCGCCGTATTCAAAGGGAATATTGCCCAAAAGGGTGCGCAGGGTGCCCGTTCCACGGTGAATGAACAGCAGTTCGTCGGCATCCGCGTTTTTGTAGAAATAATTGCGCAGGGAGCTTTGCGGCGCAGCCAGTCCAATGTGGATGTCGGAATTGACGAGTAGGGGAGTGCGGCTTTCCAGGTAATCTGCTTTGGCGGGCACTTCAAAACCGAGCAACTTACGTGGGTGGATGTTTTTGGCTACCGCAATTACGGGACTGACATCGATGGCTTCTCCAATGGCGCGAATCATCGTGGGGCGATGAATCTGGTACAACAATGAGGACATTCCATCAAAACCCACGGTGCCAAACAATTGCTCGTAGTACAGCCCGCCGCCGGGTTTTTCAAAAATGGTATGGCGCTTGGGAGGGATTTTCCCCAGCTTGTGGTAGATCGGCATAAACTTGGTTTTATTTGGTGGGGTAAAGTTAGGGAAGTGAGAGCAATAATGCCGAAAATCTTGTGCTATTTTGGGTATGGTTTAATGATGCTGTAAGCCTTGAGGGTGCCGTCTTTCATGAGCTCCCATTTTGCGCATCACCTCCTGAATAATGTGGTCAAAACGCTGTTTTTGCTCCACATTGCTCAATCTGCGGACGGCCTGAAAATGTTGAAAAGTGACCCATTCCGTTTTGCCCTCCAATTGCCGCAAACCAGCTAGTGCAGCGGTATCGTTTTGGGCAATCCCTGCAAAAAGAGCATGGCGCAACTCGGTGCGTTGCGCTTCAATCGCCCGTATTTTGCTGCGGTGCTGTTTGATCAATTGTTGGTAATAATCCCGTTGAACCGGGCTGAATTTCAGTTCGTGCATCAGGAATTCTGCCGCAGCGGAGGGCCGATTGGGCTGATCATGGGGTCGATTCAGGCGCAGGAGCAAGCCCAGCGAAACGACATTGAGCACAAACAAAAGCAAGAGGGCCGCGCCCATTATTTTGAGGACATTCATGTTCAATAATTGAGTGGTGATGTAAAATACAGGCGGGAGAATTGCTCCACTTTTTGCATTTCTTGTTGTTTGAAGCCTACGTTAAACCAAACCGCGGAGTTGAGCAGCAACATCAGCACCGAGGCAGCAAGCATTTGTCTGGTTAGCCGCCGAACCTGCGTTTGTTGCACTTGTCGGGCCGCGCGGGTAGCCTGGATGCGGGCTTCGATCTTTTGCAGCAAAGCCTCATCCGCCTTGGCCCGTTGTAGACCTTCCAGGCTTTGTAGTGCAGCCTCTACTGGATCGTGGTGTTTGGGTTCGTCCATAAGGCAATGACTTAATCGTTTTCGTAAAAATTCTTGAGCAATTCCCGCAATTTCTGCCTGGCCCGTACCAAAAGCGACTCTACGGCCGGAATACTGATCTCCAAAACCTGTGCGATTTCAGCATAACTGAGTTGCTCGATTTTGGCCAGTACAAAAGCGCTTTGTTGATTTTCGGGCAACCTGGCAATGGCTTTGAACAAGGCGATACTGGATTCCTGCTGTTCGAGTAGCACTCCCGGATGAATAAAATCGGGCAAATCCAGCGGTTTTTCTTCATGCTCCGTTTGCCGACAGAGCGAGCGGGTAAAGCCGGAACGTTTTTGCGCCTTGCGGGCTTTGATCCGATCCAGGGCCTTGTTCACCGTGATGCGGTACAACCAGGTGCACATACTCGACTGCCCTCGAAAACTGCCAATGGCTTCGTACGCAGCCACGAACACATCCTGGGTCAACTCTTCGGCTTCTTCCCAATTCTGCAACAAAGACAAAGCGGTATTGAACACCCGGTCTTTGTGGGTGTAAAAGTAGTCCTGGAAAGTACTACTGCTTTCCTGTGGGCTGTGGATATGTGCTTTGGCTTTGGTCAAAAGTTGGTATTTAGGGGTTAGACGAGTAGGCTGAAAAAAACCTGCGCGACCTTGTATTATTTTTTATTGAGAAAAGTAAAAACCTCGTCAATGCTGGGGTTGAAGCTGATGATTTTTCGATTTTGGTCGATTAGGATGTCCAGGGGAACGGCATTTAGGTGATAAGTTTCCCTCAAGCCATCACCATCGAGGCTTTCGTCACTGACCCAAAAGCCTTGTTGCCAGGGCAGCTGATTTTTGAGGGCATATTTTTGCCAATCCCTAAAGTGTTCCTCTGTGGAAATATTGAGCAGCACGATTTTATCTTTTAATGCTTCATATTGAGTAAGGTAAGCTTGATTGTTCACTCTACAAGGCCGGCACCAACTGGTGCCAAACATCAAAAGGATCGGTTTGCCCGACCATTCATCGCTGCGGTGGCTGATTTTTGAGGTGTCAACAAAACTGAGCTCCAGCATGGTTTTACCCGGCCAGAGTCGGTTTGCCAGTTTTTTATAGGTGAATGAATTTTCCTTCACATCCGCAGGCACAGATTCAATGGATTGCCAGATGTGCGGCAATTTCCCCCAGCTGTATTCATCAGCAAAAAGGGTATAGCGCATAAAACCAATACACTCTATGGCCAAAACCGGGTCTTCAACAAACAAGGTATCCAGGTACCTGAAAATCTCCCGATTGACGGAGTCCCTTTTTTCTTCCCCAAAATCATATTTCCGGTGATTGAGGTCGTTGGTTTTTTCCAATAAATCATTCAGGTAATTTTTGCGCGCTACGTCGCCTTTGATGAATTCCACTTTTTCGCCCTTGTGGTTGCCTGTGATTTCCACCACATCATCGGGGTCGAGTAGCATATAGACCATTTGGCCATAACCATCTTTGGTTACCCAACTCAGGTGGAAGGCCTTTTCGTAGGGGCTGATGGTTAGTGTGGCGTTGAAATAGCCCTTTTCATCAAGTTGGAAGCTATCTCTACGGTCCCAACTGCTGCGAAAATGAATGACCCCGGTCTTGGCATTGGTAATGCGGCCACTGATGGTCAGTGCCAGGCAAGTATTGGTAATTGCGAACAAAAACACCAGCCCTGCCAGCACCGTTTTAAAGAGGTAAGTTTGTTTCATTAGCGGGTTTTAGCGGTTAGACGCCAAATCCCAACAAACCCTGCGCAGTGCGCGCCATTTTTTTTACCACAACTTCCAGCCCAACACCAAGGCCACCTTCGACAAATCAGACTCCAAAAACGGATACAACCTCAATAAATCCTTTTTTTCGTACCAGCGCAATTCGGCGCTGAATTTTTTATAACTCATCCCGGCCCCGCCTGCAAATACATTGCCCCCACTGAGCTCGTACTGGCGGCCATCAATCCGGTTCATTGCGGAATTGAAACTCAGTTCAAAGGCGTAAGCTGCACTCAGCGAAAAGCGCAAATCCTCGGTGATAAAAAAGTAATGCCGCAAGCCCGTCGGGACTTCCAAGGCCCGGTAATTGATCGAAGTCAGTTCACTGCGAATCGATTCGGTGGCAAAAAAACTTTGCAGATTGGGTTCGACAAAAAAGGCCCACTTGCTTTTGTTGAAAGGCAGTACAAACTCCAAATCCAGCCCGAGTCGAGGTGTTGCTTTTTGTGAAAAACCATCTACGCCCACAAATATAAAATCGGAAAAACTCAGGCCAGTGGTCACCCGCACATTGAACAAGTCGCGTTTGATTTTTCCATCGTAGTTCGTAAAACTCAGTCCCTTGCACTGGTGGTAAGCGATCAGGTATTTGATCAGTTCAGACTTGTAATATTTCAATTCCTGCAGCACTTCCGAACGGGCTTGGGCACATTTGGCCTCCGCCAATTGCTCCCGAAACTCCACATTACTGGCAATGGTGTTTTGATCAACAATGTACCTTTTGTACACCAATTGGCGAATGCCTTGGCTGGGTGTTTGATAGAAAAAAAGATTGAGGTCGCCGTCGGAGTAGTGGTACAAAGACACTTCGCCCTCGATCAAAACCTTCAAAAAAAGTTCTTCACTGTGAAAAATGGCATTGCCGAAATAATCCATCTTGCTGATCTCGCCACTGCTGCGGTCGATGTCTACTTTGGCGCGGATGTATTTGGAAAAATTGTACACCCCAAATTCCTGCACATTTTCAAGGGAGGCTGAATTCGTGCGTGCGGTTTCGGTAGTGCGGTAGACAAAGGAGTTGGGATTGTCGTGCCAGTCGGAGTTTTTGATCAGGCACTCGATTTTGTTGCCTTGATTGTCGATGAAATAGGCCCGCTCAAAACGAATTTGGCCAGTCAGGTTCAGCCCCAAAAAACACAGAAATAATGCAATTAAGTGGGTTTTCATGATGCAGGTTTTATCCATTGAATGATCAAAGCATTGAATAAAAATAAGCCAAAAGAGTTCAAAACCCAAGGCCTCTACCTTCTTGCGCTTAGGGAATGAATATCTTTTCCGTCACCCCGTGAATGCCTTTTTGAATGTGTACAAAATGAATGCCACTTGGTGCATGCGCCAGGGGTATTTGCAAGCGCTGCCCCTGGGTTTTGGCTTCGGCCATCACTGCGCCATAACTATTCAACACCCGGGCTTGTACCTGCGAACCTTCAGGAGCAGAGGCTTGGTCTATTTCCACATACAGCATCCGCGAAGAACTGTCAAAATTGATTTTTTGCCACTGTTTGTCAATGCCTCGGTCACCCACTTTGGTCAAAGGACTACCGCTGACCAACCGATCTGACAAATCATTCAGGTAACATTCCAGATTGGTGTATCCAGCCAGCCCGGTAAATTTGATCGACAGCTGGGTGCCATTGTGATCCTTTACATTGGGATTCAAACCTTGGGCCGTTTCCCAGGAATCGGGCATACCATCACTGTCTGTATCCTTGGGGGCCGCCGGAGCAGTTGTGAAATCCAGTCGGAAGGCATCCTGGTAATAATCGCGACCATCGATGGGGCGACTATCGATGACGTTGTCCAGCAAGGGTTGCTGTAGGCGACGGTTCATGGGATCACGGCGGCGGGTGCTGTGGGGGTTAAAAGCGCCCACAGTGCTGCGCAAATTTGCCAGCAAATCCGCAGTGGCTGTATAAGTAATCGCAGGGTAAGGGAAGCGGGTACTGCGCCGAATGGCTTTGCCCAAATCCCGATTGGGGTGATTGGGGGCCGTGCAAAAATCGTTGCAACAGTAAAACAGCTCATAGTCGGCGTAATTGGGGAATCTGCTCAGTTTGTTGCCGCTGACAAATAATTCATTGTTGGAAAAACCCAGCATCAGATCGCGGAACATGCCATGGCACATGCTGCTGCGCACCACCGAGAGGTTGTTGACAAAATTGGGCAAAAGGCGCAAACCCGGCGCTTCCTGATTCGAGGTATAAAAACCGGAATTGTAATACATTTCGATTTGTTGGTCCCACAAGAGGTTGTTCGACAGCTCGATCCTCAGCGGATGTTGCAGGCAGGACATGTCGTTGGGTGCCTCACCACTTTGCTCGCAACTTATTTCAGGCATACGTCCTCCGATGCGGTTCCAGATGTTGTGGTGGATGCTGATGCTGTCTTTGCGGTGCCCATTGGCCGAGTAATTGAGCAACATGCCACCAAATTCGTAGTGGTCGCCCAGGGTTTCTGCCAATTGACAATACTGGATGCTGAGGTTGTTGCTGCGCGAAATTTGAATGGCTTCGTCGGTAGCATTGGCAAAGGAGCAATGGTCGATGACTACTCGACTTGCTGCATCCAGGCGCAAGGCATCATCGGCTACCCAGCCACTGCCTGGCCGGATTTGTTCGGTAGCCGGGCGAGAGTTGAGGTGGCGGATGATGATGTTTTTGGCTCCGTTGTTGGGTTCATACCAGTCGTCGATGATGATTCCCCGCACGATGATGCCGCCCGGTGAACTTTGGCCCGCAATGTAACAATCACCCCAAATGAGCTCCGCCGCACAGTCGATCAAACCACTTACTTTGAATAAAATGTACTTTGGGCCGGGCGTTGCCAAGGCGGCGTTGAGCGATCCGGGCCCTTCACAATTTAGTGTGGTCACATAAATGACTTGCCCGCCACGTCCGCCAGTGGTGTTCAAGGCACCAAAACCTTGCGCTCCGGGGAAAGCGGGGATTTGGGTGAAAAGACTAAGTTGCACAAACAAGTAAAAACAAAGAGAAGCCAGTATTTTTTTCATCTGTTCTGATTGGGTTTGAGGTGTCGCAATAATGATTTAAAGTACTGAAATAACGTAAAAAAGAGCAAAGCCCGGCAAAAAAATCTTTAGATTTGGTACCTTAGTATGACGCAAAACATGAGTCATCCCGAATTTTTGGAATAACAAACCGCGAAAGCGGTTGAATTTTGAATAGCCCCGGTCGTCCGGGGTCATTTCGGCAGCAAAAGGTTTCACAACCGCGGATGCGGTTGAATTTTTTGCTCAATTCAGTTCAACCACTGCCGTGGTTGCAGCCAATTTGACCCTACTATTTACCCCGGACGACCGGGGCTATTCAAAATTCAATCGCTCCGCGATTAGATTTCAGCCTAATTTTGGCTTTTCAAAAATCAGGAATGACTTATGTTTTCTGCGTTTCTTAAAACCAATAGCTATGCCAGATTTTGACGCCATCGTCATCGGATCGGGAATTAGTGGTGGCTGGGCGGCCAAAGAGTTGTGCGAAAAAGGGCTCAAAACCCTGGTTCTGGAGCGTGGCCGCAACATCGAACACATCAGCGATTACCCCACCGCTTTCACCGAGCCCTGGGAGTTCAAACACCGCAACTGGCATCCACGCCAATACAAAAAAGAAAATCCGCTGATTAGCAAGGCAGCGGGTTACAATGAGGACACAGCCCATTTTTTTATTGAAGACAAGGATCATCCCTACGTACAGGAAAAACCTTTCGACTGGATTCGAGGCTATCAGGTAGGTGGCAAATCGCTGATTTGGGGCCGCGCCTGTCAGCGCTGGAGCGAGTATGAATTTACTGCTCCTGCTCGTTTTGACTACGGCATCGATTGGCCAATTCGTTACACCGATGTGGCCCCCTGGTACAGCCATGTTGAAAAATTCATCGGCGTTTGTGGGCATAAAGACGGCATTGAGTCCATGCCGGATGGAGAGTTTTTGCCCCCCATTGAATTGAATTGTGTGGAAAAAGCAGTGCAGGAAAAATTCCTGAAGCACTATAAAAACCGCTACCTGGTACAAGGGCGTTGGGCCCAACTCACCGAACCCAATGAAGTACACCTCGAACAAGGCCGGGGCCGTTGCCAGCGCCGCAACCTCTGTATGCGCGGCTGCCCCTATGGCGGGTACTTTAGTTCGGTGACCAGTACTTTGCCCTGGGCCAAAAAGACGGGTAACCTTACCGTACGTCCAGATTCCGTGGTCCACTCTATTCTTTACGATGAAAAATCGGGCAAAGCCAGCGGAGTCAGGGTGATCGATGCCAATACCAAGGAAGTCATCGAATACAAAGCCCGGGTCATTTTTGTCAACGCCTCCGCGCTGAATAGCAATTTGATTTTGCTGAATTCCCAAAGCAACCGTTTCCCCAATGGCCTGGGCAACGACAATGGCTTGCTGGGCAAATACATCGGATTCCACATTTACCGGGGCTCCGCGCATGGCGAGATGCCGGGCTATGAAGACAAATATGTGTACGGCAAAAACCCGGTGGAGTGTATCCTGGCCAATTTCCGCAACCTGGGCAAACAAGACACCGATTTCCTGGGCGGCTACACCACCTTTATGGGAGCCTACCGCGCTCGGCGCGATGCGGCTGAAGGCATTGGTGCCGACTACAAAAAAGCACTCTCCGAACCCCGCGGCTGGGAAGTCTACATGTACATGCAAGGCGAATCCATGCCCAACGAAAACAACCAGGTGCGGCTAAGTCCCGATCAAAAAGACCAATGGGGCATTCCGCTGCTGGTAACCTCGGTGGGCTACGATGACAATTCAGAAAAAATGGTCGCCGACTTTTTGACCCAAAGTCGGGAAATGCTCGAAGTGGCGGGTTGTCAAAACATCAGTACCCACGACAACAAACAAGCTCCCGGGCTGGACATTCACGAAATGGGCGGGGTACGGATGGGCCGAGATCCCAAAACCTCCTTGCTCAATGAATGGAACCAGTTGCACCACTGCAAAAACGTCTTCGTCACCGATGGCGCCTGTATGACCAGTACCGGCAACCAGAGTCCTTCGATTTTGTACATGGCGCTGACGGCGCGGGCTGCCAATCGTGCGGTGGCGGAATTGAAGGCAGGAAAACTATAATTGGTTGAGGAGGTTGAGAAGGTTGAGAAGGTTTAGGCTCCGCGAGCGACTTAGACAAGGACTTTGTCAAAATCGCTCGCGGAG
>NZ_JBGSLK010000138.1:0-2985 GCF_041740695.1 Haliscomenobacter sp. | reverse complement strand
TTGGAATTCCATAAATTATATTAGCTTAATCTTTGCTACTCGTAGGCTTTTCTTTTTTGTCCTGTCTGACTAACTTCAGGCAGACAAGCTCTATTTTTAGTGGTTTCTGTCCACTTTCGTTCTTCTCGTTGCCGCTTCGGTTTAAAAGCCAGCATTCGAAGTCTAAATATGTTTTGAATTGAAAATTTGAATTGCTTTATTCTAGTGTTTCACTGAAGATGTTGATTTAGGAACTATTACGCCCCTTTTTAATTACTATTTGATCTTTGGATTGTGAAAAAACTGATATAGCTCTAAATATGAATAGAACAGTGATAAACAAGAGTTTTTTCATAGTGCTTTGATTAAAATTGATTAATAGATGACTGGTTTTGATTTTAAAGCGGTATTGTTTGGATCAATTGATAATTTAGGTGGAGTATGTTTTTTTATGCATAGATTTTAGCTAATCGGAAGAGGAAGAAATTGACATCGCGTACACCACGCAGAACAGTTCTGAATGCTTTTATTTTGGCATTGAAAGATTCAGCAGAAGCATTGGTGCTTCGATTATCGAAGAAGTTGAGTATTTCTTTGTAATGCGTGTATATGGTTGCAGAGATGGTATTAAATGCGTTAAATCCGGATTCTGTTACTTCGTTATACCAATGAGCCAGTTTAGTGTAGGCAACTCCCTTATCTTTTGTTTTCGAGAAGATTAATCTTAGTTTGTGGGTCAGGCTAAAAGCTTTCTGTATGTCTGGATACTGAGCAAAAAGTATTTTTGCCCTTTGTTTTTGGGATTCGCTCCAATTCTCTGGTGATGTAAATAAGAGGTAACGGCTTCGGGCCAGCAGTTGCTTTTTAGAGTCACCATTTTCAAAACACAGGGGAATGTATTCCTTTTTTTCCCAGCGGGCATTGTCAATGGCATTGGTTTCTTCATTGATTGCCTCCCAGCGATGTGCGATGCGCATTTCCTGCAAGGCATCATAGGCCAGTTTTTGAACATGGAACCGATCTGTCACCCTTACAGCTTTGGGAAAGCATTGCCTGGCAATCAGGTTCATCGAACCGGCCATATCTAAGGTGATCTCTTCAACTTTTAATCTTTCCTTTTCTGGGATCTTTTTCAATATGGCAATTACATGCTCTGCTCTGGTGCCTTTGATCATAGCCACAAGCACTCCTTTTTGTCCTTTTGCTGCTTTGTTTGTCAGGATGGTGTACAATTCGCCATTCGACAAGGATGTCTCATCGATACTCAATTGAGATCCCAGATTCTGAGGAAAAATCATCCAGTCCTGTGCGTGGTCTTTTTGATCCCACTCCGGGTAATCACTCAGATGTTCTTTGTATTGTTGACCGAATTGATCCCCATCTATATGATAATGTTTTTCAAGGCTTTTGCTGCTGATTGGGTGAGTATCCAAAAACATCTTTTAAAAAAGACGCGAAACTTTTA
This sequence comes from Haliscomenobacter sp., assembly GCF_041740695.1. GTDB lineage: Bacteria > Bacteroidota > Bacteroidia > Chitinophagales > Saprospiraceae > Haliscomenobacter. The sequence continues at coordinate 1,541 of NZ_JBGSLK010000138.1, read as the reverse complement.
GTGTAACGCGTGCCTTCGGCAACTGTATCCCAGGTGTTGCTTACAATATGACCGGTGGATTCTATCTGCCATTTTCTCCTTCTGACATGCAAAAATACAGCCCTTTCACGAATCGGAAAATCCTGTACCTCAGCTGCGGGATAAAAACCCTTCGAAACCAGTTTTTGTCCCTGATATTTTAAAGGAGGAAGGTTGAGTTCATCCAGATAAACATCAAGCCTGTCTGGAGAGACTAGCACTTGGGTAATTTCAAAATAAGTAAAGAGTTCTAAAGGAAGAAGTGCTTTTAATAACTGCCTGTATTGATCATTAATCGAATCCATGTTTGTTCCTTTTATCCAAACAAAGATTCATCATTTTTTTTACTCCACCTACTTTTCAATTTGATCCAAGAAAATTATTATTTGTCGTAATAGTGCCCACGCATGGAGATAACATGAAGCTGCAGGCCAACAATTTCGTAAATAAGGCGATTCCCTTTATCAATTTCCCGTGACCAAAGTCCGCTTAGTTCGTATTTTAATGGCTCTGGTTTTCCTAGTCCAATGGTGGGGTGTTGTAATATATCTTCAATAAGCTTAGATATTCTGTTTTGAATCGTTTTTTGACCACTCTTTTTCCAAAATTTAATATCGTCAAGAGCTTTATCTTTAAAAACTACTTCCATAAATCTTCGGTTTTAATAACCTTTCCTTTACTTACCCTTGATTTTTGAATTTCTTTTACAAATTCTGGGTTATAAGGACTTTCATCCAAACCTATAATTTCAATGTTTTTATCGTTTTTAGCAATTTCGCTTATAAGCCCCAGCAAATACTTTGTTTTTTTAGTTCGTGCGTTTATTTTTACCGTAATTGTTTCCATAACCTCTATTTTTCAAATGTATAGGCAAATTTAGTTACTTTTTGAATACCCACTCATGAATCATGTTAATCTTTACATCTACGGTAGGGTTTGGCACTTTGGCTGTAGCTTGTGGATCTCAATGGGATGCAAAAGAACTTCTCTTTGACTTAATCCTCTTCCAAAAATTTCAGATTACGTTTCAATCCCTCAAGCCGGGTTCGCTTAACTGCCGAATTATTAAACAAATCATTAAACCGGGTTTTATCCAATTCATTCCACTCCTCTTTAGTCATGCTCATCAATTTAGGTTTAGGTACGAAAGCAGACTCGCTGTTTGCTTCCGATTTTAAATTCCACGGGCAAACATCCTGACAAATATCACAGCCAAACACACGGTTCTCGAATTTTCCTTTTAGGGTTGAATCAATCTCTTTTCTATTTTCGATGGTTTGGTATGAAATGCAACGCCGGGCATCGAGCACATAAGGTGCGACCAGAGCCTGAGTGGGGCAGGCATCGATGCAACGGGTACAGTTTCCGCAGTGGTTGCGAACTACTTTGTTACTGGCAGGTAACTCCAAATCGATGATTAATTCACCAATGAAAAAGAAACTACCATGTTCGGTCGAAATCAGGTTGGTATTTTTGCCAATCCAGCCCAAACCCGCACGAGTAGCCCAGGCCCGATCTAAAAC
>NZ_JBGSLK010000137.1:0-50105 GCF_041740695.1 Haliscomenobacter sp. | reverse complement strand
CTTTATTCCTAGGGTGTTTCTTCAGTGTCTTAAGTTTCTTAGGTGGTTAATAACTGTTTTTCTTCACCACCTAAGAAACTTAAGACTCTGAAGAAACACCTCTGGAATCATATCTAAAGGTGCTGAATATTCATTATCGTTTTCCCACCAATTCACTAACCGTTTCCTTCACTTGATTGTAATACTTCGCCATATCCCCCGCCTGCTCAGGGTGATCAAATAGGTACGCAACCAATGGATACTTATCCAGGTTGATGTTCGCCCGTTCAACCAATGCGTTTTTCACATCCTGCAACATTTCCTGGCGATTGGAATAATTTTTACCCTGAAAATAATTGCCCATCTGGGAAGGGTGGGTATTAGACACCGTAAAGTCGAGCGTAACTGGGCGATTCGCCAAAGTTGTTTCACCTACTTCAAACAAATGTGCCTGATAATCAGGCTTCAGTTCCTGTATCGCCTTTTGCATTTGATTGATCACCATTTGCATTTCTTCGATGAGTTTACCCGTGTCATTTTGGTTCAACCCCACTGCAGTATTGATCAGTTTGAAAAACTCGCTGCCATCAGCGGCTTCCCAGGCGACGCCGATGATGCGTTTGAAATCGCGGGCTTTCATCTTGTCGGGTGCTACGGCGATGGCCAAGCCATCACCCTCGCCTGAAGGCAGCAGGTAATCACCAATGTGTACCACCCCACGCGCTTTTACGGGTACCTGGCCCATAAAGGCAATCTTTTCGGAGTTCTTTTCTCCCTCTTTGCTGCTGGGCATATTCCCCAGTACAATCGGCGAGGCCGATACCACCATAAAGCGCTCTGCTTGACTGAATTTTTTGGACACTTTGCCACCATTTACCCCCACAACATCGCCAATGCTCATGGCTTCGGCAGGATCTACACGAGGCAGCCATTCGGCATAGTCGCCGGAGCCCGATTCGAAGGCTACACCCAGGCTCAAATCGGCGTAAGTAGCCACCAGGGTTAGGTTGGTAACGTCGATCACCAAATCGAAAGCATCACTAAAGATGTCTTCGGGGTCAAGTACACTGGCGACGCTGGTCACCGTTTGTACAATGGAACCAAAAACCGTAATGGAATTGGTGAGGATATCCAGGGTGTAATTGGAAAAAACCTGAGCTTTGAAATTGTTGGCCGCTTCGGGACCTACGCCTTGGGCGAAAAGCCCGGTTTGAGGGTCGCAGGCGATGGGTTCAAAGATGTTTTTATAAATGAAACTGGCTGGCCCGCCCGTTGGATTTTCGATGTATTCCAGAAAGTTTCCGGGTAGGCGGGAGAAAGGGTTGTCTAGATTGAGGTTGGGCAAAGTGACCGCTACGTCTACATCCACGCCAAAGGGATCTAAACTTGCATCAACAACGACATCCACTTTTGGCAAGAGATCGATGACCAATTCCCCAAGTTTGTAACTGATACCCGGAGGTGGGTCAGTGACCATTTTGGTGATCAGACCAACCAAACCCGTGGGATCGAGGTCGCCCGTGTTCATACCTTCGATTCGGCCAGTCATTTCGCCATTTTTCCAAAAGGACATGTAATTGTTGCCTCGACCTGATTCCAGGTTGCTATTGGTGCTCGGGTTCACTTCAATGGCAATCCCTTGAGTGCTGCCCTTAACCAACAAGGGATAACTCTCCTGTTTGCTTTGGCTGCCGTCGGCTCCACCATCCACCACCAAACGGCCATTCGCAGTCAATGGGCCATTCACGGTGGCTGCTTCATTGACTTGTAAAATTTTGGTAGTGGTTTGGTTACCGATGCTCAGGTCTTGGGCAATGGTGCCATTGTTGCCTACACTCAAGTCTTGTCCCAGGGCTCCGTTTTTAGCTACAGTCAGGTCATTTTTGGCGTTGAGGTTAAAAAAGGTGCCATCGCCGTCTACCGTGAGGTTGCCGTGGATAAACAGATTGCCCGGCATGTCTATCGTACCATCCGCCAAAATGCGCATTCTTTCAACATTGTTGGTTTTAAAAACCAGGTCTTCATCCACAGTCGTGCCAATGAAATGGCACTCGTCCGATACTTTGTCGTTGCCATTGACGGTCCAGAAGGGCATCCCGGCAGCTACCCGGCTGCAGGCGCTTTTTTCATTGGTTTCGTGCAGATGCAGGCTTTCCGCCGATCCAGCGTGGTAGGCATAGGGCACGGCCAACAACTGGCTGGCACCAATCACACTAAACGCTTCTTTTTTACTTTCTGACAGCGCCAGTTCCAGCCAAATGTTTTTTTCAGCCCAGGGGATCGTTTGGAAGGTGCTTCCTTTGTTTTCGCCTTTCCCGATGACGAGGTTAAAGAGCCCGTTTTCATTGGTGGTTACCTGGTGTACTTCTGAATAAACGGCATTGCCCGTCGGGCCATCGGACAATAAGTTGACCCGCAGGAAAACGGTCTTTTTAGAGAGCAATTTACCGGCAGCATCGCGAGCAACGGCCTGGTAATTCATGCCTGGGAAGGAGCTTAGTTGCTGAGCTTGGGCAAAGCAGGCCCAGCAGAGTAGAAGGGCGTATAGGGTGAAAAACTTTTGCATCGTAATGAAGTTTTGGGTGTAAAAAAGAGCGTTTACTGCTTAAGAATTTTAGCTGACTGCAACACTTTACCCTTGGCGTTCAACACCAGGAGGTAATAATGCCCAGCCGGAAAGCGCTGTAAATCCAATTGCTCATCGACCAATCCTCCGGTAAGGCGATCGGGCAAAAGCAGTCGGCCAGCGGGATCGATGAAGCGCAAATGGACTTGCTCATTGGCCCGAAGTTTGGCCTTGACAAATAACTCAGCGCTTACTGGATTGGGATAAATTTGAAAATGCTGGTCAGAGGTGGCTAGGGGCAGATCTGATTCGACGCTAAGGTAAGGCTGATGAAACCCTTCGTTGATTTCACCACCAGCGTGTTCAAAACGGCTAACGGCTACTTCTCCCAGGGTCCATTCCAGGCGGAAGGCCTTGTTGGCATCGGTTTTACCTGCCGCTCCCAATACTGATCGATCCAGGCTTTGCCCCCGAATATAAGGTGCCAGCGAGCAAGCGAGCAGGATAAAAAGGATTTTTTTCATGACGTATGGTTTTTGAAATAGATATAATTTTCCATTCGCTTCCAGTGGAGCATTGAATCCTGAATTAGACCGTCTTGTGTTTGTTTTAAGTAATTTACAGAATCAGAGAAGGGAGGACAATAAAGGTGCTCTGAGTGAGCAATATACGTTTTTTTTTATATCTGCACATTTTTTTAACGCTGCTTGCAAAAGCAAACATAGATCATCTCGGAGTTCTTAAAATAAGACCAAAGCGACATTTTATTAGCACAGAGGAAAAAAAAGAGGGCACCAAGGACACAAAGTTAGACGTTGACGGCGCTTCACTTTGTGTCCTTGGTGCCCTCTTTTTTCCTCTGTGCTAATTTTTTTGTGCCGGTTTTATAGCAAAAATGTCTTTGCGCTACTCACTCCGCAGGGACTTCACCGGGTTCGCCAATGCCGAGCGCACACTCTGCACACTCACCGTCAAAAACGCAACAGCCACTGCTATCAAGCCCGCCAATACAAAGATCCACCACTGAATTTCAATTCGATAGGCAAAATCCTTCAGCCACAGGTTCATCAAATACCAGGCGATGGGGGAGGCAATACAAATGGACAAGACCACCAGGATGACAAAATCCTTGGCCAGCAAGCTCGTCAAACTGCCTACGCTCGCTCCCAATACCTTGCGGATGCCAATCTCCTTCATACGTTGCTCGGCTGCAAAAACCGACAAGCCGAATAAGCCCAAACAGGAAATAAAAATGGCCACTAGGGTGAAGGTCCCGATGATGTTCGAGAAGGTTTGTTCCGCCTGATAAAGTTGAGCTACTTCCTGATCCAAAAAGGTATATTCAAAGGGTGTTCCAGGAAACAGTTCGCTCCAAATTTGCTGGGCTTTTTGTACAAAAACAGGGTAATCCTGCGTGGTTACATCGGTAATGACCTGTGGCAGAAATTCGTGCGGAGACACCCGCATCATATACGGAGCTACCTTTTTGGACATTCGCTCAAAGTTGATGTCCTGCATGACGCCGATGATGGTCAACTGAATCTGGTCCCCATTGCCCCGGTCGCTGCGTAGAACCATGCCAGGTGCTTGTTCCAGGGGAATATTCATTGTTTTGAGTACCGTTTCATTCACGATGACTTTGGCTTTAAATTCCTCGCTGGAAGTGTCTCTTGCCGTAAAATTACGCCCTGCTAGCAGTTTAACTTTCAGGGTGCTCAGGAATTTTTCGTCGGTAAAAGCATAACGAATGACCGTGCTGCTGTTCATGTCTTCCCCCTCTTTGTACATCGAGATGTCATTGGGCACAAACTGCCCAGGATAAGCCGACATCCCAGTTACACCCGCCACTTCGGGCAGCGCGGCCAATCTATTGCGGAAGGCACCCAATTGGGGGCGGCTTTCATTCGACCGCACTGGGAAGACAATTTTCTGATTTTTTTCAAACCCCATGTCCTCTTTCAGCAGGTAATTCAACTGACGCTGGATGACGACTGCCCCAATGATCAGTACTGAAGAAATAACAAATTGGCTCACTACCAATACCTTGCGGAAATTGATGGCCCCTTGGGATGATTTGGTATCCCGCATACCTCTAAAGATGCTCAGGGGATTAAAGGAAGAAAGATAAAAGGCCGGATAACTGCCTGCAACCACTCCGGTAAGCAATACCAGACCCACAATAATGCCCCAGGTCGACCAATCTTGCGTCAATTGCAAACTCAAGGATGCTCCCGTGAGCTGGTTGAGCAAAGGCAACAACAGCCACATCAGTGGCACGGCCAGCCCTACCGCGATCAGGGTCATCAACATACTTTCGCTCAAAAACTGCCCCATGAGCGAGGAGCGTCCGGCGCCAACCGCCTTGCGTACGCCCACTTCTTTGGCTCGGCGGGTACTGCGGGCGGTGCTCAGGTTCATGAAGTTGATGCAGGCTACGAGTTGAATGAATCCAGCAATCAAGAGCAACATGTTCAGGAAGCGCTCGCTGGTGCCCTTGGCTACCGCTAAGTCTTCTGCGCTGGTGTGGATGGCGCGGACGGGTTGCAGAAAGAGCTTTTTCTGCATCTTCATTTGCCGCAGTTGATCGCCCCCGTTGCGTTCAATAAAGGCGGCCAGTTTGGCTTCAAAAGCCTGGACGTCGGTACCGGGTTTAAATTTCAGGTAGCCGTACAAGAAATTGTTGCCTGCCCAGGTGTTGTCGCTGCGCACGTATTCGCCCATGCCCGGCGAGTTCATGGGGGTAAAAAAGTCGGGCATCAGGTGGCTTTTGCCCAGGGAATTGTTGAATACTCCGGTGACTTTATAGGTTTCCTCCTCCACCTGACCGGTAACTTTTAAGGTCTTATTTAAGGCATCGGTGGTGTTGAAGAGTTTAATGGCCAGGGCTTCTGAGATGACCATGGACTGCGGTGCATTCAGGGCCTTTTTCGGATTTCCAGCTAAAAAATGGTAGTCAAAGGTTTGAAAAAAAGTACTGTCCACTACGTAGCCGGTATTTTCGTAAAAAACCTTATCCCCCACTTTAAACAGGTAGCGCTCCACCCCAAATGGAGCGGGATCAACCATGCGGGTGGAAATTTCCACCTCAGGAAACTCAGCTTGCATGGCTGGAACAATCGGGGGCGAGCAGGTCGACATTTTGTGGGGGTCTTTGGTATCGGGAAAGCTCAGTTCGGTGGTCACCCGGTAAAGGCGATCCGCTGCAGCGTGGTGTTTGTCGTAACTGCGCTCGTCTTGCACATACAGCAGGATGTACAAACAGCACAGCGTGCCGATGGTGAGCCCAAAAATATTGAGCGCGGCATAGAGGCGGTTTTTGGCCAAATTGCGGATGGCGATGTTGAAATAATTGCGGATCATGGTCGGATGAAATGTGGTGGTGGATGATGGATATGGACTGGGCTTGCGTTGGATGGCAAAGGGTTTGAGGAAGCCCAACACTTCGATGATGTATTGAAATTTTGCTTTTTGTGCCCCAACCTTTTCTACCTGATAAAAAAACTCTTCGTGCAAATCGCCCTGCACATTTTCCAACAGGTGCGGGGCACAAAACCACTCCAAGAGGCGATCGGCCCAACGGGGAGGCTGTGGCGTGGGTTGTTCGAGGCGGCTCATAGGCTTGGGTCGGTTTTGGGGTTGGTAAAACGGTTCCACAAACTGCTGCGAACAGCCTGGATTTCCTCCAGGGTGCGGACGCCATAAGCAGTGACTTTGAAGAGGCGCTTGCGGCGGCCCCCACGTTCGGCGGTGGGTTCACCCATTTCGGAGCTGAGCATGCCCTTGTCTTCCAGGCGTTGCAGGGCTGAATGCACCTGATTGAGTCGGAGGGAGCGTCCGGTTTGGGCAATGAGCTCGTGTAGGAGCACCACGCCGTAGGCTTCGCCTTCAAGTACAGCAACGGTCAGGAGTACCAGTTCTTCAAATTCGCCCAGGTAGGTTCTTTTCATGCAAAGGTATTATTTCTACTTTTGCTGATCAAATGGCGTGCCAAGAGGGTATGGGGTTGAAATTGAGTTGGTTGTGGAAAATAAAAGAAGGGAAAACTGTTCGGAGATGGACAGTTTTTGTACAGTTTCGGACGCGGGAACATATAACTAAATAGAAAAACCTGTCCAGATAATTGAAGGAAAGAATTTGACCTGAAAAATGACAGTCCAATTCAAAGAGTTGTTTCTTCTTATTTAAGAATCTTAAAATGAGTACTTTGTATTCTATTTTTACTTTTACTCAGTACATTGAGTAAATTTACTCAACATCCTGAGTAAAAATAAAAAGATGTTCTTATCATTTAAAATGAGAGAAAAGAAAGTTACGGGCATTCTTTCCTTAAATCACTCTCCCTTTACTTTGCTTTCACCTCTTCAAATACCACCTCTTCAAAATCGCCAGCACCTTGACTTTTTCGCCCCGCCGAATAGTTCACCCCGCAATTGCCTGCTGCACAGCCAAAAGCAAATAAGCCCATTGCGGCAAAGTACCCGCCCAGCAGGATGCCTATCCACTGATGATCCAGTACGGATTGCACAACAATGTAACTTCCCATTACCAGGTACAATACTCGGGTGAGGGTCCATCCGTTTAAAATTCTTTCTTTCATGGTCGTTTTTTGAAGGTGGATTGAGTTTACTTTCTGTAAAAATCGGGGAAAGAAAGTTTGGGGACAGTGATTTTGGTTACAGAAGGAGGTATTTTGGTAGAAACCATCAATTCTTTGTAGGAGACTTCCGGTTCACAAAAATGCCTTGTTCACGAAACATGAACAAGGCATTTTTGTGAACAAAAACATTTAGACTTTTACTGCGGCCAAGAGAAGAAAACTGGCTCACCCCGCCTCCTCCACTTTCTCCTCCACCTTCACCCTTGTCCTTTCACAAGCCCCGGCACACTGCCCGTACAAATTCAAGGAATGGTGCAACACATTAAACTTCAACAAATCCCCCATCATGTTTTTGATGTTCTGAATCCGGGGGTCACAAAACTCCAGTACCTTGCCGCAATCCACACAAATCAGGTGATCGTGTTGCTTGAAGCCGTAGGACTTTTCGTATTGCGCCAGATTTTTGCCAAACTGGTGTTTTTTCACCAAATCACAACTCACCAACAATTCCAGGGTATTGTACACCGTGGCGCGGCTCACCCGGTAGTTTTGGTTGGTCATGTGGATGTATAGGGTATCCGCGTCGAAGTGGTCGCTGCGTTTGTAAATTTCTTCCAGGATGACGTAACGTTCCGGGGTTTTGCGCAGAGCGTGTTTCTCCAGGTGCGCTGAAAAAATACTTTTTACCTCGCGGAGGATATCGTCGAGTTTGTTGTCAGACATTTTTTTTGTTTTAACTCACTCTTGTAACAGTTGAAATGTTCTCTAGGTTGCCCAGTTCTTGAATGGCGCGCTCCAATTGGGCGGTATTTTTTACCATCAATTTGATTGTGCCTTCAAAATAACCTTCGTCACCTTCGATGGTAAACTTGCGGATGTTGAGCCCCATTTGGCTGGACAATTGGTGGGTCAATCTTTCGATCACACCTACGCCTTCATCCACACCCGTTATTTTGAGTTCAGCCACAAAACTAGCATCTTCGGTCATCACCCATTCGGCCTTCATGATCCGATAGCCGTATTGGGCCATCAAATGTAAGGCATTTGGACATTTTGAGCGGTGAATTTTTAAACCTGCACTAGCCGTGAGGTAAGCAAAAATATCGTCGCCCTGCACCGGGTTGCAACAGGTGGCAAAAGTATATTCAAAACGTTCGGCGGGTTCGGCATTGATCATCAAGCGAGCTTTGACCCCCGGTTTGCGGAATTGCTCCTGGTGCACCTCTGTAACATGACCGGTCACGTGATCGGTGACGTGTTTGGCCACTTCCGGTGCAATTTCCACCAGTTTACCTATCTCCACCTTGAATTTGCGGAAAATGTCGGCAATACTTTTGTCTTCGACCGCAATCATGTAGAAGAGGTCAATCTTGGAATTCAGTTGGAAGTACTTGAGCAAAACTTCTACCCCTTCTTCAAAATCCACCTTCAGGTTCCGCAATTTGCGCTCTAGGGCTTCTTTACCAATTTCACCCTTGCGGCGGCGTTCCTCCTTCATCACCGAACGGATTTTGGCTTTGGCCTTGCCCGTGGCGACCATTTTCAGCCAATCTTCGCTGGGTTTTTGATTTTTGCTGGTAAAAATCTGCACCTGATCCCCGTTCACCAGCTTGTAACCCATGGGTACCAACTTGTTGTTCACCTTGATGGAGATGCAGTGATAGCCAATGTCGGTGTGGATGTTGAAGGCAAAATCCAGGGCTGTAGCGCCTTTCGGCAGCATTTTCATGTCGCCTTTGGGGGTGTATACGTAGACTTCCTCCTGGAACAAACTATTGTTCTTGAAGTCGGTCATAAACTCGATGGCGTCACTATTGGGGTCATCCAGTACTTCGCGAACACTGTCTAGCCAGCGCTCGTACACGTCGGGTTGGTTGTTCACCCCTTTGTACTTCCAGTGGGCTGCATAGCCGCGTTCCGAAATTTCGTCCATTCGTTCAGTCCGAATCTGCACTTCCACATATCGCCCGCCGGGGCCAATGACCGTGGTGTGCAAGGACTCATACCCGTTGGACTTGGGCATGGTGATCCAATCCTTAAGGCGTTCGGGCAGGGGCGTATGTACGTCTGTGACGATGGAATAGGCCTGCCAGCACTTCAGTTTTTCTTTTTCCGGTGGCGCGTCGATGACAATGCGGATGGCAAAGAGGTCATAAATTTCCTCAAAAGGCACCTTTTTGGTGTTCAATTTATTCCAGATGGAGTAAATCGACTTGGGCCGTCCGAAAATCTGTGCTTTGATTTTGGCCTCTTCCAGTTTTTGATTCAAGGGGGCGATGAATTCCTGAATGTATTGCTCCCGGTCTTTTTTGGTTACTTTGAGTTTATCGGCTACCAGGCGATAGTTGTCGGGATCGATGATTTTCATGCACAGATCCTGAAACTCCGTTTTGATGTTGTACAAACCCAGGCGATGGGCCAGCGGGGCGTACATGTAACTGGTTTCCGCCGCTATTTTGAGTTGTTTGTGCCGGGGCATTGAGCCCAGCGTACGCATGTTGTGCAGGCGGTCGGCCATTTTGATGAGCACCACGCGTACATCTTCTACAAGGGTGGAGAGTACTTTTTTGAAGTTTTCCGCTTGGGGACTTTCCGAGTTGTAAGCGTTGTCCAATTTGGTCAAGCCATCCACGATCTTGCGCACCCGGATGCCAAATTCATGCTCAATTTCGTCGAGCGTGATGTCGGTATCTTCCACCACATCGTGCAAGAGCGCACAAGCGACGGCGGTGGGGCCCAGCCCAATTTCCTCCGAGCAAATGCGTGCCACGGCAATGGGGTGCAATATGTAAGGCTCGCCCGATTTGCGCCGTTGTTCAGCGTGGGCTTGCACGGCCATTTCATAAGCTTTGCGGATCATTTTGCGGTCGTCCTCGTCCATGTCGGACTTTATCGAGCGCAACAATTGTCGGTAAGCATCCTGAATCAGCTTTTTCTCTTCATCCTGTATTGTCAGTACCTCTGCCATAGTGGCTTCCTTTTACCTGGTTTTCAAATCATGGGATTGTTAATAAACCTGCGTGGTGTTCTCCGAAAAAATGTTGATAAAAAAAACAAAAATTGACAAAAGCTGGATTTACAAAGTTACAAAAAAACGTACGCTTTGATCTAGCTAGCAAAAAACAAATATTCGAGAGAGAATCTCTGAAATTACAAAAAACATTCTATCTTTGCAACGCTTTTTTAAAAACGGGAACCCAAAGGAGGGCAAAACCGTTAGAAATCAAGGGTTTTAATCCAATATTAGCGGGTATGGCGAAATTGGTAGACGTGCCAGACTTAGGATCTGGTGCCGCAAGGCATGGGGGTTCGAGTCCCTCTACCCGCACACTTAATAATAGAACGTTTAAAAGAGCAAAATTGCTGGTTGCTCGGCGCAAGTATTTTATGCGCCTGCTTTTCTATTCGCTGCACATTATTTGACTTTCTTTAAATCTATTGCGATTATGCCGAATGTTGTCAGAGAGGAGATCGACAATCTAAATTCTGTCCTGACCATCACATTGGAAAAGGCAGAGGTAGAACAAAAACTGAAAACAGAACTCAATAAATACCGTGAAAAGGCGGCCATGAAGGGTTTCCGCAAAGGAAAAACCCCTGATACCATGCTGCGCAAGTTGTATGGCAAAGGTTTGTTGGCCGATATCGTCAACGACGCGCTACAACGCCAGCTGTACGATCACATCATCGAGAACAAGTTGGAAGTATTGGGTCAGCCCATTCCTTCGGAAAACCACCCCGAGGTTCACCTCGATCCCATCCAGGTTAGTGATTATATCTTCAAGTTCGACCTGGGTATTGCCCCGGAGTTTGAGATCAAGGGCATTGACGCCAGCGATGTTTACGAAAAATACAAGGTAGAAATCGGCGACGATCGCGTGGACGAAGAAATGCTCAAAGCGCGCAAACGTTTTGGCAAACGCATTGTATCTGACTCCGAGATCCAGGAAGAAGACATGGTCAAACTTCAGCTCGCTGAGTTGGAGGCTGACAGTGTAAAAGAAGGAGGCATCGAGCACAATTTCAGCCTTTTGCTGGCCAATGCACAAGATGGCGCCAAAGCCATTTTGTTGAGCCACAAAGTAGGTGATACCCTGAAAATGGATGTGTTCGAACTGGAAAAAGACCGCGACGAGGATTTTGCACGCCGCTACTTTCTGGGATTGGAAAAAGAAGATGATCGCGAAATCAGCGATCGGGTTTTCCAAATCACCATCGAAGAAGCCAGCCGGGTAGAACCCGCCGAAATGGGCGAAGAGTTTTACAATACCTACTTCGGTGAAGGCCGTGTAACCAGTGAAGAAGAAGCGCGTGAAGCCATCCGTTTGGATTATGGCCAATATTTCGATCAACAGGCCAATGCCTTGTTGTTCCGCGATTTGCAGGAGCGTTTGTTGGAATTGAACCAATTGCCCTTACCGGAAGCTTTCCTGAAGCGCTGGATTTTGACTTCCAACGAAAATGCTACTCCCGAAACGGTGGACAAAGGATTTGAATCCTTCACCAAAAGTTTGCAGTGGTCCTTGATCCGCAACAAAGCCGCCCGTTTGTTTGGCATTCAGGTGACTGAGGACGATTTGAAAGCTTATTTTGCCAATCGGGTATTGTCTTACTTCGGCGGACAGTTGAACGACATGAACTTGATCAATGGTATGGTCGAGCGTTTGATGCAAGACGAAAAGCAAGCAGACCAAGCTGGTGACGAAGTATTGTTGGACAAACTACAGGCTGCCATCAGTGCTGTAGTGACCATCAATCCAAAACCCATCGCGGAAGCCGAGTTTTTGGAAGTAATGCGCCAGGCTCAAGCTCAGGCTCAAACCGAACAAGCTGAAGCTGACCTACTAGAAGAAGAATAAATCAACTGAAATAAAGGCGCTAAGGCAGGCAGTTTTGTCACCTTAGCGCCTATAGCGCTTGTTTGAATTTTTTGTTCGGGCTACAAACGGCCCATTTTCACCTGAATTTCGTTCCGAAAATGCTCATTTAGCGCTGCTAAACTCCGCTTTTCGTGCCTCATCCAGGCAAAAATGGTCGCGTTTTCGCTTCCGCCCAAAAAATTAAACAAGCGCTTTTTTTGTCTGTACGCAACGGGAAATTAACATCCGTCTCAACTCTTATTTGTTGGGCGATGTTATATCCTCAAAAAATTACAACTTATGTTTCACAAGGATGAATTCATGAAGTATGCTACCAAGCACCTTGGTATGAGTAGCATGCACCTTGAAAAGTACGCGGAACTGTCTACCGCCTACGCTTACCCCAACATCCAGGCTTTCACGCCCCAGGTGATCGAAGAGCGTCAGATGAATATAGTGGGAATGGATGTTTTCTCCCGTTTGATGATGGACCGCATCATTTTCCTCGGGGTTCAGGTTACGGATTATGTAGCCAACGTCATCCAGGCCCAGTTGCTTTTCCTTGAATCTACTGACCCCAAGCGTGATGTACAAATGTTCATCAACAGCCCAGGAGGTTCGGTATTTGCAGGTTTGGGCATGTACGATACCATGCAGTATGTACAACCCGATGTAGCAACGATCTGTACGGGTATTGCTGCCTCAATGGGCGCAGTATTGTTGTGCGCAGGTACCGAAGGCAAACGTTCGGCCCTCAAACACAGCCGCGTAATGATCCACCAACCACTCGGTGGCATGCAAGGGCAAGTGACCGAAATGGAAATCTACTACAAGTTGATCAAAGAAAATCAACGCGAATTGTACGAGATCATGGCGCAGCATACCAAACAACCTTACGAGAAAATCGAGAAAGATTGTGACCGCGACAACTGGATGACTTCCGAGGAAGCGAAAGCTTATGGTTTGATTGATGAGGTATTGGTTCGTAGTATTCCTCAGAAAAATTCTTAATTTTAGAGCGGGTTGATTGCTTTGAGGGCGAAAAAAAAATAAGTGTTCATTTTGCCAAAGAATTAGAAAAGTAAACGGTTCATTTCAAGTGTCTTTTCTAATTCTTTGGCTCAAGAAAAATGAACACTTATTTTTGCCCCACTACTTTATTTCAAAGTGATCAACCCGTTCATGGTTTTGGTCGTGAAAGGGCTCACGATTCCGAACTAATCAGGATTCAAAATGCGCAACAAAGGTAGACAAACGTACAGTTGTTCTTTCTGTGGTCGGGACAAATCCGAGACCCAAATGCTCATTGCCGGCATTAATGCGCATATCTGCGAGGTATGTGTAGAGCAGGCCTATGACATCATCCAGGAAGAACTCTACGATCGCAAAAACCCCAACGCTGAAGCTCCAGCTCCCAAAGAGAAGAGCAGCAGCCCATTCCAGTTCAATCCTTCCATTACCCCGCGCGACATCAAGGTACACCTGGATCAATACGTGATTGGTCAGGACGACGCCAAGAAATTCCTATCCGTTGCGGTGTACAACCACTACAAACGCCTGATGCAGCCATCGAGCGATGATGTGGAAATCGAAAAATCGAATATTGTGCTGGTCGGTCGTACGGGTACTGGAAAAACCCTACTGGCCAAAACCATCGCCAAATACCTCAATGTACCTTTTGCCATCGTCGACGCCACAGTATTCACTGAAGCTGGCTACGTGGGTGAAGACGTGGAAAGTATCCTCAGCCGCTTGCTCCAAGTGTGTGACTACGATGTTTCTGCCGCCGAACGCGGCATTGTGTACATTGACGAAATTGATAAAATTGCCCGCAAAGGCGACAATCCTTCCATCACCCGTGATGTGTCGGGCGAGGGTGTCCAACAGGCGCTGCTCAAAATGCTGGAAGGTACCGATGTGAACGTGCCCCCCCAAGGTGGCCGCAAACACCCTGAGCAAAAACTGGTCAAGGTCAATACCGAAAACATCCTCTTCGTGTGTGGTGGTGCTTTTGATGGCATCGAAAAAATCATCGCCCGCCGGGTGAATACCCAGGTGATTGGTTTTAAAGCCAGCGAAAAAGAGCGCATCGATCGGGATAACCTCCTGCAATACATCACACACCAGGACTTGAAAGGTTTTGGTTTGATCCCGGAATTGATTGGCCGTTTGCCAGTGCTCACTTACCTGGATCCACTCGATTTGCCTACACTTAAACGCATCCTGTCCGAGCCTCGAAACTCCTTGTTGCGGCAGTACCAAAAGTTGTTTTCGCTGGAAGGCATCGAAGTGACTTTTGAAGAAGACGCCATCGAGTTCATCGCCACCAAAGCCCTGGAGTTCAACCTTGGGGCGCGGGGCCTACGCTCCATTTGTGAAGCCATCATGACCGACGCGATGTTTGAATTGCCTTCTACACCAGATGTGCGGACTTTGCTGATTGATGCGGAATACGCGATGGAGAAATTGAATCGATCGAAATTGGGGCAGTTGAAGGCAGCGTAAGGACTGTAAATAGAATATAGCCATAAAATGGGAAGTGAAGCGGAATGTTTCACTTCCTATTTTTTTTACTATTCCCGGAAAAGAAATGTTAATTTTTATTTATTTAACATTGTAAATTTGGAATAGCTTACAAATATTAATATCCTTGAATTTTATTTATAACAATTATTCCCACAAATCATCATCCCATGAATAACCTCTTCAAAGCTGGCCTGAGCCTTAGCTTTTTCCTATTGGCTAGCACCTGTTTTTTTGCCCAGGCAAAACGTTGGCACGTCGATTCCACGGCCATTTCCAGTAGCAATCCAGACGGCAGCACCTGGCAACGCGCTTTCCCCGATCTTCAACAAGCCCTACAAGTTGCCAAAGCTGGCGACAGCATCTGGGTGGCTAAAGGCACTTATTACCCTACCGCTGGCCTGGATCAAAATGTATCCTTTAAAGTTCCCAACGGCATAATTTTGATGGGAGGTTTTAAAGGGCTGGAAAACCGCCTGGAGCAGAGAGATTGGCAGGCTAATCCTTCCGTTTTATCCGGAAACATTGGGAATAAAACCAGCGATACCGACATTGCCTATCATGTAATGGAGCTCATCAACGTAGACTCTAGTAGCCTGATTGTTCGTTGATTAACATGGTCAATGGAGGCAGAAGTAAACTTTTTTTCAAATAGATCAATGCATTTTTGAAGGCAATGGCACCAATGGTCGGCCACGCAACCCCGACTTAGGCATGATCAATATCTTTAACAACGCCGATATTGCTGGAGGTGTAACTGGCACTATTAGCAACTGCGTATTTGTAAAAAACGACCGCCCCCTCACCATTCATCACGATAACCTGGGGCCGACCAGGATTTCTATTCTGAACTCCACTTTTGTAGGCAATACATTGGGCAGCATCACCAAGCGCGACACCCGCCCTTCGCGGCAAGCGGAGGTATACCTGCAAAACAATATTTTTTACGAGGAGGCCACAGCGCTCTCCTCCATCTTGCAAAGCCCCATGCGGCCCAATCTGGCTGGTTTCCGCTTCAACCACTGCCTCTTCAGCGCTCCCGCCTGCAACGCCTCTGGCGACACCCTCAACTGTGGAGTAGGCAACATCTTTGGGCAATATCCCAACTTTGTAGACAGTAGTTCAATAGTCGAGCGTAGACTAAAAGCTTAGGAAGGCAACTGTTTCCTTTTTGGAGATGGTTGCGTTTCTTTTTGATAGACACTGAAGAGATACCTTAAGCTAAACCCGCTTCGCCTCCAACTGAAAAATTCCCTCCAACTGCCCATACACCTCCGGCAATACCGCCTTAAACTGCTGCGGAAAATGGAAATAATGTACAACTGTAACTGGCAACAATTCCACATCGGGCCGATTGATCCATTGTTGGATGGCCTGGGCTGGAAAACCACTGATTTGTGGAAATGCCAACCAGCGCTGGGCATCATCAACAGGCCAATTCAGTTGCGGAAAACTGAGCACAAAGGCCCGTACCCACTCGTGTAGGGCCACATCGTAATACTCACGGGGATTCATAAAGCCCTTCATCAGGTGGGGGGCTGAAAAAAGCAAAACCCCATCCTCCTCAAACAACTCCGAGGCGTGAATATAATGGGGATATTGAGGAGAATGAAAAGCCTGGGCAAACACCACCACCGTTTCAAACTTGGGCAACAAATAGTCTGGCAAATGAAAGCTAAGTGGCACCGCGCTGGCTGCAACGGCCACTTTTAAATCTTCACTTACGGCAGTATCTTCTTCCGGGCTTTTAAAATCCGTGGCAATTTTGAATAAAGCAACCCGCCGGTGGAACAACTGACGGTCTTCTTCACTTTGAAGCTGCTGATAAAAAAAACTGTGCTGCTCAAAAAAAGCCCGTAGTTTATCCGGCAGCGTTGGAGGATTGCGTTGGTACCAAAACCAGTCGATTTGGGGTGAAAAAATATAAATGATTGCCAAAACCACAACGCAAGGCACGACATACATCGCATAGGCAGGGTCTTTGGCCAAGGCGAGGTAAAAAGCCAAGGCCATTCCGATAACAAAAGGCAAGGCAAGGATTCGACTGAACGGCATAATGTATGGTTTAAAGCTTGGTCACCGCAGATGACTGGATCAATGATAGTGGGTTTAGTACCTGCCCATCCCATTCCGCAAAAAAAGCAATCGGTTGTCCGCCGCTCAAGGCCAGCAGTTTCCAGTTTTTTTCCTCCTGATTGCTCAGCGGAAGAAAGTGGTGCTGCTGATCGATGGCGTAAAAGCGCTGCTCCTGCAAGATAACGCCAAAATCACTCAGGATAAATGGACTGAGGGATAAAAAAGGATTTTGACTCAAGGCTTCCGCATAGTTTTGGGCCAAATCGGCCACGCTACTAAAGCCGCTTAGCTCCGCGAAAGGTTCGGTTGAGAACCCAAACTCGCCCACCACCGCCCGCAGGGGATTGATGCCTGGGAAAAAATACAAGTCCGCTTCAAAAGCCGCGCCGATGATCCATTCTTGTTCGAAGGGAGCATCTCGAAAGGCAAAATCCAGTACCAGGGCAGGTTTTTGTAGCTTTTCGGCCCAAAACCAGGTCCGCCGCCAACGCAGATCTTCCTCTATGCCAAAATTTTGCCCCAAAACCAACCACCGATCGTGTACTGGCGTTTGTTGGAGCAAATCTACCTTCCGAATGGTTCGCCCACCGTACAGCAAGAGTTCCTCCTGCATGGTTGGAGGCAAGGTTTCCAACTTTTCAAAAGCTTGAGCGAAGAGGTAAAAATCGGCGAGTTCGTGGAAAAACAAATCTGGCCATTGTGGCGCGTTGCGGCGCTCGCGCAGTAGGCGGATGCGGCGGGAAATGGCACCGAGTTTGGCATCGGTCATGCGGGCAGCGATGCTGTCCCAGGTGGATTGGGGTTGACTTTGGAGGTGCCCAAATCCCTGGCGTACCGCATCCAATACCCAAAGTTGGAGCTCTTTGGCTCCGAGGGACATGGCTTCGATGCGTTTATCCAGGGGTGATTTCATGGGTAAGAGTTGAGGGAAGTTGAGAAGGTTTAGGCTACTGCAGCGTTTTTGACAAAAGACATTGTCTAAGTCGCTGCGGCAGCCTAAACCTTCTCAACCCCATGCACCATTCAATCTTCATCCTCTTCCTCAATCAGGATGCCCAACGCGAGCATGGCTTTTTCCGAAGCCATTTGTTCGGCACTTTTTTTGTTGAAATCGTCGGCAACGGCGACCCGTTTGTTGTTGATCATGACGGCCACTTTGAAGCGATCGCGTTTTTCAAATTTATAACGGGCGAGGAGTTTGTAGGTTACACTTTTGCCACTTTTTTGGCACCATTCCAGGAGTTGGCTCTTGTAGTTGTCGTCGAGGCGCTCCAGTTCGTGGATGTTCACGTACCTGCGCAGCATGTGGTTGATCACAAAGGTTTTGGTTGGGCCGTATCCCCGGTCGAGGTAGACTGCACCTACCAGTGCCTCCACGGCATTGCCAAGCATTGAGCGACTCAAACGAGTGGTGTTGTATTCCGCGAGCAAAAGCTCCAGTTCCATTTTGTCACCAATGCGGTTGAGCGATTTGCGCTTCACCAGTTTGGAGCGCATTTTGGTGAGAAAACCTTCGTTGCTGTCTGGATATTTTTTGAAGAGGTATTCGGCCACGATCGTACCCAAAACCGCGTCGCCGAGGTATTCCAAGCGCTCGTTGTTTTGCATCGGGAACGTTTTGTCGCCCGAATTGCTGGTCGATTTATGCGAAAAGGCCAACTTAAAAATACCCAAATTCGCTGGCGTGTAACCCAACAGTGGCTTGAGTTTACGGGCGAATTCTTTATCCGAAGACAGGTAATAGTTATAAAATTTGAATAAAAGACGCAAGGCCGTTTAGTTATGAGTGTAAACAATGCCGCCCTGCAAAAAACGGGGCTGAACGCCACTTTTTGCAGGGTGATGACTATGAATAAGTACAGAAACGGCCTGTAAGTATTGAATGAAAAAGAAAGAAACTACAAAAAGTGAAAAACGGAATCGAAACTCAGCTATTTTATCAAGTACAAAATGGCTGAGTTTGAGCGCATATCGCTGGGGCATGAGTAGTTTTTATTCTTTTCACCCAACAAAATATTACAGTCCTATTCTGTGAACTGCTTGAATATCAAAGATGAATTATGGCCACCAAAGCCAAAAGTATTGCTAAGTACCGCCCGCACTTTGCGTTCCTGAGCCTGGTTAAAGGTCAGATTCAGGCGGCTGTCGATTTCAGGATCGTCGGTAAAATGGTTGATTGTTGGTGGAATAAATTGACCACGCAGGGCCATAATTCCAGCGATGGCCTCAATGGCCCCGGCAGCACCCAACAAGTGGCCGGTCATGGATTTGGTCGAACTGATGTTGAGCCGATACGCGTGTTCGCCAAACACGCCCTGGATGGCCTTGGTTTCAGCAAGGTCGCCCAATGGGGTAGAAGTACCGTGTACGTTGACATAATCAATTTCATCGGCATTCATTTTTGCGTCGGCCAGCGCCATGCGCATCACGTTTTGTGCGCCCAAACCATCGGGATGGGGTGCAGTAATGTGATAGGCATCGGCAGTTGCGCCTGCGCCTACAATCTCCGCGTATATTTTTGCGCCACGTTTTTTAGCGTGCTCGTATTCTTCAAGGATCAATGCACCTCCACCTTCTCCGAGTACAAAGCCATCGCGGTCTTTGTCGAAGGGGCGAGAAGCCGTTTTGTAGTCGTCGTTGCGGGTCGACAATGCTTTCATGGCGTTGAAACCACCAATTCCTGCTTTGGTTACCGCCGCTTCTGATCCACCCGTTACAATCAAGTCATTACGGCCCAGACGAATGTAGTCAAAAGCGTTCATGATGGCATGAGTGGCTGATGCACAAGCCGATACGGTAGCGTAATTGATGCCCCGAAAACCGTATTTGATAGAAATATGCCCCGCCGCAATGTCCGCAATCATTTTAGGAATCATGAAAGGATTGTAGCGTGGAGTACCGTTGCCGGAATTAAAAGTCTCAATTTCCTCCTCCAAAGAACGCAAGCCACCAATGCCCGAACCCCAAATGACCCCCACGCGGTCGCGATCCAACTGCTCCAATTGGGCAGCCAAACCAGAATCCTGCATGGCTTCTTCGGCGGTAACGAGGGCGAACTGGGTAAAGCGGTCGAGGCGGCGCACCTCTTTTTTGTCAATCGCAACTTCGGGATTGAAGTTTTTGACTTCACAAGCGAAATGAGTTTTGAACTCCGTTGGATCAAACAAGGTGATCCGATCGGCACCACTCACTCCGTTCTGTAAACCTTCCCGGTAAGCCAGCAAGGTATTGCCAATAGGGGTAGCTGCGCCCAAACCGGTTACAACAACTCTTCTCATATACAGTATTGATTAGCAGAAACAAGAGTATGCTTATGAAAAAATCCACAGGATAAAATTAACCTGTGGATTTTTTCCCGAACCCGAATGTTACTTCGCGTTGGCCTCTAGGTAGGTAATTGCATCACCCACCGTTTTAATGTTTTCCGCTTCTGCGTCCGGGATGGAGATATCGAATTGTTTCTCGAATTCCATGATCAGCTCAACGGTGTCCAGAGAGTCCGCACCCAAATCGGTTGTGAAGCTCGCTTCAGGGGTAACTTCTGAATCCGTAATTCCCAGCTTCTCAACGATGATTTTGGTTACTTTTTCTGCAATGCTTGACATGTTAGAAAGCTTTATTGATTTAAAAATGCACCCGCAAAGTAACGTAGAACTATATTGATAAACAAAGTTTTTCAGGTAATTTTTTAAATACCTGCCCTACGCATTGCGGCTAATGCCTGAGTTCAAAAGCTTGATTTTGTTGAATTCAACCGAACTCTTGCACAATCCAAGCCAATTCCTCACCTTTGTTGAGCGATAAGCTTAGGGTTTAAAGTTCGAATTCTTTCAAGCTTTGCACCTTTGGACTGCATCACCTTCTTAAAGTAACAGCTATGCGCTCCTTATTCATTACTATGTTTTTTTGTGGCTCAGTTAGCATTATGATGGCCCAAGGCTCGGCATTTGGCATCAAAGGTGGCGTCACTGCCAGCCGACAACGTTGGGACAATAATTTTGATCGTGACATGCTGCTGCGCTACCACGGCATTGTTTTTATCGAGTCGCTGGCTGAAGATACCCGGTTTTCCTTGTTTGCCCAAGCGGGTTACCACATCAAAGGGAGCGCCATTCGCACCCCTCGCAGTGCAGTAACGGGTTCTGGTGGCACTATTTTTACGGTTCCTGCGCAACAAATATCCTTTGAATACCGTAATGCTTCATTGACAGTGGGGGCCAAACAACACCTGGATCTGGATTTGGGTGATAAAAAGTTGTACTATCTCTTTGGGCTGCGGGGTGAATACACCATCAATACCCTACTCGGGCCACGAATCCCCAATGAGTACGATATTTATGCGATCTATTACCCGATTCCTGAGTTTGTGCGCAAAATCAATTACGGCATCACCGTCGGTGGCGGGCTTCATATTCCTTTTGACGATTTGGTCGGCGTGTTGATTGAATTTACGGTCAATCCTGACTTCTCCTATCAGTACGATCAGCCACCACTGGAGAACATCATCAACCCCAACCCCTGGGCGCCCCGGGGCAACATCAGCTTACCCCAACGCAGAAGTACCAACCTGGCTTTTGAGCTTTCCTTTGGTTTTCGCTTTTTGCGCAAGGTAATCTATGTTGACTAAACACAAATCACCCTCTTGAGGGGTCTATGAACCAAAAGCATTATGATTCTTCGCAGCGATAACCTCATTAAAGTATACGGTCGACGCCATGTAGTCAAAGGTGTTTCGATCAATGTCAATCAGGGTGAAATTGTAGGTCTGCTGGGGCCAAATGGCGCTGGCAAAACCACAACTTTCTACATGGTGGTTGGGTTTATCCAGCCCAATGAAGGCAAGGTGTACCTCAACGACGAGGAGATCACCAACTTGCCCATGTACAAACGGGCCCAAAAAGGGATTGGTTATTTGCCCCAGGAACCATCGGTTTTCCGCAAACTTACGGTCGAAGACAATGTCAAAGCCGTATTGGAAATGACAAAGCTTTCCAAAGCTGAGCAAAAAGACAAGCTGGAGATATTGATCGACGAGTTCAACCTGCACAAGGTCCGCAAAAGCCGGGGGGATACCCTTTCGGGTGGTGAGCGCCGCCGGACTGAAATAGCCCGGGCCTTGGCTACCGACCCTACTTTTATTCTCCTCGACGAGCCTTTTGCGGGGATTGACCCCATTGCGGTGGAAGACATCCAATACATTGTGGCCAAACTCAAAACCAAAAACATCGGCATCCTGATCACCGATCACAATGTACAGGAAACCCTCTCGATTACCGATCGGGCCTACCTGATGTTTGAGGGCAACATCCTCAAGGACGGTACCGCCGAGGAGTTGGCCGCCGATGAAATGGTGCGCAAGGTCTATCTTGGGCAGAACTTTGAATTGCGGCGGAAGGTGATCGATTTGTCCAGATGAGGTGTTTATAGGTTATATCGGTTTATTTACGGATATTTTGAAATCATGAATAAAAAAGGCTTAGTGCCAGTTTTTGTTTTTTTGCTGTTGAGCATTTGGGCTTTTTCCTGTGGGGAAAAACCGCCCCTGAGATTGACGACCACCCAACGGGATCAGGTGGATACCTTGTACCTACGCGCCATCAACCAGGGTGGTTTATCGGCTGAAATGGATAGTCTATGTTCCGGTACACAGGCCGCAAAAATCCAGCATCTGGTGGATTCGATGCTGCAAGTGCGTCGGAAGGAAGAGGAGGATTTGAGAAAAAGGTATTCAAGATGAAAAGGAGCTCAGCTATAGACTTACTTACAAAACGCTACACCAGTAAACTCTTCCTTTTACTGTGTTTAACGCTCTTTCTCCCCGCCTGCCTTTCCAATAAAGATTACAGCGAAGAAGAAATGCAGGTCTTGATGGATCAAGAATTGCAGCGCAAAATCAACGCTTACCGCAGCGCCAAAATTGAAGCCTGTCAGGAAGAAGCCTTCCGACAGGCTACCAAAATTGTTGATTCGCTGGTCATCGCTGAAGCGTATTTTGAGCGGGATACTTTGACCCGCCCTCCGAAACCCATCAAGCCAGATGAAAAAGCCCCGGAAATCAAAGGGCCAGATACCATTCAGTTGAAGCCCTTGTTTGAGGGCAAGCGGAAGAAAGTGAAGGTGGATACACTGCGGAAAAAGGTGAAAATAGATACCACTTCGCGGAAGAAGAATTGATAAGTGGTGGATTACATTGCTTCCGCTTTAGTTATTTATAGTTCTACATTCTTGTAAATCAAGGCTAAAGGTAAATGTACATCAATAGATTTGAAATAAACGGAATTACTTACACCTGTAAACTCCTGTTCTTCCCAAATATGTGGCTCGCTACGAAACAGGGTTAAAATTTCTGCGCTGTTTTGTTGAATAATGACGTACTCCTTGAAGGATTCCAGGGTACGGTATTTCATAAATTTATCTTTGCGGTCATAATCTTCGGTGGAAGGAGAGAGTACTTCAATGACTAACACGGGATTCATGATGGCCTGAGATACATTTTCAGCCATAACTGGTGTTTGAGTAACCACAATGGCATCAGGGTACAGGTATACATTTAGTTTCGGAAGATAAACCTTTTGATCGCTGCCAAACAATTCCAAGCCTTCTTTTTTATCTAACTCATTGCCTAAGTACTGTACAATGTTTTTTGAAATACGGTTGTGATTGACACTTCCTCCCGCCATACGAACAATTTGACCATTGTAAAATTCATGACGCTCCCCACTGCTGCGCTCTATCTCTAGATATTCAGCAACACTATAAGTTCCAATCAACAAATCGGAATGAGTAGAATGATATTGCAAACTTGTGGCAGTCATGCTTTTATTTTATGTAGTCAAGATATAAACTAATCCCGAAAAAAGCAATTTTTGTCTACTTAGTTTCATTTCTAAAATAAGTCTAAAACTTTTTTCGTTACCTTTGCGTTAGAATAACATCTAAACACTACAAAATCCTTTTCAATTCGCGATTATGGACGCCATTGCAGTTGCCCAACAAAATCTGACCAAAAAAGGCTACCTCGACCTGGAGGTAGACCCTACCCTTGATCTTTTTGAGGAAATCAACCGCCTCAAGAAGGAGAAAAATGCCATCATCCTGGCCCACTACTACCAGGAGTCCGACATTCAGGACATTGCCGATTACATTGGTGACAGCCTGGGGCTTTCACGGGAGGCCGCCAATACGGATGCCGACATCATTGTATTTGCTGGTGTACACTTCATGGCAGAAACAGCCAAAATGCTTTCGCCCCAAAAAAAGGTGTTGTTGCCCGACCTCAAAGCGGGATGCTCTTTGGCTGACTCGGCTCCAGCGCCCTTGTTTAAGAAATTTTTGGAAAAATACCCCGACCACGTGGTGGTGAGCTACGTGAACTGTTCGGCTGAACTCAAAACGCTGACTGACATTTGCTGTACATCCACCAATGCAGTCGATATCATCAACAGCATCCCGAAGGATCAAAAAATCGTTTTTGCGCCTGACAAAAACCTGGGCGCTTACCTCATCAAAAAGACGGGCCGCGATATGGTGCTCTGGAACGGTGCCTGTATGGTACACGAAATTTTTTCGAACGAAAAAATCACCAAACTGATGCTCCGCCACCCCCATGCGGAATTCATTGCGCACCCGGAGTGTGAAGAGCACATCCTCGCTAAAGCACACTACATCGGCTCTACCACGGGCCTACTGAAATACACCCAGAAAAGCACAGCCAAAGAATTCATCGTGGCTACCGAAGCGGGTATCCTGCACCAAATGCAAAAAGCGTCGCCCGATAAAGTATTCATCCCGGCACCGCCCGAAAACAATTGCGCCTGCAACGAATGCCCGTACATGCGCCTGAATACTTTGGAGAAATTGTATCTGTGCATGAAACATGAAACCCCAGAAATTCTATTGCCAGATTGGGTGATCGAACAAGGACGGGTGTGCATCGATCGGATGCTGGATATTTCGAAGAAGGCGGGGCATATTCATTAATACTCAGGTGCCTCTTCGGTGTCTTAAGTTTCTTAGGTGGTGAAAAATAAAAAGCCTTGCGAAGCAAGGTATTCATTTCACCACCTAAGAAACCCCAGGCACTGAAGACACACCTTAGAAGCTTAACAGCGTTTCCCGGATAATCCCCACACAATCCCACAACTGCTCCTCAGTGATCACCAACGGCGGTGCCAATCGAATTTTGTTGCCATGTGTAGGCTTAGCCAGCAAACCCTTGTCCCGGAATTGCAAACAAATCTTCCAGGCCAAATCCGAATCTTCATCCGTATTGATCACTATCGCATTCAGCAAACCCTGACCGCGTACCAGGGTGAGCAAGTCGGTTTCTTTTCGTAACTCATTCAGCGCGCCCCGAAACATTTCCCCCATTCTCTGAGCATTTTCCGCCAGTTTTTCATCCAATACCACTTGTAGTGCTTCGCGGGCAACCGCACAAGCCAGCGGGTTGCCGCCATAGGTGGAGCCATGCTCACCTGGGCGGATACACAACATAATTTCATCGTTGGCCAATACCGCCGACACTGGCAATACTCCACCCGAAAGCGCTTTGCCCAGAATCAAAATATCTGGCTTGATGCCATAGTGATCCAGTGCCAACATTTTCCCGGTGCGCGCGATTCCAGTCTGGATCTCGTCGCCGATGAACAAGACCTGTTTTTCCTTACACATGCGAAATGCCGCAGATAAGTAGCCTGGCTCAGGAACGACCACACCAGCTTCTCCCTGAATTGGTTCTATCAACAAACCCGCTACATGGGGATCTTCCAAAGCAGCTTCCAAAGCCGCCAGGTTGTTGTACTCCACCATTTCCCAGCCGGGCATGTAGGGGCCAAAACCTCCACGGCTGGAAGGATCGGTCGAGCCGGAAATCACCGAAAGAGTCCGCCCGTGGAAATTGCCGGTAGCGAAGAGGATTTTGGCCTGATTGGCTGGCACCCCTTTTACTTCGTACGCCCATTTGCGACAGAGTTTGAGTGCAGTTTCGACGGCCTCTACACCCGTGTTCATGGGTAGGACTTTATCGTAGCCAAACAATTGGGTAATGTATTCTTCGTAAGGCCCCAGCTCCGAATTGTAAAAAGCACGCGAAATCAGGGTAAGTTTTTGGGCTTGGTTGGTCAATGCCTCAATAATTCTTGGATGACAATGGCCCTGATTGACCGCCGAATATGCCGAGAGGAAGTCGTAATACTGCTTGCCTTCGATATCCCACACGTGTACACCCCGGCCCCGTTCGATGACGGCCTCCAGTGGGTGATAATTGTGTGCGCCATATTGTTCTTCCTTGGCAATGAGGAATTCACTGCGGGTTGCGGTCAGGGTTGCCATAGCTGAAATACTTTGTGGATTAAGAGGATTGTGTCTAAAATTGTCAACAAAGTTAAGGTGTTGACTTTTTTTGAATTTAATTTACGTCAAATTGACTAATATTTCCATTTTTTAAGTTAAAAAAACTTTATCTGCTTTTGCAAAATCTTGTTATTGGATGATTTGACATGGAAATTATTTGGTATTCATTTCGTCGTTTCTATTTTGACCAATTCCGTTTGTTGTTCCGCTGCCTCAGCCTTGAGCCTACATTCCCGAAATACACGCCGTTCACAGTTCCGGCAAGCCTCATCGGGGATCAAGGTATAGATGTATTCAATGGCATCTTTTTTGGCGATAAAAAAATGATTTTCGCCAATTAAAGCCTTAAATCCACTGTGGATCAACACATCCTGCGCCACCACTTTGAGGTTGGACAAATACAAACCACCCTCTCTAGCCTTCCAACGTTCTGCTTCTTCGTACAACCAAAGTGCACCAGATAACCCAATAAAATTGACACCTTCGCACAAGATCAGGCAATACTTATGTTTGCCTTCGCGCACCTGATCAAAAAAGTCGGAAATATGATCTACTGCGCCGTAAAAAATGGAACCATCCAAACGAACGATTTTAATTTGGGAACATTCACGAAGTTCCGGCTTGCGTTTGATATAAGTAAGGCTGTTGTCGGGCTTGCTTGGATCTGGGGCCATAGTGGCAATATGTGGTTTGGATACTTGATACAAATAAAAAGCCAGCGAAACAATGATCCCCAAAAAAATAGCATATTCCAGCGAGAACAAAAGTGTAGCTGTAAAGGTGATTACAAAAACACTCGCCTCCAGACTGCTGGCGCGAAAAATGCGCTTGATTTCCTTGAGGTCAATCAAATTGATCGATACCAACACGATGATACCTCCCATGCCAGCAATGGGCAAATAACTCGCCAATGGAGCAATAAAGAGCAAGATGACCAGTAAAATCAAAGAAGCAAATACACCGGAAAGTGGGGTGCGGGCTCCTACCTGGTAGTTGACCCCCGAGCGGGTAAAAGACCCGGAACTGGCATAAGCTGAAAAAAAACTGCCCACAATATTCGACAAACCCTGCCCCACAAACTCTCGGTTGCTGTCAATCCGTTGCCCGGATTGGCTCCCGATGTTTTTTCCGATCGCAATGGCCGAAATGAGGCCAATCATGGCCACCGCAAAGGCACTCGGGAAAAGGGTTGAAAATTCTGATACCGAAAAGCTGGGCCAGCTCAAAGGAGGTAAGGCATGATCGATGTGGGCAACAAAATGAATCCCTATTTCCTCTCCCCCAAATGCCACTGCACACAAGCTGCCCATGACCAAACCGCCAATTAAATTGGGTGATTTAGGCTTCCACAATTTGAGCGCCACAGCGCTGCAAAAACCAATTACGGCCACCGAAAAAACCTGAAAATTGAACTCATGGATTTTTTCAAAAAAAACGTAAACAACCTGAAAGGCATTTAAGCCGCTGGCAATCGTTACCCCTGAAATATTTTTCAACTGGCTAATCATGATCAATAGTGCCGCCCCCGTTGAAAAAGCAGTGATGACTGTGCTGGAGACAAAATTGACAAAAATGCCCAAACGGGCCAGGCCAAAGCCCAACTGAATCAAACCCACAAAGAGGGTGATCGAAAAACTAAGGGTCACGTACTCATTGGATCCTGGTACTGCCAGTTGACTCAAGGCCGCAAAAACAACCAGCGAATTGGCCGTCGTCGGCCCCGATACCATGTGTAGGGAAGAACCAAAAAGCCCGGCAATAATCGGCGGAATAATGGCCGTGTATAAACCATAAACCGGGGGCAAACCAGCGATCATCGCAAAAGCCAAACCCTGCGGTAGTACAATAATGGAACCCGTTAAACCCGCCAAAAAATCGGCTCTCAGGGTCCGGCGGTTGACCTGTTTGAACCAGCTTGGGTAAGGATTGATCGTGTTCCAGTATGACTTTGCCATTATTCGGTGTAAAGTTGCGCCCGTGAGTTGTAATGCCCATAGAACCTTGTCCACAAAGTAACCAATTTTGGCATTGAAGCGCACCTTCAAGCTTAGCTAATTTTTTTGGCTTGACCGACAAGGAATCAAACCTTGCCTGTCAAGATTTGATTCCAATACAAGCAAGGGAGATATTTTATCGAAAGAAAGATTAACCAAGAAATCATTGTAGCTCTTGGGTTTACATGCTTACTACTCCACCAGAAAGGTTGTACAACTTGGTAAAACCTCGTCCAGCCATGATGTTGCACGCCTGCCCACTCCGGTTGCCGCTGCGGCAGTACAAGAGGTAGGTTTTGTCTTTGTCCAGCTTATCGATCTGATTGGTGAAATCTTTGGAAAAAAAGTCGATGTTTTTGGCACCAGGCAGCTTGCCTCCATTAAACTCAGCGGGTGTACGTACATCGATAACGAAGGCATCCGGGGTATCTTCAGCAATTTTTAAAAACTCAGTAGCTTTGATGTTTTGGTATTTGCTGCTTGCAGTAGTACCAAAAAGAGATTGAAAAAAACTCATTGTGTCCAATTTTTGATGGTGTTCAATTGATGGGACAAAACTCGGAGGCTTTGACAAGTCGTTCAGTGAAATAGATCACTTTGCGAAAAAAAATCACCAGTGCTATTTTGTAGTTTAAGGGTAATTTAAAATAAAATTTCAGCCTTTTGTGACGAGCGTCACATTCCTTTCAACTCAGACCAGATACTTTTATTGAAAATTTCATTCACCTCTTTTGGCCCAAACCGACCTATATTGCTTTAAGAAAAACGCTGTACACGCCATACAGCACCTACTGAATTTTTGATCGCATAAAATGGATTTATGAAAAACGAAGGTAAAGATTCATTCGACCGCGGGATGTTGCAGACCATCCAGCTTTTAACCAATGCTGTATCCATTCTATTTGTAGGTATGATTTTACTGACCCTGGTATTTGTGTTTAACGAGGATTTGATGACTTTTTTTGATCGTGTGACTACTCGAAACCCAAAGGTGGAAGTGCCCGATGAGGAACTTGTATTGGCCAGCGCGGCGAGTAGTGCCTTTTGGATCGCACCCAAACTGAGTGAAATCAGTGACCCTAAAAAGCGTGAACAGGTGAATTATGGCCGGCAACTGATTGCCCATACCGCCAAATACCTGGGCCCAAAAGGCTCAGTAAAAGCCATCAGCAATGGTATGAACTGCCAAAACTGTCACCTGGAAGCAGGCACCAAAGTTTTTGGCAACAATTATGGCTCCGTAGCTTCCACCTATCCAAAATTCCGGGCAAGAAGTGGCATGGAAGAAGACATCTACAAAAGGGTCAACGACTGTTTTGAGCGCAGCCTGAATGGGCAAGGCCTCGATCCGCGTAGCAAAGAGATGCAGGCAATCAAAGCATACATCGAATTTTTGGGAGCGGATGTACCCAAGGGTGAAAAAGCGGAGGGATCAGGCTTGAAAGAACTAGCCTATCTGGATCGGGCCGCCGACCCCGCCAAAGGCAAGTTGGTCTATGTCGACAAGTGTCAAAGTTGCCATCAAGCCAACGGCAGTGGCTTGAAAAATACTGCCCGCAACGAATACGTGTACCCACCCTTGTGGGGAAAAAATAGCTACAACGATGGTGCAGGTTTGTACCGCGTCAGCAATTTTGCCAAATACGCCAAGTACAACATGCCGCTCGGGGTGAGTCATTCCTTGCCCCAACTGAGCGACGAAGAAGCTTGGGACGTAGCCGCCTTTGTCAACGCCCAAAGTCGGCCACACAAGGATGTGCCGCTGGACTGGCCGGATGTTTCCAAAAAGCCCGTCGATCATCCTTTTGGCCCTTACGCTGATGGATTTTCAGAACAGCAACACAAGTTCGGGCCTTACCAGCCCATAGTAACGCAGAAAAATTAACTTCCCGATTTGGGTTTTGAATAGGAAGTCGAACGGTTCATTTCAAGTGAGCTTCTTATTCAAAAGCCTCTAAAAAAATCGGGAAGTAATTTTTTGCGTCATGCAAATCGGCAACTCAACCCAAGCCTGCCAAAACCAAATGATTATTTTTTCAACACAAACCTAACTTAAAGTCCCGGTGGGGCGTTGAGACAGGTTCTACAATCAACCGAGTTATGTTGGAGCAAAGCAGAAGAAAGTTTTTACGGCAAGTAGGTGCCTTGAGTGCGGGTGCCGGCTTAATTGGGGCCACTCCCATTGCTGCTCAAGCAGCCGAGTCGGCTAAAAATGACTTGCCTGAAGCCGATAAACCTTTTACCATCAGCATCCTGCAAACCACTGATGTGCACTGTCAGGTGCATCCCCACGATGAGTTGTTTTGGGAAAACAACCAGATCACCTTTCGCAAAACTGGCGGTTATGCCCAATTGGCAAGTTACCTAAAAAAAGAGCGCAAGAAGAATCCATATACTTTTGTGCTGGATACTGGAGACATGTTTCAGGGCAGTGAATTGTCCATCAAAACGACCGGGAAAGCGATGGTTCCCATTTTAAATCAATTGGAGTACGACCTTTATCTTCCCGGAAACTGGGAGGTGATTTACCATAAAAAAATGATGCAAACGCTGCTGGGCTCGCTCAATGCACCCAAGGTTTGTGCCAATATGTACCATGACCTCGGCGACAAGAAAAAAGGAGAATTGATTTTTCAGCCCTATCACATCTGGAATGTAGCGGGGGTGAAGATCGGCTTTTTGGGGTATACCGACCCTCTGGTGCCTTTGCGCCAATCGCCGATTTACAGCAAAGGCATCATTTATACCCAGCCAGAAGAAAACCTCGCCCACTACGTGGATGTGCTGCGCAATCAGGAGCAATGCGCTTATGTGCTCATCATTGCCCACCTGGGCCTCTCGCAGCAAATTGCCCTGGCCAACAAGCCAGAATGTGAGGGTGTAGACTACATCCTGGGTGGGGATACCCACGAACGGGTGCGGAAACCGATCCAGTGCAAGTATTCAAAAGTGGTTGAACCAGGCGCTTTTGGCTCGTTTGTCGGTAGGTTGGAACTCACCATCCAAAATGGAAAGGTGATTGCAGATCAATACACCCTGGATGAGATCGACGCCAGCAAATTCAAAGCGGATAAAGAAATGAACGCCTTGGTGCAAGCCAATGAGCAGCCTTTTTCTGAAGACATTTATAAGGTGGTGGGTTACAGCACGATCCCGCTCTACCGTTATTTTGTGGTGGAAAACCCGATCGATACCATGGTACTCGATTCATTGAAGTGGAAATTGCCAGAGGTAGATGTGGTGTTGTCCAATGGATTCCGCTTTTGCCCGCCCCGGGCTACTCCTGACCAAACGGGCAATATCCCGATCACCAACGGCTACATCTTCGATATGCTTCCCGTGGACAGTACGGTGCGCACCGCAAAGGTGACTGGGCAACAAATCATCAATTGGCTGGAGAGTGAACTGAACAATGTTTTTGCCAAGGATGCGTCCCAACGCTTCGGCGGTTGGTTGATCAAATTCAAGGGGATGGAAATCTCCTTCAATGCTTTTGCAGACAAAGGCAAACGGGTTCAGGTGGTGGAAATTGGCGACAAACCGCTGGATTTGAACAAAATGTACAGCATCTGCGCCTGCGAGCGGGAAGGTGACCCCATGGACATGCTCTGCCGCATCAGGAATGTAGTGGATGCCCAAAATACTCCTTACACCTTGCATTCGGTCATGCGGGAGTACGTGGCCAAACATTCGCCGGTAACACCCACGCCGCCACTGAATGCCAAAATATTGGATGCGCCCCAAACCCTGTTGACTCAGGTCAGCGGCGTAGATTATCAATTCACCTAAATAACACTTCATTGATGAAAAAAATATGTTTTCTCTTACTCTTGCTGCCCGCCTTTCAATTCGTGCAGGCACAAAACCACCAAACCCTCAGCGATGAGGGCTACCAAGACAATAAAATTGTGTTTCAGGTAGTGACTCAAGATACCTTAGCCCACAAGGCTTTGATGAAACAGTTGAACAATATCCGCTCCGTGGCACCCAATACGCCCATCGAAGTGGTTTGTCATGGCCCTGGGTTATACATGCTGGTCAGCGAGCGCACCGTGATTCAGAAACAGCTCGTGGAACAAGCAGCCAAAGGCATCAGTTTTGTGGCTTGTGAGTTCTCACTCAAAGAGCGGAATGTGTCCAAAGACGCCGTGGTGCCAGAGGCCAATTTTGTGCGCTCAGGAGCCCTGGAAATTGCCAATAAGCAGCGCCTGGGCTGGAGTTATTTGAAGGCGGGATTTTGATACTTAAGTAACGCAGAAAAATTAACTTCCCGATTTGGGTTTTGAATAGGAAGTCGAACGGTTCATTTCAAGTGAGCTTCCTATTCAAAAGCCCCTAAAAAAATCGGGAAGTAATTTTTTGCGTCAGACTAAGGCTGCGCGCATATTTTTAAAGACCAATAGAAGTGTGTGCGCAGCAAACAAACAACTCTCTACGATTTTTAGCAGGAAAGGTTTCACCTCCCACCACTTCTTCGACGAGTATTTTAGCTCTTGTCTAGTATCCGACGCTGATTCTTTTTTGTCCCAAATTACTTGGATGAAAAATTAGAACTATTTCTTATTTGATTATCTTTAGCCATCATTTCCACCAAGAGCCGAATTCAAGTTATCTCCACTACCAAGGTCATACGTACCTGATCCCAATTAATCATCATTAACTGTGATCGGGTACTCATCTCTTCGCGCCTTGTCATTTTTCCCATTACACAATAGATAATTTTTTAGTCATGAAAATTGTAAATGTAACCGTACGTGGTGGCAACACCGCAGAAGGCGCAACTGGAGTATCCTTCTCCGTCTTGCCCTATGAAGTAGTTGTACAAATCCCCGGCAGCCGCGAGCCGGTGCTGAGTGTACCCGTTGTAGACAATCCTTTACTCAGTCGCCAGTCCTACAGCTTTGTGGTGGATGGCTTTGAGGTCGATCTGGAAGTTCAGGAACTTGCCGAGGAGATGTATGACGACTGTGGTGACGGTATGGACTTGGAGGAACTAAACGCCTACGAAGAGGCCGAAGCCCAGGCTGCATTGGATGAAGTGCTCGGCGAGCCGGAATTGGAAGAAGCTACTGAACCAGAAGCAGAACTTAGCCCTGATAACGGATTGGATACCGGGTATCAGGAAGAAGTGGAAAATGCTAGCGAAGAAACTGTACTTGAAGCCCTTGAATTAACTGGCGAGCCTGAAGACAGCAGCATTGAAGCCGTTGCAGCGGAGCCTGAAGTAGTAGCAGAAATTGAAGCAGTAGAGCCCAGCCATCCAGAAACCATTGCCGAAATTCCAGATATCATTGAAATTACTTCTTCCCGCCAGGAAGCTCCAGTGGAGGAGGAGGCCGAAACGGCCTTTTTTCAGCGTAATGAAGGAGGATCTGAGCCTGTTGTGGATGCAGATGAAACTGTGGTTCCGGTAGCGGATGAGCAGGAGCACAACGCGGAAGACTTGAAAGTCCTTCTGGCGCAAACCCAGGAGCTATTGAAGAAGTATGATTTGAATAGTGTGGAGCATTGATGTAGAGGCCTTTATTCAAAATTCTAAATCTAACAACCAACACAAAGAAAATTAGCACAAAGAATAAAAAAGAGGACTCAAAGGACACAAAGTTAGACGTTGACAACGCTTTGCTTTGAGTCCTTTGAGTCCTCTTTTTTTCCTTTGTATTTAAAAAATATATTGCTTTGGTGGTGTTTTGAGATGACACTAAAATAAAGCCATTGGCGGTAAGCGCAGCCCACCTAAAAATGCGACGTAATCAACAAATCCAGATTCGTATACTTGATCTGAAAACGTTCACTCAAATATTCGTTGCACAAACAGCCCTTGTAGGTGTACACTCCATGCCGCAGACCCGGATTGCTGAACAACAAATGCTCGATGCTGCTCGTAGAACCTGAACGCAATAAGATAGAAGTCAGGATATTGCTAATCGCCATCGACGCCGTACGCGGCACCTGTGAGGCAATATTCGGCACACAATAATGGATAATGCCATGCTCGATGAAGGTTGGTTTATCCAGCGAAGTCACGCGTGAGGTTTCAAAACAACCACCCTGATCGATGCTCACATCCACAATCACGGCACCCGGGCGCATCCGCGATACCATTTCTTCACTCACAATCACCGGCGCACGACCACTTTTGGAATGGATGGCACCAATGGCTACATCCGCAGTCAACAATTCTTCCCGCAGGTAAAACGGGTCGATAGAGGAGGTGTACAACTGGCGGCCCACCTGATTTTGCAGGCGTTTGAGTTTGTAGATGTTGTTGTCAAAAATCCGCACTTCAGCACCGAGGCCCAGGGCTACCCGAGTGGCGTTTTCGGCCACAATTCCAGCGCCTAAAATGACGACTTTGGCACTGGGTACCCCGGAAATACCACCCAGCAAGATTCCCTTACCCCCGCCAGTACTGGTCAACAATTCAGCTGCCGTAAGCATGGCCCGAATGCCCGCCATTTCGCTCATGGTACGCACCACAGGGAAATTGTCCAGGTCGTCCTTGATGTATTCCATGGCCAGGGCGATGACCCTTTTTTGGCGGAGTTTATTGATGTATTCCCCGGAAATAATGGGCAGGTGGAGCGGCGAAATGAGGATTTGGTTGGGGTGCATCAGCTCAATTTCGGCCAGTGTAGGCGGTGCTACTTTCAACAAAATTTTGGCGCGAAAAACCTCTTCCTTGCTGTGGCCAATTTCTGCTCCAGCTTCTGAAAACTGATGATCGGTGAAATGTGCTTTTTCTCCCGCGCCAGTTTCAACCACTACGCGGTGACCATAGCCCACTAAAATTGCCACCGAAGATGGAACCAGCGCTACCCGATTTTCCTGGAGCGTACTTTCTTTAGAGACCCCAATGAACAACTTCTCCGATTTTTGCTGGACGTCCAGCGTTTCCGGTTGGGTCTGGTATTGGAAGTCTGTTAAAGACTTGGGTATAGCGATGGCCGTTCCGCCATTTCCTTCTTTTCCACCACTCATAGTTCAGGAAGTAAAACGAGTAGAGGCCCTGCTGAAAATAGCCTGACTTTGCCTCGCTTTTGTTTTTACAAAATTAGCATTTTTCGTTGGGAATCGCTCAGCATTTCAAAATGAATCCGCAAGGTACCTTCCGGCAACAAGGGTTCAATGACTTCCGGCCATTCCACAAAACAATAATTTCCGCTGTACAAATAGTCCTCTACCCCGATATCCAAAGCCTCTTCGATGCTCCGCAAACGGTACAAATCCAAATGATAAGCCGAGTGGAGTAGGCCACTTGATGCCTCAGTATAGGAATATTCATTAACCAGCGCAAAAGTGGGGCTGCTTACTACATGAGTAACCCCCAAGTGCTTACAGATGTTTTGAATAAAGGTCGTTTTACCTGCTCCAACTTCGCCCGTAAACGCAAAAACCCGCCGATCAGGAAAATTTTCCAGGAGTTTTTGACTGTAGTGGGGAAGGGCTGCCAAATTTTCAATCTGCCACTCCATCCATTCATTTTTTACTCTTGGGCAAAAATAAACAATTATTAAACACCTGATTTCACCGCTTAGAAAGCAGTGAAAAAGAGCATTCAATATTTGATGTAGAAAATTAAACTATAAAAATTTGATTTTCAGGCAATTAAAATTACTACAATCGGAATTTTTGTTCATTTTTTTCTTCTAAATCCCGTTGTTTTTTCGTATCTTTGCAGGATGGATATGGTAAAAGAGACGCAAGAGAATCTACAGGATTCAAATAGCGCCGATGACTACGGCGCGGATAACATCCAGGCACTCGAAGGTTTAGAGGCCGTCCGCAAAAGGCCTGGGATGTACATTGGCAGCACCGACACAAAAGGTTTGCACCACTTGGTTTGGGAGGCTGTCGACAACTCTATCGACGAACACCTCGCGGGGTATTGTAGCCACATCGAAGTGATTGTACACGCAGACAATTCGATTACGGTAAAGGACAATGGCCGGGGCATCCCCACGGGCATGCACCACAAGCTACAAAAATCAGCGTTGGAGGTGGTCATGACTGTATTGCACGCTGGTGGAAAGTTCGACAAAAATACGTACAAGGTATCGGGTGGTCTGCACGGCGTGGGTATCTCCTGCGTTAACGCACTTTCTGATTACCTGAGAGCCGAGATACACCGTGAAGGCAAAATTTTTGTGCAGGAATTTGCCAAAGGTAAACCACTGGGTGACGTCCGCGTGATCGGAGAATCTTCTACAACTGGGACCATTATCACCTTTCGGCCCGATGCAACCATCTTTGAAACCCTCATTTACGAGTACGAACTATTGGTGCGCAGGGTTAAAGAGTTATCTTACCTGAACAAGGGCTTGCACATCAGCATGCTGGATGAAAGAACGGGTAAGGCCGAATCGTTCTTCTCCGAAGGTGGTTTGCAGGAGTTTGTCCGTTACCTAGACGGGGCGAAAAAGCCATTGATTGCAGATCCAATCTATGT
Source organism: Haliscomenobacter sp. (assembly GCF_041740695.1). Lineage (GTDB taxonomy): Bacteria > Bacteroidota > Bacteroidia > Chitinophagales > Saprospiraceae > Haliscomenobacter. Next base: position 13,711 of record NZ_JBGSLK010000137.1, on the reverse strand, counting down.
GATGACGCGCCGGGACGATGTAGAAGTGGAAGTAGCCATGATCTACAACGAGTCCTATCAGGAGAACATCTACTCCTACGTCAACAACATCCACACCCGGGAAGGGGGAACGCACGTACGTGGCTTCCGCTCGGCTCTGGCACGGGTGTTCAAACAATACGGCGAAGACTCGGGAGCTTTTAAAAAGCTGAAAGAAGAAATTTCCGGAGAAGACTTCCGCGAAGGTTTGACCGCCGTAGTATCGGTGAAAGTACCCGAACCACAGTTCAAGGGCCAAACCAAAGGTGAATTGGGTAACTCCGAGGTGACCTCCATCGTTTCCCAATGTGTAGGGGACGTGCTGAAAAACTTCTGTGAGGAAAACCCCCGCGAAGCCCGGCGCATCGTGGACAAGGTCATTCTGGCGGCTACTGCACGGCACGCTGCGCGCAAGGCCCGTGAGATGGTTCAGCGCAAGAACGTGCTTGCGGGTGGTGGCTTACCCGGTAAATTGGCTGACTGTTCTTCCAAAGACCCACACGAGAGTGAAGTTTTCCTCGTCGAGGGTGACTCGGCAGGGGGTACCGCCAAACAAGGCCGCAACCGCCACATCCAGGCTATTCTGCCACTACGGGGTAAAATCCTGAACGTGGAAAAAGCCATGGAGCACAAAATTTATGAAAACGAGGAGATCAAAAACATTTTCACTGCTTTGGGCGTAAGCATCGAAGAAGATGACAATGGAGACCGGATCCTCAACATCAATAAGCTGCGCTACCACAAGGTGGTCATCATGACGGATGCCGACGTAGACGGAAGCCACATCACCACCTTGATTCTGACCTTCTTCTTCCGCTACATGAAACCCTTGATTGAAAACGGCAACATTTACATTGCTGCACCACCATTGTATTTGATCAAAAAAGGCAAAAATGAGCGGTACTGCTGGAATGAAGAGGAGCGTCGGGCTGCCACCGAAGAATTTGGCGGCAACAATGAAAGCGCCGTAAAAGTACAGCGCTATAAGGGTTTGGGTGAGATGAATGCCGAGCAATTGTGGGAAACCACCATGGATCCTGAGCGCCGCATGTTGCGCCTCGTCAACATCGACGACGCCATGGAAGCCGACCGCGTATTCTCGATGCTGATGGGTGATGAAGTACCCCCACGCCGCCAATTTATTGAGGAAAATGCGAAGTACGCTAATGTGGATGCGTAAATAGTTGAAAAGTTGAAGGAGGTTGAGAAGGTTTAGGCTACCGCGAGCGACTTAGACAAGGACATTGTCAAAATCGCTCGCGGTAGCCTAAACCTTCTCAATTTCTCAACCTTCTCAACTTGCCTACAACTTATTAAAAAACATATTCTTCACTTCCTTATTGACCACCAAACTTCCTTTGGTGACCACCAGTTGTTCTACTACCATTTCGTCGGCACTGATCAAACGCACCTTCGCGTATTCCAGCGTGTCGCTACTCTCTGGCATCAGAATGATAAAATCACTACACTTGGAAAGCATCCAGCGACCAGCTTCGCGTACTTGAGCAGAGGTATTGATGTGGCCCCAAGACAAGGAGTAAGTTCCGTCCACATTGAAGCGCAATTGAGGCACCTGGCTATTGGCTGCGGTGGCAGCAATGGTGTTTTCCCAGGAGCCGAGCAGGGTTTGTTGCGTTTTGGTCCATAGGAGGGGATTCACTCGATTGCCGGAGCTTAGGTGAACAACGGTACGCGTTTCAGAATCGAAGGGCAACAAGTCCAGCCCCCGTAAGGTTTGTACTGCGGTATAACGGAAGGTACTACCCGTGTAATCCCGGAAGGAGAGGACTGGCGTCTCGCGTTGCAAATCGACAGTCCAGGTATAACGGGCCATGGCAGGCCATTCGGCATGGGTATTGTTGATGACAGTCGCTACGCCGTTATCGTTAAATTCCATCAGTAGTCCAAAACCGGTCCATTCGTTCGCGTCGGTTTCCCGCCAGGTGTTGGTGATTAAATTGCTGCGCAATTGTTCGGTAGTTAAGGGACCAGCCCAAGTAGTGTTCAACAAACAAGTCAGCAGCAGAGCAGAGAACAGGATTTTCATGACAATAGGTTTTTAAAGTCGGGTAGAAAAATTTAAAATTTTATTTCTACCAAGGACAAAATTATTACCAAAAGGATGGCTGTGTCAAGTAGAAATCGATAACTTTCCTGAAACTTTAGATTAAATTTAACATTTGGGGTTAAACTGATGTTTTAATCGTGCCCGCCAACTGCTCTAAATCCGCTGCGCATGCTTATCGAAACCCGTGGAATTGTTTTTCGTGCCCTGAAATATTCTGAAAGTAGCCTGATTGTCGACATTTACACTGAGGCCAGAGGTCTACAGAGTTATATCGTCAATGGGGTACGAAGCCAACGATCGAAACACAACGCCAGCATCTACCAGGTGATGACTTTGGTGGACATGGTAGCAGGCGTACGTGAAGACAAAGGGCTCAGCCGCATCAAGGAGATCAAATCAGCTTGTGTGTACCGCGCCATCCCTTTTGATGTGCGCAAGAGTGCGGTAGGTTTGTTCATGGCCGAAATCGCCCGCAAAACCATTCGTGAAGCAGAAGCGAATCCGGAATTATTCAATTTTTTGTACCAAACTTTTCAGTTTCTGGATCAAACCCAGCAGCCCATTGCCAACTTGCACTTACATTTTCTGGTTGAGCTGAGCGCATATTTGGGTTTTATGCCAGGAGGTGATTTGACTTTGGATACCCCAGTGTTCGATCTTCAGGAAGGTGTTTTTTCCGACAATTCCCCCGCTGCTGCCTACTGCCTGGATTTGGAACTGAGCAAGGCTTTTTATGCCTTACTGAACAGCAACTTCACGGAATGCCATCTTTTACGCTTACCCGCCGGGCAACGGCGGCAGTTGTTGAGCAAGTTATTGGATTATTATCGGCTGCATCTGGAGCATTTGCCGGAGATTCATTCGCATCAGATTTTGCAGGAGGTGCTGGGGTGAAGTGCAAGAGAGCGAATGGCGACAAAACTGAAAACCTGAAACGGGTTGATTGTTTCTTTGGGTTTATTTAACTTGCAATCAAAAAAGAAAAAATCATGCTTGAACATGCAGCTGCAACTCAGCCACTCAATGAGGTTCAACTTATGCTTTTGCGCCTGTTTAGTCGACCAGTTTCTACTCAAGACTTAGATGCCATTCAAAATATCTTGCTTGACTATTACAACAATGCCTTGCAAAAAGAACTGGATCGGGTGATAGCAGAGAAAAACATCACCAGAGAAGATTACGAAAGGATTCTTACCAATCAATAGGGTTAGCCATTGAAAGTCATTATTGATACTCATTAGGTAAAGTCTTGCCTCGTAGCTTTCAAAGGGCAGCACTGGTTCAACGTCGCCGACGCACTTTCACGGCTCAATCCCAATCAACACCAGAGGCACCGCAGGCACCCCTCGCCCTTGCCTCGCCAAATCATACAGTGCTCCTTCATAATACCCGGGCCCTGAAGACATTTCAGCCTGCATGACTTTCATGGGCAGTATTTCGATGCCAACATCGATGGCATCACCAACGAAAAAAGCCATGTGTTTGACAAAAAGGTCATAGGCGATGAAACTGTATTTTCCAAATTGGACTTCAACGGCGATTCGGTTTTTCACAAAATCAGTTTGATTGTAGGATTTAATTGGTTTTTTGCCCGCCTCTACAATCATGGTTTTTTGTTCCTCTTCTTGCAGGTGCATGATTTTGCCAATGAGTTTGTAGTCATCAGTCACCCAGTAATTTGTGCGGCTCTCGTACCAGCCTCGGCTTTCAAACTCCGTTTTCATCCTAATGTTTAAATCGGCGGGGCTAAACAGGGATTTGCCCCTCATCGTTTTTTCAAGACTGATTTTGGTTCTAAAATCTTCAGCATTAATTCCTTGAATAATTTCTTCTATTTCTTCCCACATGGCTTTTTGGTGGTATTGAATCCATTCAAAACCACTGAGATGGGAGTACATTGCACCAATTTTCATTGATCGAAAATTTTATTGTTCAAGCTAGACAGAAAGTAAAAACCCACTAGCAGGCTGTCTTTATTTTCTTCGAGTTTTCTGTTTTTTTCATTGACAATAGCCTCTACGACACTAGACTCAATGTCGCTCAACTCGGCCTGATTTAAAATATCGCGAACGCAATTCCCAATATGGTCCAAAAAATTAAAAACTTCATTGTCGGAATAGGTAGAAATCCATAGTTCCTGCAATTTGCTGGAATGGTAGTCTTTATATCTTTCGCTGAGTTGATCAATGTGGTCATTAAAGACGGTATTTCGGGAAGTATTCACAATGGGTGCCAGTGCGTTTTTAACCTCGGCATTGAGTGGTATTTCCTTGATGTTTTTGGAATTGCCGTGGTAAAACTTGAAGGACCAATCCTGTTTTTTGGACTTGGGGTTGTTGGAAAGTTCAAACCTAACTCCACTCCCGTATCTTAGATTTGGGACTGAAAACTGAAATTTTCTACTTGCCGGATATTTTTTAGCAGGTAATCCAAGGTTCGATTTAAAGGACTTGAAGGGCGGTTTTTCGTGATAATAGGAAGAGGCCGAGGGCAATTTTAAATCTTGGGGCTGTACCTCCAACATGCTCTGAAAAATGTAATAAGTCAAAATGGGCGGCACCGCATTGCCAATCATTTTGAACTTGGCGTTCAGCGTCCTTCCATAGAATTGATAAGTGATCGGGAAACCTTGTAAAACCCCACGCTCCCGTACATTTAGCCTTCTGAAGCCACTTTCAGATTCTACAACGATACTTTCCCGCGATACCCTGGTGCAGGTGGCCGTCACGGTTCGACTGGGCCGATCAAGTTTATCAGGGAAGGACATTTTGTTGTAAACCGGATGGTAAGTTTTTGAGTCTCTGTTGATGCGGGTTTCTTCTTCGGTCAGGTTCACTTCGTTTTCCAGCTCCGTTACTTCCGCCTTGGGCACCTGATAGCCATAGTTAGGGTCGATTACTACATCCTGGCTGAGTGCATGCAAAACATCACCAAGGGTGGTTCGTTTGGCTCTGGTTTTGTAGGCGACAAAGAGTTCAATGGGAAAGTCTCCTGCAATCATGCGCTTGCGGTTCTGAGGAACGCCGTAGTCCGCAGCATCTACGGTCATGATGGTTTTCACCAAGGGTTTGAAACGTTGTAGCGAGCCCTCGTTGATTTCTTTTTCCAAGATTCCGGCAACCCGAGGAACGTTTTCCATGGCCCAGTATTTCGGCTTTAACGCCTCTACAATTTCTAGAAATTTGTAAATGTCTACCAACCCGTCCTGAATGTCACCATTACCCCCCTTGTTGGCAAAGGAAAACTGAGTACAGGGGGGGCTACCTACCACAAAATCAATCTTATGGTCGAAGGTCAAATCTTTCTCAATATTTATTTCGCGGATGTTTATTTCGCGGTGGTTCGTACCAAAATTCAAGTTATGCGTTTGGTTGGCTTCGTTCCACCACTCAAATGAAGCTAAATTGGTAATACCTGACAACTTCATTCCAAGTGTCCAACCGCCAATACCACTGTACAAATCGATTGCGTAACTCATAAGCGTGAAGATAAAAAACCGTGGATGGATAAGGAAATAAAAAGGCCAAGCTAAAAAACAAGGGCAATGATGCCAGAGCCGTTTAGAATTTATGCTACAAAATTAGGAAGATTTAAAGTTAGATCCAAACTTTTAGTTGAATTTAGAAAAAAAGAAAGGCTTTGAGTTTATTCCTTCCCTTGAATCACTTTCCAAAATCCCTTCTTATACGTCTCCGAAATAGGCACATACTTCTCCCGAATCTTGATCACCTCCTTTTCAATCGACTCAATTTTATCAATCGCCACCATGTAAGATTTGTGTACCCGACAAATCAAATGACTTGGAATTTCTTGTTCCAGTTCACCAAAGGTTTGTAAGGTCATGATCCGTTTGTTCAGGGTATGAATGCCCCGATAGTCCCGCATCCCTTCGATGTACAAAATTTCATCCAGCATGACCTTTTCCAGGCGGCACTCGGTTTTGACAAAAATGAATTTTTTATCCGGTAGGGCTTCGGTTTTTTCTAGGTTATTGCGCACCTTATCCACCGCCTGCACAAAACGTTCAAAGCCGAAGGGTTTTAGCAGGTAATCACACACATTTAAGTCAAAACCCTTGATGGCATAATCCGGGTACGCGGTGGTGATCACCACCTGGCTATTGATTTTGGAGGTTTCCAAAAGCCGAATCCCCGATACTTCCCCCAGGTTGATGTCCAAAAAAATCAGGTCGACTGTTTCAGTTTGTAAAAAAACCAGCGCATCGGTAGCATTGTCGAAGGCAGCGAGCAGGGTCAAAAAAGGCAGTTTCTGCAAATACCCCTTGGTGCGTTCCAACGCCAGCGGTTCGTCTTCAACTATAATGCAGCGGATTTCCATGATTGGTGCAGCGTTAATTTGACCTGGTAAGTATCGCCATTTTTTGAGATTTCCAACTGGTGTTTTTTCGGATAAAGCGACAACAATCTTTTTTGGATCAACGTAATGCCCAAACCGCCGTAATCCTGGGGGTGTTGGGCACCTTCTTTGTATTTGTTGGTACAGTCAAAAACCAGTTGATTATCGGCAATCGAAATCCGAATTTGAATGGCGTTTTCTTTTTCGCGCAGCGCTGAATGTTTGAAAGCATTTTCTACCAAAGGGATGAACAACATCGGCTCAATCAGCCGATCATGTACCTCGCCCTCCACGACATACTCCACATAATTGGGCGTAGCGGTGCGGATGCGTTGCAAGTCGACGTATTTTTCAATATAGGCCAATTCTTTAGAAAGGGGAATTTTTTCAGTTTTGGTCTCATACAACATGAAGCGCATGATGTCCGACAACTTGTTCAGGTAAGTCGAAGCCCGGGCCGCGTCTTTGCCAATCAAGACATCAATGTTGTTGAGGGTGTTGAACAAAAAATGGGGGTTGATTTGAGATTTCACCAGGGCCAGCTCCATTTCAAAGTTTTTTTGTGCCAAGGTTTCTTTGAGTTTGGTTTCGTTGTACCAACTGATGAAGCCCTTAACGACCAGCCCGACTCCACCATTTAGTATGGCAATAATGGTCAATATCATCACAATTACTCCTCCAGAATTGAGCCCATCATTAAAAAAGGAAAAATCGGGAAACATTACCAACATGATCGCCGCACTCAACACTCCGCAGCCAATGGCGGCTAAAATCCCGACCAAGAATAACGCTAAAATTTCCCCTTTTTGTAAAAACTGCGGAAACAACCAGGTATAAAAAGTGTAAAACCCCAGGATTGCCGGAATGATGCCAAAGGCGCCAATGAAATAAATGAAGCGCCAGGTTTGTAGAGGCGTGTTGTTGTCCGGGCGGGTTGCAGAAGCCACCAACAGGATAATCAGCGCCCAAAGCAAGCTGTACAAAAACCAATACCCCACATGCAACAAAGCAATGATTGATCTGCGCATCTTATCCTTTTTCTTTTTTGGTAAGATAAAGAACATAACTAAGCAGGGTAAATCCAAAGAAATAAATCAAGGCCAGGTAATGGATGTCGAGGATGTTGCTTTTGAAGCGCATCCGACCTTGTAACTGCATAAAGTGAATCCCGCCGTAGGAATAGGGCACGAGGTAAACATAGCGCCAGGATAATGCTGTAATAGCTGCGGTTACCATCAGAATCCCCACACCAAGGGAAACCATAAAATTTTTGAAATAAATGCTCAAAAAATACTGCAAAGCCAAAATAGGCAAAGAAGTAATGTAAAAAGAGGTGCTCATCTGCAAAATGGTCCGCCAGGGGAATGGCCCCTTGGGGTAAGGCACATGACCATAATACCAGGCGGGGAGTGCTCCCGCAAAATACATGCCGATGGTAAACAAAACAAATAGCTGAAACATCATGAGTAAGACCACCGTGTACTTGGCAATAAAAACGGTACTGAGGCTTTGTGGAGTGGTGAGTACTTGCTTCCAGGCGTTGTTTTTGTATTCCAACTGGGCAATGAGGCTGGTGGCCAATACAATACCCATGGGCAGCAACAGATAGGCCATCGACTCCCAACCATTGAGGTACCACTTGATCCAAAATTTTGGTTCAGAATAGGCTGGTGCCACTTTTTCAATGTACACCATATAAATTAAACACAAAATACCTGGGGTAAAAAAGCCCCCAAGGAGCACCAGCCAAAAAGCTGCGCTGCGTTTGGTCTTCATCCATTCGCTCTGAATGCTATAAAAGAGCGTTGCGTTCATCTTTTTAATTTTTAACCAATTCCATAAAAATACTTTCCAGGTCGTTTTGCTCAATGGCCAGATGATACACCTCCAGGTCATTTTGTAGAAGCTGGCGGTTTACTTCCGCGATTTGGGCATTCGCAAGGGGAGGTAAAGCCAACTTGCCATTTTGCTGTTGAGCTGCAGGGTAAATGCTTTGCAGGATTTGCAAAGCACGGGCATTGTCATTGGTGCTGAGTTTCAAGCAGGAGCTTTCCTGTTGTTTTTGGATCAGGTCCTGTAAAGTCCCTTCAAATAGCAGCTGCCCTTTGTGGATGATGCCTACGTGGCTCACCAGTTTTTCAATTTCGCCCAAGAGGTGGCTAGAAATCAGAATGGTGATCTGCTGCTCCTGATTGAGTCGTTTGAGCAACTCGCGCATTTCAATGATGCCATTGGGGTCGAGGCCATTGGTGGGTTCGTCCAGGATCAGCAGGTCGGGTTGATTGAGCAAGGCAACGGCAATGCTCAGGCGTTGTTTCATGCCCAGCGAAAACTGACTGACCTTTTTATTGGCGGTATCGGGTAAACCCACCAATTCCAATACCTCCGGGATGCGGGCTTTGGGGCACTGATAAATTTTTTGCAGCAAAAGCAGGTTTTCGGCGGCGGTCAGGTGCCCATACAAGGAAGGTGTTTCGATCAGTGAGCCCAGCTTGCGCAGGATAGCAACCCGGTTTTGGGCCAGGCTTTGGCCAAAAATGTGGATCTCGCCTTTTTGTTTTTTGAGCAGCCCTAAAATTAGGCGCAAAGTGGTGGTTTTTCCGGCGCCGTTGGGGCCTAAAAAACCGTAAATGCTCCCGGTAGGCACCTGGAGATTGATGTCGTCCAGGATGTTTTTGCCAGGGGCAAATTGGTGACTTAAGTGGGTGGTTTCGATGCAGTACATAAGTTTGGTTGTGATGAACCAAAAATACTGTCCCTAAAAATCCTCCACCCAAACGATTGGCAAATCGAGAGGCTTTGTCTGCAAAATGGGCTTTTTATCCTGTGAAATCAGAATGGAATGTCCTCCTCATCGTTGAAACGTGAAGGCATGGTAATGATGTTGCTCGGCAGTGGGTTGCTGAACACATCGCTGGGGAAACTGCCAAAATCAGGATCGTCCAGGTTACTGAAGCGTGCAAACTCGCCCGTAAATTTGAGTCTCACGGTATCCTGTGCCCCGTGGCGGTTTTTGGCAATGATGATTTCGGCGATGCCTTTGAGGGATTGGCCCTGTTCGTCTTCGAGAATTTGGTAGTATTCTGGGCGATAGATAAATGTCACCATATCAGCATCCTGCTCGATCGAGTTGTGGACAATGATGTCGTTGGCAACGAAGTTGTGCGATTCTTCGATGGTTGCATCATAAACTTCTTCAATGGCTAAAGGATTGATGGCAATGATCTCATCCCAAATTGTGTTGCTTGGAATCGGGTTTTCCAACGCTGAATTATTTGCTATTTCATTAATTAAGTCTGGTACCGCAATTCTATCCCCAACTTTTAAAGCCTCCAAAGGAGCCCATCCTTCAAATTTCAGAAAGGGATGGTTAGAACTAGCCTTGATTTTGCGGCCCGTCCGGGTCACCAGTTCAAAAACTTGTTTTTGTCCCGATGAAAAGGCTTTAAGCAACTTAAATGGCTTTAATTGATAGTCTTGATCCATCGAAACCACCCATACTGGCTCTTGTTCAGGTCGTTCTGCCAAGTCCTTGATGGTGTAAAACTGGCCTGTATGGGCATCTTGTAGCCTTGCATCGCCTGTCAAACAGCCCGATTCACGCAAGTCCGACAACTGCGGCCTTTTACTCCCACCCCGCGTCTCCACCGCCCGGCTCAACTGCGACAAGGCGATTACCGGTACACTCAGTTCCTTGGCCAGGCCCTTGAGCGCACGCGAAATAGCGGATACTTCCTGTTCGCGGTTGCCACCTTTCCCGGCTTCGCCACCGCCACTCATCAACTGCAAATAATCGATGATGATCATTTGGATGTTGTATTGCATCTTCATCCGGCGGCACTTGGCGCGGAGTTCGAAGATGTTGATGCCTGGTGTATCGTCGATGTATACTGGCGCGTCGCTGATACGTTCGATGGCTTCCTTGAGGCGCTTCCATTCATCTTCTTCGAGTTGTCCGTTGCGCATTTTTTGGAGGGGCACTTCCGATTCCATGGAGATCAGACGTTGCGCCAACTGAATGGAGGCCATTTCCAAAGAAAAAACCGCTACCCCTTTGTTGTAGTCCAGGGCCGCATTTTTGGCCAGGGAAAGTACCAGCGAGGTTTTACCCATACCTGGGCGTGCCGCCATGATGATCAAGTCGGAAGGTTGCCAGCCGGACGTAATCCGGTCCAAATCCACAAAACCCGTGGGAACCCCGGTAAGGCCGTCTTCCTTACCTTTCAATTCCTCCATTTGTTTGAGCGCTTTGGCGGCCAGGGAACTCATGGTATCGTAGCTGCGACTCATGTTTTTTTCCGCAATCGAAAACAGCCCCTGCTCGGCATCGTCCAGGAGGTCGAATACATCGGTGGTGTCTTCGTAAGCATTGCGGATGATGTCGTTGGAAACCCGGATCAATTCACGTTGGATGAATTTTTGGGCGATGAGGCGCCCGTGGTATTCGATGTTGGCCGAAGAAGCTACCTTATTGGTCAATTCCACCAGGTAGTAGGGTCCACCAATGGCTTCCAGGTGGGCGGTTTTTTTGAGCTCTTCGGTAACGGTCAGCAAGTCAATGGGTTGCGAGCGTTCGAACAAACGCAACATGGCGCGGTAAATCAATTGGTGTGCATCCAGGTAAAAACTTTCGGGTTGGAGGATGTCCAATACGGCGGTCAAGGCATCCTTATCGATCATCAACGCACCCAATACGGCTTCTTCCAGCGGAATGGCCTGTGGTGGCACTTTGCCGTAGACAAAAGTCGATAGGTCCTCGTTCTTTGAACGGGTTTTCCGACCAGTCAAATTCACATTTTTTTTGATCGATGGATCTTTGGGTTCCGCCATAATGGTAATATTCGCTGCTTACGGACAAACGACAAACTTAAGATTTTTATGCCGGAAAAACGAGAATGTGGAAAAGTAAAAGTTTCATCAAAAAAGGCATTATCAAGCCAAATACAAGTCATACAACTTAGAAATAGAGCTGCTTGTGCTTATGTTTTTCCTATAAAAAAGTCCAATCCAATCGCTACAAATTACCTCCTCAAAAAGGGGGAGTTTTTTCGAATCGTCATTAAAGATGGTGTTTAGGGCTTATTTCACCCCCATCTTTGTATCGTCATCCATACTTAATCAACACAGAAAAACAACTGAAAATGAAACAATTAATTGCTCTACTGATCGCCTTCCAAATCGTCTTAAGCTTTTCTTGTGAAAAAAGTGAAGATCAACTCACTGTTAATGAATTGACAGAAACGGTTGTACCGACCCCTACGTTTGCACAAACGTTAGATGCGGAAATTCTTGCCGCCAATCCCCTGGAAAAAAGCCCCATGGTGGAGTACCTCCGAGATGTAGATGTCAATTTAGCCGCCAACACCTGGCATGGTTATTTTGTAAACCGTGCCAACCTGCCCGACCCTCGCTCCAGAAAACATGAAGTTGACCTATCTAAAACTCTGGGTGTACTTGCTGCCAACCCCAACTTGTACATCTATGGTTACGACAATGAAACCGCTGTATTCCGCCTCATTCGTAGTAGCACGCTTGCTGCTGCAGAGACGGATAGAATGAGCTTCCGGAGCACTGATCTGAAAAACTATGAAGATCGCATTTATGTGGGTGCCTATTCTGCTAATTATCCAGTAAAAATTAATATGCGTACCATTGGCACCATTGTGAACTGTGTGGAATACCCAGCAGCAGAGCAAATAGTTCTGAGTCACAGTGCCAAGGTTAAAGGTTGCAATGGCCAAATTTACACCAATTGGTCTTTTGCATTTGCGGCGGGAGTGACTAGCTGGACATTACTGCTCTAAAAAATAATTCAGCGATGCTAATCCAGCATCGCTGAATAAATCTAAGCTCAATCTTAAAGACTTAAAAATCAACCAACATGAAAGTCAAACTCTTTTCGCTCGTTCTCACCGTTTTTGCCATAGCATTTTCCTGTGAAAAAGATGCCAATGATACCATAACCATTGCCGAACAATTAGACGCGAATGCTCCAGTTGATCCTGAAAATGGACTCATTCGGCGCCCGGGCCTTGCCGAGATCGAAGTCTACAAAGCCACCGATAATCCAGCAAATGATGCGGATCAATTAATTCGCATGGATGACAGCAGAAAACAAGCTGAACTGCGTAGTAATTATTCTTTCAGCGTTCCAACGAAGGCTGTCAAATCTATGGCTTGCGGCAATACAATAAATGGTACTTTGTCTGATGGCACCAGCAAGTTTAGCAATGCTACTTATTTAAGATTCAATCTAGTAGGAAGCCTCAACGGTCGCGATGATATCTATACGCTAACCCTGCCCCAGCCAGCCGTAGTTACCCTTAGCTTGAGGAATACCACTGAAAATTTAGCCATGGTTTTGTTCGAGGGAACCGTCGTACGTGAGCCAGTCAACGACAATGGTGTGGCCAGTTCCATTGTGCAGTTGAAATCTGTAGAAAGTTTTACCAACTCAACTTCCGACTATGGCGATCTGATCGGTCCGGTATTTTTGCCAGCAGGCTCCTATGTTTTGGCAATAGATGGGCCTAGCGGTCAGGAAAGTCATTATACTTTAAAAATGAATTGCGACTACCTCAATGGCAACCCTGATCAACCCACCGGAAATGGCAGCACTTTGATCAAGGATAAATTCGACGATTACAACGCTGGCAATGATCTGAGCTCTCAAGCCAATCACTGGGTGAAATACCGCACTGCTGCAAAATTGGATGCTAAGGTCTTTAAAAGTTTAAACGCTTTGAATCAGTACGCATATTTTGCCCACAAAGAGGGGATAGAAACAAACGACCAACCCAATGTAATCTTGCGGACAGGAACGCGTACTTCTGGCAGATATCAATTGCAGACCAAACTTTGGATATACCAAGGCCGCAACGCCCGAATTGGGATCATCAAACGATTCAGCACTGGGAATACATCCAACGAAGTTGGCGCACAAATTTACTTCACGGGCAATGGCAACGGAATCATCACCGTAAACTCCAAAGTGATTTCGTTTACTTATCCACAGAGTCAGTGGATGACGGTAGGAATCGCAATTGATTTTACCAGCAACAAATATGAGCTATCAATTAATGGGATTAAAAAAGCTAGCTGGGACGCAAACTGGGAAGTAAATTCAGCAACTGGTTCAAAACGCATCGAAGCATTCCAGTTTCAAGCTACGGCCAACAATGCACAGTTTTACCTGGATGACTTGAGTTTCAATAAAGAATAATCCAGCATATTTTTTGTGGGGGCAATAAAAAAACAGGCCAATTTTAC